>JBGAFW010000014.1:0-154136 GCA_044227045.1 Labilithrix sp.
GGTAGCACTCGCCGAAGCCTTCTTCGACCGTGTACTCGCCGCGCTCGACGCGGTCGGCGTACGTCTCGATCCATTCGAGGATCGAGCCGGCGACGAGATGAAACGGCGGCGCGTCCTTCTCGCACGTGAAGACGCGGCCGGTGAGGAGGTTGACGACGAGCGAGTCTGCATAGCCGCGCGCGGCGATCGTGAGCCACGCATCGGACGTGACCTCCTCCTTCGACACGCCCGCCTCCGCCCAGCTCTTCGGCTCCTCGCGGAGGAACCCGAGAAACATCATGAGGCTCTCGCGCTCCCCGAGCGCTTCCTCGGGACCGAGCAAGTCCATCGCGCCGACGAACCCGTCGTGCTCATCGGCTTGCCCGGCGTGAATCGACCAGAGCGCCCGAAGGTCGGGAGGAAGCGCGGCGCCGATCTTCGTCTCGAACGTATCGAGGCGCTCGGCAGACGCACCTTCCTCCAGGTTGTCGACGAGCACCGAAGCGCCGTGCGCCTGCATCCACGTCTTGATGCGCTCGATCGCGCGCGCGATCCGATCCTTACGATCGGTTGATGACCCGCCCTTGGTGCTCATGATGGCCGCAAGAGACCACAGAAGGGGTGGCCGGGCCAGCGACCAGAGGCTCCGAGCATGCGTGCTGATGCGCTGGGGAGCCCGCGCCATCGATGGTCCACGCCGCTCGTTCGTTCGATGTACGCGATGCTCGATGGGCGATATGACGAATGCGAAGCCCTCGCGACCGAGGCGCATGCCATCGCGACCGAGCTGCGCGGCGAAGATCCCAACGCGACACGGTGCATCGCGCTTCATCGCTTCTGTCTGTCCATCGTCGGCGGCAACAACGACGACCTGCCCGCGCGAATGACCGGCGCGCTTCGTGCGCTCGAGCTGGGTGGTCTCCTCCGGAGCGGCGGCGCTTGGTGAGCAGGCGCGCGCGATCGACGCGCTTCGAACCATCGTCTACACCTCCTGCGCGGGCAAAGCGCGAAACATTCGTACGATGGCCGCCAACGCAGCCGCGCATTGCGGCGCACGCGAGGAGGCGGCGGCGCTCTACACGTGGATCTCGGACCATCACGAGGACGCCGCCTTCTCGTGCTGGGGGCCATTTGCGTTCGTCTGCGGGCTTCCGATCGCGCAGGCGCTCGCCGCGACCGCCTTTGCATGCGGCCGTCACGAAGACGGGGTCCGTCATGCCCGCGACGCGCTCGACGTGTGTGAGAAGGCCGCCGCCAGCGGACCACGGGCGTGGGTGCAGCTCACGTTGGGTGAAGGTCTCGCCAGGACCGAACGAGGAAGGGACGATGCCTCGGCGCGCGCCGCGCTCGACGACGCGCTGGCGATCGCCACGACGCTCCGTATGCCCGTCGTCGTGCGCCGCGCCGAGGACGCGCTGGCGAAGCTCGCGACGGTGGCGCGTGTGTCTGCATCGTCCTCGTCGCCCTCGTCGCCGACATCGTCGTTCGGACCGTTCGCGATCACACGTGCCGGGGAGAGGTGGAGCATCACGCGCGGCGACCGCACGTTCGCCCTGAAGGACGTGCGAGGCATCGCGATGGTCGCGCGGCTCGTGTCGTGTCCGGAGCGTGAAGTCCACGCGCTCGATCTCGCGAGCGATCCGGCGGCGTCGCAGGCCGTCGTCGACCTCGGCGACGCGGGCGAGGTGATCGACGTGCGTGCACGTGACGCCTACCGCGCGCGCATCGCCGAGCTTCGCGAGGAGCTCGCTGACGCCGAACGGTGCGCTGATGCGGCGCGCCTCGATCGGACGAGAGGGGAGCTCGAGGCGCTCACCGAGCAGCTCGCCGGCGCGATCGGGCTCGGTGGACGCGAACGAAGGAGCGGCTCGGCGGCCGAGCGAGCGCGCATCCTCGTCCAGCGACGCGTCCGCGAGGCGATCAAGAAGATCGGGGAGCATGATGCGGAGCTAGGCCGCCACCTCGACTGGACCATCCGCACCGGCACCTTCTGCTCCTACGAGCCGGAAGGGCGGAAGAGGCGCTGACCTCGCGCGCGGCCGGACCGATGGGTCGGTCGCTGAAGCACACGAAACGATCGAGGTCGGAACAATGTTCCGGTCCTTCGTCACGCCTCTCTGACGGAGCAAGGCGCGGCCTCGCTCGATGCTGTCTCTCTTTTCCGAGGTGTGGGGAAATGACGATCGACCAAGAGAAATTGAACGCTGTCGTGAACAAGGCCGTCGCGGACATCGGCGCGACGATGAGCTCGATCCTCGTCGTGATCGGCGATCGCCTCGGGATCTGGAAGGCGATGGCCGCGGCCGGGCCGGTCACCGCTTTGGAGCTCGCGAAGAGGACCGAGTGCGCCGAGCGTTACATACGCGAGTGGCTCGACGCACAGGCATCGGCGGGGTACGTCACCTATGATCCCGCGACGAAGCGCTATCACCTCCCGCCCGAGCAGGCCGCGGCCTTCGCTGACGAGACGAGCCCGGCGTTCTTCCCTGGCCTGTTCGAGGTGGCCGCCGCCTGCTGGGCCGCGGTCGATCGCACGACGCAGAACTTCCGCTCAGGCGACGGCTTCGAGTGGGGCCATCATCATCCCTGTCTCTTCCAAGGGACCGAGCGCTTCTTCCGATCCAGCTACATCGGTAACCTCGTCTCGTCCTGGCTCCCTGCGCTCGAGGGTGTGGAGGAGAAGCTGCGTCGTGGCGCGCGCGTCGCTGATGTCGGCTGTGGCGTCGGCGCATCGACGATCCTGATGGCAAAGGCATTTCCGAAGTCGCGCTTCTGGGGCTTCGATTACCACGCAGGGTCGATCGAGCTTGCGCGAAAGCGAGCCGAGGCAGCCGGGGTCGCCGACCGCGTCACCTTCGAGGTGGCAAAGTCGACGGACTTCCCAGGAAACGACTACGACCTCATCGCGCACTTCGATTGCCTCCACGACATGGAAGATCCCAAGGGCGCCGCGCGCCGCGTGCGCGAGACGATCGCAAAGGACGGGACGTGGATGATCGTCGAGCCCTTCGCGAGCGACAAGCCGGAGGAGAATCACAACGTCGTCGGACGCGTCTTCTACTCCGCGTCGACGATGCTCTGCGTCCCCCATTCGCTCGCGTTCGGCGGCCCTGCGCTCGGCGCGCAAGCAGGCGAGGGCCGTTTGCGTGACGTGATCGACGCCGGCGGCTTTCGCAAGATTCGTCGCGCGATCGAGACACCGTTCAACATGATCCTCGAGGCGCGTATCGAGTGAGGTGTATCGAAGGCTCCGGCGGATCGAGCGTCGCGAAGAGCGCAGATCGAACGGGTGCTCGCGCCGCTTTTACCAGCCGAGGAGGGTCTTCAGCGCGGCGGTGAGCTTGGTCGCGCCTTTACCTTGGGTCGTCGCGCTGGGGTGGAAGTCACAGCCGTAGCCGTCGGCGGGGAGCTGCTCGTCGAGCTCGAAGTACGACACGTTGGCGTCGCCGGCCGTGTTTCGATCCGTCACGGCCCCCATGATGTAGCCCTGCGCGGTGAGCCTCGGGCCGGCGGTGAAGCTCGCCGACAAGGTCGCGACGATCTTCGCAGAAGGATAGTGCGTTCGAAGCGTCGCGAGGAAGTTGACGTAAGCCGTTCGAAACGCGGCGCCAGGATCTCCCATCACGAAGTCCGTTCGCCCGAGCTCGACGACGACGACATCCGGGATCCACGTGAACGCCCAGGTGCTCGTCGCGTCGTCGGGGAGGCTGCGCGCAAAGCGTGACGGGAGTGTGTTCGTCGTCACGCCAGCATAGTCGCGCGTGAGGCCCACACCCGTGTAAGCGATCGTCGTGTGCGTGGCGTTGAGCGCGAGGGCGGTGAGCGCTCCATAGCTGCTCGGCTCCGACTCGGTGTCCACCGAGTAGACGCAGGAGCTGTCGGCGCCGAGGACTCCATAGCCGCAAAGGTTGTCCTCGCCGATGAGCTCGATGCGCCGGCCAGTGGGGGCCGGAATCGGAATCAACGCGCGCCCCTCGTTCGAGGTGATCTCGAAGAGCTGGACGACGCCGTTGAAGGCCTCCGTCCGCTTCACCAGCACGACATCGTGAGGACCATCGGTGAGGCCCGACGCGAGCGTGTAGTTGTCGTTGTCCGACGCCGTGGACAACACCGTCGGCGGCGCTCCGTCGATCGAGACGTCGAACCGATTCTTCCCCGTGTCGTGGAGGCGAATCTTGGCGCCCGTCCCCGAGAACCGCGCGAGGATCCGGGTGCCAGGCCACGCAAAGCGAACGCCCGCCGGATCGCGCGTATCGGTCCGGCCGACGAACTGGAGCGGCGCGGTGGCGACCGCCGCATCGGAGCCCGTATCGCTGGCGCCCGTATCGGTCGCGCCCGAGTCGGTCACGCCGCTGTCTTGTTTCCCATCCGGCGGGCCGCCGTCGGCGGTCGCCGGAGGTGGCGACTCCGACGAATCCGAGCAAGCCACCGAGACGAACAAGGGCAGCGCGATCGCGCCGATTGTGAGCGTCACACCGACGGATGAAGCAAGACGCGTCTTCATACCACCCAAGGTATCACCACGAGGCGAGAGGCTCGGTCCATCGTTTGGGTGACGGGGAGGCACGGCATCGAACGTTCGCCCGCTTGCGGTGGCGCGCTCGCGTTCGTTGCCGTGCTTGTGCTTGCGCTGCTGTCTCAACCCATGTCGTAGAAGAACTCTTCGCGCACGATCTTGCCGTTCTCGACGGTGAAGAGCGCCGCTTCGTCGAGCTTGAGGCGACGGCCGCTCGGCTTGTTCGTGACGTCGTAGACGAAGCGGACGACGAACCGATTGCCATGCGGCCAAGGGCCTTCGACGTTCGCCTCGTGGACGGTGTGCATCTCCATCCACTTCTTTCCCTTCTCCGCGATGCCCTTCACACCGCGCGTCTCGGCAGACTGGCCAGGCGGCGCCCCCGCTTCGACGCTCACCGCGTCGGGCGAGAACAGCGTGGAGAGGATCGTCTCGTGGTCATTCTTCTTGCAAAGCTCGACGTACTTCTTCGCGATCTCGATCGTAGACATGGTGGTCCTCCGTGGTTGGTAGCGCGAGAGTGGTCAGCGCACGAGGGAGTGTCAACCAGCAGACTTCACGCCGAAGATCGATGCTGACATGCGTTTGTCAGGAACGGCGCTGCCACGATCCGCTGCACGGCCGAACGAGACCCGGTAATGTCCACCCATGGACGCAGAACGGCTTCGCGGGGCGCAAGCGCCGATCAAGGCTCGTTACAAGGACGACCCCACGGCAGCGATGCTCACGCTGCGCGCAAGAGGCACGGTCTCGCAGGACACCGTGACGTTCAAGCTCGACACCGGAAAGCCGGGCGTCCCCGCAGGCCTTCATCCAGCGACCGGCGGTGACGGCAACGCCGCGTGCTCCGGCGACATGCTCCTCGAGGCGCTCGCGAGCTGCGCAGGCGTAACGCTCGCCGCCGTCGCGACGTCGATGGGCATCGAGCTACGCGACGCGACCACCGTCGAGGCCGAAGGCGACCTCGACTTTCGAGGCACGCTGGGCGTCGCGAAGGACGCGCCCGTGGGCTTCACAGCGATCCGCCTGAAATTCGGGATCATGACCAAGGACGAAGCGGTGAGCGAAGACAAGGTGAAGAAGCTCATCGAGCTCACCGAGCGCTACTGCGTCGTCTACCAGACGCTACGAACGCCACCGCCCCTCGGCTGAGAACGTCACTGGCCCAACCGATCGGCGTGCCGGCCAAGGGCCAGACCCTGCGAGCGCCAACTCGCGGAATGTCATCGCCTACTTGCAGCCCTCAGCGGGGCTGAGGGCTCACCTCTGGAAAGACGATTGGATAAGGCCGCTTCGAAGGGCGACGTTGTGTCGTGTGACGGCGCGGATCGTCGTCGAAGGCAAGGTTCCCATGAGTGACAAGATCGAGTTTGCGCTGCGGACAGTTCTGCTCGGGGCGGGCGCGACGCTGGTGATGGACGTCTGGGCGTATCTGCTGAAGCAGCTCGGAATCCCGTCTCTGAATTTCGCCTTCTTGGGACGTTGGATCGGTCACCTCCCGCACGGGCAGTGGATGCATCCGAGCATCGCGAAGGCGACGCCGGTGAAGGGCGAGCTCGTGATCGGGTGGATGGCGCACTACTCGATCGGTCTCACGTTCGCGGCGCTCTTGCTGTCGACGTTCGGCTTGAAGTGGGCGCGCTCGCCGTCCTTGTGGCCGGCCCTCCTGATCGGGATCGTCACCGTGGTCGCGCCGCTCTTCATCTTGCAGCCGGCGCTCGGGGCGGGGATCGCGTCGTCGAAGACGGCGACGCCCATCTTCAACTGCATGAAGAGCGTCGTCACGCACACGGTCTTCGGCTTCGGCCTCTACCTCACAGCGCTCGGAACCGCCGCGCTCTTTCCAAGCGGGAAGTGACGCGAGGACCGGGAAGTGACGCGAGGACCGCGGGAAGTGACGCGAGGACCGCGCGATCCGACGTCGCGCAAACGTTGAATCACACGATGGCCTGAAACACAGGCTCGAGAGAATCATGAATACGCAATTACCAACGACACAACTGCCAACGACGATGAAGTCCATTGCAGGGTCCACGACGGGTGGGTCCTTGGTCCCCAACACGCAGGACGACGCGGTGAAGCTTCGAGCGATGCCGTTATGGAGGCAGCTTACGCCGTTGTGTTTGATGGTCTTCCTGGAGTTCCTCACGATGGGGCTCCCGCTACCGGTCCTACCGGTGCACGTCCATGAGGCGCTCGGGTTTGGATCGCTCGCGGTGGGTCTCGCGATTGGCGCGCAGTCGTGGGTGACGCTCATGACACGTCATGCGGCAGGCACCAGCACCGATCAGCGTGGTCCGCGGAGAGCCGCTGTCATGGGCCTCATGCTCAGCGTGCTCGCAGGCGCGATCTACGCTGTCTCGTCGGTCATCTCGTCGCCGGTCGCGAGCCTGATCGTGCTCCTCGCGGGGCGAGGGCTCCTTGGGTTTGGCGAGAGCCTCGTCATCACGGGCGCGCTTGCGTGGGGCATCGCGCTCGCTGGCAAGGAGCGGTCGGGGGTCGTGATGGCGTGGATCGGGATCGCGATGTACGGCGCGCTCGCGGTGGGCGCTCCTCTCGGCTCTGCGCTCGATCATTCATTCGGGTTCGTTGGCATGGCGATCGCGGCGGCGCTCGCGCCGTTGCCGGGTGTCGTCGCGGCCTTCTTCGTGCGACCGGTGAAGCCGGTAGGTGGCGCACGGCTACCGTTTTATCGCGTGGCGAAGCTCATCGCGCTGCCTGGCGCCGGGCTCTCGCTCTGCGCGCTCGGGTTTGGCGCGATCGCTGCGTTCGCGACGCTGCACTTCCGCGCGCATGGGTGGGCGCACTCTGCGGTGGCGATGAGCGCGTTCGGGGCCGCGTACGTCCTCGCGCGCTTGCTCTTCGGCGGCTTGCCCGATCGGTTCGGTGGCGCGCGCGTCGCGGTGGCCTCGGCTGCCGTCGCCGCCGTCGGTCAGCTTGGGATGTGGCTCGCGACGTCGGGCGCGATGGCGGCGTCGGCGGCCGCGTTGACGGGGCTTGGGTTCTCGCTCGCGTTCCCTGCGTTTGGCGTGGAGGCGATCAAGCGCGTCCCGCCGCAGAATCGCGGCGTCGGACTTGGCGCCTACACGGCCTGCTTCGATTTGACGATGGGCGTCGGCGTACCGGCGCTTGGAATGGTCGTCTCGGGCTTTGGCTACGGCGCGGCCTTTGCGCTCGGTGCGGTCTCTGCGGTCGGCTCGCTCGTCATCGCGTTGGTGTTGGCGATGACGGCGCCCGCTTCGAAGGCACTGGAGTCGCCGGCGGCGCGCTCGGAGCCGTAGTCGCGCGCAGGATGGAGTCGGCCGCCGCGATCAGCGGGTCGTTCGCGCGGCTCGTCAGATAGGCGAAGAGGACGCGGACGCGGGTCCCCGACTCGAAGAGGGGCTCGAGCTCTCCACGGGCTCGAGCCTCTTCGGCTGTGTCGGCATGCAAGAGGCCGACGCCGACGCCTCCGGTGATGAGCGTGCGTGTGACGTCTTCCCGATCGACGCTGAGGATTCGCTTCGGCCGGAATTGATAGGTCTTGAAGAGGTTCTCCGCGGTCTGTCCGCAGCACGCGCTCGACGCGGGATAGACCCATGGCAGCTCTGCCAGCGCCTTCCAATCGATCGGAGTCGACGTGGAGACGAGACCAACGGGCGCCATCAGCCAGATGCCGAACTGCGACAGCTCGAGCGTCGTCAGCTCGGGAGGCGGCGCGGCCGCCTCGTTGTAGATGCCGACGTCGAGCGAGCCATTTCGAATCCCCGCGAGGATGTCGACGGACGTCCCGTGCGCGAGCGCGACCTCCACGTCGGGGTAGCGATCGGAGAACGTCGTCAGCAGCTTTCCAACGGCCTCGCTGCTCGAGTTGCTGCTCGCGCCGAGGTGAAGCTTGCCGCTGAGGCTCTTCTTGATCCGCTTCGCCTCGTCCATCAGCTCTTGATGGGCAAGCAGCGTCTTCTCTGCCTTCGCGAGGAGTCGCTCGCCGTCTTGGGTCAGGCTCATTCCGCGAGGTGTGCGCTCGAACAACGTCAGGTCGAGCGTCTCCTCCATCGCCTTGATATGGGCGCTCACCGCCGGCTGGCTGAGGTGCAAGAGCTCGGACGCGCGTGTGATGCTTCGTTCGCGCGCGACGGTGACGAACGTCTTGAGCTGATAGAGATCCATCGCCTCGCGTCCTCAGCTCCCGGAGCCCTTGTCCGTGCTGTCTTTCGAGTCGGGCATTTTGGTCGTGGCTGCTGGACGGACCTTCGGCGCAAAGAACCGCCGCGCGTCTTCGACGGCCTCGGCGGCCCGTGCGGCGAGCTCAGGAAGCTGCTTTGCATACAGCGCGCTGGCCTCGTCGAGCCGGCCCTTCTGGATCGCCTTGATCACGTTCTCGGGGGTGCGAGGGCGATCGCGTTTTGGGCCGTGATAGGCGTCGTGTCGAGCCTGCACTTCGCTGACCTTCTTCTCGAGCGCATTGCGCTCGCCGGCGGTGCTCGGAGATGGCGCAAGCCGCGCGGCGACTTGTCGAAGCTCGATGCTCGTCGCCGCGAGTGGTGGGCGGTTGGCGGCGGCGATGACGAGGGCGTTCCAGTCGCGGACGAGCTCATGGCTTTGCATGACCCGGCTCATCGCCAGGAGCGCGGGGATGCAGGTCGCGTCGTCCTCGGTGATCGCGCGCCCGATTTCGGGGTGAAGTAACGCCTGCAGCATGGTGACTTCTCTCCATGCCGAAGCGGAGCCATGTCGTTCGCTCGGTGGGAAGCGTCGATCGATCCATGCTGCGAGCTCCCCGTAGTCACGCCGCTCGAGCAGCGCTCGCGGTTCGTCGCCGCCGTCAGCAGGCGCGACCGTGTCTTCCTCACCCGCGACGATGAGAAAGCTGTCCGTTTGATGATCGAACACAGCGCCGGAGGTCGCCGCGACGAGATCGCGGGCCCACGCGTAGAACGAGTCGAACGTGGCGTCGTCATCGAGCCTACCGCTCGCTTGGAGGACGCACTCGATACGCGTCCCGTCAGGAAAGGGCAGCGGATCGCTTGGCCGGAGCGGGCGTGTATGGAGCGCCATCGACGCAAACGTGCCGCCGGTGCGCTCGTCCCAGCGCAGCGAAGGATGCGCACGCGCCAAGAAGGCGACCGGCGACTTCACGCAGAGAAAAGTGAAGTCGGTCGACATCGAGCGTCGAGCCTAGCAAGGACTTGGCTTCGTTGCGACGGCGTGCGCTTCGGTCAGCGCGCGAGCGCGAAGACGCCGACGGGGCGTTCGGGGGTGTTCATCCCGACCATCCACTTGTTGATCGCGACCTGCCAGCCTTCGGCCGCGAGCGATTCGATGAGGGGGAAGCTCGCTTTGCGGAACGGATCGGAGAGCAAGAGCGTGCCGCCGTCGGCGAGGTTCGACTCGAAGATGCGACGGAGGTGCGGATGCAAGCTCTCGGCGTAGAGGACGTCGGAGCCGAGGATGCAGTCGTAGCGTTCGGTGTCGGTCCAGTCCGTCCAGTCGGCGATGCGATGCTCGATCTGTGCGGCGACGTCGTTGCGCTCCGCGTTCTTCTTGCAGACATGGAGGACGACCTCTTGCCGGTCGGTCTGCACGACGCGCGCGCCGAGCGACGCCGCGATGATGCCGGGAAGGCCGGTGCCCGCGCCGAGCTCGAGCACGCGCTTTCCTTCGAACGTACGTGAGGCCACCTCGTGCGCGAGCGCGATCGCCGCCGGCCAGAGCACGATGCCGTAAGGAAGGCGGCGTTCTTCGCCGCGGAGAAAGCGCTCCTCGTCCGCGTGGCTGAGGATCGCGCCGGTGTGAAGGATGCGCCACGCGCGTCCTTCGAGGCGCAGGTGATACTCCTCGAGCGTGAGATCGCCCGCGGTGGTCAAGAGTACGGTCGGATCGGGGATCGTCGTCATCGTGTCACGCGACAGGTGCTACCCGTCAGTCGCCGAGCAACGAGTCGACGAGCTGCACGCTCATCGAGTCTTCGAGCTCGCGACGTGGCGGCAGCGGCGCGACGTTCTCGTGGGATTTGCGTGCGTGATCGCGGTTGCGTGAGACGCGCCCGAGCTCGTCTCGATCATACCAGGTGCCGTGCTCGGCGCACATGTCGAGGCTCACGTCGGCGACCTTCATGCGGGCAAGCGGCTTCGCGCACACCGGGCATGCGCGTGACTCGCTGCCGATCGCGACGACCTCGGCGCGCTTGGCGGCCTCACGTCCGACGATCAACAGATCGTGATCGACGACGTTCGCGATGCGATCGGCGGCGGCGCGATCGGCCCACACGCCACCGCACGCGTCGCAGGTGAGGACGTTCCATCGGAGCGGCGCCGTGCGCAGCGGCCCGCGGCAGGCCGGGCATGTGGCTCCTTCGTTCTGCGCGGACATCGTGGCGATGCTAGCACCACGTTCGCTCGAGCGAACCTCACATGAGCGCGTCGAAGCGCATCTTGGCCGGGAGCGAGCCCACCATCGGCGTGAGATCCGGGCCTGTCCACGGCCACGCGAGCGACGTCGGCCAGAACGCTGGCTTGCCGGCCAAATACTGCGAGGTGGCGAGCGTGTGACGGGTCTCGGCAGGGCTCCATAGCGTGCCGTTGTTGGCGTAGTCGAAGTTGCCGTGGCGGAAGAGCGTCGTCAGCGCCGGGTCCGACGAGGCGGTCGGGCCCCAGTTGCAGCCTTGCACGTCGTAGCCCGAGCCGAGGAGGAAGATGTGCGGGGTGCTGCATTTGCCATCGTCCGACACCTGCTCGTAGAGCGCGTTGATCCCCGGCGTGCCGAGGACGTTGCCGAGGACGTTCATCCCGTGCGCGCGCGTGTCGAGCTGGATCGCGGCGACATTTCCGGTGAGGCCCGTCCGCTCCTTGAATTGGGAGGAGGAGTAGTTTCGGAAGAACGTCAGGTAACCGGCATTGCCGTGCGTGGACGACATGCCGATGTGTGGGGCGTAGTTGCCCTCGATGAGCTCCATGTGAGGGAAGTCGCAGTGGCAGTCGATGTTGACCTCTTGCCAGCCAGGCGTCGCCCATGAGTCGTCGACGTAGTTGTAGGCGATGACGTTTCCGCCACCGGAGGCATTGAACAGGATGGGCTTGTTGACGAACCGCGCGATGTTGTTTTCGACGAGCGCGTCTGCGGTCTGAAAACGAAGCACGATCCCATAACAGCCTACGCCATATCCATAATTGCCCGAATGATGGATATAGCTGTCGCGTACGACGAAGCGGTACGTGCCCGATAGCACGATATGCATCCCCGTGATCGTGTCCGTCTCGATATCTTTGATCCACGAATAAGCGGCATTCCAGACGTCGACGCCGCCGCCGTCGTAGGGGTGATTGCCGCCGGTGAGCTTCACGCCTTCGAGCCCGGCGTTGCGGGTGATCGGCTGCGTGATCGGCGCGACCTGGGCTTTGAGCGCCTTCGTAAACGACCAATGAAGAGGAGAGCTCAGCGTGATGGTCGTGCCGGCGACGGAGGCCACCTCGACGCGCTGCCCGATGGAGCGATTGGCGGCGCGCTTGAAATAGGGGCAGTCGTACGGGGCAGCATTGAGCACGATGGCGGGATCGTCGACCTGGTCGATATGGAGGATATCGCCTGCCTTGAATGTCGAGGCATTCGCCACCTCGAGGGTGGTCGCGCCTTTGAGCGCGTCGGTCGTGAGATCGACGCCAGCGCCGGCGTCGGCGGTCGCGCGGTTCTGCACTTTGCCGATCTGGATGACGGTGCCGCCAGGCGCGCGGTTGATCGTCGTCGCCGGATGACCGCCGTTGACCGAGCCTGCGCCGCGAAGGACGACGCTCTTGGCGAGCTGAAGGGTGACGGACGTCTTGAACATTCCCGCGCTCAGCACGACGGCTTGACCCGCAGGGCACGCGTCGATCGCCGATTGAATCGCTGGCCCTGCGTCGGACGCGCCGTTGCCGTACGTCGCTGCTTGGAGCGTGGCGCAGACGGCCTTGGGGCTTTGAATGCCGCCCGTGATGCCTGGATTCCAGGTCGTTCGTCGATCGGCGGGGATGATCCCGTCGTCCTTCGCAGGGCCAGGCTCGACGCCGTTGCCACCACCGCCGCCCGGACCCGACGGGCCGCCGCTCGAAGAGGCCCCGGGGCTCGTGGGATCGTCACCGCCGCTCGAGGCGCCGGGTGGGCGCGATGTCGTGGCTGGATTCTCATCCTCCGCGCCGCACGCGACGGCGAGCAAGACGATGACAGAGCAGAGCCGACGAACCCACATGCCAGACCTCGCGAAGGACGTTTACGATCGGTAGAACGATTTAGACGCTTTAGAGGATTAGGTGAGGTGATTAGGTGAGCTGCGTGATCGGCCCTGTGCAGGCGGCCGGATCGCCAAACACGTTATCGGTGACGCCAAATGCGTTTTGGATCGTGATGTAGAGATCGTTCGGCGAGCGATGACCACATTTGACGTGACGGCCCGTCCGGAGCGAGCCGCCGGCATTGCCGACGAGCAGGTACGGCATGCTGAGCGGGGAGTGCCCGCCTGGGCCGCCGCCAGCGCCGTTCTCCGAAAACCACATGAAGAGCGAGTTATCGAAGACCTTCTTGTCCTTCAGCTTCTGGATGAACGTCGCGAACTGCGTCGAATACCACGTCACGATCTTCGTGAAGGCCGCAGGGTTCTCGTGCGAGGCGAGGTGCGCGTCACCCACGCCCTGCATCGAAGCGTCGAGGCCTTTGATGCTCGCGTCCCAGTTCATTTCGCCCTGCCACGACATCGTGGCGACGCGGGTGATGTCGCACGCGAGCGCGGTGACGATGAGATCCATGTGAAACTGCGCGATGGCGATGAAGTCGGGGCCGGTGCCTTGCTCCCACGTCCCTTGGTCGCGTGGAGGGTTGTTGAGCGTCGGGACCTGACAGACGGCTTGCGACGAGGCGATGTTCGCGAGCTGGGTCTCGAGGTCGCGGACGGACTGCATGTGGAAGTCGATGAGCTTCTTGTCGTCGGCGCTCACCTTCGTGCTGAGCGAGGTGTAGTCCTCGAGGACGAAGTCGAGCACGCTCTTTCGCTCGGCTTGAATCGCCTTGAGGACGGACGGATCGACGTTGAAGCCCGCGAACACCTTGTTGAAGGCCGCGAGCGGATCGCGGATCGCGGCGAGCGGCTGGTTGGCGCCCGTATACGAGATCGTGCTCGGCAAATATTGGTTGCTGTTGCCGAGGTTGATCGGCAGTGAGCGAAGGCGCGTGGACTGGCCCACCGCCTGAGCGACCTTCTGATCGAGCGAAATGCCGCCTGCGCCCGGCGTGCTGTCGCCCTGGAAGATCGGCCAACCGCCCACGACGTAGCAAAACGGCGCGCCGTGACCGACGGAGTCGTAGCCCTTCTTGACGAAGGGGAGGAGATCGATCTCCTCGAGGATGAGCATGTCCTTCTGGTGAGGAGCAAACGGCGCGAGCTGCGGCGTGAGCGTGAAATTCGACTCGGTGCCGCCCGTCGGAAAGTACGTGCCTGGCGACGTGCCGAACGACGTGAAGAACATGATGAGCCGCTTGTTGGCGGCGAGCGCTTGGCTGCTCTTGCCGAGGCGCTCGTCGGTCTTGTCGGCCTTGTCTGCGCGCGTGTCTTCCTTCGAGCAGCCGAGCGTGCCGAGCGACTCGAGCGCGGGGAGCGCGACGAGGAGACCACCGATGCCGCGAAGGAAGGATCGGCGCGCGAGCGCCTTGCTGCTGCTGGTTTTGGTGCTCATTGGCCGGCTCCTTGCGCGGGCTTGAGGAGGAAGGCGTCGGTCTTGGTGAGCGCGATGAGGAGCTCGCGGATGTCGAAGCTCGCTCGCTCGAGCTCGGCGGTGAGCAGATCGATCGAATGCTTGTCGAGCACCGTCTCGGGGCGTCCGGTGGCGAAGCGGAAGGCCTGCTTCGCGATGCACGCCTGAGCGTTCTTGCTCTGCTCGATGCGCTTCGAGAGCTCGACGCCGCCGTTGAAGTCGCCGTCGACGTCCGTGCCCACGAGCGTGCCCGTCGCGTCGACGGGCTGACCTTGATCGGTCGTGCGAAAGCGTCCGACCGAGTCGTAGCTCTCGAAGCCGAAGCCGAGGCCGTCGAGGCCCGTGTGGCAGGCGCCGCAGGCAGGCTGCTTTTCGATCTCGGTGAAGTACTGGCGCACGGTCATGCCCGGTGCACGCTGCGGAGCCATCGCGACGGCGTTCGGCGGCGGATCGCCGACGGGCAGGCAAAAGATCTTCGTCCGCACGAACTTGCCGCGGCGCGCGGGCAACGTCTCGTTTGGCTTTCCGTGCGACGCAAGGATGCCCGGAAGCGTGAGGATGCCGCGACGCTGCGCCGGATCGACGTTGACGCGAACGAAGGCGTCGCCGCTCACGCCGCTCACGCCATAGAACTTCGCGAGAGGGCCGTTCATGAACGTGTAGTCGGCGGAGAAGAGCAAGCGTGCGTCGCCGCTCCCGTCCCAGACGATGCTGTCGACGAGGCGGTTGCCCTCTTCCTTGATGAGCGGCTTGAGGCTCTCGTCCCAACCTTCGAACGACGCTGCGTTCTTCTGCATCGACGTGATCGCGCGGAGCTCGAGCCACTGGTCGTAGAAGCGACGAAACGTGTCCTTCGCGCGCGGGCTCGTCGTCAGGAGCCTGCGTGCTTGCTTCTCGATGTTCTCGTTGGTGATGAGCTCGTCGGCGCGCGCGGCGCGAAAGAGCTCCGCGTCCGGCATCGAGCCGGTGAACAAGTACGAGAGCCTCGAGGCCATCTCCCACGACGTGGGCTTCGCGAATTCGGTCGTGCCGGGAGCTGCTACCTGGCCGATCTCGACGCGATAGAGGAACGCCGGCGAGAGCAGAAACGCCTCGAGCGTCACGCGGATCGCGTCGGCGAGCGGCTGGGTCCCGCGCACCTGCGACTCGAGCTGCTTGAACCGCGTCACCTCGGTGGCGGTGAGCGGGCGGCGAAACGCGCGCTCTCCAAACGACGTGATGAACGTATCGACGCACGCGGCTTCGCCCTTCGCCGCGACGTCACACTGGAGGAGCTTGTTGAGGTCCTTCACCGCGGTCGCCGCGAGCGACTCGGCGGCAGCGAGAAAGCCCTCGGCGTGCGTCGCGCTCACGCCAAGGCCCGAGGCGTACGTGTCGTAGCCTTGCACCGACGTCGTCGCGCCGGGCAGCGTGTTGCCTGGCGCGCTCGTGTCGCCCAAGAGATCCGCGACGGTGCTGTTGTACTCGTCGTTCGTGAGGCGGCGAAGCGGGGAGGTGCCTGGGTTCGTCGGGGCGGTGGACCCGTCGCCTGGCGGCGCATCACCCGAGCTCGCGCCGCGTCGACCCGGGTTCTCGTCCTCGGGATCTCCGCACGCGGCGAGCACGCCCGCAAGACCGAGCGCCGCCGTCATCGCGGCGATGGGTCCGAGCTTCGTCTGGATCCTCATCACGATTCACCCTCCTCGAGCTGAGACGCGAGCGCGGGGGCGAAGGTAAAAAAGAAAATGCACGCCGCCCGTCGCCCACAGCTCCGTGGGTGTGTGCTGCGCCGAATCGGCCTATTTTTACGGGCTACCGTAAGGGTTCTTGCGATGAAGATCGCTCGTCGGCACAGTGCGGAGAGGCCGTCGATTCGTTCGAGGCGCAGACGCCGACGTCGCCAGCGACGCGGTCGAGGACGCGGCGACGTTCGCTTCGGCGCTGCCCGGCGGTGGGCTGATGAGCGTGCTCGACGGCGGCGCGAGCTCGCTCGCCACGCTCGACAGGGCGGGCGGCGGCACATCGCCGGACACCGGCGCGGGCGTCTTCTTCATCGCCATCGCGCCTACGCCGGTGCCTACGACGAGCAGCAGCGCGACGATCGCGACGACGAGCCAACGCCGCGAGGGCGTCGCCTCGATCCGCGTTGGAGCGTTCGACGGTGTGTGCGCGCGGCGCGAGTCGACGCTCTTTGGTGATGCGCTCGCAGGCTCGTCTTTGGGGCGTCCCTCGAGCACGTCGTGGAGCTCCTTGCGTCGTGCGTCGAAGACCTCCCGCCCAAGCGCTTCGACGGTGCTCCCCACTTCGCGCGCAGCGATGGGCACGATCGCGCGCTCGAGCGCCTCTTGAAACTCGAGCGCCGTCTGGAAGCGCTCCTCGCGATCGCGCGCGAGCGCCCGGCTCACCACGTCGTCGAGCGCGGGCGGAAGGCCGGTGACGATCGACGAAGGCGCGGGGATCTCACCCATCAGGATGCCGATCGCGATGTCGCCGTCGTCGTCGCCCAAGAACAGCTTCCTCCCGGTGAGCGACTCGAAGAGCACGACGCCGGCCGCCCAGATGTCGGCGCGGCGATCGAGCGGCTTCTGGCGCACTTGCTCGGGCGACATGTAGCGAAGCTTTCCTTTGACGACGCCGCTGTTCGTGACCGAGATGCGCGAGGCCGCCTTCGCGATGCCGAAGTCGATGAGGCGGCTCGTGCCGTCGAGCCCCACGATGATGTTCTGCGGGCTCACGTCGCGATGAACGACGTCGAGCTTGGTGCCGCGGAGATCGCGGGCCTCGTGCGCAGCGTGTAGCCCAGCGAGCGCGTCCGCGAGGATTCGCGCGATGACGGCGGCCGGCAGCGGCTCGTTCCGCACGTCTCTTGCCGCCGTGATGAGCTGGCTGAGCGACAGCGACTCGACGTACTCGAGCACGAGAAAGAGCTCGTTGTCCGCCTCGACGACATCGACGAGCGCGATCACGTTGGGATGGCGGATCGTCGAGCACACGCGCGCCTCGTCGCGAAACATGTCGTGAAACTCGCGGTTGGTCAGCAGATGCGGATGCACCCGCTTGATGACGACGAGCCGCTCGAAGCCCGCCGCGCCGGCGTGTCGCGCGACATACACCGTGGCCATGCCACCCGACGCGAGCTGCACGAGCGGCTGGTAGTTGCCGAGACGAAGCGATCCGAGTGGCAACGGCGACGACGCCGGCGCGTCGGTCATGTGTCAGAAGCTCCCGCTCAGCATGGCGCTGCCCGCCCCGACGTGGACGGCCGCGCGAAGACCCGTGCGCGGCTCGTTACCGCGCCAGTCCACGAGCAGAAGCGCGATCGCGCCCGTGATCGCCGCGAGGCCGATCGACGTCCCGAGCAGCACGTTCGTGCGAATCTCTTTCGAGCGTCCGTCCTCGAGCTTTTCTTGGGTGGGTGCCGCCTCGAAGTCATCGAGCTTGGCGAGCGTGTCGAACGCCGACCACGTCGTCAGCCCCGCTGCCACGAGCGTGAGGCCGCCGCCGATCCACACCACAGTGGGTGACCACCCTTTGCGCGGAGATGTCGTGTCGCGATCGACGCTGGCCCGGAGGTCGGTCCGAGGTGGCGGAGCGGGAGCCACGACGGGAGCATCATTGCCGCCGCTGGCGGGAGGCGCAAGAACGACGCTGATGACCTCGCCTTCTTTCACGGCGTGCTGCTGCTCGATCGGCCCTCGCGCCGAGGTCGCGCGAATCACGTGCGTGCCGGCGACCACGTACACCGCCGGCGCGGTGATCGGCGCGTCGTCGATGCGCGCTTGTTCGACGCCGCTCGACACGTGCACCTCGATCCGCCCGAGCTTGGCGGAGAGAGCCTTGAGCTCGGACGTCGCGCTCGTGCGATCGGCCGCGTTCGGCGGCGCGTCTCGCAAAAAATGGGCGTAGAAGTTGGCGGCGCGTGCAAGCTCGCCGGCGCGATGCCAGGCGCGTGCGGCGTTCCACAACGCATCTTCGTGGGTCGCGAGCGCGTAGGCCGACTCGAATTTTTGCGCCGCGCGCGTGTAGTCGCCGGCGTCGAACGCGCGCGTTCCTTCGGCGTATTCACGGCCGGCTTCACGCCGCGCCTCCGCCGACGGCGGCGACGGCTGCTGCGCATGCGCTAGAGGAGGAGCGGAGAGGAGCGCTCCTATCCCAAGCATCAGCGCGCACGCGGGAGCGTTTGGGAACGAACGCACCATTCGGTCAACTCTATCATCGCCGCGTAGGCGCTGCTGCTAGACTGAAGTCGGACAGGACGCGCGATGGTGGAGTCGAACAACAACGCGAGCGTGGTCGAGCATGCGCTCGCACAGCAAGAGCCTCCGCTCATCGACGCCGACCGACTCCTCGTCGACAGGTTCCTCGCGGGCGATCGCGCCGCGTTCGACGACCTCGTGCGGCGGCACGAGCGAGCGACCTTGCAGCTGGTGCAGCGCTACGTGAAGAGCCCCGAAGACGCCAAAGACGTGGCGCAGCGCACGTTCGTTCGCGTGTTCGAGCGGATCGCGTCGTTTCGCTTCGAGTCGAAGTTCCGAACCTGGCTTTATCGCATCGCCGTCAACACGGCGCTCGACCACGTGCGCAGCGCTCCGCCGGGCGAGGTCGTGCCCGTCGAAGACGACGTCGCCTTCACGAGCTCGCTCGGCACCGAGAAGCTCGTCGCCGCCGAGGTCTGGCGCAAAGTGAGCGCCCGTCTCGCCGAGCTTCCGCCGCGCCAGCGCCTCGTCGTCGAGCTTCGTGTGTTCCACGAGCTGTCGTTCGACGAGATCGCGGCCATCGTCGACTCGAGCGAAGACGCCGCGAAGGTGAACTACCACCACGCCGTCAAGCGGCTGCGCTCGCTCTTGCCGAAATGAGCTACGCGATGTGGAGGGAGAGGCGGAGGCGATCGCTCGCGCTGGCGAGCGTCAGCGTTGCCTTCGTGACGATCGGCGCCGCGTGCACCGTATTCAACGGAAAGTCCGTCCCCGAGAGCCCAGACGGGAGCACGACGCCGGGCGATGGCGGCGGGGCGCTCGACGGCAACAACACGACCGCCGACGGAAACGCGACCGACAGCGGAGCGCCCTCGGGGCGCTTCTGCGATCGCGACGCGTCGTTCTGCGCGGACTTCGACACATCCGACGCCGCGACGGCGGGATGGTCGGTGGCGCTGAACACGGACGACGTCTCGACGATCGAGGTTGACCCCGTCACCTACCACTCACCACCGCACTCGCTTCACATCCGCATGCCGCCGGGCGCACCGAACTGCGCCGAAGCCTCGCTCCGGCAAACGTTCGGCGGGACGTTCGCGACGAGCCGTCTCGAGATCGCGCTTCGGCCAAGCGGCGCTCCTTTCGGCAAGACCTACTTCCTTGGCCAGGTGCTGAACACAGCCAACGCGATCTGCGAGATCGGGATTGGCTCCGCGTCCGACGCGAACGCGTTCGTCAGCGAGAGCGACTCCTTCTCGGGAGGCGGCGGTGACTACCGCGAGACGAGCATCGGCGTCCCCTTTCCCGCGGACCAATGGCGGAGCATCGTCCTCAGCGTCGATCGGCGCACGTCACCGGTCGCGTTCAC
Source organism: Labilithrix sp. (assembly GCA_044227045.1). GTDB lineage: Bacteria > Myxococcota_A > Polyangia > Polyangiales > Polyangiaceae > Labilithrix. The sequence goes on from JBGAFW010000014.1 coordinate 19,738, forward strand.
CGTCACCGTCGACAACGGCACGCCGATCACGGGGACGCTTCGCGCTGAGTGCAGCGCGCCGATCACGAGCGTCGATCTCACGCTCGGCTTCGGCTGCGAGAACAACGGCACGCCCCACGAGGCGCGCTACGACGACGTCGGATGGGACATCACGCGCTGACCGCGTGCATGCGAGCTCGGCGTCAGCGGCGACGATGGCCACCACCGCCGCGATAACCGCCGTGGCCGTAACCGTGGTAGCCGCCGCCGATGCGCACGACGACGTGCGGGCGAGCGACCCATCCGCCATGCCATCCGGCGGGATGCCACGGATGATGCACCCAGACGCCGTAGTAGTACGGGCCGGGTCCCCACGGCGAGACGTACCAGGTCCATCCGTACATCGGCGTGTAGAGGTACACGTACGGCACGTCATCGACGACGACGCGTCCTGCTTCGCGCGGGACCCACATCCATCCGTACCCGTCGGCGTAGACCCAGCTCCCGTTCGGGTAGCTCACCGTCCATTGCCCCGATGGCGGCGCTGAGGTCGGCGTGAACGTGGGCGGAGCGGGCGTCGCTGGCGTCGAGCTCACGATCGGCGATCCGTCCGGCGCGTAGCGCGGCGCTTGCGAAGGAAGCGGAGGAAGCGGTGCCGACGTGAGCGAGGTCGCGCTCGAAGGTGTCGGGGGTGGTGTCGTCGGTTCCTCGCCTGGAAGCGTTTGCACGGGCTGAGGCGGAATCGCGCCCGCTGGAATGGGCGGAGGAGGAGGTGGAGCTTCGGGTGGCTGACCCACAGTCGACTCGGCGCAAGCCGCGACGGACAAAATCACGAGAGCAGAGCCGACGACTCGATAGGCGCGATTCATGGGACCACCTCATCACGCGAACAACAGCGATCGCTCGGGAGACGATGACTCGCTGTTGCAAGGTACGCACCGCGCTCGAGAGATCCCCGTCGTTCGCGAACGTGCGGCGAGCTGATCGATTTGCGGGCTACGGCAACACGTAGCGTGACGATGTTGTTCCACCACCCGTTGACGATCGGAGCTGGCGTCTTCCTGACGTCGTTCTTCTTGTTCGCGTGCGAAGACGACGCTCCTGCGCCCGGACCCGAAGCTTCTCCCGCCTCGGTTGTCGCGACGTCGTTCGCTGGGGTCCCGTCACCCGCGGACAACCCGCCAAATCCCGACAAGGTCGAGCTCGGTCGACTTCTGTATTGGGATCCCATCCTCTCGGGCAACCGCGATCTCGCGTGCGCGTCCTGTCACGATCCGGCGTTTGGCTACAGCGACGGCCGGCCCACGTCGATCGGGACCGGCGGGCAGAAGGCGGCGCGTGGCGCGCTGACCGTCCTCGACGCGGCGTGGAACGGATGGACGGCGCTCGAGCCGTCGCCCGACGCGACGCAGGCGCCGATGTTCTGGGACAACCGCGCCCGCTCGCTCGAGTCGCAAGCGCGAGGCCCGATCACGGCAGCTGGAGAGATGCGGGGCGCCACCATCGACGAGGCGTGCGCCCCTGAGCACGACCGCCGAGCGCAGGTCGCGTCAACGTCCGCCCACGTTCGAGAGGATCCCGCTGCTCATCGTCGCGAAGACTCCCTCGAAGGCAGGTCGAGCGCTGAGCGCGACCAGCACCACGAAGAGGAGCGCGCTCGCGAGGACGATCGCCGCAACGAGGATCTGGAGCGACCGCGTGTGTCCCGCGACGAACGCGGGGTGTAGGATCATCGACGAGGCGAACATGACGTCCTCCGTCTCGAGAGAAGGGGAGATCGGTCTTCGGTAACCCGCCGAAATGCACCTTCGGGGCCAGTCGAAGTTTCGTGTGGCTAGCCACATATCGGGACACCAAGGCTCAGGCGGCGACGGCGAATCGGCCTTGTTTTTCGAGCGATCCTGCGATCGAGCACGAAAACATCGGTGTTTAAAAGTGAGCACACGGCAGCAATCGCGGGTCGCTGCATACTGCAAGGGATGCGCGCCGGCGCAGGTCTCTCGCAGGGGTGATAAGAACGACGCGATGAGCTCGACGCACCGGCGCCATCTCCTCGCCGCGAGCGCGGCGGTGATGCTGGCGTGCACGAGATCGCCGCCGGCGCCGGTGCCTTCGCGCGACGCGGCGGTCGATGCGGTCGTCGACGCGGCGGTCGCGCCCGCGCCGCCCTTGCCCGATGCCTCGCCGCCGGCGGCGCGCACGATCGAGATGCGGACGATCGCGGTGGGTGACGTGCCGAAGGACATCGTCGTCGCGGGGAAGCTCGCGAAGGCGGTCGGCTGGAGTGACGCGAACGGTGACAACGTCGTCGTGTTCGCGATCCGATGGGTCGAGACGATGGAGGATCACGATGCGCTGAAGAACGTCTTCTTGACGATCGAGCACGCGGTGTATGCGTCGCCGCTCGACGCTGGGCAGGCGCGCACGAAGAAGGTGCTCGCGACCGTCAGAGACAGCCGCGAGTCGTGCGACGACGGCGCGATGAAGGCGACGTTCCTCGGCGACGCGCTCGGCGTCACCGATCTCGACGCGGACGGAATCGGCGAGATCACGTTCGCGTACCGCATCGTGTGCGAGGGACACCACACCCCGTTCACGCAGCGGCTCTTCGTGCTCGAGAACGGCGACAAGCGCAGCCTGCGAGGGACGTCGCGCGCGACGTACGAGGCCGATCCCTCGATGCGCACGTCACCGGTCTTCCTCGGACATGCCGAGGCACGGTGGCGTGCGCTTCGTTGAGGACGAGGACGAGAACCGCGAGGGTCAGTCGAACTCTTCGGCGGGCGCTCCGCCGGTGGGCGCGAAGTTGAGGCGCGCGCGCTCGACGATGCGGGAGGTGCGGCCTTGCTCTTCGAGGCTGCCCTCGACGAGGTCGTAGCCCATCAGCGCGAAGATGCGGCCCTTCGCGAAGATCGGACGCGCGTTGCCATACCAGTCCACGCACGACGCGCGGCAGCCGTCGTGGTTCGTCATCAGGCGTGATGCGCGGAGCGAGCCGAGCTCGGTAAACTCCAGCGACTTCGCCTGGAGGAAGAGCACCTGCGCGGAGCCCTCCGTCAGGTACTGCGAGCCTCCAGTGCCCTCGCCGCGGATCGGCAGGCCGATCATCCCTTCGCGCGGGCCCTTTCCTGGCTTGTAGAAGAACCCGTGGCTGCGTAGCTCGCCCTGGCTCGCGTTCTTGCGAACGTAGTCGCGACGCGCATGCGCCTCCTTGCTCCCACGCCCGAGCTCGATCGGCGTGAACACGAGATCGCTGCCGCGCGAGCCGACGACGACGGCGTCATCGGCCATCGGCTCGATGCGGTCGACGCCTTGATCGAGATCGAGCGAGGTCGCCGGATCCTCCGGCGCTGCGTACCTCACCGCGAAGAGCTGGCCCTTGCCGCCGACGTGGTTGGTGACGTAGCCCTGACCCGATCCATAGAGGAGCCAGCCGCCGACGAACCGGTTCTGCACCGCGGCGCCGTCGGGTCGCGGGAGGACGCGATAGCGCTTCGGCGACGTATTGAGCACGTCGTCGCCGAACATGTTGACGGGGACGCGGAGGAGCGCGGTGGCGCCCGCCGTGTTCTCGCTCGCGAACATCGCGTCGCCGTTCGACTCGGCGCGCACGAGCACGTCGAGGTTGCCGGTCTCGTCCTCTTCGAACGAGAACTGATCGGTGGGCATCCCGCTCACGCGAAGCGCGCTCGGCGCCGACGTGGTGCGACCGATCGGGAGCCGCGCGAGCATGCCGTTTCGCTGCGGGCCCGTGCGCTGGCCGTCGCGGCCGCGGCGGCCGACCGAGTAGTCTTGCATCCACACGTACACAGCCGAAGGCGAGACGTAGAAGACGCGGCCGGGCGGACCGATGAGGCCCACGGACTCGCACTCGAACGTGGGCGCGCGGAGATCGCACGACGTCACCGTGTGGAGCGCGGCGGTGGGCGTCGCCGGGAACTCGCCGTCCATGTGGTAAAGCTTCTTCGGCACGAGCGTGGTGACGAAGTCGGCGTTCGTCGACGCGCGACGCCACTTGCGCACGGCGGGGAACTGGCTCGTGATCGCGGCGGTGTCGGCCTGCGGCGCGATGTAGAGCGGCGCGTAGAAGATGAGGCGTCCGTCGACGATGCGGCTCGCGTAGTTGCGCGCCGAGTAATAGTCGTTCGACTTCAGGTGATACGTGGCGCGGTAGGTGAGGCCGCCTTCGTTGTCGATCTTGAAGAGGCCGATCTCGGTGCCTCCACGCGCGTAGCTGAAGCCCACCACGACGACGTTTTCGCCGTCGACGACCATCTCGTCGTACCACGTGCCGCGCGGCTCGATGTCGGGCCCGAACGCGTCGAGCATCTTGCTCTGCTTCACGCGTCCACCCTCGAGCGAGATCGTGAAGATGCGGCCGCGACGAAGCACCACGAGGTGCTCGCCGTGGAGCTTGACGATGTCGCCCTCGTCGACCTCGGCATGCTGGTTGTTCGTGATCGACTCGTCGTCGCCCGCGGCGGCCTTCTTGTCTTTGCCGCTCTCCTTGCTCGTCTTGTTCTCGGCAGGGCCGGCGGCTCGCGACTCTGCGGCCTTGTCGGCCTTCGGCGCGGCGCGATCGGAGGGGCGCGCGGCAGGCGCGGCTTGCGCGGGCGCCGGTGGAGGCGCGGGCGGCGGAGATGCCTTCGCCGGCGTCTTCGGCATCGGCGGCCCTGCGTTGCCCGGCTGCGATGCCTGACCCTGACCACCCTTCGGTGGCGCGCCCGCGTCGGGGTCGCCCGCCATCTTGAAGAAGGCCGGACGCGCGCCGCTGCCGGGGTTCACGTCTTCGAGCCACGCGTCGTTGAACGACTTGAGCTCCTCGGCGTCCTTGAAGGGGACGAGCTTTCCGACTGGGTGCTCGTCCTCGAAGAGGACAGGCTTCGACATCGCGATCGCGCTGCCGCCTCCGGGAGACCCGGCCTTCGGACCCGTCGCCGCCTTGCACGCCGCGAACGCGAGGATGACCGTCACAACACCACAAACGACCCGCATCACGGATTGCCGTTGCATCACGACAGGAACGTACGAGCTTCCCGGAGGATCTACAATCCATCCTGCACGGGCGGCGCTTCCCGTGAGGAAGCGCGTGTCTCCACGCGGAATTCCCATCGTTTCGCTGGATCGCCGGCCTGGGGAAACGATGGCCCAACGTGTCCATTGGCATCCTTTACAGTGTAAAGTAACCGTGTAGTTGGAAGGCGGCATGCGCCTTGCGAACGCTCGGCCCCATGACGATTTCGCTCGGCTGCCGGCTCCGCTCCTCGTTCGTTCTCGTGGGGGCCGCGCTGCTCCTCACGACCTCCGTCGGCTGCGGCGGGGATGACGAGCGCGCGAGCCTGCGCGGACCGCAGGGACCGGCGACGACCGCGCAGAGCCAAAACGCGCTCCGCGACTTGATCCGTGCCGCGAGCGCGCCGCCGACCCCCGCTGAGCAAGCCGTCTCTGCCACCGGCGAGGAGACGCAGATCAAGAGCGAGAACGGCGCGGTGCAGGAGTGCGTCTACAAGCGCTTCACCGGGACCGAGCTGTACGAGACGCTCGTCTCGTTCGATCCGAACGCCGACTCGATCTGGCCGGGCGCGATCACGCAGACGACGACGCTGGCGCAAGGCCTCGCGGCGCCGATCGCGCTGCCTCGCCGTCCCGGCACGATCACCATCGGAGACGCGACGATCCGCGGCGGCAACTACAGCCGCACGGTGGACGCGCCGAGCCTCGCGAGCTCGCGCCAGGCCATCGGGTCGATCCTCGGGCAAGACGGCGTTCATCTCGCGGCGAAGAGCAACTACCTCGCGGAGACCGCCTACTCGATGAACGAGGCGAGCTTGAAGATCGGCGTCGACGCGAGCTGGATGAGCGGCAGCGTGAAGGCGAGCTTCCAGGGGAGCTGGGTGGAGAAGAAGACGACGATGGTCGTGCGCTTCATCCAGGCCTACTACACGGTGTCGTTCGAAGCGCCGGCGTCACCCGAGCTCGTGTTCGCCGAGACGGTGACCGCCGACGACGCGCGCCCGTACATGGGGCCGGGCAACCCGCCCGCCTTCGTCTCGAGCGTCACCTATGGACGCATGCTCGTGATGAAGGTGGAGAGCAACGACAGCGAGCGTGACCTTCGTGCCGCGCTCGACGTCGCCTTCAACAAGGTGAACGTCGAGATCGACGCCGCCTCGAAAAGCGTGCTTCAAAACAGCACCTTCTCGGTCTTCGTGCTCGGCGGATCGCCCGACGACGCCGCGCGCATCCAAGCCGCGGGCTCCGAAGATCGCGCCGCTGCTCTTGCAGCGTACATCCAGAAAGGCGCGAGCTACGACCCCGCGTCACCCGGCGTCGCGATCTCGTACACGATGCGCCGCCTCGCCGACAACGAGACGATCAAGGTCGCGTCGACCATCGACTACCAGGTCCCGGTGTGCACGCCGCAGGCATTGAACGTGGGCCTCGACATGAAGCAGATCGCGATCCGCAAGGACGGCAAGGCCGGCGGCTCGACGACGGGCGAATACGAGCTCTGGGTGGAGTCGTCCGACGCGCCCGGCGGCGCGCTCCCTCCCACGCCCGGCAAAGAAGACACGAGCCGGCGCGTCACGATCGCGAAGGGCACGAGCGCGATCGACGACGGCTCGGCGATCGCGATCAACGCCAAGCAGTTCGTGCGGGTGAGCAGCCAACAAGGCGCGAAGATCACGCTGGGCGGTCACGTGAAGAGCACCGCCAAAGGAAAGCAGTGCGACGTGACGCGCACGCACGAATACCGCTTCAACCCGAAGACGAACCTCGGCGAGTGGACGAACACCGGCGACAACACGCTCAACTGCGCGGCGTCAGACAGCGCGCTGCTCGGCAACAACAGCCTCGACGTCGATCTCCAATACGCCTTCACGCCTTGACGCGCGCCAGCCATGCCGCGATCGCGTCCGCGATCGCGGCGGGCGCGTCTTCGGGCGCGTGGTGGCCGGCGCTTCCGAGCGGGACGATGTCGAGGCGCGGGAGGGTCTGCTTCGCCCACGCGACGACGCCAGGCGCATTGCTGAGCCCCGTGCCCTCGAACGTGAGGAGGAGCGCGGGGATGACTCCCTTCGCGAGCCATTCGCCGTTCCGGAGCACGACCGCGTGCACGTCGGCGGGCTCGCCGTCGATCGGGATCTCGCGCGGCCACTGCAGCATCGGCCGTCGTGACGCGGGCGTGGGGAAGGGGGACGCGTAGACGGCGCGCTCGTCGACCGTGAGGCCGCGCTTCACGCCGTGCTCGAGCGATCGCGCGAGAAACTGGTTCTCTTCGAGCACGATCGTCTCGCCGATCCCCGGGGTGCGAAGCGCTCGAAAGAGCTCCGCGCCGGCGGGCGCGAAGTCGCTCCACGTCATCGGGCGAAGAAACGTCTCGAAGACCACGACGCCGCGCGCTCGCTCGGGGTGGCGCGCTGACCAATCGATCGCGAGCACGCCGCCCCAATCGAGACCGACCACGACGACGTCACGTAGATCGAGCGCGTCGAACCAAGCGTCGAGGTACCGCGCGTGATCGCCGAAGCGATACGCGATGTCTGGCTTGCCCGAGCCGCCCATCCCGATGAAGTCGGGCGCGAGGCAGCGATGCGAGCCGGCGAAGCGCGGGAGGATGTCGCGCCAGACGTACGAGCTCGTCGGGTTGCCGTGAAGAAACACGAGCGTCGTGTTCGCTTGGCCAGCGCCGATCTCGCGGTAGGTGAGAAACGAGTCGAGGACGTCGACGCGCAGAAGAGGATGGGTAGGCGAGGACATGACGAGAGGCTCCGGGGGTCTGAGGGTGGAGAGAGAGCATGACGCTGGCCATTCCTCGCGGGTAGTGATGGTTCGTGATAGAAAACATCACTCGTGGTGAGTATCGGAAGACATCACTCGTGGTGAGCATTGGCGTCGATCTGAACCTGCTCCTCGTCCTCCACACCGTCCTCGTCGAGCGGAACGTGGCGCGCGCGGCCGAGCGGCTTCACGTCACCCCGTCTGCGGTGAGCAACTCGCTCGCGCGGCTCCGTGACGTGTTCGGGGATCCGCTCGTCACCCGCAAAGGCCGCGGCGTTGTCCCCACGCCTCGCGCGCTCGAGATCGCGCCCGGGATCGCGCGCGCCGTGCGCGAGATCGAAGGCGCGCTCGCGCCGACCTCCTTCGATGCCGAGAGCTGCACGCGAACGTTCACGCTCGCGATGGCGGACGTCGGCCAGGTCATCTGGGGCCCAGCCCTGGCGATCGCGATGGCCCGCCACCTACCTCGCGCGCGGCTTCGTGTCGTCGGGATCGACTCGCTGCTCTCGCTCGGGGACCTCACGTCCTCCGAGGTCGATCTCCAGGTCGGCATCGCTGGCAAAGGGCCTGGCCTCTACGCCGAGCGCCTCGTGCTGGATGACGTCGTGCTCGTGGAGGCCACGCCGACCGAGGAGCGGAGCGCGCCGCCGCTCGCAGAGCGAGGGCATGTCCGCGTCGACATGGTCCCGGCGCGGAACCTTCGCGATCGCTACGCCGCGGCGTTCGCGAAGGCAGGCGTCGCGCGCGACGTCGTGATGACGGTGCCGTCGTTCATGGTCGCCGCCGAGATCGTCTCTCGAACGGAGCTCGTCACGATGCTCCCGTCGTCGTTGTTGAAGGCGAAAGGCGCAGCGCTCGGCCTTCGGGCGATCCCGCTCCCGAGCACGCTCGCGCCTCCGCCGATCGAGCTCGCCATGTGTTGGCACGAGCGCACCCACAGCGATCCTGCCGCGAGGGCGTTTCGCGCGCTCGTACGTGACGTCGTCAGCGCTCAGCGACCTCGAGGAGCGTCGCTTCGAACTTCGCGCGATCGTAGGCGGTGATGATGCGGGTGCTCGAGCCCGGCGCGAGGCGAGCGCCCCATTCGCCTCGCTCTCGGTAGAGATCGACCTCGGCCCACTGTCCGATCGACTCGTCGATGGCGCAGCATGCGGCGAGCGGATCGTGGAATTTCTTGCCGCTGCCGCCCTCGAGGTAGGTCTGCATGCCACGCCAGATGAGATCGAGCGAGCGGCTCTCGCTCTTCACCGATGCGACGCGTGCATGCAGAGCCTCGTCGTATGAGACGCCGTGGCACACGTTCTTCGAGACGAAGCGCTTCTCCGCGATCGCGTCCGTCGCGATCACCGCGAGGGCGCTCTTCGCGTCGCCGTTCAAGTTGTAGGTGGGGCACGTGGTGAGGCCACGAAACTTCTCGAGCTGCTGCTCCGGCGGCACGACGCCCTCGCCCGCAAAGCCTCCTTGCGCGACGAGGCGGCCGAGTCGAAAGCCCGGCTTCGCGAGCGCGCCGCCGAGGTTCTTCAGCGGACCGCCGGTGATCAGCGTGGTCGTGGGCCCGCACAGCGCGTGGAGGAGATCAGGGCCATGGACGGCGTCGCGTGAAGGAGGGAAGTCTCCGTACGCTTTGTAGTGCCAGGCCGACACGCACGAGCCTCCCCACCGCACGCCGTGGTCATCGTCGTCTTTGCCGGCGCCCGCCATCTTCTGCGATGGCGTCTTGTGGTCCAGGTTGAACGCGCCGACGGGGATGTCGGTGCGGTCGAACCACGCGAGCGCTTTGCGAACGACGCCCACCTGATCGGGCGTGCCCGGCGTGATCGTGACGCCGCGCAAGGTGACGCGTGGATGGCCGAGGAGCAAGAGGAGCGTGACGAAGTCGTCGGGGTCTCCGGTCTCCATGTCCCACACGACGTCGAGCGTCATGTCCACCAGAAGACCACGGGAGCGGACCTCGGCGCGACTTCATCCCATCGCGCCGCGCGATCAGGTGCGCATCGGCTGGACGCTGATCTGGAACGTGACGCCGACGCCAGCTCGCTCGAGGATCTCCGTCATCGATCGCTCGGCTTCACGCGCGGCGTCGTCACGCGAGGGCATATCGTCGACGACGAAGTACACCTCGTGATCGCCTCGGCGGTTCGGTCCGACGCATCCGCTGTCGGGGATGACCGCCTCGAGCGCAGCGAAGACCTCGGCTTGCTCGTCCTTCGAGAGCGAACGCGACAGATCGACGTAGACGGACCACCGCACGAACGTCAGCGTAGGCGAGCGGAAGCCGCACGTCTGCGTGTGGAGACCGGCCGAAGCCCACTGCGATCGACGTGCCTACCTCCGCGCATTACAGAACCTGGACGACGGCCGCTCATTTCCGACGGATTCCATGGGAGACGCGAATTCCAGAATGCTAGACTAACCGGTATTGTCGATGCCGACCGCGGAACGCCAGGCCAACCGAATGAAGGCGCTCGCCGAGTCGGCGCAGCTCTTCGCCGAGGCGAGCATCGACCTCTCGCAGCTCCTGAACGTCGTCGCGCGTCGCTTCTCCGAGCTCGTCGGCGAGGCCGCGAACATCCGTCTGATCGAGGGTGACGACCTCGTCCCTGTCGCCACGTACCACCCCGATCCCGAGACGAACGAGTACCTCCGCGAGTATCACGACAGCACGCCGCTGAAGGTCGGAGAGGGAATCTCGGGCCAGGTCATCGCGACGGGCGAGCCGTATTACATGCCCGATCTCGACCTCGAGCAGCTCAAGGCGAAGATCGCGCCGCGCTTCATCCCCATCTTCGAGAAGATCGGCATCTCGGGGATGATCGTGGCTCGCCTTCGCGCGCGGGGGATCAACCTCGGCTACCTCTCGCTGTTTCGTACGAGCGCGTCGCGGCCGCCCTACACCCTCGACGACCTTCACCTCGTCAAAGACCTCGCCGATCGCGCCGCGCTCGCGATCGACAACAGTCGCATCCTCGCTGGGCTCGAGCGTCGCGTCGCCGAGCGTACGGAGGCGCTCGAGGCCGCGAATCGCGAGCTCGAGGCCTTCGCGTTCTCCGTCTCTCACGACCTCCGATCGCCCCTTCGCGCGATCGATGGCTTCTCTCGCATCCTCGAGGAAGACCACGCACCTTCGCTCGACGACGACGCGCGCAGCAAGCTCGCGTTGATCCGCAAGAACGCGCACCACATGAGCCACCTCATCGAGGATCTCCTCCGGCTCTCACGCCTCGGACATCGCGCGATCCAGCCGATCACCCAGGTCGACATGCAGCACGTCGTCAAGACCGTGCTCGATGGCATCCGCGCGGCCAACCCCTCCTTGGTGATCGAGCTGCGGATCGGTGAGCTCCCTCCGGCGATCGGGAACGTCGAGCTTCTTCGCCAGGTGTGGAGCAATCTCCTCGACAACGCGGTGAAGTATTCGCGGCGCAAGGCCGTCGCGGTCGTCGAGGTCGCGGGCGAGCGTGAGGGCGGTGAGGTCCGCTACACGGTGACCGACCACGGCGCCGGCTTCGATCCGCAGCATGCCGGCAAGCTGTTCGGCGTCTTTCAACGGCTTCACAACGATCGCGACTTCGAAGGCACCGGCGTCGGCCTTGCCCTCGTGCATCGCATCGTCTCGCGCCATGGCGGTCGCGTGTGGGCCGAGGGACGACTCGACAACGGCGCCACGTTCGGCTTTGGGCTGCCCGAACGTGGCCCGAGTCGCTTGGTTTGATGGCGCGGTCAGAACGCGGGATGGCAGCTGATGCCGTCCTTGGTGACGGGCGTGTCGACGGCGGGCTCTTTCGTCAGGTCGAGCACGTGAATGTTCATTCCGCTGCCCTCGGTCGCGCAGTAGACGACGTAGTTGCCGTCGGGAGAGACCGCGCCGGCCTCGACGGCGAGCGCGTCCGTACCCTGGACGATGATCGCGAGCTTCTTCTGCGCCGGGACGTAGGCATAGAGCGACGAGACGTTCGCCTGGCGCGCTGCGAAGACGAAGAGGCTTCCATCGGGCGTCCATCGAGCCTGATCGAACCTCGTATCGAGATCGCCGAAGGCGAGGACGGGCTCGGTCGCTTGGTTGTCGGCGGTGAAGAAGAAGAAGCCTTCGTCGGCGCTGTTCGCGCAGGTCTCCTGGATGATCATCACCTTGCCTGTCGCGGGATCGACCGAGGGCACCGAGCCGGTCGAGCACGAGGCCGGGATGTCGAGCAGATCGGGAAGTGACGAGCCATCCGCGGCGACGCCCCATGTCCGCGTCACGCCGCTGCCGTTGGACGAGGCCTCGCCGTAGCCGTAGTACACGGTCTTTCCGTCCGCGCTGAAGGTCGGCGTGCGAACGTCGACACGGCTGCCGAGGGTCTTGAACACCGGCGTGAGTCGCACGAAGCCGGTGCCATCCGTGTTCAGCGTCCAGATGCGACGTGCTGCATTGCCATAGAGGTTGTCTGTGGAGGTGGGGCCATAGAGCGACGCGATCGCGATCTTGGTTCGATCGGGCGACACGGCGAAGCCCGCGATCTCCCAGCCCTCGCTTCCGTCGCCACGGAGATCGGTGACCGTGCGCTCGGCGCCTGTCGCGATGTCGTATGCGATGAGGTGATGCACGCTCGGCGTGATCGCCTTGCGATAAAGGAACGTGGTCGGAGGAAGAGGCTCGCCTGCGCTCACGCCGGCGCCGCCATCTGCCTTCTGGCCAGGCGTCGTCCCGTCGCCACCGTTGGTCGTGCCGTCCGTCGGGCCACCCGACGAGGACGACGCGCCCGCTCCGCTCGTCGAGTTGGTACACGCGGCCGCTGCGAGCGCGAGGAGAAGACCACATCCGCCCAAACGAAGCCTCGCGAATCCCGTGGTGGAAGGCTGTGCGCTACGTGCGTGGACGGTCATGTCTGGATTCTCCTAAGTTGGTTCGTTCGTCGTGGAAGTCCCGGATGCAGGCCGGTGCACCTTTGACCGAACGAGCGGTCCGGAGCTTCACGATCAAACGGGTGACGGCAGAGACGCAAAGAGCGCGCGTCACCCGTCGAGGTGACATGACCTCGCGGGTCCTGAGATCAGGTCGGTGCCAGGATCGTTCAGGGAACGTGATGGGAATGGCCATCATCGTAGACGGCGTGTTCTGCGCGTGGCCTGCGCGCAGCGCCTGCGTAGCGGTCAGATCCTTTTGGCGAAGGCAATTCGCGAGGCGATCGATGAGCCGTGGATCCCGCGGATATCGATGATATCTGTAAGAGTGGAATGATGCGGCGCACGCGCACCTCGCCGGCCTTGCTCGCGGCGATGATCCTCGGGCTCACGGTGGCGTGTGAGGGCGAGACGCTGCCGTACGCCGGCGGGCTCATGCTGTGCGTGCAGACCGATCTCGCGGCGCCGAAGGACATCTCCGCGATCGGCCTCTACATCACGTCCGACGGGCGGCCGATCTTCGCCGACACGAGGGACGTCGCGCCGAGCGGCGAGGTCAAGCTCCCCGCGACGATCGCGGTGCTCGCCGACGCCGATCGACCCCGCGCGGTGATCAAGATCCGCGCGATCGCGTTCAAGGAAGGTGGTGAGGTCCGCGTGCTCCGCGACATCATCACGACGATCCCGAAGGGGCGGACCGCGCTTCTTCGCGCGCCGCTCCTGTGGATCAACGAAGGGTCGGGGACGGGGACGCGATCGGAGCTCGTGTCGAGCATTCGACCGAAGGACCTGCCCGACGGCTTCACGCGGATCACGTCGGCATGCCCAGACGGCCAGACGTTTCTCGAAGGGGAGTGCGGCGACGCGAACGTCGACAGCGATGCGCTGCCCGACTACGTCGAGAAGGACGTCTTCGGCGGAGGCGATAGCGCCGGCAACGGCGGGCGCTGCTTCGACGTCGTCGGGTGCTTCGCGGGGAGCGCCACCTCGGTGACGGTGGACACGAGCACGTGCAGCGCCGCGCTCCCCAACGTCGACGCGCAGAACGACCCAAAGCTCTCGTTCGCGATCTCGCTCCCGGCGTCCGCCAGCGCCGGCGAATGCAAGGACGGCGTCTGCCTCGTCCCGCTCGACAAGGGCGTCGGGTGGAAGCCCTCCGCAGGTGGCGTCACGTTCCCGCGCGCGATTTGCAGCCGGATCACGAGCGGCAAAGCGCTCGGCGTCGTCCGGACGAGCGCATGCCCGACGAAGGACATCACGATCCCATCGTGCGGACCGGCGTCGTCGGTCACGACGAGCAGCACGAGCACGCCCGGCGATGGCGGCTTGGGCGGCGATGCGAGCACGTCCTCCAAAGACTTCGACGCGCCGCTCGCGTTCAGCAGCGAGCCGAACCTCTCGTCGGTCGCGATCGACGCGGACAACGTCTACATCGCGCGGACTGCCGCCAACCCGCCGCCTCCGGGCGTCGTGAAGATCGCGAGGGCCGACGTGCTCGCGCAGAAGTCGCCCGCGCCCACGTCCGTGCTGTTTGGCTACGCCTCTCCGCAGATCTCGTCGATGCTCATCGGACCGCAGCCGAACGCGCAGAAGATCGTCGTGCGTGGAGCGGGCGGCGAGGTCCGCGTGTGCACGCCTGCAAGCTCGAACGACTGCCCGACGTTCAACGTGAATGGGACGCCGGTGCTCGCCCTCGGTCCTGCCGACGCCTACGTCTATGGAGACACCGGCGGGCAGCCCGGCCTCTTCTCGATCGATCTCGCGAGCCCGGCGCTCACGCCACGCGCGGTGATCGCGACGGTGCCGGTGGCGTCGATGCTGTTCGCGCAAGGCACGTTGTTCCTCGGGATGGTCGATGGCTCGATCAGCAAGTGCACCGTGCCCTGCCAGGACGCCTCGGGCATCAGCCAGCTCAGGGCGGCGCCCGCGCTCGTGCCACCGCCCATCATCACGGCGCTCGCCGCCGACGATCGTGTGGCCGGCAAGATCTTCTTCATGCAGATCCCCGCGGATGGCGTCACGCTCTCGGCTGGTGGAATCTTCGCGATCGGGACGACGGGGAGCGGAGAAGAGCAGCTCGCGACCGGCGCGGAGATCCTCGGCTCACCTCCGCCGGTCGTGCCCCCTGCGGCGATCGCGGTCGACTCGCAGTACGTCTATTGGGGAGGCAACTTCGACGACCCGCGCGGCGGCGGCCGCAAGTATGGGCTCCTTCGAAAGAGCCACGTCACGGCCGCGGCCGCGGCGGAGCCCTTCCTCGAGGACACGCAAGGCAACGAGCCCGTGAGCGCGATCGCGTCGGACGGCGCGCACGTCTTCTGGACGTACGACCGAGCCGATCGCGCCCTCCTCTTCGCCCGCAAGACGAGGTCGTTTTAGCCATGGCGAAGAGCGACGCCAGCGCTGCGCCTGTCGCCGAGGGAGACGTCGTCCTCGACAAATATCGCGTCGAGCGCGTGCTCGGGCAGGGCGGCATGGGCGTGGTCGTCGCCGCGACGCATGTCGATCTCGATCAGAAGGTGGCGCTGAAGTTCCTGTTGCCGAGCGCGCTTGCTCACGCGGACATCGTCGAGCGCTTCGCGCGCGAGGCGAAGGCCGCCGCGAAGATCCAGAGCCAGCACGTCGTGCGCGTGCTCGACACCGGGCGAATGCCCTCCGGCGCGCCGTTCATGGTGATGGAGTACCTCGAGGGAGAAGACCTCGGGCACGTGCTGAAGAGGACGGGGCCGCTCGCGACGAACGTCGTCGCCGATTATCTGCTTCAAGCATGCGAGGCGATCGGTGAGGCCCACGCGGCCGGGATCGTCCATCGCGATTTGAAGCCGGCGAACCTCTTCCTCGCGAAGCAGCGCGACCGGCGTTCGATCGTCAAGGTGCTCGACTTCGGGATCAGCAAGCTCGAAGACCCCAAGGTCGACGCGCGCAGCGATATCTGGTCGCTCGGCGTGATCCTCTACGAGCTCATCGCCGGCAAGCGCCCGTTCGAAGGCGACACGATGCCCGAGGTGGTCGGACAGGTGCTCAACAACGAGCCCGCTCGCCTCAGCACGCTCAAAGAAGGCGTGTCGATCGATCTCGAGCTCGTCGTCGCACGTTGCCTCGCGAGCTCCACGAAGGATCGCTTCCAGAGCGTCGCGGATCTCGCACGCGCGCTCGCGCCGTTCACGACCGACGCGTCGGCGGCGTCGGCGTCGGTCGCGCGGATCTCACGCGTCCTCGGCGCGGCGAGCATCCCGCCGTCCGGCAAAGCTCCAGCGAGCAGCGGCGCGGTGGTCTTGCTCGTCGATCAAGCGAAGACGAAGACGACGATGAAGGAGGACGCGGCGGTCGCGACGACGGTGCGGCCTGCCAAGCCGAAGGCCGAACCGGAGGCGGACCTCGCGCTCGCGGGGACGACGCCGGCGACGGATCTCTCGGGGTCGCTGCCTCTGGTGGCGAAGGCCGAGCCAGAGCGTCCGCCGCATCGACGTCTCGTCATCGCGATCGGCGCCGCAGCGATGTGTGTGATCGCGTTCGTGGGCTTGCGTGGGAGCTCGGATGGCTCGACGAACGAGCGTCGGTCGCCGTCGACCACGCCCTCGACCACCGCGAGCAGCGTGGCGACCTCCGATCCGATCCCGCCCGCTTCGTCCGTGCCTCCTCCGACAAGCTCGTCGAGCCTGGCGCCGAGCGCGAGCGCAAGCGCGATCGCCAGCGCGAGCGCAGCACCACCGAAGCCGTCGCCGCCGACGAGCAAGCCGACTCCGCGCGCGAGCGCCTCTGCGCGCAAAGATCCTCCCAAGAACCCGTTCGACATGGATATCAAGTGACGAGATCACGCCGCAGCGTCGTCGTCTCCGTCCTCCTCGCGTTCGCGTCGTCGCATGCCGGCGTCGCCTACGCGCAGAAGCCCAAGCCCAAACCGCCCGCCGCGCCCGAGGCGCCGCCTCCTCCCGCGAGCCCGCCGTCGCTCTCCGAGTCGCTGACCGGAGAGGCGAAGGCCGACTATGACGCGGCGAAGCTCCTCTACGGCAATGGCGACTACGCGGGCGCGCTCGTGAAATTCACGGCCGCGCACGACAAGTCGAAAGACCCGCGCCTGCTCTGGAACCTCGCGGCTTGTGAGAAGAACCTCCGCCACTACGTCAACCTCCTCGGCTACGTGCGCAGGTATCTCGCCGAAGGTGACTCCATCCTCACGGAGACGGAGAAGTCCGACGCCCGAGCGCTGCTCAAGGCGACCGAGGCGCTGACGACCGCGATCGATCTCTCCGTGAGCGAGAGCGGCGCGCGCGTCTTCGTCGACGACACGCTCGTTGGAGACACGCCGCTCGCCGCGCCGATCGTCGTCGACGTCGGCCCGCGCAAGATCCGGATCGAGAAAGAGGGCTTCGACGTGTATCGCGAGGAGATCACCGCTGGTGACACCCCGCGGATCAAGCTCGTCGCAAAGCTCGAGAAGACGGTGAACGAGGCGACGCTCACCGTCTACACCGCGCGACCCAAAGACGAGATCTACCTCGACGGCACGCTGCGCGGGCTCGGGACGTGGAGAGGCCTCGTCCCGAGCGGTGGTCACACGCTGCGCGTCTCTGCGCCCGAGATGCGTTCGTACCAGACCGACGTCTTTCTTCACGACAAGGAGACGCGCACGATCTCGATCACGCTCGAGCGTGAGCGCGAGCCGGCCAGGCCCGCCGCGGTGCCGAGCTGGGTCTGGATCGGCGGCGCGGCGCTCGCGGTGACAGGCCTCGCGATCGGCGGGTACTTCCTCTTCAAGCCGGAGGACAAGCAGCCGGAGCTTCCCGTCGGCACGCTCGACCCCGGCAGCGTGCAGGCGTCGTTCCCTGGGCTGTTCCGGCTGCGCTGATCAAGTCTTGATCAGACGCGTTGAACGCGTGCGCGTCAGAACTCCATCTTGAACGAATCGCGCCGGCGGCTTGGCGGCCACACGACGTTGCGGACGTTGCGATCGATGCACGTGCTGATCTTCGCGAGCGCCTTCGCCTCGGCCTTGGCGGCGGCCTTCGTCTGGCGCTTGGCCTTCGGCGATTTGACCAAGCGCACGTCGACGGTGACGCCGATCGCGCGGCCGTTCTGTACCGCCGTCTTGATCGTGACCTTCGCGTTCGAGGGCATGCGGCAACCGTTCAAGACGCCGCGCATTGGACCCGTGAGCTGTGCATCGGTCAGATGGACGTGATCATCGTGAACGTCCAGCGCCTCCGGCGTGGCGAGCGCCTCGTCGTAGCTTGCGGTCGAAGGCGGACGTGATCGCTCGGGAGCGTCGAGCGTGACCGTCTCCGGCGGAGGTGGCTCCTCGGCGGCGGCGTCGGGCTCCTCCGTCTCGTGTTCCTGGGGAGGCGGTGGTGGCGGAGGCGCTGACGCGCACGCGCCCGCGAAGGTCACGACGAACGTTGCACCGATGAAGCAGACTGCGAATCGCAGGAGCCGCACGCGTGCAGCGTATCGCTGGACGTGCTTGCGTGCACGATCCTTTCAGGAGAGAGACGCGTCGCGTGAGCTCGACGTCGTTGCTTGGCTCCAGAGGAGATCGTCCCACTTGCCCTTCGCGCGAAGGAGGAGCGCAAAGACGATGACCCAGAGCATGAAGGCGGCGATGCTGATGCGCTCGACGACGCCGGCCCAAGGCGTCGGCAGGTTGGCCTGAATACCGTTCGCGTAGGTCCCGGTCATGAGCGCGAGCCCGCCGAGCGTCACGATCGTCGCGATCGAATAGACGCGAAACTGCCGGCCGAAGGACGACGCGCCGAACGCGATCGCGAGCATCACCATCACACCCCACACGGCTGTCCACACGAGATGGAGCGTGTCGGTGAGCGTCCCGCCGCCAGCGGCGAGCACCTCGCGGGAGTGCATCGGAGGCCAGAGAAACCCGAGCAAGGAGTTGACGATCAAGAGGACGCCAACGACGCGAAGCGATCGGGAGCGGCCGGCCGACGCCCACACGCCATATCCAAACGCGACCATGAGCAGCCCGTAGACGAGGAGGAGGCCGAGCCAGAGCGTCCGCGTCGGAGCGCCTACCGCCGACAGCTCGCTCACCGTTTGGTCGCGATAGCTGTACCCCTCGAAGAGCAGCGGCACGAAGACGTTGATCGCGATGTACAAGAGAGACGCAGCGATTCCGGCATGGAGCAGGCCTCTTCGAAGCGAGGAGGACACCAGCGAAGACGACGACAGCGTTGGGTCGAGCGCGGACGTAAGCGGCGAGGACATGGTGGTCTCCTTGGTCACCGCGGACGCAGGGTCCGTGCCGACCTCGGGCGGACGCGCCACGTCGAGGATCCCGCGACCTTGCTGGTCGCGCTAAAGGCGGCGAGCCATGCAGGCGCTGCACGGCTGCGAATGCCTTGCAGCACGCGAGCGTGAGGTCACTCCTTGTCGTCGCCGCGCTCGTCCGGTTCGGCTGTGACTTGCCTTGCTCGTGGACCGCCATCATGAAGCTCGCGGCGGTGGTCTCGGTCATGTGAAAGAACTGCTCGAGCACATGCACGACGAACCACTTCGTCGTGTAGTCGTCGTTGTAGAAGACCACGCACCAGCGCCGCGCTCGACCGACGACGGGCTTCTTCTCGAGGACGATGTCGCCGTCGTCGTCACCACCGCCAAGCTGGCTCATGCAGAAGATGGGCTCACGCACGTGGCCATTTTAGTCTGCCATCGCCTCGCGCGCCAACGGCCGACGCGCCATTCGCGGGATCATTGCCGCACGAACACGAACGGGATCTGCACCTGCTTCACCTCGCCGGGGGCAGGGAAGGACCACGTGCGGAGCTGCTGTTCGATGCACTTGCCGACGACGGGGTCGTCGCCCGACGAGGATACGTTCTGCACCGATCCATTCGGCGCGATCGTGATCGAGGCGGTGACCTTCATCGTCGACGCGGTGCTCGAGCTCCTCTCGAGGCACGTGCGCTTCACGCCGGCCTTGCGCGAGTTCACGACGCGCTCGATCGCGCTCTGATCGAACGTGCCGCCGCCGGTCGAGGGAGACGGCCCAGACCCATCGAGCTTCGGGCTTCCCGCCGCGGTGTTGCCGAGGTTGAGACCCGAGAGATCGACAGGAAGCGGAACGACGGCGCTTTGACCTGGTCCGCCTTGCGTCTTCAGATCCGCGGTCGCCTTCTGCGCGCCGTCGAGGCTCGTCGCGTCGGCGACCTTCTTGAGCGTGGCCTGGACGTTCTTGCCGTAGGTCGCTCGCTCTTCCGCCATTTGCTTCTGCAGATCGTGAAGGAGCGCGGCGCTCGCGGCGGCCTCCATCCCGTTCTCTTCGGCCTGGCGTTTGAGCGCCTTCACCTCGGCGAGCGCGGCGGCGAGGGCGTCGGCGTCTCGCTGCGCTTGGGCGGCGCGGTCGCGGCTCTCCTTCGCGTAGACGAGGGAGCCGCCGACGAGGATCGCGACGATGAGGACGGCGAGCGTCCAGAACGCCGCGCGCGTCTTCGCCTCTTCACGCAGGCTCTTCGTCAAGAAGCTCTTGGCGACGTCGCTGAGCGGCGCGCCGTCCTTTCGCTTCCACAGCTCGAGGGCCGCGGCGAGCCTGCCTTTGCGCCAGAGCTCGGCGGGATCCTTCGATTCGTCCCACCGCGCGGCGTCGCGCTCGACGTGGGCGACGAGGAGGCGATCGTCGCGTGCGTCCCCGATCCAGTCGCGCATCAGCTTCCACTCTTTGAGGATCGAGTCGTGCACGAACGTGAACCCTGGCTGCTCGGACACGACGAGGCGCGCCTTCGTCAGCGCGAAGACTGTCTCTTTGGCCTGATCGCCGAAGCGCTGCACGAGCGCGTCGAGCTCGATATGCGCGCGCGTGCCCTCCGGCGTGGTCATCGCGAGCAGCACGTCACGCACCGTCTCGCGCGGGACCTTGAGCGCTGCGATCGCCGCGTCAGCGTGCTCTCCGAGCGCGCCCTGCATCCCCCGTGTGCCGTGCACGGTGGTGAAGCCCGCGCGGGTGATCGTCTTCTTCTTCGCGTCACGTGTCGCCCACAGGCGCGTGAGCCCGAACTGCGCGAGCGTCATCGCGGCTTCGCGGCTCTTGAGGTCTTGGAGGACATCCTTCCGCACGGACGCGTCCTCGAAGCTGTAGCCATAGGCATCGAGCGACTGATCGACCACCTCTTCCCAACCCGCGCTCGTGAGCGGGCCAAGGAGCTGGATGCCGCGCGAGAGCGCCCTCGAGAAATGGGGATCGATCGCGAGGACGCCGTCGAGCAAGTCGCGCCGAATCGCGACGATCACACGCAATCCCACCGGCGCTTCGGCGAGGCGTGAGAGGAGATCGAGCGCGTCGAGGCGCGCCTTGTTCGACGCGGCCTGCTTCGTGTCGTGCCGAATGACGAGCTCCTCGAGCTGATCGACGAGGATGACGAGCCCTTCGCCTTTCGCGTCGACGTCCGCGGCGAGCTGCTCGGCGATCGCCTCGGGGTGATCGGCGAGCTCGTCACCGACAACCTTCGAGAGCGACGAGCGGAGCGCAGCCATCAGGTCCGTGCCCGGAGTGACGACGACGCTGCGGTACGCCGCGGGCCACCCACCGATCGCGCCTTCTTCGATCGCGGGCACGAGGCCTGCGCGCGTGATGCTGCTCTTGCCGGCGCCGGAGAGGCCGACGATGCCGACGAGGCCTCGCGTGCGAAGGAGCTCGATCGCGCCTGCGATCTCCGCCGAGCGTCCAAAGAACACGTCCCGATCCGACGCCTCGTAGCGATCGAGGCCCGGAAACGGCCCGCGCTCTTCAGGGGGCAGCGAGCGATCATGACCTGCGAGCGCGCTTCGGATCCGCTCGAGCGTGCGGACGGTCATGTCGGCCGAGCGGGGGCGCTTCTCGCGTGACGGCGAGACGAGCGCGTCGATCAGCTTCGCGAGCTCCGGCGGCGTGAAGGGCGCCACCTCGGCGAGCGGTACGGGCGGCGCCTCTCCGAGGAGCACCTTCGTGTCGACGCTCTTCTCGCCGCGATGCTTCGCGCTCGCGAGCGCGGGGACGTCGCCCGCGATGCATTGATAGAGCGTGGCGCCGAGCGAATAGAGGTCGCTCGACGCGGTGGGCAACGACGTCGTGCGAAGGCACACCGGATCGACATAGCCGATCGTCCCCGCGATCGGCGACGTGCCGTCACCCGTCGACTTGTCGAGCGAGGAGGCGCGCGCGCCGATCGAGTCCGGCGGCAGATCGTCGATCTCGAGCGTGCGGTCCTTTCCCGTCGTCTTCTTCGCGCTGTCGGCGGGTCGAGCAGACGCCGCGAGGCCGAAGTTGATCAGCTTGTGGGTCCCGTCGGTGAACATGATGTTCGACGGCTTGACGTTGCAGTGAACGACGCCGGCTTCGTGCGCCGCCACGAGCGCCGAGGCGACGTTGATGCCGATCTCGACCGCGAGCGCGACACGACGCTCGTCACCGCGCGGCACATCGGCCACCTGCCGATCGACGCTGATGCCCTCGGCAAACTCCATGACGAGGCCCATCAGGCCGCGCTTCGTGTCCGTCGATAACGTGTGAAAGCGGATGACGTTCGGATGCTGCACGCGGCAGAGGGAGCGGGCCTCGTCGAGCACGCGCGTCTGCCAGTTGTCGGCGTCCTTCTTCGCCGCCGGGCTCACGCCGATGTCGAAGACCTTGATCGCCACCTCACGGAGGTTCAGCCCGGCATGCTCCTCGATCGCCTTGAAGACCGGCGCCGAGCCTGCCTTGTCGAGGAGCTCCTTGCATCGGTAAGGTCCGAGCCGACGCGCATCGTCGGACGTGCCAAGAAACTCGCGGATCGCAGGGCTGAAAGCGGTCGCCATGTGCCGACGCTACGAGACGCACAGGCCCGTGTCCATGGCGCGATGCGCTCCGCTCCTGCCATGAAATAGAGCCCCCCGGCTTCACGCTCGCCTCCTGCCGTCCGATGTGTGAAAAGCGAGCAGGAAACGCAGAGGTCGACATGACGATCGAACGAGACAGGCCACGGCCCCACCTGGTCATCGACGACTTCTTCGCCGAAGAGGAGCTCGACGTGATCTTTCGCGAGCTGCCCACGTTTCAGCGCAAGATGAAGCCTGGCCTCGTGCGCGACATCGGTCACGATGGTCAATCGGTGTTCTTCGAGCATCCGCGCCGAAAGAACAAGGCGGTGTGGATCCACGACCCGTCGAAGACGCTCCGCCTCTTTCGCGAGCGGTTCTGGTCGGAGCCGATGGTGGAGCTGTTCGAGCAGGCTCGCGAGCCGCTCTTTCAGATCATCCCGAATTGCTGGGCGCCGCATCTTCAAGTCTCGAGCTATGCGACCGGTGACTCGTACGACTTCCACGTGGACGAAGGCGCCGGCGTCAACCTCACCACGGTCGTCTTCTTGGCGCCCGACCCGTCGAAGGTGCGCGGCGGTCATCTCGTGCTCGCCGGCTACGACGGTGAGGAGACGACGATTCGCTTTCGCCACAACCGTCTGCTCGTCTTCCCGAGCAAGACCCTCCACCGCGTGACGCCCGTCCGGATCGAGGGCGGAGACGAGACGAACGCCCGCATCTCGCTCCAGTGCTGGCTCACGTACGGCCGGCCGCCGGCGAAGCCGAAGCGACGTCCACCCGAGGCCGATCGGCCCACGTTCTTGCTCGCGGAGGAGTCGATCCTCGCCGCCGCGCAGGGGATCAGCCCGTCGGCGGTAGGCACGGATCTCACGCCCGAAGACCTGTATTGGGGCGCCTTCTATGTGAGCCGCATCCTGACCGCGAATCTGCGCTGTCTGATCGCGGAGCTGGGCGACGACTTCACGGTGGCGGGCGGCGCGCAGTCTCCCGTGAGGATCCGCCGCAGGCACGAGCTCGAGGTGTTCGCGCGCGGGCGCCTAAACAAAACATCGAAGGCGGTGCGCGTCGGGTTCGAGCTTCGCGGACCTCCTGGCCCCACGAGCGAGGCCCTTCGCCTCTTCGTCGATCGAGGAAGAGACGAGCCGGCGCTGTACGCGCTCGTGCCGCCCGCGGCGAGCGAGTCTGCGACACGCGCGATCTTGAAGCGGCTTTTGGCGCGGGCGACGCGGGGCGACGTGCGCGATTGAGGGTTAGCCTAATCGATTGTCTTAATCGATTGAGCTTCCATGCAAAGAAAGTAAACGATGTTCTTCGACCAATCGGCGTTTCGGGTTCGTTGCGAGTGGGGGGCCGCTGGGCTCGCTCTGATTTCGGCGTCCCGTGTCGATGCGGTGGTGATCGTCGATGTCCTCTCCTTCAGCACGTGCGTGGACGTCGCCACGGCACGAGGCGCGATCATCCTGCCGCACCCGACGAAGGACGCCTCGGCCGCAGAGCGCGCCGCGCAGCTCGGGGCGCTCGTCGCGACGTCTCGCTCCGCCGAGCCGGATGGAGCGGCGTTCTCCCTGTCACCCGCGTCGCTGCTCACCCTGCCTCGCGATCGCCGGCTCGTGCTGCCGTCTCCCAATGGCGCCACGCTCTCCGCGCTCGCGGCGAAGCTCGGGCCCGCGGTCTTCAGCGCGTGCCTGCGGAACGCCTCCGCCGTCGCGCGCCATCTTCGTCATCGCTACACGAACGTGCTGTTCGTCCCGGCAGGAGAGCAGTGGCCGGATGGCTCGCTTCGTCCCGCGCTCGAAGATTGGATCGGATGCGGCGCCGTGATCGACAGCCTCGCGACGCTCGAGGCGCTCGAAGCTGCGCAGCCGCTGTCGATGTCGCCGGAGGCCAACGCCGCGCGCCAGGCGTATCGAGCGGCGCGTGGAGAGCTCGCCCGTACGGTCGGCGAGGCCACGTCCGGTCGTGAGCTCATCGAGCGCGGGTTCGCGGTCGACGTCGAGATGGCGGTCGAGGTGGACGTGAGCGACGCGGTCCCCATGCTTCGAGACGGCGAATTCCAAAACGAGAGCACGGAAAACGACGAAGAGCCGCGCTCCACACCTCCGTCGTGAGAAATCGACATCGCGGATGTCGAAATGGCTGCGCGGCCAGCGACTAGGTGCAAAGGAGTCAGAAACCCATGCGTTATGCTTGCCTCGTCTACTTCGACCCGAAAAAAGCCTTCAACCAGAGCCCGGAGGCGGAGGCCGTCTTGGCCGAGTCGGTGGACCCCGACAACGAGATCCGCAAGAGCGGGCACGTCGTGAACGAAGCGCCGCTTCAGCTTCCCGATCAGGCGATGACCGTGCGCGTGCGCGATGGCAAGATGTCGACCACGGATGGCCCGTTCGTGGAGACCAAGGAGATGCTCGGTGGCATCGTCGTCGTCGAGGCGCGTGACCTCAACGAAGCCGTGCGCGTGGCGGCGATGATCCCGCTCGCGAAGATCGGCGCGATCGAGGTGCGACCGCTCGTGGACTTCAGCAAGCCTCGTCCAACGCTGTGACGATGGAGGGAGGAGCGCGCGCCGAGCTCGACGCGGTGTATCGCCGCGAGTCGAGGCGCGTGCTCGCCACCTTGATCCGTCTGCTCGGTGGGTTCGACGCCGCGGAGGAGGCGCTCCATGAGGCCTTCACCGCGGCGGCCGTCCAATGGCCGGAGGGCGGTGTACCGGCGAACCCGTACGCGTGGCTCGTCTCGACCGGTCGTAACCGGATGATCGATCGGCGGCGCCGAAGCGCGAGGCTCGCGGACGCGTTGCCCGAGCTCGCGCTGGAGATGGACGCGGCCGCTGGTGCTACGGCCGAGCCGTCTTTGTCCTCCGAGGAGATCCACGACGACGAGCTTCGTCTCATCTTCACGTGTTGCCATCCGAGCCTCACGCCCGATGCGCGCATCGCGCTGACGTTGCGCGAGGTCGCCGGCCTCACCACCGAGGAGGTCGCTCGCGCTTACCTCGTGCCGGCGCCGACGATCGCGCAGCGCATCGTCCGCGCGAAGGCGAAGATTCGCGAGGAGGCCATCCCGTACGAAGTGCCGAGTCGCGCAGATCTTCCGCTCCGGATCGAGAGCGCATTGAGGGTCATCTATCTCGTATTCAACGAGGGATATGCGGCGACAGAGGGGCCCCATCTCATTCGCGATGACCTCAGCGCGGAGGCGATCCGCCTCGGGCGACGGATGGTCGAGCTGCTCGAAGACGAACCGGAGGCGCTCGGGCTGCTCGCGCTGATGCTCCTTCACGAGTCGCGGAGGACGGCGCGTGTCGACGCGAACGGCGATCTCGTCTTGCTCGAGGATCAGGACCGGTCGCGTTGGGACCGCGCACGCATCGCCGAGGCACAGGCGCTGATCGACCGCGCGTTGACCGCGAAGCGCGTCGGACCGTTCTTGCTGCAGGCCGCCATCGCCGCGCTGCATGCCGAGGCGACGAGCACCGAGACGACCGACTGGGCGCAGATCGTGGCGCTCTACGAGGTGCTGCGGCGGGTCGATCCGTCTCCGGTGGCCGCGCTCAACCGGGCGGCGGCGATCGGGATGCGTGACGGACCCGAAGCCGGCCTCGCCGCGATCGAGCAGGTGATTGGAGAGGGCGGGCTCGACGACTATCACTTGGCGTATGCGGCGCGCGCCGAGATGTGCCGGCGCCTTGGTCGGGCCTCCGAGGCGAGGGCCGACTACGAGCGTGCGCTCGCGCTGACGCGCCAGCCCGCCGAGAGACGATTCTTGGCGGCACGTCTCGCGATGCTCGATCGCGCGTGAGCTTACGCAGCGTGGCGCGGTGGTTGCGCCTCGACGCAACCAGCGCGTCGCGCGATGCGCGAACCCACGGGAAAACAGGGGTCTCACGCGATGGCGTAGCAGATGAATACGTCCGTGAAAGCGGAGCCTGCGATGAAGAAGGTCGTTGTATCGATGGTGATGGCCGCGGTGGTCGCGAGCTGCGAGCTCTTGGACGAGCCAAGCACGACGTGCCATCCGGCGTCGGACTTCGCGTGCACGGGGCTCACCGGACAGAACGTCATCGCGTACGCCTGCGGTGAGGCCGACAACCCCGCGGACGACGACCCCTGGCTCACGTGCACATCACGAAGCGTCGAGACAGGGCGGTCGACGTGGTGCTGCATGGAGTACGACAACCGCTGTCAGCTCGATCCATACTCGTCCGCGTGCACGCAAGGGGTTCCGGTTACGTGCACGAGCGGCGGCGTTCCGTCCGATCCCACGCTCCAATGCGGAGGATCGCCTGCGAAGAGCGAAGGAGGATCGAGCACCTATTGCTGCACGTCGAAGACCGCCGACGGCGGCGCGGACGCGGACGCGTCGAAATTCGGCAATGCATGCGAGCCCTGGTGGAGCGGCACCGAGCTGCACGACTACGGCACAGTCCCCGCGCCGGACGGCAACTACTACCTCACGACGTTTGGTTGCTCGTACGACGAGCTCGGAGGGCTGCTCAAGGATCCTGGTGACAACTGCCACCCGTCGATGTGCTTCGACTTGATGAAGCTCGCCGGTTGGTGTGGAGAGGAGAACCGGACGAGCAAGGCGTCGATCGACGAGCTCGGGCCCGAATGCGAGCGTTACACGACATGGTTCACCGCCGATGTCGGTCGCTTTGGCTGCCTCGCCCGACTCAAGATCACGAACCCGAAGAACAAGCGCGCGGTCGTCGCGATCGCCATCGACAACGGACCGAGCTGCATCGACGTCGAAATGCCCGCGAAATTCCCGGCGCTCGACGCGAGCATGCGGATTTCGCAATACCTCTTCGACAAAAACCAGGTGGGCTATTCGACCAAGGCGCTCGTCCACGTCGAGCGGGTCGACATCGAGACGCCGCTCGGTCCGGTCAAGTAAGGGCTACGCGCGAGAGGTTCGGCGCACGACCGGTACACCCATGTCGATCGCGGGCTCCTTCTTGATCGGAGCGAGGAGGTCGCCGGGATGACGGGTGACCGCTGGATCGATCACGACGGGACGCCGCTGGAGCGCACGCTCGCGCGCGGTCGCGATGTCGGAGGCGAACGCGACGCGCTTGTCGCAGACCGCGCAGCGACGCACGTCCGGCTCACCGTCCACCGGCGCGAGGCGTGACCACGTCCGCGGGCACGACGGCGCGTCGAGCTCTTCGTCGTCTTGTTCCCGGGTCAACCGATCACATCCTTCGATCGCCATCGGCAGCACCCGCCGGCGCCAGGCGGGAAGCGTCCCCGCGAGGAGCAGAGCGGACGGCGTAACGCCTGCAAGGCGCTGCCGGAGCGCCTCGGCTTCGCATGTGCGGCCGTGCTCTTCGAGCCAGTCGGCGTACACGAGGGGCGTGTCGAGATCGCTCGGCGCTCGCTCGAGCGTCTCGAGAAAGCTTTCCTCGATCGCTGGCGCCTGCGGGAGAGCGTCGAGATCGACGAGCGAGAACGACCACGGATCGATCTCGAGCACGGCGCCGGGGACGAGGAGCTCACCCTTGCTCCGCGGGGGCCGGCCATCGAGCCGAACTCCGTACGTGCTTCGAAGGGAGACCTCGACACGCGCACGTGGTCCAACCAGGAGGACGACATGACGGGACGCGATGTTGTGCCCGGTGATCTGCACGTCACCCGAGGGCGCCGAGCCGATCGAGAGCGCGCCGCGCGCGGGGATCCCGTAGAAACGGGGCTCGCGTCGCTCGGCGTGGGTCACCACGAGGTGCACGTGGGAAGTCTAGCGCTCTCGCGCAGGTTTGTTGCCCCGTCTCTCGAGGAAGCGCGAGCGTGTGGAAGGCGTAGACTCGGTACTCTTCTCTGGCCTCAACCATGAACCTCCGTCGCGCGCTCATCGCTGTCGGGCTGGTCTTCCTTGGCTGCCGCGAGGATGCCCATGTCGCGCCCCGGCAGTCGCCCGCACCGTCCGTCGCGCCGGCGTCGTCACCATCACCATCGCCGACGCCGCCACCAACACCAGCACCGGCGCCGTCCGCATCGCCATCACCGTCCGCGTCACCGTCTCCATCGGCGCCGCGAGCGACACCGACGATGACCAGGACGAGCGATGGTCGTTGCACGCCCACGCCGAAGGCCGGAGCACCCTGCGCGAAGGGCGACTCGTGGTGCGTTCTCTCGTGGGGGACGCCGGGAGGCTCGAGCTCGGCGCTGTGGTGCAGGGATGGACGCTGGACGCGCGAAGAGGAGCGAAATCTGTCCGACGACGAACGCTGACCCATGGCCGGGAGTGCCCGTCGCGCTCTATGCTGGACGCGGCACGGGGTGAAGGTGACGGAGCTAGTGGATCTCGACACGCTGCGAGCGCTCGTCGATCGCGGAGATGGTCGCGATCGAGCCTTCGTCGACGGGATGATCCGGATGGCGTGGTCACGCGCCCATGCCGCAAAGGAGCGAACCGCCCTCGGCGTGCTTCACGACGCGCTCCGCGAGGCCTCGCTGCGCAGCCATGAGGCGATCCGTCGCGAGATCGCGTCGGGGGCACGCCGGCGTGACGAGCTTCGCGCGTACTTCGACGCGGTGCCGGTGTTCGAGCGCGATCACCACGTCGAGGAGGTGCTCGGCATCGCCTATCCGCCGCTCGACGAGCCAGCGCTCGGGCCCGAGCTCTTGGCGTACGCGCCGAGTGGATACGACGAGATCGTGCATGCCTTCGACACGACGAAGCTCCGCGAAGGCGATCGCTTCCTCGACGTCGGGGCAGGGACGGGGAAGGCGGTGCTGCTCGCCGCGTTGCTGAGCGGCGCGTCGTGCGTGGGGATCGAGTGCAATCGCGCGCTCAACGACGTCGCCGAGTCCGCGTCGCGGCAGCTCCGCGTCGAGACGGCCCGCTTCGATCATCGTGACGCCCGTGAGGCGCCGTTCGATGACGACGTCGACGTCGTCTTCATGTACCTGCCGTTCACGGGCACGGCGCTCTCGACCGTGATGGATCGCTTGCTCGAGCGCTGGGGCCGGAGCTCGGCGTCACGCCGTCGCGAGCGGTTCTTGTGCGCCGGTGCGCTCGATGCCCGCTATGCCGAGCTCGTCACCGCGGCGCCGTCGAAGTCGTGGCTGCATGTGTACGCGTGGCGCACGCCGGCGAACGGTCACGAAGCGAGCGGCGGAATCTCGAGCGTGATGTGCTCGCTGTCGACCTCGGAGAGCACGTAGCCCGTCGCCCAGAGATCGCGCAGCGGCGTGATGGGGTTCGGCGCGCTTCGCCCAAGAGCCGACGCGCGCCAGATCGCGTCGACCAGCGCAGCGTGGGCCACGGCATGCACGAGCGGCTCTCGCTCCGGAAAGCGCGCGAGCATCGCGTCATGAACGTCACGCTGGAGATGACGCGCACGGTCGATCGCGCGCGGCGCGAGACCCTCGCGGGCATGCTTCAACGACGGAGCGAGGAGGTCCTCCGTTCCGAGGAAGTCTCGAGCGAGCAGACGAAAGCGCGTACGGCGTCCGATCGGGATCTCGGAAGAGCCCGCGAGCGCCGCGCGGAGTCGATCGAGCGCGGCTTCGGCTGCCTCGACGCCCTCCACGTCACCGGCGAGCGCGATCGCCGCGTCGGCCTGCATCTCCGGCGCGCTGTCACGCCAGCGCTTTCGATCGATCCACGACGGCGGAGCGATGCGCGCCCAGAGATCCATCAGCGCCCCGTCCGAAGTGCTCGCGCGGGACAGGCGGCGCCATTCGCGCTCGAGCTCCGTCATCTGCGCCGTGACGACGCCGTCCTTTGCCGCGAAGACGCGTGCACGCGCCGCTTCGATACGCTGCTCGCACTCGGCGAGAGCGCGCGCACGTTCTCGCGCCACGCTCTGCCGCTCCTCGAGGTAGCGCACGCGTTGCGCGAGGAGCCGTTGGTCGAGACGGGACCGTGCCGGTCGAAGAATCGACGAGGCGAGCTTCAGCCATGTGTCGCGCATCGATCCACCTTCCGCGTTCATCACCAATCCGCACCCGAGACTTCAGCAGATCCTCCTCGGACCCGCAACCGAGGGGCGACCGATGTAGGAGAGAAGACGCGCCGTCGCTGCTCGCGTCGGCACGCGTTCGTTGTTTCTCGTGCGAGCCTATACCTATAAGCTCATCGCGATGGTCGCTTCGTATCGCCGTCTGCTGTTCCCGATCACCCTCTGCGCGCTGCTTGGCGTGTCAGGCTGCGGCGGTGCCGCGCAACCGAGCGAGGCCCAAGGCCCGGCGCAGCGAAACAGCAGCGGGCCCGACACACGGAAGAAGGGCGATCCATCACGGCGTGATCCCGCGAAGCTCAAAGAGGCGCTGAAGGCGTTTCAGAAAGCGATCGACGAGGCGGAGGGCAAGGTCAAGTTCACGATGGACTGCGCGGTCGGCAAAGAGGCGCCGATGAAGACGAAGAAGAAGACGCCCGCCGTGGAGCTCGTCACGTTTCTTCGCAGCAAGAAGTTCCCGTTGGGCTTCGGCAAGGGTGTCCACTCGCGGCGCGAGACGTTCATGCTCGATCGCGAGAACGAGATGCACGCGTGGAACGACGCCGGCGGCAAAGGTCTCTCGCACGACAAGCGCCGTGAGGTGACGGACAAGGTCGACGAGCTCGAGATGCAGCTCGAAGAGGTTCACAACACCACCGAGCAGACGAACCACGGCCTCCTCGATCTGAACATGGCGATCATGATCGTCGCCGGTACGCTCTACTCGGAGCGCCACAAGGCGGGCTACGAGCTCGACGATATGGACTACAACGCCATCTCCGAGCTCGTGAGCGGGCAGCGCAGGGTCGAGACCCTCTCGGCGATGGCCACCGGGCTCGAGGCCGCGTACCGCGCCGTCGTCGGCAACAACAAAGATCCGAAGATGATCGAGGCGTACGTCAACGAAGCCTCCAAAGGCTTTCCCACGACCGCGACGGCGAGCACCGCCGACGGCAAGGCGTACATCGAGAGCCTGAAGAAGGACACGAGCGGCGCGAAAGCACGCTACGTCCAGTGGACGAAGGACCTCCACGGCGAGGACGACTACGGGCTTTACGCGAAGGGCATCGACGAGAAGTTCGCCAAGATCGATCAACTGATGGCGACGGATATGGGCTCACGCACAGCGTCGAACGCGCCGTCGAACGGCGGCGGAGGCGGCGCTGGCGGATCTGGCGGTGGTGGCGCCAAGAGCGGCAGCGGAAGCGGCGGCAACGCGGCGCTGCAAAAGGGAGTCAACGCGGCGATGAAGGGCGACGCGACGGGCGCCGCGCTGGCGGCGGTCGACATGCTCCCCATCGACGGCCGCGCGAAGACGGCGATCCATGGCGCCGCGCTCCTCGCGCAGGGTGACCTCAAAGGCGCCGCGCAGGCCGCGACGAGCTTGGTCCCGGACGGCCCGATCAAAAAGGGCCTCTCGATCCTTACGTCGTTTCTGTGATCGTCTGCGTGTGGCCGGTAAAAAGAGGAGCTCGTCTCATGAAGCGAATGGTGCTCGTCACGCTCGTCGCGTGCGCTGTCGTCGGCTGTGGTGGTGCAAACGCGAATGGCGGAGGCGGCCATGGCCCGACGAAGTCGAGCAGCGGTCGCGAATCGCCTGCGGATCGCGAGGCGCGGGCCGAGCAAATGGACAAAGCCAGCGGCTCCGGCAATCGCGCGGATATGGCGCGAATGATCGATAGCTATCTAAGCGAGTACAAACGGCAGACGGCCAATATCGAGGATAAGCTCCTTACCGCCTCGAAGATCGCGCTTGGCGAAGAGAAAGCTCGCGGTCAATCGACGAGCGACGGGATTGGCGCGAACATCGCAAAGCTAAAGTCGGTAGGGATCAACCCGAAGCTGACCGCGAATCCGAGCTTTCAACAGGGATTTCTCGTCCCGGACGGAAAGACGTACGGCAATGAGCTCGTGAAGGTGCCGGCCGCAAAACAGACCGTGACACGGCAAACCTTTCAAGACTTCGCGAGCCAGGAGACGACGATCTCGTTCCACTCGTACGAGGCCTCGCAGCACCAGCTCATCATGCACATGGGCGCGGTCTTGGTCACCTCGGCGATCGTTCGTAACCAGAAGAAATACGGGCTTACGACGAACGAAGAAGACATCATGATGGTTCGAAAGACGCTCGATTATGCGCGTAAAGGCGACGAGATCGCCGCGGCCGGCGCGGGCCTCTCCGCCGGCCTCGTCGCGGTCACGAACAACAACAAGCCGACGAAAGCGCTCGACGACATCGCCAAAGCGGTGAAGTCCTCACTACCTTCCAAAGCGACGGTGACGGACGCGGAGGCGAAGGCGTACCTCGAGGGATTCGAAGGCGGTCTCGGCGACGCGAAACAACGTTACGAGACCATGCTCAAGACGTCGTACGGCTCCGAATGGGAGTCGTCCACGATGAAGAGCATCGTCGATCAGACGTTCAAAGAAGCCGACGAGGCGACGCATCAGCGCTCGGAAGCGTCCCGTCGCGAGGCGCGGAACAAGAAGGCGAACACGATCGTCCCGACGAACAAGCCCGACAAGAACGACAAGAGTGGCGGCGGCGCCGGTGCGGGCGCTGCGGCCGCGGTCGCCTCCGCGCTTCCGTCCGACGGGCCGATTCGCAGCGCGCTCGACGTCGTCGACGCGCTGAAGACCGGCGACGCGAAGAAGGCGCTCGGGAGCGCGATGGCGTTCGTCCCACCCGGTCCTCTCAAGATGGGCCTCGGGGTCGCGCTCTCGCTCTTCGGCGGCTGAAGGCTATCCCGTCGAGCGAAGGCCGGCGGCGAGCCCGTTGATCGTGAGGAGGATCGCGCTGGCGAGCTCAGCGGGGACCGGCTCGCCCTTCTTCACGTGCTCACGCTTGCGTCGCAAGAGCTCGATCTGGATGAAGCTCAACGGATCGACGTAGGGATTCCGAAGCTCGATCGATTGCGCGATCTTTCCGAAGGAAAGTCGCGCCCCCCAAAATGAAGACTGCGCGAGCGTGGAGTCGGCCTCGAGGGATGATGGGCCGGGTGGCCCCGCGATCGTACGGATGGCGCGGACAGCGCGCGCGTGATCGAGCGCGATCCGCCGGAAAAGGCGCTGCGCGATGGCCCTGTCTTCGACGAGATCGGCATAGCGCGCGGCGATGGCCATGTCGGCTTGCGCCAGCGCGACGGCGATCGCGTCGAGCGTGGTCGCGAAGAACGGCCAGTCGGCCTTCATGCTGCGCACCACGTCCACTCCATGCACGCGAAGCAGCCAGGTCAACGCATGGCCTGCGCCGTAGAAGCCTGGCACCATCTGCCGCGACTGCGTCCATGCGAACACCCATGGGATCGCGCGTAGTTGATCCAGCGTGGGAGGCGGAGGCGCCGCGCTCTCTCCGGGCTGCAGCTGCGGGCGCCGCGCAGGACGTGAGCCGATGTTGAGCCGCGGGATCTCTTCGATCGGCGTCGACGCCGCGTAGTATGCGGGAAAGTCGGGGTCGTGAATGAGCGCGCGGTAGTGGTCGACGCTCCGCTTGGCCACCTCCTCGAAGATCGCCTCGTGCGTGCTCGAGGCTCCACCGGCGCGCGCGATCGCTCGCTCGTCGTGCGCGGTCTGATCGAGCACTCCGCCCACCGTCAGCTCGAGGTTGCGCTCGGCGAGCTCGGGCACGAGGTACTTCCATCCGAGGACCTCGCCCTGCTCGGTGAGCTTGAAGCGACCCGACACGGAGAAGGGCGGCAAGCTCGCGATCGCGCGTTGCGACGGTCCACCGCCGCGGCCGATCGATCCTCCGCGGCCGTGAAAGATCAAGAGGCGGACGCCGTGCTTCTTCGCGACCGTGACGAGGCGCTGCTGCGCGCGGTAGAGCGCGAACGAGGAGCCGAGGATGCCTGCGTCTTTGTTCGAGTCGGAGTAGCCGAGCATGATCTCTTGAACGCGGCCGCGCTTCGTCAAATAGGCGTGGTATGGCGCGCTCGAGAACGCGCGCTCGAGCTCCGTCGCGGAGCGCTCCAGGTCGTCGAGCGTCTCGAAGAGCGGCACGATCGCGATCGCCTCGTCGCGTAGGCCTGCGATGCGCGCGAGCAAGAGCGCCGCGAGCATGTCTTCGCAGCCGTGCGTCATGCTCAAGACGAGCGACTCGGCGCCGCCGTCGAACGTCACGCTTCGAATGTGCCCGACGGCGCGAACCGCGCGCACGCCACGACCTGCTTCGGGGGCCGCCGTCGCGCTCTCTTGGTGCGCGGGCGACAGGATCGCCGCCTCGAGCGCCGCCATGCCGAGCGGCGCGCCGGGCTCGAGGCCGAGCGCGAGCTGCGCGTCGTAGCGGACCCAATCGGCCGGAATGCGCACGTCGAGGCGTGCAAAGTGAAAACGAAACGTCTCCGCTTGGCGAAGGAGCGCGCCGACGCGCGATGCGCCTGCACGCGATCCACGGTGCGCGTCGAGCGACGACCGAAGGAGCACGAGGTCCGCGATGAACGCATCTGGGCTTTGGTAGGCATGGCCTTCGAGCGCGACGTGAGGAGGCGCATCTTCGCCAGCGCCAGCCTCGCGCGGCGTCTCGCTGTCCGGCTCGCCGAGCCTTTGGCGATGGTCTTCGCGGCCCGCGATCACCGCGGCGCGCGTGACGCGCAGGCGTTCGCCGATGAAGCGCAGCTTGCGTCGATAAGGCTCGCGCTCGGAGGTACGCTCGAGCGATCGCGCGAGCTCGGGCATGTCGCGCGCATCTTGGTCGAGCGACGCGAGAAGCGCGCTACTCACCGAGACGCGGCACGTGCTCTGCGAGAGAAAGGCGCCGAGCACGTCCACCTCGTGGGCATAGAGCCCGAGGATCCGCGCGGCCTGCGCGAAGGCGGTGTCGACCGCGACCTCGGGCGTCACGTTCGGGTTGCCATCCATGTCGGCGCCCACCCACGAGCCGAAGCGGAGGACGCACGGCGTGACGGACGGGGGAGAGCGCGGGAACACGCGCGTGGCCGCGCGCTCCATCGCGGCGTAGAAGCGAGGCAGGAGCGGAAAGAGGATCTCCTCGAGGTAGAAGAGGACGTTCTTCACCTCATCGCCGACCCGCGGCTTCTCATGACGAAGCTCGTCGGTCTGCCAGAGCGTGGTGACCTCTTCACGGATGGCCTGATCGATGTCATCGAGCTCGCCGCGTGTGAGATCACGGTCGCGATCGCGGCGCTCGAGCAGCGCGACCAATCGCCGATGCTTCTCGAGCACGGTTCGTCGTTGCGCTTCGCTCGGGTGCGCGGTGAAGACCAGCTCGACGGTCGTGTCGGTGAGCAGCGCCTGAAGGCGCTCGGCGGAGATGCCTTGCTTGGCGAGATCGCCGAACACGACCTCGAGTGATCCGGACTGCGCGCGACCTTCGCGTGCGTAGTCGCGGCGCCGTCGTGTGCGGTGATGCTGCTCGGCGAGGTTCACGAGCTGGAAGTAGTGCGTGAACGATCGCGCGACGCGCTCGGCGAGATCGGTCTCGAGCCCATGCACCTTCGTCGCGAGCGCGTCTTGGGCTTCGCGCGAGGCGTCCCCCGCGCCTCGCCGCGCCTTCGCGAGCGCACGAATGGCTTCTTCGAGCTCGAGGAGAGAAGCTCCCTCTTGCGCGACGAGCGTGTCACCGAGGATGTGCCCGAGGTACGAGACGTCGCGGCGAAGCGGCGCGAAGGGATCGGCTTCGTTCGCGTCCGAGCTGTCGTTGTCGAGCGCCTTCGTCTTCATCTCGATCGCGTCCTCGGGGCTCGTAACATGCACGCTCATGCACTCATGCACGGATCGGGCGCAAGAGCGCGCGGTGGAAGACCCTAGCCCGTCGAATGTTTCGGCCAGGTTACCCCGAGGGAATTGTCGCTCGGATCAGCCAGGAAACATGTGCTGAAACGGCTTCGATTCGTCGATCACGCGCGCGAACGACGATCGCTCCATGAGGCGCGCATGATACGCAGCGAGGCCTTTTTGATCGCTGCCGAACGGTACGACGCGGCTCGCGTAGAAGAGCGCAGGCGCCGCAGCGCAGTCGGCCATCGTGAACGTCTCACCGAGCGCCCAAGGTCCACCCGAGCCAAGCGCGCCGGTGGTCGTCAGCCAGCGCTCCGCGATCCCATACGCCGTCGCGATCTGCGACTTTGCTTCCTGCACGCCCAACGGATCGCGCTGGCCTTCGGGCCGGAGCTTGTCGACGACGATCTTGCCAAGTGGAGTGTTCACGTAGAGATCGAAGAAGCGATCGCGAAAGCGACACTCGCGTGCGAGATCCGGATCGAGCGGCAAGAGGCGCGCGCTCTTGCACTCCGCGCGCGGCTCGTGGCGCGCGTAGTGGTGATCGAGGTACTCGAGGATGATGCTCGACTCGACCACGGTGGCGTCGCGCCCGTGGTCGCGAAGCACGGGAAACTTCGCGATCGGCCAGAGGCGGATCAACGCGGCGCGCTCGGCCTCGTTCGAGAGATCGACGACGTTCTTCTCGAACGGAACGTCGAGCTCGTAGAGGCCAATCAGCACCTTCATGCAAAACGACGAGAGCGGATGGAAATGCAACGTGAGGGACATGGGGAGAGCCTCTTCTAGAAGGCTTCTTTCGAATAGTCGAATAGAGAAGGCGTTACCGCGGTCGCGATGGGTACGGTGTTTGGCGTCGAGAAGATACGTCCGGTCCGCGCTTTTTCCGGTGATACGCTCCGAAGAGGGTGAACATCCGGCCGATCGTCCTTGTCGTTCGCGAGCCGAAGACCGAGGAGCGCGTCGTTACGTTCGAGCTCCGTGAGGTCCGGATCGGCGTGGACCCGGAGTCTTCGGATCTCTGCCTCGATCATCCGTCCGTGTCCCCCGAGCTGCGCGCCCGCCTTCGACGGCAAGACGGCGAGCTCGTGCTGACGAGCTACTGCGCCGCGGCGGCGGTGCGCGTGAACGGGCAGGTCATCAACATGCGCGGCGTCGTCCACAGCGACGTGATCTCGATCGGAGAGGTCCAGATCCTCCTCGTGTCCGAGGCCAAGCTCGACCCCCGTGAGCAGGCGCTCGTCGACGACATCGTCAGCGATCCGACCGACGAGACGGTGCGCGAGGTCTACGCCGACTGGCTCGAAGAGAACGGCTTCGCCGACCGCGCGGCCTACCTCCGGCTCGACGCCATCGTCGCGCGCGCGTTCAACGGCACGTTCGAGCGAAATGTCCGCGAAGACGCCGCGCTCCTGATCGGCCTGTCGCGGAACCTCCCGCCCGCCTGGCTCGCGCTGATGAGCCGGGCGCGCACGAAGCCGAAGCGCTGATTCTCGCGATCGAGTCACGCGCCGCGGACGAATCACGCGACGCGGATCACTTCGGCTTGGCCGCGGCGGGATTGGCGGCTCCGCGACGCGGCGCGTTCTTCACGTAGGTGTCGAACCAACTCACCATCTCGAAGAGGAGGTGCTCGTTCGACTCCATCGCCGAGTACCAGTGCGGCTCGTGCGGGAGCATGACGAGGCGTGCGGTCCCGCCATTCCCGCGCACCGCCTCGTAGAGCTTCTCGGCTTGGAGCGGCGTGGTGCCTGGGTTCGCGTCGTCTTCGCCGTGAATGATCAGGAGCGGATCCTTGAGCTTGTCG
This sequence comes from Labilithrix sp., assembly GCA_044227045.1. Lineage (GTDB taxonomy): Bacteria > Myxococcota_A > Polyangia > Polyangiales > Polyangiaceae > Labilithrix. The sequence goes on from JBGAFW010000014.1 coordinate 57,654, forward strand.
GCGGCGAAGAACGGCGAGACCTTGAGGTAGACGTTGGGCGCCTCCCACACCGAGCGGCGTTCGTTCTGGAAGCCAAAGGCGGTGAGCGTCTTGTTGTAGGAGCCGCTCGTCGCGATGCCCGCGCGAAACATCGGGGAGTGCGCGAGGAGGTTGACGGTCATGAGCGCGCCGTGGCTATGACCCGTCACGCCGATGCGCTCGGGATCGGCGACCCCGATCTCGACCGCTTTGTCGACCGCCGCCTTGGCGTCCGCCACGAGCTGCTCGAGGTACGTGTCGTAGGCCTTCTTCGGATCGCCGACGATGGGAAAGGCTGCGTCCTCGATGAGCGCATACCCCGCGAGGAGGAGCAGGCGATGATGTTGAAGGCGCGTGAACGTCTGCTGCGAACCCTGCACTTGGCCCGCCTTGGACGCGTCGGCGTAGTCGAGCGGATAGGCGTAGAGGATGGTAGGTACCCGCGTGCCTTCTTGATAATTGGGCGGCAAATAGAGCGTAAACGACAGATCGATACCGTCTTTACGCTTGTATTTGACGAGCCGCTTTTTGATCGCGCGAACGGCCGGCGTGGGATCGGGAATATGCGTGACCGCGCTCTTCGTGGAGCTGACCGATGGCTCCCCTGGAGGAGCGCCAGCGGCCGGGGCGCCGAGCACGCGCCGCATCAAGTTGGGCGGATCTTGCGGCGACTGATGCCACGTGAGAAACGATTTGGTGCTCTTGTCGTCGGCAAACGCAACAAAGTATTCGAGCGAGGTCTTGTCGGAGCGAAAGAGCCGCTCGGTCTTTTGCGTTGTGAGGTCGAGCCGATCGAGAAACGGACGATCACCGTCCGAAGAGGCGCCTTCTCCTTCGAGGAAGATCGCGTTTTGGTCCTGCTGAATGACCCACTCGCCGTTTGGTAACACCTTGAAGACCGGCTGGCCGGGATCTTTGTAGTGCTCATCGCTGCTCAAATCCCACAAGAGCCGTGGCTTCTTTGACGCATTGCGATCGTCTACATCGATGATGAAGGTGCGCCGCCAATGGCGGTTATCGTCCTCTTCTTGGAGCAGGGCAAAGCTCTTTTGCTCGCCCCATTCGAAGCCCTCGAAGCGCTGCTCCGTACGCGTGATCTCGATCGGCGCGTCGGTGAAAGGCGCTTTGTGCATCATCACTTTGTCGCGCGCGGGCACCTTCACGTTCCAATCGCCGTTGTCGAGCGCCTCGGCCCACACGAGCGTCGCGGGCTCCGTCGCACGCCACGTCACGTCGCGAGGGCCCGTCCGCACGCCATGCACGGGGACGCGATCGGCTAGCGGGATATCGGCGACCTCGTGAGTCACTTTGCCGGCTCGGTCGAGGATCGCGATCTTGCGAGGAAAGCGCTCGGCGGCGACGATATGGGAATACGGGCGATGAATCGTCTCGACGAGGATGTGATCGCCGCCGGGTGACGCGTTGACGTTCGCGTGAACGCCTGCGGTGCCCACCTTCGTCACCGAGCCCGACGCGGTGTCGACGAGCGCGAGCTGCGAGGTCGCGTAATGGTCGAACAGCGCTTCGTCGTGCGCCGTCTTCAAGACGTCGCGGGCTTCGTACGTGCTGCTCTGGCCTTTCTCGCCTTTCGTCTCCTGGATGTTCGGCCCCGGCGGTACAGCGGGCTCCGGCGGAGGCGCGCCTTGCCCCTCCGGCACGAGCTTCACGAGGAGGTTCTTCTGATCGGGCATCCACTGCACCGACGCGCCCAGCATCGGGTTGAGCTGCACGCCTGCGAGCTTCTTGGCCGACGACGACGCGACGTCACCGAGCCAAAGCTCCACGGCGGTGGGCGTGGTGAGCCGAAACGCGAATCGCTTTCCGTCCGCGCTCCAGATCGGTCGATCGGCGCAGGTGTTCGGCGGCAGCGAGACCGGTGACTCCTTCGAGTCGGAGGCGCGTGCGAGCACGAAGCTCGTCGCGCAAGGCGCGATGCCGTAGCCGCCCGGCGTCGAGTGGTTGCTGCGGTTGCGTGGCTCGATCCGCACGCCAGCGAGCTTGAGGTAAGGCTCGGCGACGCGCGCGATCGTCGGATACTCGACCCACGTGACGAGCAGCACGTGCTCCCGCGTCGGGCTCGGCACCGGCCGCGGCGGCGAAGGCGCGTGGAGGACATCGAGGATGTTCGCGGGCGGCTTGCCGTACGTCGATCGCGCCTCTGACGGCGCCGCAGCGCTCGGCGTCACGGTCGCCGGCACGTTCGGCGGCGCCACCGACTCCTTCGAGCAAGGAGCACATGGCGCAGCTAGAGGCCCCGCCCCATTACCCCCGCACGCCCCCATCGCTCCAAGCGATGCGACCGCGCCTAGCACACGAAACACGTCGAGCGATTTTCGAAGACCTCGCATGGCCGCCATCTTTCGCTTCCACGCGCCGGGGGTCAATCGAATCGGAGTTTGACAGGATGGCTCCTAAGCCCTTTATTCACCAGCGAGTCGACGAATGCGAACGTCCGTCAGATGCATTCTCCTCGTTATGCTTCTGGGCTGCGAGGCGTCAAAGACTCCTGCCGTAGGCGCTGCTGATCCAGACGCATCGAGCTCCGAACCCTCCGACGCAGGCTGCGAGGCGGATGCGGTGACGTGGTCACCGGACGGCTCCACGTGCATACCCGAAGCGGGACCGTCACGGGGAAGCCTCGACATGACGAAGCTCGGACCCGCATGCTCGGGCGCCAAGCCATGCGCCGAGGGCAACGGCAAGTGCTACGATTTCAGAGTGGAGTCGAACCCAGGACCCCATTGCGCCGTGACGGCGTGCGACGCGCTCTCGTGTCCGCCTGGGAGTTGGTGCCAAATCCTCGAGAGCGGCGGATTCGTTCACCAAGTGTACTGCGCGAGGTGACGTCGTTCGGGTGCTGGCTCGCTCTCGTGCCCGCCTGGTGCCTCATCCTCGCGAGCGGGGTGTTCGTTTGACCTGTGTATGGCGTGAGGTGAGGGGCTCTTCCTCGTCGCCGTCGGCGGCGGCTTCGGGCGTGAGATCGCGCGTCAGGCGGACGAGCTCTTCGCGGAGGCGGGCGAGGCGGGCGAGCGCGCGCTCGTCGTTGACGTCGAAGCCTGCGCGGCAGGCGAGATCCATCGGGACGCGCCGCGCGCGCGCCTTCAGCGCCTTGCCTTCGGCGGTGAGGTGAATGCGAACCACGCGCTCGTCTTCCTCGTCGCGTACGCGGTTGACGATGCCGCGCTCCTCGAGGCGCTTCAGGAGAGGAGTGATGGTCGCCGAGTCGAGGGCGAGCCGCTGGCCGATCCGTTTGACGGGCACGCCGTCTTCTTCCCAGAGCACGAGCAAGACGAGGTACTGCGGATACGTCAGCCCGAGCGGCTCGAGGATCGGACCGTATGCGCGGGTCAACGCGCGTGAAGCCGCGTAGACCGCGAAGCACAGATGATCGTCGAGCCGCAGGAGATCGGTGGAGCGGGAGCCCATGGCGCTAGAGGGCGCGCTGTGATGCGCGGGATGGTTTCACGAAGAGAGTCTTACGATTTCGCGTCGGCGAGGTGAAGGTCGACGACGATGTTACCGCGCGTGGCGTTCGAATATGGGCACACCTCGTGGGCGGCGCGGATGAGCGCTTCGGCTTGGTCACGGGCGAGCTCGGGGATGTCGACGACGAGCTCGACGGCGAGGCCGAAGCCTTTGCCGGCCGGGCCGATCGAGACGTTCGCGGTGACGAGCACGGGGCCGGGGTTGATCTTCTGCGCGCGCGCGGTGTGGAGGACGGCGCTGCCGAAGCAGGCCGAATAGCCGGCGGCGAAGAGCTGCTCGGGGTTCGTGCCCGCGGCGTTCGCGCTCCCGCCGAGGGCCGGAGGAACAGCGAGCGCGACGTCGAGGACGCCATCGCTGCTCTTCGCGCGACCTTCACGCCCCGCGCTGGCAGAGGCGGTGGCGGTGTAGAGGACCTTGGCGAGGGCGGTGGGGGCGGAGGCAGTGCTCATGGAGGGGATTCCTTGGAGAGAGTTTTCGGAGAGGAGTGGCAATCGCCACGACCTTAGGAATAACCCATATTGAGTCGCGCGCAATTGAATCGTGCACAAATTAATTTGGATGCGACAAAATGAGGCAAAAATTGGTCTCCGAGGCGGTGCGCCCAGCCCATTCCCGCCGACGGTTGCGTTGGGCCGCGAAGAAGCGTACTCCGCGGGTGCACGACGGATGCATCTGCATGCATCGTGATCCGCGTCCACGTACCCACCTTCCAGCAAGCAAGAAGAGGCCGCTCATGAAGAAGTTTCTCGTTCTCTACAAGGCACCCAACTCCGCGTTCGAGCAGATGAAGAAGGCGACGCCCGAGCAGCAGAAGGCCGGCATGGAGGCGTGGATGGCGTGGGGGCAGAAGGCCCACGGAGCGATCGTCGACATGGGCGCGCCGCTCGGCAAGAGCCTCCGCGTGACGCCCGGCGGCAGCTCCCCGTCGACGAACGACCTCGGCGGGTACTCCGTCCTTCAGGCCGAGTCGAAGGAGGCCCTCGCCGAGACCCTCAAGGGCCATCCGCACTTCATGATGCCGGACGGGACGATCGACGTCATCGAGATCATGCCCATCCCAGGCATGTGAAATCGCACTCGAAATAGAAATTCGCGGCCCCGGTCGATTTCGTGTCGATCGGGGCGCTCTTCGTTCGACGCCTGGATGAACGCAGGCCAGAGCGCCTGATTCCGTCATCGAAAGAGGAGAGCCTATGTCCAACGTCATCGTCTTTGGTCCGCCGCAATCGAGCTACGTCCGAACGGCGCGCCTCACGCTCGCCGAGAAGGGCGTCGCGCACGACAACCGCCCCGTCGAACATAAGGCGCCGTCGCATCTCGCGCTTCATCCGTGGGGACGTGTCCCGATCCTCGAGCATGACGGCTTTCGTCTCTTCGAGACCTCGGCGATCACGCAGTATGTCGATGAGGTCTTCGCCGGTCCCTCGCTCACGCCGAAGAACCCGCGCGAGCGCGCGCTGATGAACCAGTGGATCAGCGCGATCAACGCGTACGTCTACGGCCACACGATCACCGGCTACGCCTTGAAGTACATTTTTCCCACCGACGGGAAGCCGAACCGCGACGAGATCGCGAAGGCCGTCCCCGCGCTCAAGCACGACCTCGAGCTCCTCGACGCGGCGTACGCGAAGTCGGAGTGGATCGCCGGAAGCGCTCTCTCGCTCGCGGACCTCTTCATCGCTCCGATCCTCTCGACGATCGGCGTCTTCCCCGAAGGCGCGGAGCTCCTCGAGACGAACCGAAACGTGCGGCGGGCGCTGAATGCGCTCGAGAAGCGTCCAAGCTGGGCGTCCGTCCAGCCTCCTCCTCCGTGACAGGAACGCAGGCTTTTGCCGCGGCGGCGCATCGAGGGCGACGAGCCCTCGTGCGACCGGCGGAACCTTTCCTCGAGCGCGCGGCTGCGAAAGGAGTAAGGTCACGGTCGGAGGCCCACCATGTCGAACGAGCTGCGTGAGATTGATCTATGCGGCGTATGTGGCGGTGATGGACGCCTCGAGAACGCCTGGGGCCAAGTCGCCAAATGCCCCGCTTGCCATGGCAGCGGACGGCGCGGCGAGGACACCGGCTTTCACGACGTGACGAAGACGAAGCCGGCGCATCACCTGCAGTCGAATCGGGCGCCCGTCGTCGAGAAGCAGACGTGGCCAAGCACGCCGATGGGAGACGTGCTCGCCAAAGAAATCCGCGACGCGCCGAACCTCACCGCAGACGTGAAGGCGCGCCTCACGCGCGAGATCATCGACCACGAAGCGACGCACGGTCAGTGCACGAAGACGTTCCTCAAGAAGATCCGAAAGCAGTTTCGACCGGCCACGCCCTAGTCTTCGAGCGACTCGGCCGTCTCCGCGAGCGTGAAGAAAGAAGAACGAAAGAGATCAGGCGATCTCGAGGCGAAACTTCGCTTTGCGCTTCTTCGCGACGAGGAGCACGTCGCGGAGCGCCGTGAGATCGAGGATGACGCCGGAGGCGAACGGAAGCCTTCGCGCGCTCGGTGTGTTTTCGAGCACGTCGAGGAGACCTTCGACGGAGCGAAGGCCATCGGTGGGCGAGAACCACGCGGTCCACGGTCCGATCGCCTCCCCGAGCTCTTCCGGCGCGCCGTCGAAGTCGGGCGGCGGCTCGCGATCGTCGGCGAAGGACGTGAGGAGCGGGAGCCCGTGCTCCTCGGCGAGGAGATCGAGCTCGGCGGCGTAGTGAAATATCGAGGCTCCATCGCCCTCGAACGAGGCGTCGATCTTCGGCTGAAACGCCGGAACGAAACCGACCGTCATGGATTCATTTGGCGGGGCATCGCGCGATGTCGATGCGCTTCATGTGGACGTCTGTCTTCGGGCGATCGTCTTTGTCCCGTGGGGTGCTCGCAATCTTTATCGCCACCGCCGTAGTGCAAGTGCCAAACACGTTGTATTTCGGCGCCGGTCCCTTTCCGACGACGACATAGAACTGACTGCCGCTCGGCTTGATCCGCGCAGCCTCGGCGAGCGTCCCGAGCGGCTCGTCGACCTGGTTCTCGACGATGCCGTCATACCCAGGGCCGCCCGTGCCGTTTCCGAGCGGATCACCGCCCTGGATGACGACGCCTGGGATGACACGATGCCAGAGGAGGCCGTCGTAGAACCGTCCCGTCTTCCAGACGCCGTTCTCGAGGTAAGGCCGCGTGCCTCGGGCCAAGCCGACGAAGTTCGCGACCGTGATCGGCGCGGCCTTCTCGAAGAGCTCACATCGAATCGCGCCTTCTTCGGTCGTGATGAGCGCTGTGAGGACACCAGGGACATCGGGATAGCCGGCGAGCGCGTCTGCCAGCGTCAGCTTGTCAGCTCCGCCGATCGGGTCGGCGCCTGCGTCGGCGCTCGCGTCGCCCGCGTCGGCGCCGCCATCTTGCATCGGAGGTCCAGGATCCGGCGTGCAACCCTCGAGCGACTGCGGCGCTTCCGGCGGCCCCGCGTCTTCGTCGCCCGCGTCGGTCACCTCGTCCGCGTCGGGCGCCTGTTCGTCACCTGCGTCGAGGTTCGTCGCGCTGGCGGGGGTGTCGTCGGACGAGCACGCGTTCACGGCGAAGGCGCCGAGGATCGGGAGGAGGACCAGCGCTGCGCGTGAGGCAGACCGTCGCGAAAGGAGCGAACGCATCCGTGCTCCTTAGCAGCGCCGGGTGGAGGCGCGAAGCGCTGTCTCTCTCTTCCGATCGTGCGGACCGCGGCATCCGTCGTGGTAAAGCAAGGCCGCCCGTCGATGAGCCCCAGCGATCGCGAACCCGACTCGCCCATTCGATTCCCGCCGGAGCTGCCGATCTCCGCGCGCGTCGCGGACATCGCGCGCGCGATCGACGGCCATCAGGTCGTGATCGTCTCGGGCGCGACCGGATCCGGAAAGACGACCCAGCTCCCGAAGATCGCGCTCGCGATGGGTCGTGGCCTCGAGAAGATCATCGGCGTCACGCAGCCGCGACGCATCGCTGCGACCAGCGTTGCCGCCCGCGTCGCGACCGAGCTCGGCTCACCGCTCGGCACCGACGTCGGGTACCAGGTCCGCTTCGACGATCGGACGTCGCCGAGGACCTACGTGAAGTTCATGACCGACGGGATCTTGCTCGCGGAGATCCAGGGCGATCGGCTGCTCCGGCGCTACGACACCCTCGTCATCGACGAGGCGCACGAGCGAAGCCTCACGATCGATTTCTTGCTCGGCTGGCTGAAGCGGATCTTGCCCGAGCGCCCGGATTTGAAGGTGATCGTGAGCTCGGCGACGATCGAGACCGAGCGCTTCTCCGAGCACTTCGGCGGTGCGCCCGTCATTCAAGTGGAGGGGCGTACGTACCCGGTCGACGTGCTCTACGAGCCGCCGCTCGAAGACGCCGACCTGCCCGACGCAGTGGCCAACGCCGTCGCCAACGTGACCTCGCTCGATCCGCGCGGCGACATCCTCGTCTTTCTCCCGGGCGAGCGTGAGATCCGCGAGTGCGAGAACGAGCTCGTGCAGCGGAGGCTCCGGCACACCGTCATCCAGCCGCTCTACGCGCGCCTGTCGGCGGGCGAGCAGGGCAAGGTCTTCGCGAGCATCCCCGAGCGGCGCGTCATCCTCGCGACGAACGTCGCCGAGACGTCGATCACGATCCCGGGCATCGTGTACGTCGTCGACACGGGCGTCGCGCGCCTCTCTCGTTACGACCCGCGGTCTGGCACCACGCGGCTTCAAATCGAGGGGATCTCCCAAGCGAGCGCCGATCAGCGAAAAGGCCGCTGCGGGCGCGTGCGCGACGGCATCTGCGTGCGCCTCTACGACGAGCAGAGCTTCAAGGCGCGCCCGGCCTTCACCGATCCGGAGATCAAACGCACCGGCCTCGCCGGCGTCATCCTGCGCATGAAGTCGCTCGGCCTCGGCGACGTCGACGACTTCCCGTTCCTCGACCCGCCGCAGCCTCGATCGATCGCCGAGGGCTATCGCGTCCTCGAGGAGCTCGGCGCGATCACGGCAGGCAACGAGCGATCACGCGAGCTCACGCCGCTCGGGCATCAGCTCGCGCGGTTCCCGGTCGATCCACGCATCGGAAGGATGATCCTCGCGGGCGCGGAGCTCGGATGTCTCCGCGAAATCCTGATCGTCGCGGCGGCGCTCAACGTTCAGGATCCACGCGAGCGCCCGCGGGATTTGCAGCAGAAGGCCGATGACATGCATCGCCGCTTTCGCGACGAGCGCAGCGACTTCGTGAGCCTCCTCCGCCTCTGGGACTTCGTCAAAGAGGCGGAGCGAAAGAGCACGTCGACGTTGCGCCGTACGTGCAAAGAGAGCTTCTTGTCGTTCCTACGCGTTCGGGAGTGGGGCGAGATTCACCGCCAGCTCGAGGAGATCGTCAAAGAGCTGCGCATCTCGGACCGCGGCCCGAAGAATGGCCTAAAAAATGCCCCGAACAACGCGAGCAGTAGCGGCGACACGTTGCACCGCGCGCTCCTGACCGGCCTACTGTCCAAAGTGGGTAAGTGGAATCCGGAGCAACGGGTCTATATGGGCGCAAAGCAAACCCGCTTTGCGATTCACCCGTCGTCGGCGCTCGCGAAGAAGCCGCCGCAATGGGTCATGGCGTTCGAGCTCGTGGAGACGACGCAGCTCTTTGCGCGTACGGTCGCGAAGATCGAGCCCGAGTGGCTCATCGAGGCAGGCCCGCATTTGCTAAAGCGTAGTTATTCGGATCCGCATTGGTCCGAGAAGTCTGCGCGGGCGTCGATCAAAGAGCACATTACCCTCTTTGGACTGTCGATTACGCGAGATCAACACGTCGACTACGCCAACGTGGCGCCCCACCTCGCCCGTGACATGTTCCTCGATCACGCGCTCGTGCGCGGTGAGTACAAGACGCGAGGGACGTTTCAGCAGAAGAACGGCGAGCTCTTGCTCGAAGTGGCGAAGCTTCGCGACAAGGCGCGGCGGAGCGACATGCTCGCGAACGACGACGCGCTCCTCGCGTTCTTCGATCGACGCATTCCGGCGGACGTGGTCAACGGCAAGACATTCGAGATATGGCGCGAACGAGCCGAGAAAGACGACCCAAACCTCCTCGTGCTCTCGCTCGAAGACGTCCTCACCGGGGATCAAGAGCTCTCTCCCAGCGATTACCCGGACGCGATCACGTTTCATGGAACGAAGCTGGCGATCACGTACAAGTTCGATCCCTCCGCGGACGACGACGGGATCACGCTCACCGTGCCGCTCGTCCTCCTCCCTCAGCTCGATCCGGGTGAGCTCGATTGGACGATCCCCGGATGGCATCGCGAGAAGATCACGGCGCTCCTCTACGAGCTCGCGAAGGGCGTCCGTCGAGAGCTTGGCGGCGACGGTGAGATCCCCGAGATCGCGCGTGCGGTGGCGGCGAAGACGCGACCGTTCGACGGGCCAATGATCCCGGCGCTCACGCGCGCGATCGCCGAGGTGACGGGCGCGCAGATCGACCCCGACGCGTTTCGGCTCGATAGCATCGCGCAGCATCTCCGGCTCACGTGCCGTGTGGTCGACGAGCGAGGGAAGGTCGTCGCCCAGAGCCGCGACATCGACGCGCTCTTCAAGCAGCTCGGCGCGCGAGCACGCGCGGTGTGGAAGAGCGCGGCGTCGCCGGCCGCCACGGCGAAGTCGTCGCCATGGGAGCGGACGGGCATCACGACGTGGGATTTCGGCGAGCTCCCGCCGTTCGTTACGCGCCGCGTGGGGAGCCTCGACGTTCGCACGTACCCTGCGCTCGTCGACCGGTCGAAGTCGGTCGACCTGGTGTTGCTCGAGTCCGCGGCGGCAGCAGAGGAGGCCTCGCGCGCCGGCGTGCGGCGGCTCCTCATGATCGCGGCGAAGCAGACGATCTCGGCGATCTCTCCGCGGCTCCCGCCGGCCTTCGCCCGCGCAGGTGGCGCGCAGCCTTCACGGGCGGAGATCGCGAGCTTTCAAGCGATGGTGCTGGTCCGGATCATCGACCTCGCGTTCAAGCTCGACGAGGGTGCGCTTCCGCGCGACAAACGCGCGTTCGACGCGCTGCTGGCGGCGGGCGCTCCGCGCATCGCGCCAGCCTTTACCGTGTTATCCGACGCGCTAAAGCCCATAAGGACGGAGCTCGATAAGACGTTGTTGGCGCTCCGGAACGCCTCAAAGCACCCAAGCGGCCACTACGCGATAACGGATATCCAGGCGCAGCTCGCGCTGCTGTTTCCCGACGACCTCATGGCCAGCGTGCCGCTCGCCAGGCTCGAGCACTTTCCGCGTTATCTCCGCGCCGCCCAAGCACGCCTGCAGCGGGCGATCAGCGACCCACGCAAAGACGCCGACAAGCTCGCGCCGTTCACCCCGCTCTGGAAGACGTTCGAGGCGAAGCAGGCCTCGGCGAAGGATCGCGCGACGGCGAGCGAGCTGCGTTGGCTCTTCGAAGAGCTTCGTGTCGCCATCTTCGCGCCCGAGCTCAAGACGCCAGTGCCGATCTCGTCGCAGAAGATGGCCGCGGCTCTCGCGGCGCTTCGGTGAGCGGTCCTCGCAGCCGAGCGCGCAGAAAGGAGAGCGCTGCGTCGAGGTTGGCGGCGGCCGCAGGCGAGAGCGCGTCGCCGAGCTCGAACGATTCGCCGCGGATCGCGAGCACCCATGCCGGCGGCGGCGTCCCCGTGATCGTTCGGTACGTCTCGAGCACCTCTTCGGGCGAGAGGACGTGCGTCGAGAAGCTTGGCTCGAGCGCGGCCTCCACCGGGCCGTACTCGAACGGTGCGGCGGCCGACACGCTCGCGTCGACGAACACGACGCAGTCGCGGTTCGTCAAATCCAGCGCGTGCTCGACCTGGAGCTGAAAGTCGGTGAGGAGCTCGAGGTCGCCCTTGGCGATCTCGTCGGCGAACATCTCGCGTGCTCGCTCGATGAAGAGCGGGCCGATCGCGTCATCCCCGCGCGAAGGATTGCCGACGCCAAACACGAGAACGTGGGGTGTTGGGCTCGTCGAGATCGTCATAGGGACTCTCCGTTGCGCACGACGCGGTGTTGGAGCTTGCCGTCGCGATCGACGATCTCGACCCAGAGCGGCATCTTGCCGAGCGCATGGGTGGCGCACGACAGGCACGGATCGAACGCGCGGATGGCGACCTCGATGTGGTTCAAGAGGCCTTCGGTGGGCTCATGGCCGTCGAGGTAGCGGCGCGCGACCTCCCGAATGACCTCGTTCATCGCCTGGTTGTTGTGCGTGGTCGAGACGATCAGGTTGCACATCGTGACGAGGTCGTCGTCGTCGACCTCGTAGTGATGAATGAGCGTTCCGCGCGGCGCTTCGAGGATACCGATGCCGCTATGCGCGCGCGGGCCGCTCGCGACGAGATCGGTGCCGAGGAGGGCCGGATCGTGGAGGAGGCCTTCGATCACCTCGGCCGTGTGAAGCAGCTCGATCATGCGCGCCCAGTGGAAGGCGAGCGGCGCATGGACGATCGCCCCTCCGAACGTGGCGAGGAGCTCCTGGCGCGCGGCCTCCGCGCGTGGCGTGCCGATCGAGTCGCAGTTCTGGATGCGCGCGAGCGGGCCGACCTTGTACCAACCCTCCTCGGCGCCTCGCAGCGTCAGGAAGGGGAACTTCATGTAGCTCCACGAGCGCACGTTCTCGTGGATGGCACCTTGGTAGTCCTCGCAGGCGAGGTCGTTCAGGATGATCTTTCCGTCGGCGTCGCGCGCGCGAATCACGCCATCGTAGAGATCGAGCTTGCCGTCCTTGCCGACGAGCGAGAGGAGGTTCGAGCGCACCGTCCCGAAGGCGTCGTAGAGCGCCTTGTGCCGCGTATGCAGGTCGGCGATGAGCCGCACGCCCGTCTCGGCCCACGTGAGGACGTCCGGGAGCGCGCGAAGGAGCTCCGCCTGCTCCTCCGCGGTCATGCTCTTGTTCACGCCGCCAGGGATCGCTCCGGTCCCATGAACGCGCTTGCCCGCCGTCATGCGAATGATCTCTTGGCCGAACTTGCGGAGGAGGACGCCCTGACGCGCGAGATCCGGATAGGCGGCGAGCACGCCCGCGATGTTTCGCTTCTGCACGTCGCTCTCGAAGCCGAGGAGGAGGTCGGCGGAGGCGAGGTGAAAGAAGTGGAGCGCGTGCGACTGGAGCACCTGACCGTAGTGCATCAGCCGCCGGATGCGCTCCGCGGCCGGCGTGAGCGTCTTGACGCCCACGACCCGATCGAGGGCCTTCGAGGCGGCGAGGTGATGGCTGACGGGACAGATCCCGCAGAGGCGCTGGACCATCACGGGGACCTCCCAGAACGGCCTCCCTTGGATGAAGCGCTCGAAGCCGCGGAACTCGACGATATGCAGGCGCACCTGATGCACCTTGTTGTGATCATCGAGCAAGATGGTGACCTTGCCGTGGCCCTCGACACGCGAGACCGGCTCGATCACGACTCGCTTTAGCTTCTCGGGATGCTCGGCGGTGTCGAGAGGAGAGTGAACCGTCACGTGTTCGTTGTCAGTCATAGTGGATGAGCCCATGCTCGAGCGTTGGTGTTCGGCCGGCGATGAGATCCGTAAGGAACCGCCAAAAGGTCTCTGCCGGCGGCGGGCAGCCTGGCAAGAAGTAATCGATCTTCACGACGTCATGGAGCGGATGAACCTGCTTGAGCGGCAAGGGGAGCTCGGGGTCGTTCGGGATGAATCCACGCTCGATGCCGGTGCCGGTGAGATACACGGTTTGGAGACAATCCCGGATATCGAGATGGTTGCGCTGCGCGGGGAGGCCGCCGTTGATCGCGCACGCGCCGACGGCGACGAGGATCTTGCACCTCTCGCGAAATACTCTGAGCGTATGCACGTTATCGGCATTGCACAGTCCGCCCTCGATGAGCCCCAAATCACAAGGGCCGCAATGCTTGATATCGGTGAGCGGAGAGGCGTCGAGCTCGATGAGGTCGAGGAGCGAGACGATGCGCTCGTCGATGTCGAGGAGAGACATATGACAGCCAAAGCACCCCGCGAGCGAGGTCGTGGCCACGCGTAGCTTCTTCGTGGGAGGCGTCGCAATCGAGATGGGCGCGGCATGGCCGGTCATGGCTTCTCCGTAACGTCGGTGAGCGAGCCCGCCGCGCTATGAGAGTTCTTCCCGTGGGCGGCGACCTCGGAGATCGGGTGCTGATCGTATTTACGCTGGCCGATCGGCGTGCGAAACGCGTGTCGCTTGCGGAGAATGACGCCGACCGGGCACACGTCCATCGCCTTGTCCGAGAGCGCGAGGTTCGTGTCGGCGAGCTTGCCCGACTCCGAGCTCACGACGAGGTGCTTCGTGATCCCGCGCCCGGAGAGAGCGAAGACGCTCTTTCCATCCACGACCGCGCTCGCGCGCACGCAGAGCTCGCAGAGAATGCAGCGATTGTATTCGAGCAGCACGTCGGGATGCGACGCGTCGATCGGCCGACTCGGGAACATCGGGCTGAAGTGCGCGTTCGTCATTCCGAGGTCGTAGGCGACCGCCTGGAGCGTGCAGCTACCGCTCGCCTCACACGACGGGCAAAAGTGATTGCCCTCGGTGAAGAGGAACTGGACGAGCGTCTTCCGCAGCTCGCGGATCTCCTCGGTCTCGGACTCGACGACGTCGCCCGCGCGTGCAGGCATCGTGCAGCTCGCGTGCGTGCGGCCGTTGATCTTCACCGTGCACACCTTGCAGCTGCCGTGTTCGCCGAGCTCGGGGTGGTAGCAGAGGTACGGGATGAAGTGCCCTGCGGCGAGCGCGGCGGCGAGCACCGACTGTCCCTCGGTGAACGGGACGTCGACGCCGTCGAGCTGGAACGTAGGACGGTCCTCGAGCGCGTCGCCGCTCAGCGAAGCGCCAGGCGCGGGTGTGTAGGGTGCGGTCATGGTCCTTCCTCATCGAGGTGGGCGGCGGCGTCATCACGTGCGGTCGCCTCGCGCGCGGGCGCGAGCGCCTCGTCGAGATCGAACGTCGGCAAGACATCGAGCGATCGCAGCCGCCGCTCGAACGACGGCCGAAACCGCGCGAGCGCGTCGAGCACGGGGTTGCCGGCGGTGCTGCCGAGGCCGCAATGGCTCGAAGCCTTCATCAGCCGCGAGACGCGCTCGAGGTCTTTCATGTCGCGGCGCGTGCCACGGCCCACCGCGATCCGGTTCATCATCTGGGCGCTGAGCGTCGTGCCCACGCGGCACGGCGTGCAGAACCCACAGCTCTCGTGCGCGAAGAAGCGTGTGAAATTGTCGACCACCTCGAGCATGTCGCGTGACGCGTTGAACACCATGAAGGCGCCGGCGCTCGGCACGTCTTCGAAGGCGATCCGCCGTCGAAACTCGGTGGCGGAGAGGAGCATCCCGGACGGGCCACCCACCTGCACCGCCTGCGCGTCCACCGCGCCGGCGTCGTCGAGCACTTGACGAATCGTCACGCCAAAGGGGTATTCGTAAATCCCTGGACGAACGACGTCGCCGGACACCGAGAGCACCTTCGTGCCGGCGGACTTCGCGGTGCCGACCGTTCGCAAGAAGCTTGCGCCGTGACGTGCGACGAGCGCGGCGGCCGCCAGCGTCTCGACGTTGTTCACGACCGTAGGCTTTTGCTGGTAGCCGTGGGTCACGGGATAAGGAGGGCGATTGCGAGGGATACCGCGCTTGCCCTCGAGCGACTCGAGCAGCGCCGACTCCTCACCACACACATAAGCCCCCGCGCCGAGGTGGATATCGATATCGAAGTCGAAGCCTTTGAGCCCGCGAATGTTCGTACCGAGGAGCGCCTTTTGGCGATGCTCCTCGAGGAGCGCGCGGAGCGGCGCGACGAGGAAGGGATATTCGGCGCGAAGGTAAAGAAAGCCCTTCGTCGCGCCGACGGCATATCCCGCGACGATCATGCCCTCGATCACGAGCGCCGCGCGATGCATGAAGAGCTCACGGTCCTTGAAGGTCCCAGGCTCTCCTTCATCCGCGTTGCACACGACGTAGCGCTCCGTGCCCTTCGCCGCTGCGCATGCGTTCCACTTCTCGCCCGTCGAGAAGCCTGCTCCGCCGCGGCCGCGGAGGCCCGACTTGAGGATCTCGTCGCGCGTCGCCTCGGGGCCGCGTGCGATCGCCGCGTCGATCGCCTCGCCGGGCACGAACGGGGTCGCGAGGACGAGATCGGTCCGCTCGATGTGAGAGTGGATGACGAAGAGGTTGGCGGGCCAGTGATCGAGCGGCACCGCCCCGCGGATGAGCGACGTGATGGCGCCGATCCGCGCAGGCGTGAGGCGCGCGATGGCGCGGTCGTTGACGAGCATCGCCGGACCTTGGTCGCAGAGGCCGGTGCAGCTCGTCGTCCGGATCGACACCAGCCCGTCGCGGCTCACCTCACCGAGCTTGAGGTCGAGTGCGTCGAGCATGCGCTGGCGTAGCTCACGGCTGCCCGCCATCTCATCGGTGATGTTGTCGCTGAAGAGCACGCGGTAGCGACCGCGATCCTCGAGCGCGAAGAACGAATAGAAGCCCGCGACTCCCTCCACGCGACCACGCGGGACGTTCAACCTCGAGGCAAGCTCCGTGATCGTCTGCGGCGAGATCACACCCTCCTCCGTCATCACGTCGTGGAGGATCTGCACGAGGCGCGAGGCGTCGGCGCGATGTCGCTCGACGATCGCCGCGATGCCGCGGCTCGCAGTGTCGTTGTTCATCGTTCTTCGCTCGGATGGAAGTGCCGACCCCACACGAGCAAGGATCGGACCTCGACGGAGACGAGCCGCCCGCGCGTGCCATGCGTGCCCTGCGACGCAGAGACTGCAGACGGCGCAAGACGTGCGCGGCTTGCGGACGGCGCAGGGCTGTGAGACTCGAGACCGCACGATGATCGCGATGCGTCTCTCCAGGCCCGCGCCTCTGCGCGCGGACGTCGATGGCCCGCTCGAGCCGGTGACGTCCGCCGCGCGTCTCGAGCCGAAGGCAGGCGAGATCGTCCTTGGCGTGGCCGCGTGCGGTGTGTGCCGGACCGATCTGCAGATCTGCGAGGGCGATCTCCCAGCGCGTGCGCTCCCGATCGTGCCTGGACACCAGATCGTCGGGCGCGTCGTCGGCGTCGGCGCGGGCGTCTCCGATTGGAACGTGGGCGATCGCGCGGGCGTCGCGTGGCTCGCGCACGCGTGCGGAGCGTGCGAGCGATGCCTCGAGGGCCGCGAGAATCTCTGCGAGCGCGCCGAGCTCACAGGATGGGATCGCGACGGTGGATACGCCACCGAAGTCGCCGTCCGCGCGTCGTTCGCGCTCCGCATCCCGGGCTCGTTCAGCGACCTCGACGCCGCGCCGCTTCTCTGCGGTGGCGTCATCGGTTATCGCGCGCTCAAGATCAGCGGCGTTCATCCCGCGCGCGGCCGACGTCGCCCGCGACTGGGACTCTACGGATTCGGAGCGTCTGCGCTCCTCACGATGCAGGTCGCGCTCCACTGGGGATGTGACGTCTACGTCGCCACGCGTTCGAGCGCCGAACGTGAGCGTGCCCGCGCGATGGGCGCCGCGTGGGTCGGGAGCTATGACGACAAGCCAAGCGAGCGGCTCGACGCCGCCATCACGTTTGCGCCTGCAGGGAGCGTCGTCGTCGCGGCCTTGAAGGCGCTCGACCGCGGCGGGACGGTCGTCGTCAACGCGATCCACCTCGATGAAGTGCCGCGCTTCGACTACGACGACCTGTGGCTCGAGCGAAGCATTCGCAGCGTCGCGAATTTCACGCGCGAAGACGCACGTGAGCTGCTCGATTTGGCAGCTCGTATCCCGATCAAGACCACGACGGATCGCTTTCCCCTCCACGAGGCCAACGTCGCTCTGGCGAGGCTCAAGGCCGGACAAATCAATGGTGCTGCAGTCTTGGAGATGCCGCCCGAACAGCGGGTTTAGCGGGGCGCGAAAGCGCTTTGGAGCTGGTACGATCGCGTGATGCGAACGATCGTCAAGTCCGTGCTCGTCACCGCACTCTCGACCGGCTGTCTCGCAGGCGCCCTCGTGCTCGCATGCTCGAGCGACGGCGACAGCGGCGGCGCGGCGTCGGGCAGCAGCTCTGGCGCGTCGAGCAGCGGTGCGTCGAGCAGCGGCGCCTCGGGGAGCAGCGGGGCGAGCAGCGGCGCGTCCGGGAGCAGCGGCGCGTCGGGAAGCAGCGGGGCGAGCGGAAGCAGCGGCGCGCCCGACGACGGGCTCATCCCGGGCAACTCGATCTGGCGCACGACCACCGAATGGTACCGGCCCATCGACATGGCCCCGACGGCGCAGCACTCCACGGAGATGATGGCGGCGCTGAAGACGTGGGGCGTGAACGACGTCTTCCAAGTCGACTTCTCCTTCAACGTCCTCAATGGGACCGGCGGGACGCCCACGAACTTTCCACCCGACGACGAAGGCGACGCGGTCCCGGTGCCGATCCCGGCCAAGGGCTACATCGAAGGCGATCACGACTACATGAGCTGTCCCGGCGGTGAGGACTGCCACATGCTCATCTTCGATACACCGGCCAATCGCCTTTATGAGGTTTACCAAGCTCATAAAAACGGAAATACGTGGGATGGATATGTCGCGCTCTGGAAGCTCGATAAGACCTATCCGCGCTCGAACCGCGGCCAAGGTTGTACGAGCGCAGACGCCGCAGGATTACCCATTACGCCCGGCCTCATCGGTTACCGTGAGACGAAGAAAGGAGCGATCAACCACGCGCTCCGCTTCATCATTCAAAACGACTACATCCGCGGCATCGTGAAGGACAAGAACACGCCCAACGTCGTGTATCCCGCGAGCCACGGCAGCACCGCTGGCGCCTCCACGACGGGGATCCCGTACGGCGCGCGTCTTCGCCTCAAGTCGACCATCCTCGAGACCGATCCTCGGATCAAGACGCCGGGCGCCAAGGCGATCGTCCACGCGCTCCACGTGTACGGGATGATCCTCGCCGACGGAGGCAACGTCCCGCTCGTCGCCGAGAGCGCCAAGGTGCACTCCGACGCCAATCCCGCCGAGACGTGGGATGGGCTCCTCGGCTCGAGGGATCTCGAGTTCATCCGTCCTGCAGACTTCGAGATCATCGCCATCCCGAAGGACAACCCGTCGAACCCCAACGCGGGCTGGTACCAGACCAAGACGGACTACGAGGCCCAGCTCGCGAAGCCGCTCGGGTGCAACGGAATCGTTCAGCCGCCGTGATGAACCAGGCGCAGAAGAACCGCCGGTTCTTCACCGCGATCGCGGTCGGCATGACGCTCTGCGCGCTCGTGGCGATCGTCCAGGCCGTGCGCTTCGAGCTCGACGCCGAGCGCGCGTCGGCGGCCCAAGCTCAGCTCGGCAAGATGGACGACTACGTGAGCGTCCTCCACGAGCTCCGTGATCGATACGGCATGATGGGCCTCGTGAGCGCCCTCGTCGCGGGCGGGATGTGGCTCGTGCGCTGGAAGCAAGCGCGCCCCAAGCCCAGCTGAAGCGTTTTGCGACACGCGAGGACGCTCACGTCGATCGTGATCCTCCTCGCCGGCTGAGTCGCGATCGCCGATCGAAGAGCACACCCACGACGCGGCGCGAATCGCGGCCGACGGTGAAGACGTGTTCGTCGGCGCACGCACGGGACGGCATTCCGTAATCGCTTATCGCGCGCATATTTGCTCGACGCGTTCATCTCACACGTAGCACGCAATGGAAAGCGCCTCGGCACGTCGGTGATCTCGACGCCCAACGACGAGCAGCTCTATGCGCTTCGCGCGGCCGACAAGGACGGCGTGTATGCGCTTGGTCGCACGGAGCGATGGAACGCCGAGGGGACCGGGTTCGATGGGCTCGTCGCGCATGTGGGGATCGACGGCAGCGTCTCCACGCGCACGGTCGACGTCGAGCGAAGTGACATCGTCTTCGACGTCGCGCCGGTGAAGGAGGGGCTCCTCGTCGTTGGCGCGAGCGGCTATTGGCAAAACCCGAACGGGGCGAGCATCTCCGAGGAGAGCCACGTCTTCGCCCGTCTTCTCCGCGCTGACGGAACGAGCGAGGTCGCGCCGCTCGACCTCGCGCTCGGCGGGCCTCGGCACAACGAAGCACGATTCCTCGTTCCCGGCAGGTCTCCCGGCGAGTGGATCGTTGGGGGAATGCTCGACGGACCGGGCACGCATTCGGCAGACTCCGACGCGGCGCTCCGTCGCGCGACCGGCTTCGTGAAGGCGCTGCGCGTTCGCCGCTAGCGGCGTGGGGGGGTCACTCGCCGACGTAGATGGTGTCGATCCAGAACGTGGCGGATGAGTAGGAGGTGACGAAGATCACGTCGCCGCCGCCGTCGCTCGGGGAGGTTCGCGTGATCGAGAGATGGAGCTCGTCGCCGTTTCTGCCGCCCGAGCCGTCGAGCGAGAGCGCGACGTTCGACGACGGGATGAGCGCCTGCGCACGGTAGGCCTTGGCGTTCACGCGCCACTCACCGATATCGCGATCGCTGAAGAGCGAGAGCGTGATCGTCTTCGATTGGCCGTTGGGCACCCGAACACCGCGACCCGAGACCTGCCCGAGCACGAAATCGCTGACGACGACATCGTCGGCTGGACGCGGAGCGGCGCCGAAGAAGGGAACGCCAAGCTCCGGAAAGCAAGGATCCTGACTCTTCAGGCTGCGCGCGTTCGAGAACATGCGCTCGACGCGCGAGCCGAAGAGCGGCGCGCCGATCGCGTCGAGCTGGCCGCCGTAGTCGCAGAGGTCGCCGATCTCTCCGCGAAAGCCGACGTGGTTGTTGTCCGTCCCGGCCCACGCGGGGCTCGTCAGCGGAAACGGGTCCGTCGCCGCCTCGATCAGCTCGTGTGTCGTCGCCACCATGTAGTTGTCGAACGAAGGCGAGCAGTGAGGGACAACGGCATAAGAGAAGGCCTTCGTCGTGGCGGTGGCGGAGACCTCCTCGTGATAGGCGCCGCCGTAGTCGCAGAACGGCGAGCCATCGGCTTGGCTCACCGTGGTCTGCCGCGGAAAGAACACGGTGTAGATCTGCGTGCCATCCGGAGACGGAGCGGGGCTGCCCGCACGCGTGAAGAGGTCGGCGATCGTCTTCTCGATGTCGGAGAGCGAATAGGTCGTAGGCGCCGTGGTCGCGAGGATGACGCTTGGCTCGATCGTGATGTCCGCGACGCCATACTCCGTCAACCCTGCCCAGTACGCCGAGCCCGGAAGCTGCGTGAGGATCGCCTCGGTGGCGGCGCGATCGGCGTCGTCTCCATAGAAGATGGGGACGACGTGGGGATGCTCGAGCACGGGACCATTCAGCTTCGTCAGCTGGCGCGGGTCGGCGTGCGGAGCAGGGTAGACGTTCGCGAACGGACGGCTGCTGTCCTCGACGCCGGCGTCGTGCGGGGTCTTCGGCCGCGCGTCTGTGCCCGCGTCTTCGACCGTGGACGCATCCGCGCCGTCGACGCGCGCGTCGCTCTCGGTGCAGGCGATCGGAAGGAAGGAGGTGGCGGTGGTAAGGAGCGGGACGAGAAAGAAAGGGAGCGGGCGGCGCATGTTAAGGTCCGTCGCGCCTCTGCAATGGATGTACCGGCAGAATCAGATGGAAATCTGGGGGTCGAGCTCGGCTCGTGCACTTTGGAACGGGGTTGCCGTCGCATTTTGCTCACGACCCACGCTCCGCTGGCACGTCGTCGTTGGCCAAGGCGGAGCCAGCCTCGCGTGAGTGTGGCAGAAGGCCGAGCTGCGCGTTATGGCGCCACACCAGGCCTGTTTCGACGGCCTTTTTGGGCCGTTATTTCTTTGGGCGCGTGAGGAAGCCTCACTCGCGACCGCATGGGCGCACGTCCTGCATTGGTGGCTCAGCCTGTCGATGTCTTCGTCCACCTCGTTCCAATCGTCGGAAGTGTCGCTATCCCATGCATTACGTCGCGACAAAAGCGCCATCGTCCTTCGATGGGAAGAGCGCGTGCGCGGCGCGCGCGAGTCCGAGTATCCGTTACGTCGATCCCTTCGCCATCATGTGCACGAGCTGATCGAGGAGCTCGCCGCCGAGCTCGAAGGCGAGCACGTTCGACAAGCGGCTCGCGATCATGGACGCAGCAAAGCCGAGCAGGACTTCTTGCTCGAGGGCGCCCTCGCGGATCTCTCCATCTTGCGTGAGGTGACGATCGAGGTGCTCGCGGGCGGCGTCGCGGCGGAGCTGCTCGACGTCGGGACGCAGGTGAGGATCCATCGGTTCTTCGACATCGCGATGGCCGACGCCGCCGAAGAGGTGATGCGCCAATCGGAGGAGACGCTTCGTCAAGACGCCGCGTTTCGCGGCCGGATGCTGGGGATACTCAGCCACGATCTCCGCAATCCGCTCGGCGCCATCTCGATGGGCGCGCAGCTCATCGTCGCCAATCCGCTCGCTCGGCCCGAGATCACGCGCGCCGCGCAGCGCGTCGCTTCGAGCGCCGCCCGGATGACGCGAATGATCCGTGATCTGCTCGACTACACGCGAAGTGAGCAGCACGGGGCCTCGTCGCTTCGGATCGAGGTCGAGCAAGTCGATGCCGGCGTGCTCGTGCGCGAGATCGTCGAAGAGCTACGCGCGATGTACCCAGCGCGTGAGGTCGTGGTGGAGATGGAAGAAGAGATCATCGGCAGCTGGGATCGTGATCGCCTCGCGCAAGTGATCTCGAACCTCGTCGGTAACGCGATCGAGCACGGTGACGCACGAGCTCCCATCCGCGTTCGGCTCCTCAAGAGCGGCACGGACATGCAGCTCGTCGTTCACAACGACGGGGCTCCGATCGGCAAAGAGCTCGTCGAGCACTTGTTCGAGCCGTTTTACCGAGGAGAGGGAGGCCAGCGTCACAAAGGCCTCGGCCTTGGCCTGTACATCGCACGTGAGATCACGCGCGCGCATGGCGGTGAGCTCGAGCTGACCCGCAGCGACGGCGACGGGACGGCGTTCACCGTCCTGCTCCCCATGCGCGTCGCTGCGGGCGATCGCGGCCCGCGCCCGGCGGGTGGCTTCTCCTCGCCGTGACTCAGTAAACGCAGCCCGCGGAGCTCTTCTGCGAGCGCACGGTCGCGAGCTGTCCGTTCGCTTGATTGGACTGGTTTTGAAGCGCGGTCTTCGCGGCTTTGTCGTCGCCGTCGACGCACTGCCCGGGCTTGCGACCGCCTTGGCCGGCGCTGTCGCCGCGGCCTGCCTGGCAGTCTTTCTGCTGGCCGCCGAGGCCGGCGAGCGACCGTTGGATCGAGGCGATCTGATCGGTCAACGTGCGCTCTTGTTGGCGAAGCGTCTTGCATTGAGCTGGCTCGGCCCGCACCTCGAACTCACGCGTGACGCCTTCGTACGGGCGGATCGGCCCGCCGATCGCGGTCATCGCGGAGCCAAAGTGCTTGATGCGGAACGTCCCTGTCGTGCCGAGCGGCGGCATCCACGAGGTCTCGACGTACGAGACCGACGACGTCGCGCCGCCGTCGCGCGTCCACGTGAAGAGCGTCTCCGGCATCGCGTCCCATGCGACGCGCTCCCATGCGGCGCCGTTCTTCTTCTCGACGAAGAGGTAGGTGTCGTTCGATCGAAGGTTGTTCTTCGGATGACCCGCTCGGAAGCGGGCGACGATCGGGCGCTCGCCATTGCTCGCGTTCACCGCGGGCGGCTCCGCGATGACTTGCCCCATCGTCTCACCGGCCTTCACCGTGTCGAGGACGACCGGCGTTTGCAGCGTGAGCTGGGTGCGGCTCAAGTCGGGCGGCGTCGGCCCGGCCGGTGAGGCTTGGCCTGCGACCATGTCGCGGGCGAGCCCTTGAAAGATTTGAAGGTAGGCGTCGTAGGTCATCCGGCCATAAATCGTCGACGCTCCTTCATAGAGCTGCGCGTCGTACTCCTCGGGCGTCGTGATGTAACCGCTATACTCGTTAGCAAGCCCTGTAATGATGACGCGGCTAACCCCTTTAGGCGCGAGCGTCGCGGCGACCTTGGTGGTGATTCGCCGGCCGGCCATACTCGTCATTTCCCCTGGCACGCCGAGGATGGCGAGCGAGCCAATGCGCAGGATCTGGAAGGGGAGAATGTTCGGCGTGATCCCGAGCGCTCCACCAGGAATGAGGATGGGCTTTGGCGCCTGGCAGGGGTCGGTCCACATCGCGTCCGCGACGCGGCTGCCGTCCGTCCCGAGGAGGATGTTCGTCGCAAACCGGCGCGCTTCGGCGACGATCGGGACGTTTCCTTGACCGACCTTCATCCCCTCGCGAAAGGGCGCCATCGCGGTCGGACCGTCCTTCGCGCCGGCGGCGAAGCTCATTCCGTAGGCGCTAGAGCATGGAGTCGGGATGCGACCTGCGACGCCGGGGCCGCTCGCGTTCGTGAGAGCGAGCGCCGGCATGTTGACGAACGTGTGTCGAAAGTCGATCTCGGCGCCCAGGTCTTCGGTCGCCGAGTTGAAGAGCTGATCGGCCTTCTGGTATTGCCGCTCACCCGTGTAGGCCGCGCTGTCGAACTCGGTGCGGCCACCGGGTCCCGTGAAGCTCGGGCCGGTGTTGGGGGAGATATCGCCTTCATCGCCGTTCGGAAACGCCGCGACGAAGCCGGCAGGGACGACGAACGGCATGATCGTGCCTTTGGCCTTCTCGAAGAGAAGCGCGGCGTGACCCTTGTTGTCCGAGCTGATGAGCGTGTTGAAGCGAGATACGGAGGCGTTGTGGATCGAGAACCACGAGATCGCGCCCTTGGGTTGACCGACGGCGCGGTTGAGGCGTACGACCGTCATCGTCGGGTTGATCTCGGGCTTCGGCGAGTCGGGATCGTTCAGCCAGGCCTCGCGAGCGCGCTGCACGCTGATGTCAGTGAGATCGCCCTTCGCGATCGTGATGTTTCCGGGCTCCGTTCGGCTGTGAGCCTGCGCGATCGCGGCGGTGATGCCGTTCACGATCGCGTCGTAGTTTTGCTGGATGAACCCCTTCGACGTCACGTTGTACATCAGGTGATGCGAGTAGCCGCCAGGTCCCGAGTGGGTGTGGGTCGCGGAGATCTGCACGTTCTTGTCGTCGTAGAGCGTGCCGAAGCTCGCCGCGAGCTTCCGCAAGACGCCTTGCTTGAGCGAGCTGAAGAGCTGCCCGAGCTCGGCGCTCACGAAGACGATGCGCTTGTTCGTCGTCGGGTTGGCGATCACGTATGCGCGCGCCCAAAGTCGCGTCTGGATGCCCGATGTGATCTGATCGCTCTTGCCGTAGCCCATCATGCCGACCTCGGCGGCCGGACCGGTGATGTCCGAGATGCCCGTGCCGATCAAAAGCTGGCCTTTCGACGCCGGCGCGTTCGGAGCGTTTGGCAAGAGCCTGATCGGCGGCGGCGTGGGCTGGACGGGCCGCAGCGTGGGGATCGGTTGAGCGGGAGCGTCCTTCGCGAACCCGAGGGGTGCAACGATTGCGCATGTTGCAAAGAACAGCGCCGGACGAAAGCGTGAGCGCAGACGAAGGAATGCGAGCGACATACTCGGACGATAAGGGAGTCACATCGCGACCGTATGCGGCGGGACGATCGTGGCGCGACCGCGCAACGTCTTGGCGCGTGCGCTGGTATCCTTGGCAGCACCCGATGGCAAAGCCGCGCGCCGACGTCCCCGTGGCCAAGTTCGCCGCCGTCTCCAAGCTGGCCACGTTCTTTGGAAAGCCTGCCCATCGCTACGTAGTCCATCGCTCGTTTGCGTATTGGCAGGCGGAGCGACGTGTCTTTGGAACGATCATCTGGGGCCGTCCCGACGAAGCCGACGTCCTCGAGATGTGCGCCGCGCACGAGGTCGGGGCCAACCCACTCTTTCGCGGTCACACCTCGCTCGTCGATGTTCGCGCGCTCGAGTCCGTCGACCTCCTCGCGTTCGAGCGGCTGCTTGCGTACTTGCAGAAGCGTCGCGACGACTGGTCGCCCAACGTCGCGACGCAAGTCGTGTTGCATCGCGGCGGGCTCGCGCAAGCGACCGTCGCAGGAATGTTTCAGTTCCTGAAGCCGGGCCATCCGGTGGCCTTCGAGGCCGATCCGATCCGCGCGTACGAGGCGGTGGGCGCGTCGGACGTTCGCGGCGAGCTCGAAGGAATTCGTGAGACGCTCCTCGGGATCCCCGAGATCATCCGGCGCGTTCAAATCGCGTTCGAGGTGCTGCCGCCGCGAACGGGGTTCCTCGCGGTCGCGCGCAGCGTAGGGATGAGCGTCCGTTCACTTCAACGCCATCTCGCGGCGGCCGGGAGCTCGCTCCGCCTCGAGCGACAGAAGCATGTCCTTCGCGCGAGCGAGAGGCTCCTCGAAGGCACCGAGCTCGATCTCGACGCCATCGCCGCGCAGGTGGGCGCGAGCTCCTCGTCCCATCTCGTCGCGCTCTTTCGCCAACATCACGGCATGACGCCGGGCGCCTTTCGTTCGCGCCGCAAGCGCTGACGGCCGCGAATCCGCGGAGCGCAGAAGCTTCACCTCCGCGCGCCGCTTGCGCTCGCGCCCCTCGACGATGCGCGCCGCCGCCGCGGTTCTTTCGATTCGGTACCGGACTTGCGTGCGCGCCAGCCACACGAGACCTCATGGGAGGGAGAGCCGCGATGACGAGCCACCAGTTGTTCTCGACGCGCCGTGGCAATGGCCTTTTGCTTCGCATGCCCGAAGAGCTGCATCCGCTCGCGGAGCTTGCCTACGACCTCTGGTGGACGTGGCATCCCGGCGGAGAGGAGCTCTTTCGCGCGATCGACGCGGACCGGTGGGAGGCGAGCGGTCGCAATCCGGTGAAGCTCCTTCGTGACGTGTCGCCCGCGAGGCTCGAAGCGATGCGTCGCGACGAGTCGTACCGCGCGCAGCTCCGCGCGTTTCACGAGAGCTGGAGACAGGATCTCGCGCGACCGTCCTTCGAGCATCCCACCGTCACGCCAAGCCGTCCGATCGCGTTCATCTGCGCCGAGTACGGGCTCGACGCCGCGCTCCCGATCTATTCGGGAGGCCTCGGCGTGTTGGCCGGCGACGTCTTGAAGCAAGCCTCCGACTCGAAGATCCCAATGGTCGGCGTGGGCCTCTTTTATCGGCGCGGCTACTTCCGCCAGCGCCTCGATCGATCCGGCTGGCAGCACGAATATTGGACCTCGCTCGACTCCGAAGAGCTCCCGATGGTGCCCGAGCTCGACGATCACCGGCCCATTCACGTTCGCCTGCGCGATCGCTCCGTCGCGATCCGGATGTGGCGCGTGCAGGTCGGGAGCGTCCCGCTCTATCTTCTCGATACGAATCTCCCCGAGAACGATCCGACGAGCCGTTGGATCACCTCGACGCTTTACGTGAGCGACCGAACGATGCGGCTCATGCAATACGCCGTGCTCGCGATCGGTGGCGTTCGCGCGCTGCGTGCGCTCGGTGTCGAGCCGTCGGTGTTCCACCTCAACGAAGGGCACGCTTCGCTCGCCGCGCTCGAGCTGCTTCGGGCCGCGCGCGCCGACGGGCTCGGGCATACCGCGGCGATCGAGTCGGTGCGCTCGCGTGTCGTCTTTACGACCCACACGCCGGTGGCTGCCGGCAACGAGCACTACAGCGCAGAGGAGGTCGGGAGCGTCTTTAATCACCTCGCCGACCAGGTCGGGATCGACGACCACGAGCTTCGCGAGCTCTCGAGCGACGCGTCGGGTGGCCTCGGTGTCACCGAGCTGGCGCTTCGTCTGTCGCGCTCGACCAACGGCGTGAGCAAGAAGCACGGCGAGGTCGCGCGCGGGATGTGGCAGCACCTCTGGCCCGGGCGCGACGCACGGGATGTCCCGATCCGCCACGTCACGAATGGCGTTCATGCGCCGACGTGGATGGCCTCACCGATGCGCGAGCTGCTCGACCGCCATCTCGGCGCAGATTGGTCGACGAGAGGCGGCGAGGTGCTCGAGCGCATCGACGCGATCGACAGCAAGGAGCTCTGGGACGCTCGCAACACGCTACGGACGAGCCTCGTCCATTACATCCGCGCGAAGACGGTCGAAGACCGGCTCGCTCGCAGCGAGCCCATCGCCTACGCCGAAGGCGCGTGGTCCACGTTCGATCCGAACGTCCTCACGATCGGGTTCGCGCGGCGCATCGCCGTCTACAAGCGACTGCATTTGCTCATTCGCGATCCGGAGCGCGCGCTTGGCCTCCTGCGAGGTGGGCGGCTGCAGGTCGTGATCGCCGGCCGCGCCCACCCTCAAGACGACCAGGCGAAGCACATCGTCAAATCCATCTTCGAGCTGAAGGACGCGGTGGGGTCGCGCGTCGTGTTCCTCGAAGACTACGATCTCGCGGTCGCGCATCAGCTCGTCGCCGGATGTGACGTGTGGGTCAACGTCCCGCGCGCGCCGCTCGAGGCCAGCGGGACGAGCGGCATGAAGGCTGCCCTCAACGGCGCGCTCAATCTGAGCGTCCTCGATGGCTGGTGGTGCGAGGCCTACGAGGAGAACCTCACCGGATGGGGGATCGCCAGCTCCAACGAGGCCGACGAGAGCACGCAAGACGATCGCGACGCGCGAACGTTGTTTGGTCTACTCGAGCGCGAGGTCCTCCCGATGTTCTACGAGCGTGACGCGGAAGGGATCCCGCGCGAGTGGACGCGTCGCATCAAGGCGTCGCTCCGCCGAATCGCGACGATGTTCACGACGAAGCGCATGCTCGACGAATACGCCGATCGGGTGTGGCAAGAGCGCGCAGGGGAGTAGGTCGTACATCGAACACGCTCGGAAATGGCGCGACGAAACGGTTTCGTCGCGCCACAATCAACGAGTCGATGGAAGACGCGTCCAGGCTCGAGCGAATCGCACGGCTCTGCGAGGACGCGGCCCTTCCTTCCCCCGAGCGGCACACGCATGCCGACGCGCTGCTCGAAGCGGTCGGGGCGACGAAAGAGCTCCAGCAGATGCTCGACGGAGGGATCGCGCCAGGGGCGACGGCGATCGCGCGCCGTCGCGGCCTCTCGGCCGCGCTCGCGATCGACGCGCTGTCCGATCGACGTGCCGTCTCGACGGCCGAGCGCCAGCGTGTCGACCAGCTCGTCGACGTGGTGGCCGAGGCCGATGACGTGGACGCCGAGCACAAGGCGTTGGCGCTCGCCGCGCGCGCACGTGTGCGCCTGCTCGTCGGCCAAGCGGAGCTCGCGCTCGCGGATCTCGAGCACGCGAGGCGGTTGCTCGAGCCGAGCATCGAGACGAAGGCATCCACACACGCGTTCGTGGCGGCGCGCTATGGCTACGCGCTCGCGATGGCGGCGCGGCTCGAAGAGTCGCTCGCCGCGCACGAGCGATCGGCCGCGCTGGCGCGTGAGAGCGGCGATGTCCGCGCGCTCGTCTCCGCCTTGCAGGACGAGGGCAACCTCCTCCAGCAGCTTGGCCACATCGACAAGGCCCGTGAGCGCTTCGAGCTCTCGCGCGAGCAAGCCATCGCCGCGGGCGACGAGGCAGGGGAGATGCGCGCCTACGCCGGAGTCGCGTTCGTTCATCTCGAGGCGTTCGAGCTCGAGGCGTCGCGCGAGGCGTACGCAAAGGCGATCGCGATCGGTGAACGCGGCGTCGCGCCAAGACTTCACGCCATCGTGCTCGGTTACTCCGCGGTGCTTCACCTCGAGCATGAGCGCCTCGAACGCGCGATCGCCCTCGCGGCACGTGCGGTCGCCAATAGCTCACGGCTCGGCTTTCGCCTCGGCGAAGGCTTCTTTGCCTCCGTGCAAGCGGCGGCCCACGCCCGGCGCGGCGATCTCGAGAGCGCAGACGATCGCCTCCGCTTCGCACGAGGGCGTGTCCCGAGCGAGCACTCGTACGTCGACGTGGTCCGTCTCTACGAGGCCCATGTCGACGTGGAGCGCGCCGAGCAGCATGCGCGATCGGGCCGGCCCGCCGCCGCCGGCCACGCGCTCGACCAAGCGCGCGCGGTGCTCGAAGAGCTGTCGCATCCTCGACCGAACGAGACGCGGGCGTTCGCGCTTCGCCTCGACGACGCGCGCATCGCTGCGCGGATGCTTCGCGCACGTCTCGCCGTGGTGACCGAAGCGCACGAGCTGAGCAAAGAAGCGAGCCAAGAGGCCCGCGAGACCGAGTCGCTCGCGATGCGTCTCGATGCGCGCCGGATGATGTCCTATCTGCGGGTTCATCCGGGCAAGACCGTCTCCGCCGTCGACCTCGCGAGCTATGTATGGCCGCCGCGCCTCGGCGATGTCCAAGAAACGGACGAGACCGCACGCGCGCGCCTCGATGCGCTGCTCGCGATGCTTGCGCATGCATCTACCTCGACCGACCAAGGCCGCACGGAGGATGAGGTCCGTCGTGTCGTAGTGAACGAAGCGGGATACACGCTCACGAAGTGACGCGAGCGCTGCGTTTTACGCTACGTTCGTTGGATCGCGCGATGACCGAAAACCGTACGCACACGGAGGGCGTGGCGCCGGAGCTTCGCGGTCGCGAAGTGAGCGTACGCGCGCTCATCCCTCCGTGGAACGCGGCCTGTCGCAAAGGCGTGCGCCCCGAGGAGCTCGCGGCGAGGACGGGATATTCGATCGAGCACCTCAAGAACCCGCGCGAGCGCATGTCGTGGACGTCGTTCGCGCTCATCCTCGGGCGCGTCGGAGCCGTCCTCGATGATCGCGAGCTCGTGAAGGTGGGAGCCTCGGCCCTCGAGTCACCCGTCTTGCGCTCGCTCTTCGTCCCCGGACGGCTCTTGTTTTCGTTGCCCGATCTCTATCGCTGGGGCTGTCAGCCGAACGGACCGTTCGCCCAGGCCTTCGCGGTGCACGATCAACGCCTCACGATCGTGGAAGAGCGAAACCTCTGCATCGAGGCGACGATGAAGCCGGGGTACGCGCCCGTGCGCGAGCACTGGCTTCTCACCCAAGGCGTGCTTGGCGCGGTGTCGCGGGCGTTCGGGACCAAGGTCGCGGAGGTGGCGCTCGACCTCACGCCCAATGGCGCTCGCTACGATATCAAGCTGCCTCCGGAGAAGACGACCACCTTGTCGAAGGCGCGGCGCGGAGCGTCGTGGCTGCTCGCAGCACGTGAGACCGCCGACGGGTTGAAGCGCGCGAACGAGGAGCTGCACGCGCGTTATCTCGAGCTGAGCCGAGAGGTCGAAGCGCGCAAGCGGGCCGAGGCCGAGCTCCGCGAGCTGAACGAAGCGCTCGAGAAGCGCGTCGCCGAGCGGACCCTCGCGCTCGAGGCGGCCAACCGAGACCTCGCGGACGCGAATCGAGAGCTCGCGATGTTCAGCACGTCTGCCGCCCACGATCTGCGGTCGCCGCTGCGAGCGATCAACGGCTTTGCGACGGCGCTGCTCGAAGATCACGGAGATCGCCTCGACCCGGACGCGAAGGCGCAGATCGAGCGGGTGATCGGCGGCGCGGTTCGGATGGCGACGTTGATCGACGCGCTCCTCGCGCTCTCTCGTGTCACGCGCACCGAGGTCCATCGCGAGACGGTCGATCTCGGCGAGGTGGCGCGTGGCGTGGTCGAGCATCTGCGCACGTTCGAGCCATCGCGGCCTGTCGAGATCGAGATCGCGCCCGATCTCACGGCGGTCGGCGATCCCGCGTTGCTGCGCTCCGCGATGCAAAACCTGCTCGGGAACGCATGGAAATTCACGCGGGATCGATCGCCTGCGCAGATCGAGGTCACGCGCATCGGCACCGCGCCTGGAGGCGTCGACGTGTACCGCGTGCGCGACAACGGCGTCGGGTTCGACATGCGGCATGCGCAGAAGCTGTTCGAGCCGTTTCATCGGCTTCACTCGGCGCGTCAGTTCGAGGGCACCGGCGTCGGGCTCGCGACGGTCGAGCGCATCGTCCGCCGTCACGGCGGAAGGATCTGGGCGGAGGCCGCGCCGAACCAAGGCGCGACGTTCTCGTTCACGCTCGCTCCCGAGCGCGAGCGCTGACCGTCAACGGTGACGTGCGCTCGGCCCCGTGTGGATGTCGGGGACCACCAACGTAGGGGACGTCGTGGGCGGCGGCTTTGGCGGCTTCGGCTTCGGCTTTGGTTTTGGAGGCGGCGTGACGAGCGCGCCCGCGTCTCCTGCGTCGCTTCCGGCGTCGCCGAGCGAGCCGGCGTCGAGCAGAGGCTCGCTTTCCCGCTGCGGTCGCTTGGCCTTCTTCCACGACTCCGTCGAATGGCAGTCCTCGCATGTCCGCGCGAAGGTGTCGTGGTCGGGGAAGTCCGATCGGGACCGATCCTCCTCGTGGCACGAGACGCACTCTTTCTTGGTGTCACGGAACGTCGTCGGGTCCCCGCGGTGACACCACATGCATTTGACCTGCTTCTCGACGCCGGCGACCTCGCGCTCTCTTGCGGCGCGCAGGTGCGCTCCCGTGAGCGGCCACCACGGGTGCTCGACGCGCGGCGCGCTGCGGCTCACCTTCCAATTGGTTTGCGTATGGCAAACGCCGCACGTGGTGGGCCTCGCATGTGGGTGAGGTGGGTGGCTCGTGTCGTCGAACTCGGGCATATGGCATGTAGCGCACCTTAGTGGATCTTGCTGGGCGGCAGGGCCATCCTCGAGTCGTGGCGCCTCTTCGCGATGGCAGGCGATAGGACCTGCAAAAGCAAGTAGGCCGGTAAAGCCCATAAGCGCCAAAAGGCGCATGGCGCTAATGGGTTTAGAAGCGTTCTTCACGGAAGGTCATTCCAAGCTTTTGGCATATCGCCGAGAGCTTTTTCGCGAGGCCGTGCGGCCCGCAATAAAAGACATCCACCTTCGCGGGCGCGTGCCTCTCGACGATCCTCGCCAGCATCGCCTCCCAATCGGGGTGACCCATATGTGTCTTCGTTCGAAGGCCTGTGACGATATCCGCCCGTCCGGCCGCATGCATGGCTTCGCGCGCGAGCTCGAGCCCGAGCGCCGTCGCGCCGCTTCGCGCGCCGGTCATGCAGAGGTGCGTCTCGAGGAGCCCCCGCTCATCACGCTCTTCGAGGCGTGAGAGCAAGCCCCGAAACCACTCGAAGGAATATTGATCGCGGTTGAGCCAGAAGAAGTGCACCTTCTCGGGTGTCGGCCTCTTCGGTCGCGAAGGATCTTCTTCGGCGTCGGCGGAGCGGAGCACCATGCTCTCGAGGACGCTCGCAAATGGCGTGACGCCGATACCTGCGCCGATGAGGACTGCAAAGCGCGACCGGAAGATATGGCCTGTCGGAGAGCCGTACGGGCCATCGATGTAGGCGACGATATCGGGATGGCGTCGCTGCTCCACCAGGCGACGGAGAGCGCCGGACCAATTGCCAAGCGACCGCGCGTGCACGGTGAGCGTCGGAAGCTCCGGGGCGCTGCTGATCGTATAAGGATGCCATTCATGCCGAGCGATGGCCGGAATTCGAAGAAACACGTAGTCGCCCGCGTGGAACTTGAAGCGAGGAGGCCGCTCGATCTCGAGCCGTGTGACGCCCGAGCGCAGCGGCCATGTCGAGAGGACCTTGCTTGGAGGCCTTCGCTTCAGCACCCGAACGAGCTGCTCGATCACGATGCCGGCGAAGGGAACCCCTGCGAACGCCACGAGGCGTGGCGCATGGGCGAGCGCGAGCCCGAGCCACGCGAAGTAGAGGAGATGCGTGAAGTAGAACAGCTCGAAGTGCTTCGACCGACGCACGAAGCCAAGCGAGAAGAGCCACATCACCGCGAAGACGCCGAAGAGAAGGCCGCCCGTCAGCCCGCGCTCCGTCTCGAGGACCTTCGGAACGTTGGGGTGCCCCGCGCCGTACGCGAGCACGAACGCGGCGGTATGCACGCCAGCGAGCGCAAACATCGTATGGCCGACGACTTTGTGAAACCCGATCGCGTCGTCGATCGGAAAGACGCGCCCCATCCACGTCGCGCGTAGCCGCGTGAGCATGCGCCTCATCATCGGCACGAAAATGAGCGCGCCGTTGAGGTCGAGGCAGGCCCCTACCGCGCGTCCAATCTGCATCGGCGCGCTGGAGGTCGCGTGCGCGCGCCCGTACGTCATCGACCACACGACCACGCCCGCGTTGGCGAGGATCCAGAACGCGAGAAACGCGACGCGAGCGCCGTGGTTTTCGAGGAGCCGCGTAAGCCGCCCGCGACGCTCGCTCGCGTCGTCGAGGAGGACGAGCAGCTCTTCGTTGGGCGCAAGCCAGATGGCCTCGCTTCGTGTCATGGCGGAGAGGAGATCGGGCCGTTGCCTGACGAGCTTCTCGAAGTCATCGAAGGCGATGCGCCCGGTGTCGCTACGGTTGGCCGCCGCCAGCAGCGCGGACGCGAGCTGCGAAGGCGGCTGACTCACGCGCTCGGAGACGTCGCTCTCCGCGAGGCTGATCGCGATCATGCGGAGCAGCTCGTCACGGTCGAGGAATCCATCCCCGTCGTGGTCGTGAAGCTGGAACGCGAAGCGCAGCTTCTCGCGGTCGTCGCCGAAGACGAGCGCGCGGACGCCGCTCAAGAACTCCTCTCTCGAGATGACGCCGTCGCCGTTCTTGTCGAACGCGTCGAGAACGCGACGCGTGAGGTATTCACTGCGAAGGCCGAGTGCTCGCTGGAGATCGGCGACGTCGATCTTGTCGTCCGTGCCGGCGTGACGCGCGAACGCCCGCTCGAGCGTCGTGAGGAGAGCCGCGTCGAGCGCATGGGGGACCACGGCGGTGGTCACGTCGGAGTCGTCTCGGCGGCCCAATGCCCGGCCAGGTTACTTCATTCCGAGGCGCGGCTGCTCGCGCGAACTTCGCTGAAGCCAGCCGCGAGATCCATGCTCACAGCGACACGCGAGGCATCGCAAGCGTCGAGCCTGCACTCTGGTTCAGTCTTCGCACATTCGAGATCGCTACTCGTCGCCCTGGATCGCGCTCATCGCACCACCGTGCGCCGCGCGCAGCTCGAGCGCCTCCTTCGGCGTGGCGGCCGGCGGTGCCGGACGTGGAGCCATCTTCGTCTTCGACGGAGCTGCGGGATCCATCGCGCTCATCGCGTCGGGCGGCGGCGCGAGCGTGGGGAGCGTCTTGCGAAGCTTCGTCATCTCGATCACCTTCTCGCCGAGCGCTTTGTCGGAGAACTTCTTCTCGCCCTCCTTGGCGAGGCGGACGCTCGTGTCGAGCACCGCTCGCGCGTTCCCGAGGTCGCCATCGCGGGCGAGCGCGATCGCCTTGATGATGCCGTCGGCGACGCGCATGGTCGTGAAGCCGTGCTCGATGTCGAGGACCGTCGCGCTCGCGACCCGCGCGGCGTCGGTGGAGCCTTCGAGCTTCAGGTACACGTCCGAGGAGAGCTCGGGGCCACCCTCGGGAAGCGTGTAACTTACACGGGCATCGACGAGCTCGATCTTCTTGCCGTCGCGACGGCCCTTCGCCTTCACGCGAACGAAGACGTCTCGCGTCTGTCCTTCGGCGAAATCACCGAGCGACGCGACCTGCATGTGGCCGTTGGGCGACGTGGGCGTCCCGACCACCTCCGTGATCGTCACGCCAGGGCCGGGCGTGAGCTCGATGCGGGCGCCGCGAGCGACCACGCGCTCCATGCGCGAGATCTGCTCTTCGAAGACGGACGCGACCCGCGCGGCATCAGCGACGAAATGAAACGATCCGGAAGACCGCTGCGCGAGCGATGTCATCAATGTCTCGTCGAAGTCGTTGCCGAGGCCAAGCGCCGTGACTGGGACATGGACGGACTTCGCGCTGTCTGCCAGCGAGAGCACCGACGGCGCGTCGTTCGGCACGCCGTCACCCACGAGCACGATGCGATGGATGCCGTCCGGGGAGAGGTGAGAACGAACCTGGGTGAGCCCAGCGCTCAGCCCCGCGGCCATGTCCGTCGTCCCTTCGGCCTTGATCGAGCGAAGGGCGACCTTGGCGCTCGCGCGTGTGTCCTTCGTGATGCGCGTGGAGGGGAAGACGACGTTCGCGCGCGAGCCGAACGTGACGATCGAGAGCGCATCTCCGTCGCTCAGGAGATCGACGAGCCTCGCGCACGCGTCGCGTGCCTGATCGATCGGCTCGCCTTCCATCGAGCCCGAGGTGTCGACGACGAGCGCCAAGTTGAGCGGTGGCCGTTTCTTCGCCGCGAGGGGAAGACCATGGACACGCACGCGTACAACGACCTCTTGATCCTTGTCGACGCGAACCAGGCTCGGTGTGGTGTCACCCGTGACCTCGATCCGTGGGGAGGCCTCTGGAGCTCGATCGCGCGGAGTATCAGCGGCGATCGCCGTGGGTGATTGGGGCGGTGAGGCCTTTGGATGCGAGGCGCACCCGGCGACGAGGAGGGTGCAGGTGAGCAAAAAGGCAGCTCTCAGACGCGCGATCCGCATGGTTGACCTCTTACGCGCTCGAGCGTGAGGCGATCTCTCGCGGAGCGAAAAAGTGCGTCTTGCGCGATCTGCGCAAAGCCGGCGGCGCGATCGGTGTCGAAGGCCGGTTTCGCAGAGGCCTCGAGCGACGTGAAAGCAGTGTGCGGAGCCGCGCTTAGAATTCCTCAGCGCGGTTCGCGAGTGTCAGCGGAGCCGGAGCGGAGTAAGAAGCGGCGGCGAGCGACCATGACGACGAACGACGCGCACACGGACTTCGACTACGTCGTGCTTGGCTCGGGGATGGGAGGGCTCTCTGTCGCTGCGCTGCTCGCGAACGCGGGGCATCGCACCGTCGTGCTCGAGGCGCACGACACACCCGGCGGCTACGCCCATAGCTTTCGGGTGAAGGGCTACCGGTTCTGCGCGCAGGTGCACTACATCTTCAACTGCGGCGAAGGGGAGTGCGTGAACAACCTCCTCACGAAGATCGGTCTCGCCGCGGAGGTGCCGTTTCTTCGGCTCGACCCCGAGGGGTTCGATCACATCGTCGTCGCTGGCGACCGCGTTCGCATTCCAAACGGTCTCGACAAGCTCCTCGGCCGGCTCCTTCGCCGCTTCCCCGACGCCGAGCGGCCGCTTCGACGCTACTTCGCGACGGTGACCACGATCGGTCGTGAGCTCGACCGGCTCTCGATCCCCGATCGCGTCTCGTGGGGTGCGGTGCGCGCCGTGATCGACGCGCGGCACGTCCTCTATTACCGAAGCTGGACGCTCGAGCGCCTCTACGATCACGTGGGGATGCCCGCTCGGCTCCGGGCCATCCTCGCTGGGCAATGCGGCGATTACCTCTTACCGCCTCGCGACGTCTCGCTCTTGCTCCATGTCGCGCTCGTATGGCTCTATGACCGCGGCGCCTATTACCCTAAACACCACTACGGCGACTTCGTAGACCGGATCGCGGGTTCGATTGGCGCAAAACCCGATAGCACGGTGTTGCTCGAGCACGAGGTGACGAAGATCGAGCACGACGGCACACACGTTCGGGCGGTGGTCACCGCGAATGGTAAGCGCTTCACGGCACGAAAAGGCTTTATCTCGAATATCGATCCACGACAAACCGAGCGCCTACTCGGTAGAGCCGAAGCAAAGGCCGATTACGAGTACTCGTGTGGCACCTTCACGATGTACCTCGGGCTCCGCGGAGTCGATTTGCGCGATCACGGCTTTGGCTCGTTCAACGTGTGGCACTACCCACACGAAGACATCAATCGTCTCTACGATACGCAGCTTCGCCGCCACGACCTGTCGAATCCTTGGCTCTTCTTGTCCACGCCGGCGCTCCACTCGGACGCGCCCGGCCTGTGTCCACCTGGAGATCAGGTCCTCGAGGTGGCGACGGCCTGCGACTACACGCGCTTCGCATCGCTTCGAAAGACAGACAGGCGAGCCTACAACCTCGAGAAGAAGAAGATCCGCGAGCGCATCCTCGACATCCTCGAGGCGAGCTATGTCCCGAAGATTCGTGATCACCTCGTGATGCGCGTGACGGGTACGCCCGCGACGAACGAACGTTTCTGCCGTGCGCCCGAAGGCAACTCGTACGGGTCGGCGCTCACCCCGAAGAACGTCGGGCCGCGTCGCCGGCCGATGCCGTCCGCGTCGATCGCGAACCTCTGGCACGTGAACGCCACCGCAGGATTTCCTAGCGTGGCGGGCGTGATCGCGGCGGGAATTCGCCTCTACGAAGCGCTAACGGGCGATCGGGTCTGACGTGGCGCGGAGGTTGGCGAACGCCTCGCCGAGCGCCCGCTTCGCGCGCGTCAACCCGGCCATCGCGCGGAGATGGAGCTCGGAGCGATAGTGGCCCGTCGAGGTGTACACCTCGTTCATCTGACGGAGACGTTGCCAATAGGCGTCGAGGTGACTGCTGCCCGCCGTGCCGCCGTCCGCGGCGACGAGCCCTGGCTCCTCGTGAAACGCTCGCACGGTCTCGATCTCGGCCAGGATGCCAGGCGAGCATTCACGGAACGCCGGATCGTAGGCGACCTTGAACGCAAACATCGTGCTGCCCACCGTGAAGTTCGTGGTCATCGCCACCGGGCGACCTTTGACCTTCACCTCGACGAAGAGGAGGCGTCGCTCTCGCCCGGCCGAGTGCGTGATCTCGGTGAAGAACGCTCGGCTCGCGGGGACGTTGCGGAGCGCCGTGCCGGCGTCGCCCTTCCAGCTCTTGGCCTCGAGATCCATGAAGCGCTCCGCGAGGTCCGGCGAGCTGTCGAGGGATCGATGCACGTCGACCGAGACGCGCCCGAGCTTCTCGAGGCGTCGCCAGCGCTGGCGCAGCGTCTTCCGCCGGCTCGAGGGGAGCGTCGACAAGAAGGCGTCGAACGAGTCGTGCCGCGGCAACATCGCGCGCGCGAACTGGCTCTTTACCCAATGGTCACGACCGCGCCGCCGGAGCTCGTCGCGGATCAACCCCCACGTGACGGAGCCTTCTCCCATGTGGCGAAGACGAACGAGGTTCCACGGCTGCCCAGGTCGCTCGACCCAATCCCAGATCGCCCGGAGCGCCGAACGCGGCTCTTCGCGATCGAGCAGCGGATGCGAGAGATACGAGTGCGGTCCGAGGAACGTGGAGAGCACGGGAGCGCCCGTCTTGATCGTCGCGGGCAGGAGAGAGAACGGAGCGCACCCGACGAGACGCCGCTCGGCGGGATCGCGGCTATCGTAGACGAAGACGACGTAGAAGCGGTTGTCGCCGTTGAAATGGCGAAGCGTCGACATGAGCGCGTTCGGAGAGAGGTAGAAGTTGTCTTCGACCGCGCGCGCCTGAAGATGCTCCCACGAGGCGACATGGCGATGCAGATCCGCGCTCGTCGTCGCGACCTCGCAGTCGTAATCACCTGATTGGTAGCGCATCGTCTCGCTGCTTCCCCCCAACGCAATGCTCATCCGGTTGGCTCGATGGCCCTCCTCGCAAACTTGACGCGAAGGCACACCGATACATCAACGCTACCAACAACCTCGCGCCCTCGCGAGCGAAGGCATGCGAAAGATTGCAGGCGTACGAGGGTGGGCGCGGCCCCTCTAGATGCACAATGCATCAACGCAGGCAGGGAGACGAAGTGCGTTGATGCCAAATGCAACACGCTGCATGTCGAGCGATGTGGTCTCACCCCGTCCGAGCTCGCGCGACATCGAGTCGACGTTGGGCACGTGACGGAACGTCATGTCCGCGCTGGGGGAGCGGTCCGGTCGGTTGGTCTTTTCCCGTTTCAGAGGAGGGAGGCAGGGCCCGGACGATTTTCTTCGGATCGCTGTAACGTTCGAGCCCGCCGGCGTACGTCTCGAGAAAGGAGACTCTGCTCATGTCTATCGTCCACGCGGAATCCGGCACGAACGTCCACGAAATTGCGTCAGGAATTTACCGCATCAGCGTCCCTGTTCCGGCGGCGGACATGCCGCCGGCGGGCTTCACCTTCAATCAATTCCTCGTCGTCGATGACGCACCCCTCCTCTTTCACACGGGACCGAAGCGTCTCTTCCCGCTCGTGAAGGCCGGGGTGGAGCACGTGCTCGGGGCAGCGAAGAAGCTTCGCTACGTGAGCTTCTCCCACGTGGAGGCGGACGAGTGCGGATCGCTCAACGAGTGGCTCGAGGTGGCGCCCGAGGCGCAAGCCGTCTGCAGTCAGATCGGCGCGATGGTGTCGGTGAGCGACTTCGCGATTCGACCTCCGCGCGGCCTCGCCGATCTCGAAGAGCTGTCGCTCGGGACGAAGCGCGTTCGCTGGCTCGACACCCCGCACCTCCCTCACAACTGGGAATGCGGTTACCTCTTCGAGGCGACGACGCGCACGCTCCTCTGCGGCGACCTCTTCACGCATGGAGGGTCGAACGTGCCGCCGCTCACGGAGTCGGACGTGATCGGGCCTGCCGAGGAGATGCGAAAGGCGATGCCCGCGAGCGTCGCGATCGAGAAGAACGCCGGCGCGCTCATCGAGAAGCTGGCGCGCACGGAGCCGGCCACGCTCGCGCTGATGCACGGCAGCTCGTACCGCGGCGACGGCGCTCGCGCGCTCCGCGATCTGGCGAAGGCGCTCGGCGTGTAACCCCACGGGGGATTTGGTATCGTGGGCCTCCGATGGAGGAGGTCAACCGTCGCGAGGGAACTGAGGCGCTCTCGTTCGTCGAGCTCGTCGAGCGAGCGCGCGAGGACACGCCCATCGCGCGGGTGGCTGAAGAAGAGGTGTGCCGTCGCTTCGCTCCACGCATTCGCCTCTACGGTCTTCGTCACCTTCGCGACCAGGACCAAGCCGCGGAGCTCGTGCAGGTGGTGCTCATGGCGACGATCGAAGCGATTCGAACGGGAAGAGTCGAACACCCCGAGCATCTCGATCGCTTCGTGCTCGGGACCTGCCGCAACACCGCCCACCGTATGCGCGATACGAACGCTCGCGCGACTCCCCATCCGCCGCACGAGATGACCGAGCTAGGCCCCATCGTCGAGCCGTTCGCCGATGCGCGTGCCCACGCGGTCGATCTCGACGCGCTGTTTCGCTGCATCGCCGCGCTCGACGAGCGTTCACGCGCGGTG
Organism: Labilithrix sp.; assembly: GCA_044227045.1. Classification (GTDB taxonomy): domain Bacteria; phylum Myxococcota_A; class Polyangia; order Polyangiales; family Polyangiaceae; genus Labilithrix. The sequence goes on from JBGAFW010000014.1 coordinate 97,881, forward strand.
GTGCAGCTCACGTATCAGGAAGAGCGATCGGCGGACGACATCGCCTCCGCGTTCGCCACGACAGTCGCGAACGTACGCGTCATTCGCCATCGCGCCATCGCGCAGCTTCGAGGCTGCATGGACGGCGGAGGCCGACCATGAGCCGAGGAGACTCACGCTGCCAGAGCCCGCTCACGTTCGAGACGCTCGCCTCGTACTGGGCACACGACCTCACCGAAGCGGAGACGGAGGCGGTCGACGCGCACGTCTTTTCGTGTGCATCATGCACGGAGCTGTCGCAGCGTATCGCGTCGATCACCGAAGCTCTCCGCGCACAGGTGCCTCCCTTCGTGTCGCACGCGAAGGTCGACGCGCTCCGCGCTCGCGGGCTCGACATCGAGCAAAACACGGTCTCACCGGGCGGCCGCATCCGGGTGACGTTCGACAAGCAAGACTTCCTCATTCATCGCCTCGTCGGCCTCGATCTCACGACCGCAGCGCATGTGGCGATCGCGGTGCGGGTCGAAGACACGAACGATCTCATCGTCGAGAACCCGCGCGCGCCCTTCGACGCGGATTCGGGTGAGGTGTTGGTCGCCTGCCATCGTCACTTCGCGTCGTTCCCGCCGAATGTCGTGTTCGAGGTCACCGCCGTGAGCGCCGACGGAGCCAAGCAGGTCGAGCGCTACACGGTGGAGCACGCCTTTGTCTGACGCCTCCCATTCGATCGCGCTTCTGAGCGTCAACGCGCGAACCGAGGAGCGGGCGGAGCTTCACTTCCAGGAGACCGAGCTGGTCCTCGGCCGGTCGAGGGAAAACGCGATCACCATCTTGTCGGGCGCCGTCGCGCGCCGTCATGCGCGACTCACGGAGCGTGATGGCCGGTTGTGGCTTCAGGACCTCGGCTCCACGAACGGAACGTACGTGGATGGCGAGCGCATCAAGGACACCGTCATCGAGGTCGGCCGATCGTTCGTGATCGATCAGATGACATACACGCTGATCGCTCATCGTCCCTTGATCGATCCACGGTTCGAAGAGATCGAGCGTGCGTTCTTGGAGCCGATTCGACGCGATCCGGAGGATGAGGCGACACGTGAGGTCTACAGCGACTTCCTCGAAGAGAGGCACGCGTCGCTCCGCGCGGAGTGGCTTCGCCTCGAGCTGGCGTGCCGGCGCGCCTTCAACCCGACCGAGCGAGAGCACTACCGAGATCGGCTCTTCGCGCTGGCGGAGCGTCTGAAGGCGGCGCCGCTGTGGCGCATGTTCGTCGCGCGGCCTCATATCGAGGGTTGCACGCGATCCGAATGCACAGCCCGATGGGAAGAGCTCGCGGTCTGGAAGAACCAGACCGGGTCCTCTTCGCCCTTCGTTCGCGTCTGCGAACGATGCTCGAAAGCCGTGACCTACCGCGACGCCTATGCGTGGGCGAGGTTTGGCTATCCGACGGCGCGCATGTCGCGCGTGCCGCAACAAGAGGATGACATGCTCATCGCCGTCGACCACCTGGTCACGCGCGGCGTTTGAGTGCTAGCTTCGAGAGGTGGATCTCATCACCGTCGCCAGTTTTCCCGACCTCCCCGAAGCCGAGCTCGCCAAGGAGCGCCTCGAGAACGAAGGGGTCGTTGCGTTCGTCCTTCACGAGAACACAGCCGGCGTCATGCCGTTCTTGACGAGCAGCGGCAAGGGCATCCAGGTTCAGGTGAAGAGCACCGACGCCGAGCGTGCCCGCGAGATCCTCGGGAGCTGACGCTCGACGTGCGGAGCCTGCGCGCAGCGTGGATGATCGTCATCGCGGGGGCGTGGTCCTTTTCGTGCTCGAAGTTCGAAGAGGGGCCCTCCGCAGCGGTGGACGGCGGCGCCGGGGACGCTGCCGCGCCGGACAGCGGCTCGAGTGGCAACAGCGGAGCTGACGCGACGGACGGTTCGTTTGGCGAGGGCGGTTGTTCGAAGCACCAATTCTGTCAGACGTTCGAGAACGGCGAGCCAAAGAACGAATGGCTCGCCTCGAGCAACACGAAGATCGTAGGAGACGCGTTCGTGTCGCCGTCGTCGTCCTTGGAGCTGAGGCTTCAAGCGAACGACTTCCCGGGGCCACTGCTCACCCTCTCGCCGTCGAGCACAGCGGCGATCACGCACATTCAATGCGGGATGCAGCTCAGGATCGACGAGCGCGGCAACAAACGTGGAGCGGTCGTCCTCGCGTTCTCGACCGGCGGCAGCCAGGTGGGGCTCGAGCTCCAGCCTGGCGGCGACGCAAAGGTGACCGCGACAGGCACCGCGACGGACGTGTCGACGCCGAGCTTCGCCATGTTCACGGCCGTCGGGGTCGAGCTCGAGGTCGGCAGCTCGCCCACCCACGCGAAGGTCGCGATCGGTGGGAGCCAGCAGGAGGTGACGCTCTCCGTGAAGACCAGCCCGATCTCGAAGGTCTCGTTCGGCCTCGCGGCGAACGGCGTCGAGGCCGATGCGTGGCGTGCGCACATCGACGACGCGTGGTGCGACATCCTCCCGTGAGCGCGATCACGTCGCGCCGCGGCTAGCGCACGCTGCACGCGACGGTGCACACCGTCGAGCCGCCCTTTGCGCGGGCCATGCCTTCGCACGCATTCTTCGCCATCATCGAGGCGGAGAATTGGTCGTATCCGCTGCCGATGCCGGAGACCATCTGGTTGTTGCACACGTTCGCGAAGCCGCACACGCGGACCCATCCGGTCGCGTTGCAGAACCACTTCGCGCCGCCGGGCTTCGGCGGACGGCGCGCCGGAGGTCGAAGAGGTCGACGAAGAAGAAGAGGAAGACGTCGCCGCCGGATCGGGGTCCGCAGCGACCGCCGCGACGAGGACGAACATGCCCACGATGGCGATCACCCCGAGCGCGCCGAGGCCGCCCACGATGAGGAGGACGATCGTGAGGGTGGACATCCCCGGAGGACGAGGAGGAGGTGGTTGGTAGGGATAAGGCGAGCCGTACACGTCCTCACGTTCTAACCGACGCCACCCAAATGACAAAAGCTCAGCCGGTCGAAATCGAAGCGCGCATCAGCGCGCTCGCCTTCTTCGGTTGCCTCCGAGCACGAGACGCGGCAAGACGTCGACATGACCAGCGAGGGCAGCAGCGACTGGAAGCTACCGTGGAAGGCCACCTGCCGGTGCGGGCAAGTCAAGATGCGCATCACCGCGCCGCCGCTCCTCACGATGGCGTGCCACTGCACGGGATGCCAGCGAATGAGCGCGAGCGCCTTCTCGCTCAGCGTGCTCTTTCCTTCGAGCGGCTTCGAGGTGCTCGAAGGTGAGCCCGTCATCGGGGGCATTCACGGGACGACGCGCCACTTTCATTGTCCCCACTGCAAGAGCTGGCTCTTCACGCGCCCCGAAGGGCTCGACCATCTCGTGAACGTGCGCGCGACGATGCTCGAAGATCACGGATGGTTCGTGCCGTTCATGGAGACGTTCACGTCCGAGGGCTTTTCATGGGCGAAGACGGGGGCAAAGCACAGCTTCCCGAACATCCCTGAACCCTCGGTGTTTCCTGCGCTCATCGCCGAGTTTGGGCAGTCGCCGCCGCGTCACTGAACCGATTCGTTCGGTCGCGGCAGGCTCAGGACGCGGGCGGGGTCGTCGCCGAAGAGGGCTTCGACCTGCGCGCGGACGGCGTTCGGCGCGGGACGAGGGCGCCCATGCGCGCAACGCGCCGCCTCCTCGATCGACGCGATCGACTCGCTGCAGAACGCTTGCGCCCATCCCGCGTCGAGGGCGCTGCGTAGCTCGGCGCTGAGCTTGTCGCGCTGCTGCTGTCGCCACGTGAGCGCCGTCGGGAGGACGCCGTGCTCGGGATGGACGTTCGCGGGCGCGAACTCGGCGTCGTGATCGTAGGCGACGAGCGCGTTGTCTGCGGCGACGCGCGCCTCGATCGGGCGCACGCCGGAGCCGAGGTCGACACGAACGCTGAACGCGGCTTGGTAGCGGCCCTCTTGCTTCGTGGCCGGAAAGCGGAAGATCCGCGGCTCGTCGCGATAACGCGTTACCTGCCTCGTACGGTCCTGATATTCGGTCCGATAACGCTGTACCTGGCGCTGGCGGTTCTCGGTCCGATAACGCGTTACGCGATGGCTCACCGAACACTGTTGATTGCCGTTCGGCGGCGGACAAGGCTCGAGCCTGTCCTCGAATGCCGTGTAAGGAACCTGCTCGGTATAGTTCTCCGTATCCATATAAGGCACTTGAACAGCCTCTTGATACGTCTCGGTCGCCTCGTACGGGACACTCTCCGTCCACGAGCGGGTGAGCTCGACTTGCTCTCGCCGGAAACCTGCCGAGACCGTCCCTTGCACACGACCTGTCGCGCGAAGGCTCGAGGTCGCCGTGAACCACACCGAGCGCTCGAGCGCGTTCTCGATCGCCCGCTCGATCTCGGGCCGCTCCGCGTCGGGCGTACCGGCGATCGTGCCCTCGACGGCGACACTTCCCACGAGAATCGGGCGCGGCTTCCAGGCAGGCAGCGGGGCGCCCACGGCCTTGCAATACGACGCCACCAGCTCGAGGGCGAAGGGCTGCTCGGCCGCGGTCGCCGTCGACTTTGCGCAGGTGCGCTCGCCCGCCGCCTTGATCTCCGCGTCGATCTCGGCCGCGGTCGTCGTGAGCTCCGGTCGAAGGAGCCACGGTGAGTAGCCCACGCGCCGCGCGGTCGCCGAGAGCGCGCGACCGCGGTTGGTGTCGGCTTGCATCGACGTATGGATCGACGACCTCGCCCAGTCGATCACCGCCGTGAGTCGCTCGGGACGCGGCGCGGTGAGGGCCTCCGGATGAACTTTGTCCTTCGTCTGCAGCGCCTCGAGACCGGCGTCGAGCGCCGACTTCGGATTGCCCGTCTTCTGCTGCGCCTCGGCGCGATCGAGCATCTGATCGAGCCAGCCGCGCTCGGCCGTCGTGAGGTGTGCCTTGATCGCGCCGTCGTTTGGCTTCTCGCGCAAAAGCTGCGAGTAGAGCTCCGCCGCCAAGCGGTAGTCTCCGCGCTCGAGCGCATCGTCCGCGCGACCACGTAGCGTGGTGCAACCTAGAAGCAGCAACGTAACGAGACCCCGAAGGGACGAACCGGCGATCGTGCGGCGCGGTTCACGTAGCGAACGCATCGCATCAATGATAGTCCGCTGCTCATGAGTTGCGCCTGCGCTTCTTCGATCTGGTCCCCGAGACTCTGTGCGATGGCTGTCCTCCTCGCGCTGGCGACGTTTGCCGGCGGTTGCAAGAAGGACCCTCCGTCACGCTGGGAAAAGCAGGCTGAGACGTCGAGTGGATCCGAAGCGAAGCCCGCCGACCCGCCGAAGCCGGTCGTCGAAGGAGGGAGCCTCAACAAGTTCTTTCCAGCGGAGAACGAAGGCGGAAAGAAGCGGCGCTTCACGACCGAGAAGCCCGGCTTCGTCGAGGCGAAGCTCGAGGACGGCGGCAAGGAGCTCGCGACGCTCACGATCACCGATACGAACGGCGCCGACGACGCTGCGAAGTTCGACAAGGCGACGGAGAAGCTCGGCGACTATCCACTCCTCAACCCGACGAAGAAGCAGACGTCGATCCTGGTCGGCAAGCGATTCCAGGTGAAGGTCTCGAGCGATCAGCTCTCCGTCGACGAGCGCAAGACGTGGCTACAGAAGTTCGACCTCAAAGGTCTGTCGACGTACTCACCCGCGAAGTAACGAAGCGAAGCCAAGCGAAAGAAGACATCCCATGAGTGACACGCCTCTCTACAAGCTGGTCGAAGAGCTTCCTGCCTCGAGCCTCACGACGCGTTGCCTCGGCGCGCTCGATTACCTCGTCCCGGGCGAATGGACGAACGTGACGAGCTTCGAAGAGATGATCAAGCGCGTCACCGGCGAAGACGACGAGAGCGTCATTCAAAACGTCGGCGAGCGCGCGATGGCGCTCTACGCCAACGAGGACAATGGCTACCAGCGCGCGGTCACGATCTTCAAGCTCGTCGACAGCGGCTCGACGATGGCCGGCGTGACGTCGTTCGCGGCGAAGCTCGCCGAAGACGTGGCCTGGCTCGAGTTCCTCGGATCGGTCACGCCGAAGCCGGAGACCACGCAGGCGATCGACGCCGCTCTCAAATTCGCGGCCGAAGTGGGCACGTTCTGCTGCACGAACGGCCTCCCCGGCGACAGCATCGGCGACTTCGTCTCGGCGCTAACGGCGTACGAGAAAGAAGACATCATGCGGATCGCCGCATGGATTTGCTTCGATTGCATGCTGCCGCTCGGTCCAGACTTCATGCTCAAGCTCGGCGAGCAGCTGATGAGCGCCGTGGAGGCAATCGAGTCGAGCTCGCTCTATCAGCGCGTCGCATCGTTCCTTCCCGGCGGTTCCGCCGAGGAGAAGCGTGACTTCGTGAAGTCGGCGCTCGATCAGTCCGGCGGGTACATCCAGAACTTCGTCGCGACGAAGGGGATCACCCAAGGCGGCGTCCTCGACACCATCAAGGGCTACCTCGAAGGAGCCGAAGGAAAGCTCGATTACGCGGCCTCGATCCTCGATGTCTCGATCAACACCTTCGAGCACACGGGCATCCAGACGGTCGCCCGTCGCGTGATCCATCGCGCGTACGGCGAGCTCTGACGACTTCGCGGTTCCCACACAAAAGGGAGAGAGCGTTGGTGCGAAGCTCATGAAGCACCAACGCCCTCGGGGGGAAAACATGTCGTGGGGATTCGTTCGTGGTGAGTCCTTTCGGTTGTGTACGAGACTCTCTGCTTCGAACGTGCCAGTCGCGTCGCGCGCGCTAACCACGTAGAAACGCCCGCGGTCGACGCTCCGCATGGCGGTGCCGGGTGAGCCGGAAGGATCCTCGCGCTCTCGGATCGCGACGATCGCACCCGATCGGCGCCGTCCGATCCGAGCCGGCAGAGCGCCGTTGACCAGGGGAGCGATGTCGGCGAGGACCGACGATCCCTCGTAAAAATAGCCCGATCGCCAATGTACTACAAGGTGGTACACCGCGTGCTCGAAGACGAATTCATCCACGTCGGCACGCGCCGCCGCTCGCTCCGTCCGGTGACGGAAGCAAGCGCGCGCGGCGCGCAGGAAAGGATTCGTCATCATGCTCGGTCGTCTTCGTCCTCATGTCCTCGGCTCTCTCGCGATCCTCGCGCTCGCCACCTCGTCTTCGTTCGCGACGGGCGGATGCTCGGCTGCCCAAGAAGAGGACGCCTCGACCGACGAAGGAGCTCTGACCGCACAAGGCGCGGACGATCTCCCGTGGGAGGTGCGCAGCCGAAAAGGCGAGACGTACCTGCCGAACATCTTCTACGCGGAGGCGTCCGAGACCGCGCAGATCATGCCGCTCACGATTCATGGCCGGCATCAGATCGAGCGGCTCATCTACCCGACGATCGGCAACCCGAACCTCTACGTGAAGGCCGACGCCGACGACGAGATGATGATGGTGCTCCGCGTGGAAGGCTCGCTCCTCCAAGACGTGGGCGCCGAGATCGGGGCACGCGTTCAAGGCTCTCGCTACCTCCGCCAGGTGGCGCTCCCGAACAACGACGCAGCGGGGATCCGCTTTTTCGCGGTGAAACGCGCCGCGCGAGCGAAGGCCGAGTCGCAGACGGTGATCGAGGCGGACGGCCGCGACGTGATCGCGCTTCATCCGAGCGCGATCCTCGCGCATCCGACCGACGACGTCCCCGAGGCGTTCAAGGCGAAGACCACGCTTCGCGTCGTGTTCGACAAGGCGGCGATGCAAGACGTGCCGGCCGGCCTCTACGACCTACGGATGGAGGTCGTGAAGGACGGAAAGATCGCGAACGCCGCGAACGGAGGGGCCTACGAGTTCCAGTACAACGCGCTTCGCGTCTTCGACAAAGTGCCGGCGGGCAGCGGAGACGAGGCGTACAGCATCATCAACGTCACCGACACGCAGGTGTCGCACAGCGAGCCCAACCGCGGCCCGATCACGCGCACCACGTTCGAGGTGAAGACGCTCGAGAAGCTGAAGGAGTTCGTTCAGCGCGTGAACGCCTCGACGGACGACGCCGTTCGCAACGCCGCGTTCGTCACCTTCAACGGCGACCTTCACAACGGCGGCTCACCCGAAGCGCTCCGGCCCTCACGCGTCGCATGGACCTACAACGACGAGGCGACCGCGATCCTCGACACGATCAAAGACCTGAATTTCCCGATCTTTCTCACGATCGGCAACCACGACGGCTACGTCGCCACCGGCCAGGTGCCGAAGGTGATCGACGGCGTCCTCGGGAACGTCATCGACTGGTTCACCGGCAGCGAGAACGGCACGCTGAAGAAGACCGTCCAGGCCGCCGAGCCGAAGGAGTGGCCCAACTTCGACTGGGACGACTACGCGCGCTTCCTCGAGGAGACGAAGAAGCCCGAGACGATGGGCGGCAAGCACGTCGACGTCATCACGGGATCATTCCGGCGCGTGCGCAACGCGCAGACCTTCGACAAGGGATGGCTTCCGATCGCGGCCTCGAAGCGCAACTACATCCTCTACGACGGCTTTCACCAATGGCAGCGCACGTACGGCCCGACGTACTTCTCGTGGTCGTTCGGCAAAAGCCGCTACGTCAACTTGAACAGCTACGAGCTACGCCAGCACCGACGCGCAGGCTGGGGAATGTACACCGTCAACTACGGCGGAGGACTCTCGCAGGTCCAGGCCGAGTGGATCGAGAAGGACCTCGCGCGCGGCGAGAAGAACGGCGAGGACATCGTCGTCATCGCGCATCACGATCCGCGCGGCGGTCATAACGGAAAGGACTACCCGTACTACTTCAAGCAGATCGACTTCCAGGGCATGGACGAGAGCGCGAAGAACTACGTCCAGGGAGAGATCCTGAACCCGAAGATCTGCGAGCACGCGCCGGGCTGGGCGCTCAGCCACGACCGCACGCTGAGCTGCCTCCACGACGGCCTGCAAGAGTGGATGCGTCCCGATCCGGAGCTCGATTGCGACGAAGAAGACCGTCTGCCGAACGATCCGGACGGCAAGTGCGACGTCCGCAAATTCCAGACGCAGCGCGACTCCCATCCTTGGTACTCGGGCTACGTGCTCCTCGCGAAGCTGCATCAGCGCAGCGCCGTGCGCACGATGATCCTCGGGCACACGCACTACAACTCCGTCGAGGTGTACCAGTCAGGGACGCCGCTCGTCCCGGATCACGTGGTGCTCGACGCGAAGAGCATGGCGGCGCTCGAGGCGGAGAATCCGTTCCGCGCCAAGGCGATGGGGCTCGGCAAGGACGACAGCGCCGACTCTGCCGGTCATCAAGGCGTCGTGAAAGACGGCGAGAACTTCATCATCGACCTCGCTGCAGCGGGCCACGGCGTGTTCAACCCGCAACGCAAGCAGGACCGCCTGCAAGGCAATGGCCGCGAGCTCGCGATCCTGCGGCTCACGTCCAACTCCGATCTCACCGGCCAGACCTACCAGGGCAAGCCGATGTTCGGCTTCGCGACGCTCACGCTGAGCAAGCGCCGTGACAACCGCAGCTACGGCCTGCCGCAGATCAACGCCGTTCGCTTCTTCCTGAACGACGGCGGCGCGTTCGAGCTCGTTCGTGAGGTCCCGATCGACCGCACGAAGACGATCCAGAACGCCCAGACGAGCCGCGACAACCCGCTATGCACGCTCTTTCAAGGCTCAGGCTCGGAAGCTTGCCAGTAGCGCGCGTACGCGAGCCCGCGTCGCGCCCACCACGAACGATCTCGAATGGAGTCACGATCATGTCCACGAATGCGAAGAAGACGACGAAGAAGCTACGTACGAACAAAGTCACGCTCCTCGCGCTGCTGACCGCGGCGATCGGCGTCGCTGGAGCGCAAGGCTGCAGCGCTGCCCCGGAAGACGACGCGAGCAACGACGAGTCTGCGCTCACGCGTGACGAGCGGCTCGGTCCCGCGCTCTTTCGCAACGACTTCTACACGTACCTCAAAGGCGCGAAGAAGCCGGACGGCACCGCGTACTCCGACGAGGACATCCAGAAGCTCATCTACCTGCCCACCGACGGCGTGATGAAGCCGAAGAACATCCCGGCCACCGCGGCCGGACCCGAGCGTCTTCGATCGCTCGACGAGTGGTTCAAGCGGATCAAGCCGACGGATCTCTACGAGAACGGCAAGAGCGCGCCGTTCGAGCTCAAGGCGGACGTCGAGCAGACGCTGGTGGACGATCCCATCCACATCATCATCGTGCCGGGCATCTTCGGCGAGTTCATCCCGCGCACGCCGTTCGACGAGCTCTTCGCCGAGCCGTCGCTCATGCGGACGGACTGGGAAAAGCGAGGCGCGAAGGAGCTCGCCAAGTGCCTCGACCCGCGCACCGGCGCGCCCATCCCGAACGCCGGCGCTGGACCCAACGACACGATCGACGGCTGCGACCTTCGCTACAACGTGAAGAAGCTGAAGGACGAGTGGCGTCCGCTCAGCGAGACCACGCGCGACCTCGTCACCGGCGAGATGCGGCAGACGGGGCTCATTCGCGTCGCGAGCATCGACGGCAAAGGTCGAGACGGAAAGCCCACGCCGCTCGCGACGGTGGCCTATCTCAAGGCGGGGATCGGCTCGCTCGAAGACTTCGGCTCGCTCGAGGATGACAACAAGGTCTACCTCCGTCGTCTCGACGCCTATTTCAAGGCGATCGGCCACGTGCCGAAGAACCTCTACATCATGGGCTACTCACGAGGCACCGCGACGGGGCTCGATCTCGTCGTCCGCGCGCGGCGCGACGTCGAGCACCACGCGTGGGCGAAGAACATCAAGGGCTTCATCGCGCACGCCGGCGTCATCTACGGATCGCAGCTCGCCGATGCCTCGTTCACGGAAGGCTCACCGGGCACGCAGACGTTGAACCTGCTCCGGAGCTTCGTGGGCGAGAAGGACGGGGAGGGCGATCTCGCGTCGTGCGAGGGCGCGACGCAGGAAGAGCGCGCGAACGCAGAGGCCTCGCTGTGGCTGAAGTCGAAGAACGTCGTCGCGTACACGAAGTTCGGCCTCGACTTTGCTGGGACGACGCTTCGCAACATGGACTTCACGAACCCCGGCCACCGCGACGAGCTGAACGCCGAAGGGATTGACACGTCACTGCCGAACGTGAGCCGCTTCAGCGTCTTTGCGGGCCGCGTGCTCGGCATCCCGATTCGAAGCTCGGGCCTCGAGCCAAGCGAGCTCGAAGGCGTCGTGAGCCTCGAAGACGCGAACATCGCGTACTGCCGCAACGTCGAGGCGTTCAAGACCACGGCGCGCGCGATCATCGTCGGCGCAGAGACGCTCACGACGAAGGCCCGCGCCGATTGGTGGAGCCAGAAAGAGAACGCGCTCCCATCGGACGTGCGCTACTTCGCGCTCACCGGGACGATGGGCGACCCGGGCAACAAGGAGCTCGCGACGAACCCCATCGCGTACGATCCGGCGAGCGTCGACTTCCGATCCCTCCGCGGCAACTACTACGACCTGCTCGACGCGAGCGGCAACCAGCTCCAAGACAGCCAGGTCCCCGTGCAGCGCGGCCGCTTCTGGCCGGAGCTTCACAACGGAAGTAGCGCGTTCCTCGCGGGCGGACAACGACTCCCGATCAAGACGTACTTCATGGGCACGGTCGGCACGCATCACTGGGGTCTCGGGTTTCCGCGCGCGTTCTCGTCGCACGATGGCCTCGAGGCGAACCCGTTCCCGCGGACGATCCTCCTGAAGTCGATCGCGACGTTCGTCGCCCAGGTCGCGCAGGCTGAGCGTCGCTAAAACTGGGCCAAAAATGCCGTCAAATTGGCCGATTTGGGTGCGATCGACGCGATCGCAGAGGGCGCTCACGTGGCGATCCGAGGCGGCCTTTCTGGGACTCTTCGAGAAAGGCCGCCCCTGAGCCGACAAGTGCATGGAATTGCTCGCAGGTGACGATGGCACGACGCCTGCTGCATGGGCAGACGAAGCCATGAAGACCACCTGCACCACCCCCAAGACGACGAGCCCCACTACCCAGACGACCCGCGCGCCGCTCCTCGACGCGATGACGATCACGTCGGCCAAGTTGGCCGAGACCGAGGCCGTCGCGAAGGTTGTCGTTCGCCGGGGGCTCCGCTTCACGCCCGGCGTGACGTGCAACGGCGCCGAGCAGAAGACCGCCGTGGTGGTCGGCAAGAAGTGGCGCCTTGGTCGCGTGATCGGCGTCGGTCGCACGACGAAGATCTACTCCGCGACGAACATCCACAACGGCTACCGCGCCGCGGTGAAGGTGCTCGCGGCGTGTGGCAACGCGGCGACCAGCGAAGAGCGAGACGCCGAGGAGCGCGCGGTCAAGCAATCGATCCGCGAGTCGTACGTCGCGAGCGCGGTGCATCACCGCGGCGTCGTCCGCGTCCTCGGCGACGGAACGACCGAGGATGGCCGGAGCTTCATCGTGATGGAGCGCGTCCGCGGCGTCACGCTCGAGTCGGCGTCATCGGCGCACTCGTCGAGAGAGACCAACCGGCGCGCGCACGTGCTCTGGGTCTGCGGCTTCGCGTGCGAGGTCCTCCACATCCTCGCGAGCGCGCACGAACGCGGGATCGCTCATCGCAACCTCACCGCACGCCGCGTCGTCCTCACGAACGAAGGCGTTCGTCTCCTCGGCTTCGGTCGCGCCGCCGGTGGCTCTTGGGGTCGCGCGCTCGAGGCGAGCACGAAGGCCAGCCTCTCGGAGGCGACCTCATGGGGCACGCCGACGTTGCTCTCGCGTCGCGACGCGACCGACGAGCACGAGGCGGCCACCCGTCAGGTGCTCTGCGGCCCCGCGCTCGATCTCCACGACGTGGCAAGGATGATCGAGGATCTTTGCGGGTCCGAGCTCGCTGCCGACGCGCCTGCGGTCGCCTACGTCGTCGATCGCGCGCTTCGCCAAGGCGCGTCGGCAGGCGGCTCGTACGCGAGCGCAGAGGCGATGGCCGTCGCGCTCGACTCGGCGATGCGCGCCACGAGCGCATCCGCGGAACCGGTCGCGCCGGCGAGCGACAAAAGCCGCGCGAGCGAGGTCGATCCGAAGAACGACTTCGCCTCGACGACGATCGCGATGATGACGGTCGCGATGGACGCGCCGTGGAAGAAGCAGGCGGCGCCGTCGCGACCGCACGCCATGCGCACGCCTCTGCCGTCCTCGCCCACGCTCGCGCGAGCCGCGGCGCCTACCACGCGCCTCGTGACGAAGCGGTCTCGCTTGATGCGCGACTTTCTCCTGCCTGCGGTGCTCGCGTTCGTCGCGAGCGTGGCGGTGATCGCCTCCGCGCAGGCCGCGCCGGCGAGCCTCCGCCAGAACGTGACGAAGGTGGTGAACAGCGCGTGGTGAGCGCGCGGTGAGTAATGTGGCGACGAGTCAGCGTGTGAACGACTCGGCGGGACGATACTCCGCGCGCCGCTTGCCCATGTAGTGCGCAAACCAACGATCGCGACGCCTGCGCGCTCTCCGGTCGAACGTCTCTTCGAGCACGGAAGGAAACATCCGGCGAAGCGTCTCGGCGGTGAAGATGAACGGGAACTGAACGAGCGGATGAAGCGCCCAGAGCCCTGCGCTCGGGAGCTCCTGCCGCCGGTAGGTCCACGGCGGCAAGAAGAAGCGCGTCATGCCGATGTGCATACGATGCGAGATCTTCTCCCGCGCGCGCTCGAGCAGCGGACGATCGGGGTTCGGATCCGGCGCAAACGCGTTCACGTACGACTTGCAGAGATGGCGCCCATCGTCGCCGCTCGTCTTCGCCGCCTTGACGATCGTGGCGAAGGAGAGCCGCCAAGCATCCTCGAGCGTGCTTGGGTAGAAGTCGGGGCGCACGCCCATCATGTGACCGACGTAGCGCCAGAAGTGCATCATCGCTTCGATGTCGCGAGCCGACGGACGATAGCCCATCGCCTTCATCGCCATGCCGGGCGCGAAGCTCCCTCCCATCAGCGTGAGTACGGCGTCGCCTTGGCTGATCGGCACGCCCCACTTCTCGAGGCTCCACTCGGGATGGGAGAGAAGGCGCTTGCGAACGAAGACGTGCATGATGCGAACGCGAATCGCGGACGCTCGGCCGGGCGCGAACCGCGCGAGGCCGCCAGGCTCGGAGACGGCGATCCAGAAGGCCGCGGTCTCGAGGAAGCGCCGCCGCGTGGAGTCGCCTGCGTATGCGCCGGTGAGGACGAGCGGCTTCGCGACCGAGCTCTCCGAGTAGCCCTCGAGGGTGATCGCGCCGGCGAATTGAAAGACGTCCGGGCCGTAGCGACGAAAGGCGCGAGCGCCGCGCTCGACCATCTCGTGATCGAGCCACGGCGGGTCGCGATCGATGTCGGCGAAGAGAGCGCGAAGCGACGCGGGCGCGTCGGGCACGGACTCGATGCCATGATCGATCGCTTGATCGAGCAGCGCGCGTCCGCGTGTCGTTCCGCCAGGCCCGCTGCCGAGGTAGACCTCTTCGACGAACGCCTCCGCGAGCGGATCGGCGTCGTAGTACGACGCTGCGAACGCGCGCACGACGTCGTCCGACGGCGCAGGATCGAATCCCAAGATCGCGCGCCCCGTCACGCGAAGGGCACGCGCCCACAGCGTGTCGATGTTCGCCCAGTAACGAAACTCACTTGGCGTGCGGGCATCGATCATGTTGGGCGCTCTGCTCACGTTGAAAGACACTTTACTCCGATCGCGGCGTATCGAGTCCGTCTCAAGAGAGAACACTAAAAAGAGCTAAAACTTGGGGCGCCCGCGACTGAGCCTCCAGAGCCGCATGCTAAAGCCCGCGCTCGCATTCACCGGAGGCTCGCATGATCTGCATCCAGAATCTCAAGCTCGTAAAGCTCGTCAAGGTCGTCGCCGTTCCAGCGATCTCACTCGCGATGGCCTCCTCGGTCATGTTGGCGTGCTCGAGCACGACCACCACCACCACCTCGGGCGATCCCACCGATCCTGCCGCAGACGCCGGCGCAAAGAAGCCGAGCGGATCGAGCGGTTCGAGTGGATCGAGCGGTTCGAGCGGGTCGAGCGGTTCGAGTGGGTCGAGCGGTTCGAGCGGTTCGAGCGGTTCGAGCGGTTCGAGCGGCGAGCCGGCCAATCCCGACGACGCATGCGCGGACGAGACCACGCAGCAGGCATGTGGTCAGTGCTGCATCCAGAACCATCAGGCGGGATATCAGGTCTTCATTCAAGCGTTGATCGCGTGCGCCTGTGGAGGCAGCGGCGGTGGTGATGGTGGTGCCTCGGGCGGCGCCTGCGCGACCGAGTGCAAAGACTCGGTGTGCAAGGCGACGCCAAGCCAGCCCGACGCCGCGTGCAACACCTGCCTTCAAGGAGCGGTCGGCTCGAGCGGCGCGTGCAACGCACCGGTCGTCAAGGCATGCACCGCAAACGCGGACTGCACGGCAGAGCAGCAATGCCTCTCACCGTGTCAGTCGAAGCAATGAAGAGCGAGTCGTTGATGGTCGTGATCGCGCGATCTTTCCGAAGGAAAGTCGCGCCCCCCCAAATGAAGATCGCGATTGGCGCGATCGCGACCGCGACGAGCATCCTGTTCGCGTGCGCGACGTCTCCGACGCCAACGGAGTCCACCACGTCCTCCGGCACGGAGCCCGCGGCGGATGGCTCGACCGACGTCACGGACACGGAGAAAGACGCGGCGCCCGACGTCGCGAGCGGCGACAAGGACGCAGCGCCCGTGACCTCCAGCAAGTGCGTCGCCAAGCGCGTCGCCGACGAGAACACGTGCGCAGAGGAGTGCGATGTGCGGCTGCTCCTTCCGGGCAAGGACCACTATTGCTCGCTGCAGTGCCAAACCACCGCGGAGTGCGCGGCGCTCGGCCCAGGCCTCGTCTGCCCGAGCACGATCGGCGCATGCGTCCCGAGCTGCACCGCGAACGCCTCGTGCACGGCCGCCGGATTTCGCCGATGCGATGTCGCTGCGGGAGGGTGTGACACGATCGATTGACGGTGCGATCGGTTCGATCGCACCTCCGTGCGCCAGGCTCGATCCGAGACGTCGATTCGGCTCCGGCCATCGTCACCTCGAAAATCGTGAGCGATCTTCGCCGATCGCTCCTGGAACGAACGCTGCTGTGCACTCCCTGTCCACCTCGAAGACCTCCGCGAGACTCGCGGTGGCGGGCGGGATCACAGCAAAGTGACCGCGCGAAAGGAGGCAAGAGAGAAAGTCATGCACCCAGCGAACAAAGCACTCTTCGTTGCCACCTCGGACTCCCTTGCCGAAGGCGCGCATCACGAGGCGCCCTCCGCGCCGAAGGAGTCGTACATCGCCGAGCTCTCGCGCGTGGATGAGACTCCGCTCTTCTTCGGCGCCAGCGACGTCTCTCCGCGCCACGAGTCGCGCGTGGTCGCGCTCGCCGAGCTTTACGCTGCAGCGCACGAGAGGCTCGTTCGCGCGCGCGCCGCGGCAGGGGAAGAGGCCGAGCCGGACGCGTGGCTGGCGGTCGCTCGCTCGCTCTTTCAAGGTCATCGCGATCTCTCCCTTCATCGGATGGCCCGGCGAACGGGCGACGATCGCAGCGCGAAGACGTACCTGCGCTCGGCTCGCCAGCATGCGATGGACGCGGCGCTCATGGCCGAAGACGATCTCGATCTGTGCCGGGTGCATCGCCAGCTTCAGCACGCGCTCGACGAGGAGCTCCTGCCGCTCGCGAACGACTCGGGTGAGATTGCGCTGGAGCTCGATCCCAACAACATCGTCTGGTTTCGCATCGGCGCGCGCGCATATGTCGATCTGAGGAGACGCCGCGCACCGCGCCTCGTCTTTCGTGCGCTCGTCGAGGAGCGCATGCGCGAGCCGGGGAGCCCCGTGTCGATGCAGCAGCTCATCGCGATCGGCTGGCCGGGTGAGAAGATGCGCCTCGAGGCAGGGCTGAGCCGCCTCTACGTGACGATTCGTTCGCTCCGCGAGCTTGGTCTTCGCAGCGTGCTGCTGCAGCAAGACGACGGCTACCTCATCGACCCGAACGTCGAGATTCGCGCGGCCGCGCGGAGCTACTTGCGCGACGCGTGATCGAGCGGGTCGTCGGTCGTCGTCGTCGCTGGTCGCGGTGACGACCCGCGAGGCGATCCGGTCACGCGCCGCTTTGGCGCTGCGGTCGAGGAGACCGAGGGCGACGAGGAGGCGATCGACGCCGGGGGGGCGACGGCCGTCGAGATCGCCGGCGCTGGCGCGGAAGGCGCGCTCGCGGTCGAAAGATCGGCCGTCGCCCGAGGTGCGCTCTCGTTCGTCGATCTCGTCGTCGTCGAGCGAGCAAGCGCTCGCGGAAGGATCACGACCGCGCCCACCACGACGAGGAGCAGCGCGCCGAGCACGACGAGCGCGCCACGCTTCGACGATGATGCCGGCGAAGTCACCGCCACCGCAGCGGCGCTGGTCAACGCGGTGGCATGGGGCGGCGAGCTCGGCAGCGGAGCCGGCGGGTTCGTGGGGCTCGGACCGAGGACGAGCGTCTCGACGGGCTCCGCGACCGGATCGGCCGAGCGAAGGAGAGGGACGGTGCTCGGCGCAGCAGGATCGGCGCCAGCGTGTTCGTCGACCTTCGGATTCGCAGCGCGGACGGAGCCGCTCAGCGCCTCGAGCTCCAAGATGAGCTCGGCACGCTCGCGAAGCGTATCGCGCGCGAGCTTCTGCACCCACTGCGCGACGAGGCGCGTCGGCGCAGGTGGGAGCGCCTTCTCGAGCGCAGCGATCATCTCGCGCGCTGTCGCGAAGCGCGCGTCGGCGTCGCGCGCGAGCCCTCGGTCGAGGACGGCCTGGAGGGCGACGGGCACGTCTTCGAACGGTGGCGGGATCGCGTCGATCTTCGCGTGGTAGCGAAGCGCCGCGGGTGCGTCTTCGAAGAGCTGCCTGCCAGCGAGCATCTCCCAGAGCATGACGGACACGGCCCACAGATCGCATCGTCGATCGAGCGACTTGGCGCCGCCGACTTGCTCCGGCGACATGTAGCAAATCTTTCCTTTGAGCTGCCCGGTCTGCGTCGTCTCCTGCTGGCGTCCGATCGCCTTCGCGATCCCGAAATCGACCACGCGCGGGACGCCGTCCGATCCCACGATGACGTTCTGCGGGGACATGTCGCGATGGACGATCTGAAGCGGGACCCCGCGCTCGTTCGTCGCTTGATGCGCGGCATGAAGCCCTTCGAGCACGCCGATGACGATGTTGCTCGCGATCGCCCCGTCGAGCCGCGCCTTCTCTTCTTTACCCCCAGCCTTCCTTCGCGCCGCGGCGAGGAGGCGGCTCAGCGACTCGCCGGCGACGTACTCCATGACGAGAAAGACCTCGCCATCGGCAGCGACCACGTCGATCGTCGGAACGACGTTCGGATGGCGGACGCGCGCCGCGAGCCGCGCCTCGTCACGGAACATCGCGACGAACTGGGGATCCTTCGCGTATTGCGGAAAGAGCTGCTTGATCGCGACGACGCGCGAGAAGTCACCGTCGCCTCGTTGACGCGCGAGCCACACGCTCGCCATTCCGCCCGACGCGAGCTCACGATGGACGATGTAGCGGCCAAGCTTGCGAGGCTTCTCCTCGGCGCCAGGGCCGCCTTCTCCAGCGGCATTCGCGCCGTCCGACTCGAGCCCGAGCATCCGTCTGGATCAAGTATGACCCTCTCCTGCCTCGTGAGGCAACCCCGCTCCAGCGGGCTCTGCCGTTACCAATGAACGTCAAGGCCGAGGGCGAGGCCTCCGTCGCGCACGCGAAGCGCGGCGCTCGTCCGCGCGGTCGTCGCGGAGGAGGATGGCGCGGTGAGGACCAGCACGACGCCGGTGACGGCGATGGCCGCGCCGGCGATGGAGGCGATCGTCGAGATCCGCGCGGCGCTCTTCGCGTCACGCGTGAGCGAGATGCCATCGGCGTCGCAGTCGGCGTCGTTGCAGTGGCCGTTGCTGTTCGCCTCGTTGTTCTTCGAATTCGCGATCGCGCCGAACACGAGCCCGGTCACGATCCCAGCGCTGCCCACGCCCACCGCGGCCCAGCCAAGCGTGCGCGATATGGAGGATGGCTCGTCGGCGCGGC
Source organism: Labilithrix sp. (assembly GCA_044227045.1). Lineage (GTDB taxonomy): Bacteria > Myxococcota_A > Polyangia > Polyangiales > Polyangiaceae > Labilithrix. The sequence continues at coordinate 116,872 of JBGAFW010000014.1, forward strand.
TCGGAGGCGTGCTCGGGTTCGGGCGTGCGGGCCCGGAGGCATCGGGTTGTTTGACGAGGTCGGGGATCTGAAGACGGCTGTGATCGCCACTGACCTTGATCTGCACTTCGCCCTTCCATGTCCGATAGCCGGGCGCGCTCACCTCGACCACGTGCGTTCCGCCGTCGACGGGCACGGCGGTGCCGAGCGCGACCTCCGGGACGGCGTCGCCGTTGCGACGGATCGTGAGCCCTTGGATCGGCGAAGACTTGAGTGAAGGCGGGGCCACGACCGTCAGGTCGCTGAGCTTCTCGGAGAGCGCGCGTGCGCGGGCTGCGCAATGGGTCGCGCGCTCGCGCTGGCCAGAGCGCTGCGCGAGCGTCTCCGCTTCGCGGTACGTCGCCCACGCGCTCGCGAGCTTGTCGGTCTTCTCGTAGCACTCGCCCAGGTTCAGCAACGTGCCTGCGCCGGGATCGAGGCGCTGGCTCGCGGCGAGCTTCGGGCATGCCTCGGCGCTGCGGCCCTCGATCATCAGCGCGCGACCTTCTTCGAAGAGCTTCTGCGCCGCGGCGGCGGCTCCCGCGTCACGCGGCTCGGCGGCGAGCACGCGCGAGGACGCGCTCGTGATCCCAAAGGCAAGGAGAGCCGTGCATGCCATCCACCGCGAAGAGGTCATCCATCCCACGCGAGAGGGATCATACCTGGAACCGCCAGTTGCCAGGTCGGCTCGCGCACAGAATCACGGTCGGAACAGTCGAGAACCACGAAAAACCAGGGCTCGCGGTGCATTCTTAGAAACGTTTAGGAGCCAATCTCCGGACGCTTTGGATGCAAACGGGTAAACTCGCGTGTCGTGAGGCGAAACTCACGCTCGAAGCGAGCGCAGCATCTGGCCATCGTCGCTGCTCTCGGGTTGGGTCTCACCGTCGGCTCGCTTTCGCTGCTCGCCTGCGAGGCGATTCTCGGGATCGAGGAGAAGCCTCTCCGTTCCGGCGCGACGAAGGACGGCGACTCGACCGACGTCACCGACGGCGGCGCCGTTCCGGACGCGGAGATCTGCGACCGCGACGCGGATGAGTCGAAGGGATGCGCGCGCTCGTGCGCCGAGCTGTGCTCCGATTTCGACATCGCGGGCCAGGAGCCCGACCGTGGTTGGGACCGCCCGGTGGGGTTCGCGAATCCGATCGCGAAAGGCGAGGAGGCTGGCGTGGAGGTTGCTCCGCCCGGCAACTCCGCCCCGCAAGGGCTTCGCGTGAAGGTGGGGTCGTCGAGCGGCTCGTCGTTCGCGATGCTCGTCGATCAGCTTCGCTTCGAGAAGCGGCATGCGGGCAAGACGTTCGACGGCGTTCGCGGCGCGCTCGACCTGCGGATCACGAAGATCACGTTCACCGAGACCGGTCGCGGACCGATCAAAGACGCCGGCAACACCAGCATGCTCGGCTTTCTCCGTGGCGCCTCGCTCAAGCCCAAGGGAATTGCCGTGATCATGACCGACAAGAACCTCTACTTGAGTATCTCCGAGGACATTTTTGGCGGAAATGGCGCCTCCGAGATCGTCGAGATAGCGTCGTTGAATCTCTCGACGCTACTCAACAATTGGATCCGCGTTCAGCTCTTCGTCGGGACGAAAGCGCGCGCCGCCGCCCTTGGATTCGATTCGTGTCCCGATCCGGGCAATAACCTGGTAGCGGCGAGCGTCATTGGCAGCCCTGCATTTCCGGTCGGAAGCGGATGCGCCGTCATTCCCGAGACCTTCGACGCCGACGCCGGGCCGAAATCATGGGCAGAGGCGCCCGTCTTGGGGATTGGCGGTCTGTTGTTCGACAGTGGGGAAATCGAGTTCCAACTCGACAATGTCGTCGCGGATTTCTACGAGAAATAGGCGGCTACTTGCCTCTCCGCGCATTCAGGATTTGGAAATAGCGTCGCGCGAGCCCTGAGGCGGCCGCCGCGCGCGAGACATTGCCGCCGTGCTGAGCGAGCACGGCCTTGACGTATTGCCGCGTAAACTCCGTCGTCACGAGATCACGTGCGCTCGTAAACGGCATGTCTTGTTCGATGACCCAGCGAAAGGCGTTGTCCGGCGCGCCTTCGGGCTCGTCGGCCGTATCACCGCCGTCCTCCGGATCGGCGTCGCCGAGCGCGTGCCGTCTCGTGACGACGTTTTGAAGCTCTCGCACGTTGCCCGGCCAAGCGTATCCCTCGTAGCGCCGAATGAAGTCGTGAGGGAGTGGCCGGTCCTCGTCATCGAGCCGCTTCCAGAAGTAGTCGGCGAGGAGCGCGACGTCGTCGCCACGACGACGGAGCGGCGGGAGCTCGATGCGCCCCACCGCGAGACGGAAGAACAAGTCTTCGCGGAAGCGCCCCGCCTCGACCTCCTTGTCGATATCGCGGCCGGTCGTGGCGATGACGCGGACGTCGACCTTCGTCCACGCGTCGGCGCCGACGCGGCAGATCTCCCCGCGATCGAGCACGCGGAGGAGCTGCTGCTGCACCGTCGCGGGCAGCTCGGTGATCTGATCGATGAGCAGCGTGCCGTGGTCGGCGGCTTCGAAGACGCCGCGTGCCGCTCCCGATGCCTCCCCGAAGAGGACGGCGAGCGCGGCGGCGGGCGCGAGCGTCGAGCAGTCGAGCACGACGAAGGGCTGGTTTTTACGAGCTCCCGCGTCGTGGATGGCCTCGGCGAGGAGCTCCTTGCCGGTCCCCGTCTCGCCTTCGATGACGAGCGGAATGTCGGACGCGGCCATGCGCTCGCACAGCGGATAGAGACGCCTCATCGCCGCGCTCGCGCCGATGAGACGACCGAAGCTGACGGCGCTCGAGAGGCGTGAGGGCTGCGCCGTCTGCCGCTCGATGTGGAGGGTCGTGGTCCCGCCGAGGACGACGGTCTCACCGCCGCGAAGAAACGCCTCGCTGAAGCGGATCCCGTTCACGGCGGTCCCGTTCGTCGAGCCGAGATCGGCGACGCGGAGCAGCCCGTCACCGGTCACCTCGAGCGACACATGCCTTCGCGACACCTTCGGATCGGTGAGCACGAGCTGGCATGCCGAGCTCGTCCCGACGAGCGTGCTCGATGGATGGTTGGGCTCGACGGTGATGCCCTTCGCGCGCTGGGCGTCACCCTCGAGGACGGTGACGCGAAAGGCCGCCGCGTCGGCAGGGGACTTCGAACGCTCACCAAGCTCCGTCGCCAGCTCTTCGCGGCTCATGACGACCAGGATAAGTGAGAATCAGGCACGTGTGTGCCTTCTCTCCCTCATCTTTCGCGCTCGGAGAACGAATGAAGAGCGATCAGCAGGCGGAGCCGCCAGGATTGATGCCGCGAACGAGCTCCATCACCGTGCTGTGGAGGATGCCGTAGTCGAAGTTGCCGTAGAGCATCGCGCGACCGCCGTCGAACACGTAGGTCGGCGAGCCTTGGATGCGAAGCCGCTCCCTCTCGGCGTGATCTTCGTACACCGCGGCCAGCGCGGTCCCATCGTCGAGGCGGTGCTCGATCGGCGCGCGTGGAATGCCGAGCGTCTCGGCGAGCCCGAGCTGAACGCTTCGAAGCGCGATGTTCTCTTCGTTGACGAAGAACCGCTCGCGGAGCATGCGCAGGTACGTCGGCCCCATCTCGGTGCCGGCCGTCGCAAACACCGCCTTCACCGCCGCTGCGGGCGACCACGACGAGGCAGGCATCGTGCGCCAGCACTCGCCGCTGACGTCGTCGCGCTTTCCGTGCTTCGCGGCGATGTCACGCGTCGCGAGCACGCGGCCGTCGACGCCGTCCTTCGCCCAGGCCCCTGACCGGAAACGTTCGACCACGCTGCCGAACACCGGGACGAGCCGGTAGTCGACGACGATGTGCTGGCCGAGCTCGGCGAGGACGCGATCGAGCTTCGATTGGGCGACGAGGGCCCAGATGCATAGCGGATCCGACCAGTAGCTGAACTTCAACCGCGGCGCTGCGCCCATATCTTCGAGAGCCACCGGCGCAGCCTAACGGTTCAGCCAGCGCGTGCGAATCCTTTCCCGACAACGCTGGCTCCCACGTCCTGACGGAGGCGCAGAACCATGGCGGAAGCAGGAGTGGGAACGATGGGCTCATCGAGCAAGCACAACGGGCGCGAGCTCGTCGAGAAGGGCGCGTTGCTGCTCGACGTGCGCACGCGTGAGGAGTTTCGAGAACAGCACATCCAGGGAGCCATGAACCTCCCGGTGCAAGAGCTCGACGCACGCATCGCGGAGCTTGGTCCGACGGATCGCGCGATCGTCGTCTACTGCCGGAGCGGCAAGCGGAGCGCGGCAGCGGCTCAGGTCTTGAAAAATGCGGGCTACCGCGTGCTCGACGTCGGCGCGATGAGCAACTTCTGAAGACCAACGAACACGAAACAAACGACGAACAACCTAGCGAGAAAGAAGAGACAGGATCATGGCGACGACAACGCTGACGGCGGACAACTTTCAATCGACGATCGAGAAGAAGGGGATCGTCATCATCGATCTCTGGGCGGCGTGGTGCGGGCCCTGCCGTGCCTTCGCGCCGATCTTCGAGGCGGCCTCGAAGAAGTACCCGGACATCACGTGGGGAAAGGTCGACACCGACGCCGAGCAGGATCTCGCCGCGGCGCTGCAGATTCGCTCGATCCCGACACTCATGGTGTTCCGAGACGGGATCCTGCTCTTTGCGCAGCCCGGGATGCTCCCCGGCGCCGCGATCGACCAGCTCGTCGAGAAGGTGCGCGCCCTCGACATGGATGACATCCGGCGCCAGATCCAGCAAGACCGGGGCAAGCGCGCAAAGGTTGCGTGACCGGTTGAAGACCTGAAGGGACGCGGTCTTCGGCCGTTTTTCCCTGCATGGTGAAGCCTCGGGTCGCGTCTTTGGAGGAGAGTGAGCCCGCGCGAGAGGCATGCACGGTCCCAGGGCCAAAGCGACACATCTCCGTCGGCACGAAGCTCACGATCGTGATGCTCGTCGTGCTCGGGATCGTCACCTCCATCACGTATTTCCAGGTGAGCCGCAACGAGCGCGAACAGCTCCTGTCGGCGAAGGAGCGCTCCGCCAAAATGGTGACGGAGCTCTTCGCGGCCGGCGTCACCGCTCCGCTCTCGTTCAACGATGAGCCAGGTGTGCGCGAGCACGTCGCGCTGCTCACCGCGAGCTCGAACGTCCGCTATGCCGCGGTGTGGGACGTCAGCGAGTCGAACCGCGCCGAGCGTGGCGCGAAGGTCGACGAGGTGATCAAGGAAGGTGTTGGTGCAGCGGCGTCTCCGCAGAAGAGCGAGCTTCCGAAGGGGATCGAGGTCGAGCGAACCGCCGACCTGCTCACCGTCGAGCAGCCCGTCGTGAGCGCCGCAGGCGAGACGCTCGGTGTCGTGCGCGTCTCCTTCTCGCTCGATCGCGAGCTGGCGGCGATCGCGAAGGCGAAGCAGCGGACGCTCATCACGTCGATCGTGATGGCGATCGCGCTCGCCGGCGTGCTCCTCGCGCTCACGCGTACGCTCATCGTCAAGCGGCTCGCGGTGCTGTCGCTGGCCGCGAAGAGGTTCGAGGAGCAGGGAAGCTCCGAGCAGCTTCGCGCCGCCGACGACCTCGCGAAGTGTTCCCTCTGTTCGTACGTCGCGTTTGCGGTGCCGACCGTCAAGAACACGAACGACGAGGTCGGAGCGCTCGCCCACGCGCTGTCGAGCATGGCCGAGACGATCGCGACCCGCGAGGCGCGCATCTTCGAGCGCAACCAAGACCTGCGGCACATCCTCGACAACGTCGCGGAAGGCCTGATGACCGTCAAAAAGGATGGGACCATGTCGCACGAGCGATCGCGCATCCTCGACGACTGGTTCGGCGCGCCGGCCGACCCGCGCAAGTTCTTCGAGTACTTCGAGGCGTTCGCGCCAGAGACGGCACGCTGGCTTCGGATCGGGTGGACGGCGCTCCAAGACGACTGCATGCCCGTCGAGGTGATCTTCGATCAGATGCCGCGTCGCTTCGAGCACCGCGGGCGCTTCTACGAGCTTGGCTACCTGCCTATCTGGGAAGGCCCGGAGGCCGATCAAGTGCTCGACGAGGTCTTGGTCGTCGTGAGCGACGTGACGTCGACCGAGAAGCGTGAGCGCGCCGAGCAAGCGCAGCGCGAAGCGATGAACATCTTCCGGCGGATCTTGGACGACCGCGCAGGGTTTCGTGAGTTCTTCCGGCGTACCTCCGAGCTCGTCGACTCGATTGATCCCCACTGTGATCCGAACAACGCGACGTCGTTGATGCGCGACATTCACACCCTAAAAGGCAACACCGCGCTCTACGGCATCGAGGGGCTCGCCGAAGTCTGTCACCAGATCGAATCGCGCATTCATGAAGAGGGCGGCGGTGTCCCCACCGTCGACGAAGTGCAACAGATCCGATCCGCATGGGACGCCGTTCGCCGTCTGTCGAACGAGCTCAGGCTCTCGTTCGAAGATCGCATCGAGCTCTCGGCCGAGGAGTACAGCGAGCACATTCGAAGCCTCGAGTCGTTTGCCTCTCACCGCGAGCTGCTCATGTCCGCGCGGGAATGGTCGCACGAGCCCGCGACCCAGCGACTCCAGCGCATCGCGGAGCAGGCTCGCTCGCTCGCACGTCGTCTCGGCAAAGGTGAGACCCGCATCGCCGTCTCCGCGCTTCCGTCTGCGCTCCGCCTGCCACCTGCGCGCTGGGCAGGCTTCTGGTCCGTCTTCACGCATGTCCTCAGGAACACGCTCGATCATGGAATCGAGAGCTCCGCGGAGCGCCTGGCGGCGGGGAAGTCTTCGCACGGCCACGTCGAGATCTCGATGGCGCGCACGTCCTATGGCGTGGAGCTCACCGTGACCGACGATGGTCGTGGCATCCGCTGGGAGAGGATTCGCGAGCGCGCCGCGCAGCTCGGGCTTCCGCACGCGACCTCCCTCGATCTCGAAGAGGCGCTCTACGCCGACAAGGTCTCGACCCAGAGCGTCGTGTCACGCGTGTCCGGTCGCGGCGTCGGCATGGGCGCCGTGCGGCAAGTCGTGCGCGAGTGTGGAGGACGAATCGAGATCGAGACCGAGGCTGGGGCCGGAACGACGTTCCGCTTTCAGTTCCCGACGTCGATGCTCGGCCAGCCGTCCGCGCCGCGAGCGTCCTCGTTTGGCTCGGGATATCTTCGTTCGCGTCCGTCTCCGTCGATTCAACCGCTGGATAGCTAAAGCGCTTATGACCGGTCATCGACTGCCGTTAAAAGCAGTATGAGAGGCCGGCTCGGGCGACTGCGAAGGGCGATGATGGTGGCGTTCGCAGCCAGCGCGCTCGCGGCGCTCCCGAAGGTGGCGCACGCAGACGACGCCGAGGACCTCGCCGGCCTGCTCGACGAGACGGTCGTGAACGGCGCCTCGAAGACCGACGAGCTCGCGAAAGACGCTCCGGGCACCACGCACGTCATCACCGCGGAAGACATGCGGCGCTACGGCATTCGATCGATCGCCGAGGCGATTGATTTCCTGGGTATGGGTCTCGTGACGCAGAATCCGCTCCACTCGGTGGAGATCGGCGGCCGAGGCGTGCTCTTGACGTCCGACTTCGGCAACCACGTGCTCCTCCTCGTCGACGGGCACGTCTTGAACGAGCCGTGGGACGGAACGGCGTACTTCGAGCAAGGCGCAGGCATCCCGCTCGAGCTCATCGATCACATCGAGCTCGTGCTCGGTCCGGGCTCCGTGCTCTACGGCGGCAACGCGATGTTCGGCGTCGTGAACATCGTGACGAAGCGCGCGGCAGCCTTCAAAGGCCTTCACGCGGTCGCCGAAGGCTCGCTCTCACCGGAGCAAGGCAAGCGCGGCGCGATCACGAGCTTCGCGCCAGGTGATCTCGGCGGCACGTATCGACTTGGGTTTGGTGTCGGGCACGAATTCGCTCTGTTTGGGCAGAAGGCCGAGGTCGTCGCCCAGGCGGAGCTCTATCGCCAAGATGGTCCGTCGTTTTTGTGGGGAACCCAGTCGGCCACGAACGACGACGGCTCACCGCGCAACTTCGGCTCGCGCACCCCGCTCGGTCAATGGGGTGGCCGGAGCCATGCGCAATACACGACGTCGGTGCCTACCCTCTATTCGCGGATGAACGTGGGCGACCTCGCCGTGATGTTTCGCGCCGAGTCGTACCATCGCACGACGCCGTATATGAACGGCTTCAACCAGTTTTCCTCCGACTTCGACGAGACACGAAGCTACGAGCGCGACCGCTTCCTGTCGCTCGACGTGCAATACAAGAAGCGGGTAGGGGAGCGCTTTCGCGTCTCCGTTCAAGGCTTCGCCGATGCCTACGACTACACGCAGCACATGTACACGTCGGACTCGAGCGGCTGCGCCGGCCCAACGAACGGCCCCTGTCTCTTCATCGCAAAAGGTCGTTCGCGGTGGGTCGGCACCGAGCTTCAAGGTGAGTACGATTGGACGGGCGCCAGTCGCTACACCACGCAAGTAGGCTTTCGCGGGACGGTCCGCGATATTGGTGGAGAGAGCGACTCGACGGAAGCGAACACCGGCAACATCGTCAACATCGATGGCAACAAGTCACTCACCGAGCTGGTGTGGGCTGCGTATCTGCAACAACGCCTCAATCCGCTCCCCTTCATGCACATCAACGCGGGCGGCCGTTATGACGCCGATCCGCGCGGGGGAGATCGCATTTCGCCGCGTGCCGCCGTCGCCTTCGACGTGTGGCGCAATGGCGTATTGAAGGTTAGCTACTCGGAGGCGTTCCGAGCGCCGACCTTCTACGAAGCCTTTTACGAGTCTCCGACGCAGACCCCCAATCCCGGGATTCATTCAGAGACCGTGCGTGGCGCCGAGTCGAGCGTGGAGCAGCGCTTCGGACGGCACAAGATCATGTTTGGTGCGTTCCGCACGTGGTGGAACGACATGATGAGCCTTCGCCCGATCGGCGAAGACCTCTATCAATACGAGAACGTCTCGCGCATCGACAACTACGGATACAACGGCCGGATCGAGGGCGCGGCGGGCGCCTTCCGTTACGGCGGATCGATCACGGGCGCCTACACGAGGCGGGTCACTCCGGAAGGGCGGGACCCGCTTCCGGTCGCGCCGCAGCTCTTTGGCAACGCGCGCGCGGCGTACATCCTGCCGGGACACCTCCCGACGATCGGCCTCGCGATGACGTTCGTCGGCAAGCGACCTGGTGATCGCGCGCTCGACGGCGGCTTTGCTCCGGCGCCGTACGCGCCCGCCAGCGCCGAATTCCGACTGACGCTCTCACAACAAGTGCCCGGCGTTCGAGGGCTCTCGTACCGCGTGGGTGCTTCGATGACGACGGGCCGAGTCGTGCCCTACGTCGCGGGACCGACGCAAGCTGCCGACCCAGGCTCCGGCGTCGCCGCCGAGCTGGCGCCGACCATTCGCTTCGTGACGTTTGGCACCCTTCAATACGACCTCCCGCTATGAGCAGCCGCCGCCGCCACACGGATCGTACGAGCGAGCGCATTCGTATCGTAAGCCTGCGATACGTCGCCGCGCTGGTCGTCGTGGTGTTCGGGATCTTCCTCTGCGGGGACTCGAGGGCAGACGCCCGCGTGCCGCTCCCGCTCCAGGCGCAGCTGATCTCGCGGCTCGGGACGTTCGACCGCAATTTCGCGAATCGCGCGGGGCCGGTCGCGCTCGTGCTCGTCGTCTCGAAGCCCGGTAACGCGGAGTCGAAGTTCGAGGCCAACAGCGTCGCGCGCTCGCTCGAAGGGCTCCGCCAGATCGGCGGCATCGCGACACGCATCGAGCAGATCGAGCTTACCGACGGCCCGGCGCTGGCGGCGCGATGCCGTGCGAACAAGGTCGCGCTCGTCTACTTCACAACAGGGCTCGAGAGCGAGATGTCGCGTGTCTCGAGCTCCCTCGACGGCGTGGATGTCCTCACTGTCGGCTCGTCTGCGCAGCACGCCGAAAACGGCGCAGTGGTGGGCTTTGGGCTCGAGGAGGCGCGCCCGAAGCTCGTCTTGAACATGAAACGCGCAAAGTCACAGAACGTCAGCTTCAAAGCCGAGCTCTTGAAGCTTGCGAGGATTATCGAGTAGCCGCCTATCTCGAAAAAGACTTCAGGCGTCCTCGCGACAGCCGTTGATCCTCTCGAGCCACCAATTCACGCCTGAATCAACACTGGACGCAAGCAAGGAGTCATCGACAGCCATGGATGGGGATCAACAGAGCTACTTCCGAGGAAGTCTATCCCAATCTGTCATCGAGTTCTTTCATGACTACGGTGTCGATTGCGCCTCCCTCACCGAGCACATGCCACTGCTCTCGGCGGAGACGAGCGGACTTCCGATCGGGTGTGCCGACAAATCTGCCGGCGATGACTCGGCGGGTTGTGAGATGGGCTCCGTCGTGGGCTTCAAAGGTCACAATTTGCGAGGGGGGCTCGCCTTCGTCGCGCCGGCGTCGCTCGTCGCCAAGATGCTCCCCGTGCCGGAGGACAAGGAGCGCGTCGAGCTCCAGCTCCGTGATTGGAGCGGCGAGATCGCCAATCAGCTCGTCGGCCGACTGAAGAACAAGCTCGCCTCGCGCGCCTTCGACTTCGACGTAGGAACGGCGGTGTGCTTCCGCGGAATGGCGATTCGCTTGTCGTTCTTGCCGAACGTCGAGGCGCTGTCGCTGAGCTTCTCGATCCCCTCCGCAGGAGTGCGCGTTTACCTCGATTGCTCGTTCGTAAAAGGCGCCAGCGAGGAAGAGGATCACACGATTCGCATCGTTCCCGAAGGTGATGTTGTCATTTTTTGATTTGAAAGAAAGTAAAAGCCGTGACTCAGAAAATTATCGTCATTGATGACTCGGATACCGTTCGCGAACAAGTGAGCATCGTTCTCTCGGCCGCTGGCTACGAGATTATCGAGGCCGAGGATGGCCTTCAGGGCGCGAACGCCATTCGCGAGAACCCCGACGCCCTCCTCGCGATCTGCGACGTCAACATGCCGAAGCTGAGCGGGCTCGACATGCTCGAGCTCCTCGGTGCACGTGGCGACAGCGCGAACGGCGCCGCCGCCCCGCTCCCCGTGCTCATGCTCACCACCGAAGGTCGCCCGGACCTCATCGAGCGCGCTCGCTCGTCCGGCGCCAAGGGGTGGATGGTCAAGCCGTTCAAGCCCACGATGCTCCTCGCCACGGTCAAGAAGCTCACGCGGGCGGCGTGATATGAACGCCGTGACGAAAGCGGCCGGCCTTACGATGTCCGCTTCGGCGACGACGACGTCTACGTCGTCGTTGTCGTCGTCGTCCGTGCAGCAGCCTTCGCGTGCTGCCAAGGCGACGTCGTCCTTCATGTCGAGCGCCGGATCGGCGACGCAGGAGCCCATGCCCCTGAGCCTCCGGTCGCCCACGAAGCTGCGAGCGCGCGTCCTCATCGTCGATGATGACGACGACGCGCGTACGAGCGCCGCCCAAGCGCTTCGCGCGTCGGGCTTCGACGTCGAGGAGGTCACGAACGGCCTCGACGCGCTGAAGGCGTTCACGGCGAATCGGCCGCACATCGCGCTCCTCGAGGTCATGACGCCGTTCCTCGACGGCTACTCGATGTGCCGCGCGATGCGAGATCTGCCGGGCGGCGAAGAGGTCTCGATCGTGATGATGACCGACCTCGACGACATCGAGTCGCTTCGTTTCGGCTACGACGCTGGCGCCACGGACTTCATCACGAAGCCCGTCAACCCAATGATCCTCCAGCACCGCATGCGGTACATGCTCCGCGCGACCGAGCTGATGGACGAGCTGCGCGGCAGCCAGCGAAAGATCGCGCACATCGCCGATCACGACGCGCTCACCGGGCTACCAAACCGCCGCGCGCTCGAGAAATACATGAAGCAGCTCACGCAGTCGGGCCTCGACCCCACCGTGGGCGCCGTGTTCCTCCTCGACCTCGATGGCTTCAAGCGCGTGAACGACACGTTCGGTCACACCGCCGGTGACGAGCTGATCTGCGCCGTTGGCCGCCGCATGGTCGACTCCCTCGGGATTCAGCCCTTCCGGCCGCGTCCTTCGATCGCCGGCCTCCCGCTCGAGCGGATCCTCGCCCGTCTCGGTGGTGACGAGTTCGTGTTCATCGATCCGCATGTCGGCAGCCAAGCCGACGCGGTGCTACTTGCCAATCGTATCCTCGAGTCCGTCGGCGACGGCTTCGATGTGCGCGGCCATCAGGTGGCCGTCACCGCCAGCGTGGGGATCGCGCTCCTCTCGGACGTCGGGCCGAACATCGAGCGACTGATCCAATGCGCAGACGCCGCGATGTACGACGCCAAGGCGCACGACCGAAACAACGCGCGCTTTTACTCCCACGTCTTGAGCGAGCAAGCGCGCGAGCATCTCGACCTCGAGAACGCGCTGAGGCATCCGGCGATCCTCTCGCAGCTCGAGCTGTTTTATCAGCCAAAGGTGGATCTGAAGACGCTCAAGGTCGTCGGCGCCGAGGCGCTCCTTCGCTGGCGTCACCCCGAGCGAGGGATCGTCTCGCCGGTGGACTTCATCCCGATCGCCGAGGAGACCGGGCTCATCGTGGGGATCGGTCGCTGGGTCCTTCACAAGGCCTGCCAGCAGCTTCGTGAGTGGCAAGACATCCCGGCGCTCCGGTCGCTGCGCATCGCGATCAACGTGTCGGCACGCCAGCTCCGAGACCCGAGGTTCGTCGAAGACATCCGCCGCACGATCGCCGAGACGGGGATCGATCCACGCGCGCTCGAGATCGAGATCACCGAAGGCACGCTGATGAACGACACGAAGTCCGCGAAGGGCCTCCTCTCCGAGCTGAAGACGCTTGGCGTGTGGCTCGCGCTCGACGACTTCGGAACGGGCTACTCGGCGCTCGGGTATCTGCGTCAATTCCCATTCGACACGCTCAAGGTCGACCGCTCGTTCGTCTCCGATCTCCTCGAAGACGACGGCTGCGCCGCGATCACGAGCGCGATCGTCGCGATGGCGAATCGCCTGCGCCTCAAGGTGGTCGCCGAAGGCGTCGAGAACGAGGGGCTTCCGATCCTCGAGTTCGAAGACTGGGCGCTTGCCCACGTGACGACGAACGAGACGCTCAAGCCCCCGCGCCAGCTCTCGGGTCGAACGATCAGCGCGATCCCCCCGCTCTTCACGGGTCGCTGAGCCGGTCACGCACGTCTCCTTGGGGGACGCCACGCCGCGTGGTGCGACCGAGCGGCGCCGCGACGCCGAGCCTTTTCAACAAGGGCGCGTGCGGTCGCGCCCAAGGTGTTTTCGAGCTCACGCCAGCGTGGCCAAGCCGCGCCGTCGTGCACGAGCGACACGTCGCGTTCCGTCCGAATCACCTTGGTTGACCAAGGTCTTCCTCGTGTGAGCATCGAGCCACCCCGGGCGATCTTCGAATCAACACGGCAGCGGCGTGCCAGCCGACACCCTTTTCAACAAGGTGTTTCGCGAACGCTCCCACGCCAGCGTGGCCAACCCGCGCCAGCGTGGCCAACCCGCGCCAGCGTGGGCAACGCCGCGTGGCTGATTGAACTCACGCATCTCTCGGTACCGAGCGACAGCTCTTTCAACGAAGAAGGCGTCCTTCGATCCCTCCCCGTCCGAGCGCTGGCTCCTGGTGATGTGAGACTCTGTGAACCATGAACCTTTTCAACAAAGGTTTACGGGCTCGCTCCCAACACGGCTGGCCGCCCGACCGAGCGGCGTGCCATCCGACGCCCTTTTCAACAAAGGTGTTTCGCGGAGCACGTCAGCGCGGTCTCTGGCGTCTTCGCCACACCAGCGTGGCTTGCGGCGCCTTGGCCTCTGCCGAAGGGGCGGCGGGCTTCGGCAGAGGGACCTCGCAAATCACACCCAACGTGTTTCGTGGAGGCGCTGGCCTTCGCCTTCGTCACTCGCTCGGAAGAGACAGCTTCTCGTTCACGGCTTCGAGGAACGCGCGGAGCCGGGGCGTCGTGCGGTCGTGGCTGGCGTACACGAGATGGAAGACCGACGGAGGCGGGATGAAGCGTGGCAATAGCTCGATCACCGTCCCCTTCGCGAGCTCGTCTGCGACGAGCGGATAGGGAACGCGCGCGATGCCGAGACCACGGCATGCGAGGTCGAGACAGAGCGGCAGGCTATTGGCGACCACGCGCCCGCGTACGGCGACATGCACCGTGCGCGAGCCGACGCGGAAGCGCCAGCGGCTATGAGGGGCGAGCGGCGGATAGAGGATGCACTCGTGCCCCTGGTCGGCAAGATCGCTTGGCCGCTTTGGCGTGCCGTGCTCGGTCAGATATGCGCGTGTCGCCACGCAGCGAAGCGTGCCGCGCCCGAGCTCCTTGGCGACGAGGGACGTGTCGCCGACGCCGGAGCGAAAGCCGACGTCGAAGCCCTCTTGCACGAGGTCGACCTGGCGATCCGCGAGGAGGATCTCGAGCTCCATTCGCGCGCTCTTCTGGATGAAGTGGTGAATGATCGGGCCCAGGGATCGCTCGCCGAACGACACCGGCGCGGTGACGCGTAAGCGTCCGCCGGCTTCGACGACGCCCTTCTGGATCGAACGCGCCGCTTCGTCGAGCGCGCCGAGCGCCGGCTCGCAGGCGCGGAGATAGGCGGCGCCTTCGTCGGTGAGCTGCACGCTGCGCGTCGTCCGTCGAAGGAGGCGCGTGCCGAGCTGCTTCTCGAGCTCTGCGATGCGCCGGCTCACCGTCGATCGCGGCACGCCCAGCGTCTCGGCCGCGCGGCGAAAGCTCTGGGTCTCTGCGACGCGCGCGAAGACCGCGATGGCGTCCAGGCTGATTGTCCCACCCATGGGATTAAGTGTCTCACGAAACACTGATTGGTGCGACTCATCGAATGGGGCGTAGGACAGAAAGGTGGACATGATGATGGCAGCAAAGTCGAGTCTTGGTGGAGCAGCGGCGCGCTCGCGTGAGCTCACGACCAGTGGCATCTGGAAGGGGGCGCTCCTTGGCGCCGCGGCAGGGGCCGTCGTGAACAGCATCCTCTACGTCGTCGCGAGCTCGGCGGGGACGTCGATGGTCGCGGAGTTCGCCAAAGGCCAAGAGCCCAGCGCGATGCCGTTTCCGCCGGTGGTGATCGCGACCTTCATCCCGGCGATCTTCGCTGCGCTCTTCGCGATGGCGTTGAATCAGCTCATGGCGAAGCCGGTGAAAGCGTTCGTCGTCGCGTCCGTCGTGTTCGGCCTTCTCTCGATGGGTGGGCCAGCCACGATCGGCGCCGCATCACCGGGCCTCAAGATCTTGCTCGCCGCGATGCACGTCGTCGCTGGCGTCGCGATCGCAGGAGGCATCGTGCGGCTGGGGCGTAGCTCGCGGCCCGCGTGAAGTTGCCGTACGATCACGAGCGATGGTCGAAGAGGACGGCGAGACGCGGCTCAAGATCGTCTACTTCGGCGTGGGGTTGAGCGGGAAGACCTCGAACCTCCAATATGTCTACGCGAAGACCGAGCCGGAGCGGCGCACCGAGATGGTCTCTCACGCCACCGAGACGGAGAGGCTTCTCTGGTTCACGTTCGTTCCGGTCTCGCTCGCCCCGCTACGTGGCAAGCCGGTGCGGATCGGTCTCTACACGGTGCCGGGCGCCGTCTTCTACGACGAATCGCGAAGGACGATCCTCGATGGGGTGGACGGCATCGTGCTCGTCGTGGACACCCAAGCCGAGAGGCTCGAGCAGAACGTCGAGAGCCTCGAGCAGCTCGAGGCCAACCTTGCCGGATACGGGCAGCGGCTCGAAGACACGCCCTTCGTGATCCAATACAACAAGCGTGATCTGCCGAATCGAATGCCTCTGGCCGACGTCGACAAGGCGCTAAACCGACGCCATGTGCCGTTTTACGACGCGATCGCGTCGTCGGGGGTGGGCGTCTTCGACACGCTGAAGGGGTGCGTGAAGCTCGCCGTCGAGCGCGAACGCGAGCGCGTCTAGGTGCGATCGATGCGCGCCGCGAAGGCGTCGAGCCATGCCCAAACGACATGGCTTCGTGGACACGCCGGCACCTCGGCCGACGCGGCGGACAAGAGCTCGTGGACACGCCGGCGCGCGCTCTGCGCTCCGAGCGCGCGGACGATGCTTGGTCGATCGAGCGCGCTGTCCTTGCCGGTGGATTTGCCGGCGGATGCGCTGTCGCCGAGGGCGTCGACGAGATCGTCAGCGACCTGGTAAGCGCGTCCGACGAGCTCGCCGAACTTTCGCCATGCCGCAGGATCACGGCTCGCGCTGAGCGCGCCCATCATCGCCGCGGCCTCGAAGAGCGACGCGGTCTTCGCGCGATGGTAGTCCTCGAGCGGCGCCGCCGGCTCGCTCTCCCACGCTTGCCCGGCGATGATCCCGCGTGCGGCGCCCGTCGCGCTGGCGAGGACGGGAATCTGCTCGATCGCGCGCGCATGAGCGAGCACGTCGAAAGCGTGAACGATGAGCGCATCCCCGACGAGGACGGCGGTCGCTTGCCCGAACGCGGCGTGCACGGACGGCCGCCCGCGTCGCATCGCTGCGTCGTCGAAGCACGGCAGATCGTCGTGCACGAGTG
This sequence comes from Labilithrix sp., assembly GCA_044227045.1. Classification (GTDB taxonomy): domain Bacteria; phylum Myxococcota_A; class Polyangia; order Polyangiales; family Polyangiaceae; genus Labilithrix. The sequence continues at coordinate 133,346 of JBGAFW010000014.1, forward strand.
ACGCGCAGTGAACGAGCTCGACCGCCGCCGCGCTCGCGTCGGCCTCGCGCGGATTAGGATCGTCGTACGCGAGCGCGACCGCGATCGTCAGCGCAGGCCTGAGTCGTGCTCCACCAGGGAAGACCGCATAGCGGAGCGCCTCACGCAGCCGCGGCGGTGACGACGCGTCCGTCGCGCGCTGGACCTCACGCTCGATCGCGGCCTCCACGCGCCGGCGCACGTCCGCACTCGCGGCCTCGATCTCACCAAGTGAATGCTGGAGCATGCTCACAAACATTATGCGGACCATGGACAAAAGCAAGAGTGTGTGCATAATGATTGTACAATGTTTCGGAGACCGAAGATCGTCGTCGTGGGCGCAGGGATCGGCGGGATGAGCGCTGCCGCTCGGCTCGCGAGCGCGGCCGGCGGAGAGGCAGAGGTCACCGTCCTCGAGCGCGCACGTGAAGTCGGCGGCAAGATGCGCACGATCACGCTCGGGTCGTCCGGCATCGACGCAGGGCCCACGGTGGTCACGATGCGGTGGGTGTTCGACGAGCTGTTCGCGAGCTGCGGCGCGAAGCTCGACGACTACGTGACGCTCGAGCGAGCGGAGATCCTCGCGCGGCACGCGTGGACGGACGGGACGCAGCTCGACCTCTTCGCCGATCCCGCGCGATCGGCCGATGCGATCGGGCGCGTGTTCGGGGCGCGCGAAGCCGAGGCGTTCCGTGCGTTCTCGGCCGACGCGGAGCGCATTTACCGGACCGTCGAGCAGCCTTTTTTGCGATCGCAGGCGCCCACGGTGCAAGGAATGCTGAAGCAGGTCGGCGTGATCGGGCTTGGCGCCCTGACGCGCATCGACGCATTTCGCACGATGTGGAGCGCTCTCCGATCGCGGTTCAGCGAGCCGAAGCTCGTTCAACTCTTCGGTCGCTACGCCACGTACTGCGGCTCCTCTCCCTTCGATGCACCCGCCACGCTGAACCTCATCGCACACGTCGAGTCGCAGGGCGTTCATCGTGTTCGCGGCGGGATCCGTCGGCTTGGCGCCGCGGTGCGCCGCCTCGCGGAAGAGGCGGGCGTCGCGTTTCGAACGGGCGCGAACGTGACGCGCGTGCTCGTCGAGGGCGGGCAGGTGGCGGGCGTCGAGCTCGACGACGGTGAGGTCCTCCGCGCGGACGCGGTCGTTTTCAACGGAGACGTGTCGGCGCTCGGCGCGCTCGTCAACCGAGGCGACAGGCGGTCGAAACCCGCGCCCGCACCGGCGGCCACGCCCGAAGAGAAGCGATCGCTCTCTGCCGTGACCCTCGCGATGGTCGCTCGTGTGCGAGACTCGGACGTCTCGCTCATCCATCACAACGTCTTCTTCTCGGACGATTACCCCGCCGAGATGGATGCGCTGATCAACCGTCGCTCTCTGCCGGACCAGCCGACGGTCTACATCTGCGCGCAGGATCGCGGTGACGACGGTGGCGATCCTGCCACCGCCGCCGCTGGCGAACGCCTGCTGTTCGTGATCAATGCACCCCCGACAGGCGACGATCCGTCGCGCTGGTCCGCCGAAGAGATAGAGCGATGCGAACGATCGGCGATGAACTTGCTCGAGACGTGTGGCCTTCATCTGGAGCCGTCGAGGATCGAAGTGACGACGCCGGTGGACTTCGAGCGCCTGTTCCCGAAGACAGGCGGAGCGCTCTACGGACCGATCGCCCGAGGAGCGACGTCGGGGCTCTCACGCCAAGGAGCGAGGAGTCGGATTCCCGGCTTGTATCTGGCGGGCGGGAGCGTTCATCCGGGGCCGGGAGTCCCGATGGCGGCGCTGTCGGGGGCGCGCGCCGCGGAGGCATGGCTCGCGGACAACGCGAAGCTCGTGAAGACGCGCCCGAGCCCGAAGAGCACGGTCGTGGACCGCGCTTCGATCGCGTGATCGCAAAAGGCGGATACCAGTGGCACTACATCGACGGCCTGAGTGACGATGGCCGTTACGGCATCGTCCTCATCGCGCTGCTCGGGAGCCCGTTCTCGCCCGCCTATGGCCGCGCCCGCGAGCTCGCGAGTCACGAGGCGGCGACGGGGGTGTCGCTCGCGGCGCTCGACTATTGCGCGCTCAACGTCGCGATCTACGACCTCTCTTCGAACCGCGCTCGCGCGAAGAATGCGTGGTCGCTTCGTGAGCGGTCCATCTCCGAAGGGGATCGCTCGGCGCACGAGCTTCAGCTGAAGACGAGCCGCGTCGCATGGAAGGGCGATGCGCTCGTGGTGGACGTCGACGAGCGCACGACGCCGTTCGGACGACCGATCCGCGGACGCGTCACGCTGCGCCCCGAGGTCTTGCCCGCACACGCGCACATCCTCGATCGCGAAGGACGGCATGCCTGGTGGCCGGTCGCGCCGCTGGCGAAGATCGAGGTCGACCTCCGCGAGCCCGACGTTCGCTTCGTCGGATCGGGGTATCACGACGCCAACGCGGGCTCGGTCCCGCTCGAGGCTTCCTTCGACACGTGGAGCTGGGCACGCGCACGCACGCACGGCGGCGCTCACAAGAGCGAGAAAGCGTTCGTCACGTACGACATCCTCGATACGGAAGGTCGAAGCGCATCGGTCGCGTGGTCGATCGATACGCGCGGACGACGCGTGTCGCTCGAGCCGAGCAGTCGACTCGGACGGCTTCCGACGAGCACGTGGGGGCTCGCGCGCGAAGCCCGCTCGGATGCGGGGCATGAGGCCCGGCTGGTTCGTTCGCTCGAAGACGGTCCCTTTTACGCACGCTCGCTCGTCTCGACGACGCTCGGCGGTGAGCGCGTCACGGCGATGCACGAGACGCTCTCCGCCGATCGCCTCGCTCGCGGTTGGGTGCGCTTCCTCGCGGGTTTCCGGATGGGAAGGGCGAAGGCTGCGTGATCGGCATCCCCGCGGCGATCGCGAACGGCGTCTTCGTGTGGACCGGAGCGGTCTTCTCGACCGCGCTGTGGTCCGCGATCAAGGCCGCTCTTCCGACACGTGCGCCGGCGAGGGAACGCTCGCCGAAGTCGCCTCGGATCGTGCTTCTTCGTCCATGTGCGGGTGATGAGCCATCGCTCGCGGAGGCGCTCGCGTCGAGCCGCGTCGCCGCGGGGGACGCGAATGATGCGCAAAGGCTCGTCGTTCGTTTCCTCATCGCGGACAAGAATGACGGTGCAGCACGGAAGGCCGCGGAGGCTGCGCTCGAGCTCACGTCGGCGAACGTCGACGCGCGTCTCCTCGTGACCGGCGCCTCAGGGCCGAATCAGAAGGCCGACCAGCTCGCGCGTGGTCTCTCGGCGATCGACGACAAACGCGCAGACGACATCCTCGTGGTCGCCGACAGCGACGTGCTCCTCGATCGCGCGTCGTTCGACGGCGTCGTCCAGCCCATCCAGCGAGGAGAGGCAGACGCGTCGTGGGCGCCGCCCGTGGAAGTGTCACCGGTGACGTCCGCCGATCGTATTTCGGCGTCGCTGCTGAGCTCCTCGCTCCATGCGTTCCCCATCCTCGCGCTGCTCGACCCCGGCGGTATGGTCGGCAAGCTCTTCGCGATTCGTCGTGATGCGCTCGAGGCGACCTCCGGCTTCGAGCCGCTCGTCGACTACCTTGGTGAGGACATGGAGCTCTCGGCACGTCTCCGCGCGAGCTCGCTTCGCATCCACGCCTCGCGCACGAACGCGAGCTCGCTCGTGCGCGGGCGAGCCTTTCGCGCGGTCGTCGAGCGCTACGCCCGCTGGATCACGGTGATTCGAACGCAGCGGCCGTGGCTCCTCGCCTCGTATCCGCTCCTCCTCGCCGCGACGCCACTTCAAGTCGCCGTCGGGTTCGGGCTCGCTCTCCGTGCCGACGCGAGGCTTGGGCTCATGGTGTGCGCCGCCGCCATCGTCGCGCGCGTGGGCGTGGCGATCCTCACGCGCGCGATCGTCTCGCGAAGAGATGGCGCGTGCTCGAGCTCAGGCCGTCTCTCGGACTTCATCGCGGTGGACGTCGTGTTGCTCCTCGCGTTCGTTCGCGCGATGACGACGACGACGATCTCGTGGCGTGGAAGACCCCTTCGCGCGGTGGGCCGACGGATCGAATTCGAGGAGAAGCATTCATGAGGCGGCTCGTCCTCGTGCTCCTTCGCCTGCGCCGGCTACGACGACGCCTGCCGCCGGTCGCCGAGCGCTTTTCCGCCAGACGATCGCGGCTTCGTTATCCATCCAAGCATGCGCTGAAGCAGCTCGAAAATAGGGCTCTCGTGCTTCTCGAACATCGTCTCGAAGCCCTCCGTCTCAACTCCACCGGCGCAGAGCTCGGCGATCGCACGATCGATGCGATCGAGCTCTTCGGTGACGGCGTTCTCTTGCCGCGCGTGCTCCGCGTTCGTGTCGGCTTCACCTCCACGCATCGGCGTACCGCAGGCGATCCAGAGCGCGGGGTCCGCCTTCGATCCCATCTCGTAGCGAAGCGCGATCGGGACGACGCTGAGCGACGGAGCCGCCTTCGCCAGCTTGCTTATCTCCGCCGCGCCGCGACGAAAGGCGAGGGGCCGCGTCGTGACGGGCATCTCGCGGCCTTGCGCGAAGATCCACACGAGCCTTCGACGCGACGGCTCTTTGGTGGTGAGAAGCTTCGCCGCGTAGCGAATCGCTCGAGCGCCATCACGTTGATCGTCGAGATCGACACCGAACGCGCCAACGCGCCCGAAGAAGGGAAGGCGACGAAGATTCTTTGCATCCATGAGCGCGAAGCCGTCGGTGTTCAAGATGCGGTGGCTCAGCAAGATCGCGACGAGCGGATCCCACCACGCCGTGTGGTTCGAGACGACGAGCACTGGGCCTTCTTCCGTCGCACGACGAAGCGCATCGAGCCCGCGAATGCGTACGCTCGAGAAGCGCCGTCGAATGCGCTTCTCCGTGTCGCGCGCAAACCAAGCGGCAAACCAAGCGCTCTTCGTGGAGGGAATCATACCGGTTGCCTGATGACGGCCGGCCGCGGAGCCGGGCGAAGGAGAACAGGATGCCGGCGATGATCACGAATGCCTTCGTATGGGTGCCGGTGGCGATTGTCGTCGCGCTCCTCATGGACTTCTGGGCAGCGCTGCTCCACGGAAAGGTGTGGCATCGCTGGCTGTGGAACATTCACGTGACGCACCACAGCTCGCGCAAAGGGCGCTTCGAGACGAACGACGCGCTCAGCTTTCTCCACGCCCCGATCGCGATCGCGCTCACGCTCTACGGCTGCCGCGCGAACGCAGGGATCCTTCGCGAGGTGGCGTTTGGCGCGGGGATCGGGATGACGATCTTCGGTTTTGCTTATGTCATCGTGCACGATGGCCTCGTTCACGGTCGCTTGCCGGTGAAGGCGCTGCGACGCGTGCGCTATCTCGACACCGTAGCGCGTGCGCATCGCGTGCATCATGCAGGTGTCTTCGGCGGCCCTCCGTACGGGCTGTTCTTCGGGCACTGGGAGCTCGCGCGCGCCAAACGGGAGCGCGAGCGGGATCATGCCGCCGCCCAGAGCGACCGCAGCACGCCGAGTCCCCACACGCCGGCGATGCGCGGGCCAAGGCCACGCACGACATCTCCCCAGACACGCGGGTGACGGGCCGCCGTGCGACGGAGAAACGTGACGAAGTCCGCAGGCCGCATCTCGTCACGAAGGAGCTCGGCGTAGTGCGCGTTGCCCATCTCGTGAAGCGTGGCGAACGCAGCGTCGAGGAGCTGGTTGAGCTCGCTGCCTCGTAGCGCTCGGCTTGCCATCATGTGCGCGAGCGCTCCCGTGAGCGCATGCACGGGCGCGTCGTCGACGACCACGTCGCGATCGCCCGAGTCGAAGTCGAGGTCGCGGACCTCGATGTTCGCGCGCGACTCAGCGATCGCCATCGTGACCGCGTCGGCGGCGCGCTCGAGCGAGCGGAGCATCGAGCCGAAGCCGCAGTAGGTGAGCGGTGAGTGACGTGCCGCAGCGTCACCGACGAGGAGCACGCGCGCGTCGGGTGGCCGCGGCGCGGGAGAGAGGCGCGACCAACCCGGGATGAACCCGAAGGTGGGGCGCACGAGCCTTGCGTTGTCGCCACGCTTGTAGCCCGCGCGCGTCTCGAAGAAGCGTGCGTAGAGGGACGTGAGGCTGACCGGCTCGCCGGTGCGCGCGTAGTAGAAGAGGTAGACGGTCGTCTGCCCCGGATGACCTGGGAAGGCCTCCCAAATATGCTGTCGCCGGTCGCGCGGATCGATGTCATCGACCGTGGCCAAGATTTCACCGACGGAGGGATCGATCTCGTCGGGCGCGCTCCCCACCGTGAGCCCTTCGAGGACGCCGCCGACGGTGGGGCACACGAGATCGGCCGTCGCATAAGGGCTGGCGGCACCTCGAGCGTCGACCATCACGCGTGCGGTGATCGCGGTCGTCGCGCTCGAGCGATCTTTGGCGGTGCTCCCGACATGGAGGCGTACCGCTCGGCGGCTCGACGCATGCGCATGCACGGTGTGGCCGTCGAGGAACTTCACGCCCCGTCGCTCGGCGAGGTGACGCCCGTGGGCGAGGAGGGGACCGGCATCGATCGCGTGGTCGAGCACGCCGTCGACGGGGTAGTCGCCGCCGCCTGCGAAGCGGCACGTGCCACGCTTGTAGCGAGCGATCGTGAGGCGATCGAGCGTGGCATCGTCCGCGATTCCGGCGCGAACGAGCGCGCGGAGCTCGGGTCCGCTCGCGTTCCATTCGCGATGAGCCGATGCGGCGCGAGCGCGATCGATCACGAGCACGCTGTGCCCGCGCGCGGCGAGCACGGGCGCGAGCAGCGACCAGAGACCGCCGCCTGCGAGCACGACGTCGACATCCACGCCATCGGCGTCCACCGGGGCCGGCGGAGGCGCCTCACGGCTCGTGCTGTCGTTCGCCGCTGCCCCCTCGACACGCACGCGATCCAGGTGATCGAGGCGCTCGAGTAGCTCGACGCCGCCCGACTCGCGAACGCGTGCGCGGGCTTCGTCGATGTTCGCCAGCGTCATCATCACGGCGCTCCCGGTGCGACGAGGAAGCGAGCAGGTCCCACCGCGGGCGCTTCGTGCCGGAGCCGGCGCCAGAAGATCGCGCCGCTGGCTCGCGCGAGCAGCCAGAGCTTTCGGTACGTGGGCACCACCGCACGTGAGGTCGTCATCGTCTGGAAGCCACGTGCTGCAATGACGTTGCCGATGTCCGAATAGATGAGACGCGCGGCACGAATGGCGATGCGGCAATCACGCGGGAGCTCGGAGATCCCCGCGTCGGCGCGCCGGTAGAGCCGGTCGGCGTGCCGGAGAAGGCGGCGGGTCACGGCCCGGAGCGCATCGCTCTCGGTAGGCTGGTCGAGCCAAGCCTCGACGTCGATGTTCGCCTCGCGCATCCACGCGAGCGGCAAATAGATGCGCTTGCGGAGCGCGTCTTCGTGGACGTCGCGCGCGATGTTCGTGAGCTGCATCGCGATGCCAAGATCCAATGCGCGGGCGAGAACATGCGGCTCGCGCGGCCCCATCAAGATCGTCATCGCGGTCCCGACCGCGCCCGCGACGCGCGCGGCGTATGCATAAAGATCGTCCAAGGTTTCGTACACCCGACCTTGGGCGTCCCACGCGAGCCCTTCGAGCAGCGCGTCGACGTAGATGCGTGGCAGCGACGTCTCCTGCATCACGACCGAGAGCGCGCGATCGATCGGATCGGCGTCGGGCGTCCCCGCGCACATCCGATCGAGCCGCGAGCGGAGGACATCGACGGTCTCGAGCGACGCGTTCGGATCGGCGTCCACCGCGTCATCGGCGACTCGGCAAAACGCGTAAAGCACGGTCGCCGGATCGCGGACACGTCGTGGGAGGAGCTTCGATGCGAGCGCGAAGCTCTTCGAGCCTGCCGCCAGCAAGCGCTGGCAGGCCGCGAGGTCGTCCGGGTCGACCGAGAGCGCGCTCGGGGAAGGATCAGGCTGCATCGGGGATGACCGAGTCGAGGACGCGAGCGGAGGACAAGACGCCTGGTACACCCGCGCCGGGGTGCGTGCCAGCCCCAACGAGGAAGAGGCCCTCGACCTCTTCGCTCTGGTTGTGCGGCCGGAAGTACGCGCTCTGCGTCAGCACAGGCTCGAGGCCAAAGGCGGCTCCACGCTCGCTGAGCAGCTCGTCTTGGAAATGCGTAGGCGTCATCGAGCGCGACGTGACGATGTGGTTCGTGAGGCCCGGAAGGATCGACTTCTCGAGCGCACGTGCGATCGACTGGCGATACGGCTCGGCCTCCTTGCTCCAGTCGACGTTCGCGTCGAGGTGCGGCACCGGCGACAGCACGTAGAAGCCGTCGTGCCCGTCGGGCGCGAGCGCAGGATCCGTGGCGGTCGGACGATGCAAGTACAGGCTGAAGTCTTCGGCGAGGATGTGACGCTCGAAGATGTCCTCGAGCAGCTCGCGGTAGCGCGGGCCGAGCAAGATCGTGTGGTGCGCGACGTCCTCGTACTTGCGATTGGTGCCGAAGTACCAGACGAAGAGGCTCATCGAATAGCGGGCCTTTGACAGCTTTTTGTTGGTCCAACGGCGGCGATACTGCTCCGGAAGGAGATGCCGATAGGTGTAGGCCGAGTCCGCGTTCGAGATGACGACGTCCGCGTCGATGCGGTCTCCGCCTTCGAGCTCGACCCCGCGCACGCGGCCACCTTCGACGAGGATCTTCGAGACCGTCGCCTCGTAGCGAATCCGGCCGCCGAGGCCTTCGATCAACTTCACGAGCCCTTGGACGAGCGAGCCGGTGCCGCCGATGGGGAAGTGAACGCCCCACTTTCGCTCGAGGTAGGGGATGAGGCTGTAGATGGACGTCGTGCGGAACGGATTTCCTCCGACGAGCAGAGGATGGAAGGAGAGCACTTGGCGAAGCCGGTCGTCCATCACGAACTTGGACACGAGCCCATGCACCGTCCGGTAGCTCTCGAGGCGGACCATCTGAGGGACGATCTTCGCCATGTCCATCCACGATCCGAACGGGACGTGGGCCAGCTGCTCGAAGCCGATGTTGAAGATCTCTTCGCTCATCGACACGAACTTCTCGTAGCCCTCGACATCCGCAGGGCACAGCCGAGCCACTTCGGCGCGCATCGCCTGCGCGTCGCCGGTGTATTCGAACGAAGTGCCGTCATGAAAACGAATGCGATAGAAGGGCGTGACGGGTCGAAGGTCGACATCGTCGCTCATCTTCTTCCCGCAAAGCTTCCACAGCTCTTCGAACAAGAACGGCGCCGTGATGACGGTCGGACCTGCGTCGAACGTGAAGCCGTCTTGCTTGAACACGCGGGCTCGGCCACCAGGTTGGTCGTGCCGCTCGAGCACGGTGACGTCCCATCCACGCGCTCCAAGTCGAACGGCCGCAGCGAGCCCGCCGAACCCACTTCCGATGATGACTGCTTTATGCTGACCGTTCTGTTTTCCGACTTGCATTCGCGAAACCGTGTGCATATGGTTTGTATAGAGATTATTCAAGGTATGTCAACCCATGGCCTCCTCTGACGACACACTCACGGATCCACCCGAGGGTCGTTACCGGATCGCGACCGTCGCAGAGCTCACGGGAGTTCCTGAGCCCACCCTGCGTGCGTGGGAGCGACGCTACGGCGTTCCGTCCCCCGAGCGCACTGCGTCCGGCTACCGCCTCTACACAGTGACGGCGGTGGATGAGGTGCGCGCGATGAGCTCGCTCTGCGACGGCGGGATGGCGGCAGCAGAGGCCGCGAAGGTCGTCCTCTCACGTCGCGTTCCGCAACGCAGCGAGCTCCGCGCGCCAACCTTGAACGTCGACGTGTACGAGGCCACCGTCGCCGCGCTCGTCGATGCCACCGTCAGGTTCGACGTGGACGACTTCGAAGAGAAGGTGCGTCGTCTTCCTCTGCTCGGCGGCGCGACGACCATCTTGGACCGCGTCGTAACACCCACGCTCCGCGAGATCGGGGACAAGTGGCACAACGGCGACCTGTCGATCGCGCAAGAGCGGATGGCATCGCAGCGCATGAGCACCTTCTTGCGCGACATCTTGAACCTGACGACGGACAACGACAGCCGCGAGCGCGTGGTGCTCTCTTGCTTCGCGGACGAGGAGCACGAGCTCGGGCTCCTCGCCACCGCCATCCGCCTTGCCACATGGGGCTATCGGCCGGTGTATCTCGGCGGACGAATGCCACCGAGCGCGCTGCGCAACGCGGTCGAGTCGGTCAATCCTGTGATGGTCGCGCTCTCGGTGACGCTCACTCCCTCACGAGCGCGTGCACGTGAGCTGGCTGAAGAATACGGGGCGGCCTGCGGAGAAACGCCGTGGGTCGTGGGAGGGCCAGGCGTCGCGGCGATCGAAGATTTGATCCGCAAGTACGGCGGTCGCGTCGTCTCGGTCGAAGACACGACGGCGCTGCACGCGCTGGTTCGCGAGTTGCGAGATGGCAAGAGACCTCGTGCAGGGACGAACAACACAGGCAGTGCAGGGACTACCCAAGCAGCAAAGAGAGGAGGTTCGCGTGAAACGACTGAAGGAAAGAAGTGAACGACATGGCGGAATGGGGCGGCGGTTGGTCGGCGCGGGCCTCGCGCTCATCATGGCGCTCGGGGTCAGCGGTACCGCGTTTGCCGTGCCGGAGGTGGGAAGCGCACGTCGCGACACCACGCTGCTCGACGCGTGGGAGCGCAGCGTCTCGCTCAGCCAGTTCGACGGCATGCCGCTCCTCTTCATCTACGAAGACAAGGGCTCGGCGACGCAGAACACGGACCTCAAGGCGGAGCTCAGCACGCTCGCGAAAGGCGATCGTTACCGCAAGACGATCGCGCTCGTCGCCGTCGCCGACGTCAGCGACTACGACTTCTGGCCCGCGAAGGGCTTCGTGAAGGACGCCATCCGCGACGAGTCACGGAAACAAGGCATCGTCATTTACTGCGACTGGGACGGTAGCTTGCGACGCAAGCTCGACCTCAACCACAGGGCGAGCAACGTCGTCCTCTATGGTCGCGACGGCCGCGTGCTCTTCTCGCGCGCCGGGACGCTCTCACGCGACGAGCGTGGCGAGCTCATCCGGCTTCTGCGACTTCAAGTCGAGAGCCGCTCTTCGTGATCGCGTCACGTTCACCTCGCAGCGACTTTCCTTCGCTCGACGATCGAATTCCTTAATCCAAATCAGCAGGCCCATCGAATGCACTCGATAAGGAGCGATCTCGATGACGCCTGCCCGAACCACCCAACCCAACGACCTCAGTCACCCACCCGCCGGCATGGGCGGCGTTCTGCAACGCTACTTTCAGGGCTTGAAGCAGACGGACCTCCTCGACGACGTCCTCACGGCGCCGCACACGCTGCTCGCGCCCATCGACGACGCCTTTGACGCGCTACCCTGGAGGTTCTCCGACCTCCTCGAGTCGCGTGATCTCTTCGAGGAGCGCTTCGACCTGTTCGAGTACCTCGTCGTACGCGGCGTCCATGGCGCCCACGGCCCGGCCGCGCCGATCGTCACACTGGAAGGATCTGCCGTCGCGATCGGGCATGGGCTCGTCGTCGGCACGAGTGGCACCGCGCGCGTCCTCCACTCGTTCATCTGGCACCGCACGCTCGTTCACATGCTCGATCGTTGCATCTTCCCGCGCGTGATGAGCGGCCGTGGCATTCGCGTGACTTAATCCGCGAGGTGACCCCCTCGCGCGATCCGAGCTGACCTGCCGCCGTTTCCTCCGTTCGAACGATCCGAGATCGAGCGATCCGAGATATCCTCCCGCCAGCGTGTTTGGCTTCTTCAAGCGATGGCGTCGGCGCACCGTTCTCGAGCGGCCTTTTCCCGAGGAGTGGCGCGCGATCATCGACGAGAACGTCTCGATGATCGAGACCCTCACGTTGGAGGAGCGCGCCGAGCTCGAGAAGCTCATGCTCGTCTTCCTCGACGAGAAGCGTTTCGAAGGCGCGAACGACCTCGTCGTCACCGACGAGATGAAGGTCACGATCGCCGCGCAAGCATGCTTTCTCTTGCTTCACCGCGACACCGACATCTACCCGGAGCTCGAGTCGATCGTCCTCTACCCGACGGCGTACAAGACGAAGAAGCTCGAGTCGCTGGCCGCCGGCGTCGTCATCGAGAACGAACAGCTTCGGCTTGGTGAATCCTGGCATCAGGGCCTCGTCGTGCTCGCGTGGGACGCCGTGCGCACGGGGACGATGAACGCGAGCGACGGCCGAAACGTCGTCCTGCACGAATTCGCCCATCAGCTCGATCAAGAGGACGGCGTCGCTGACGGGGCGCCCGACCTCGAGTCCCGAGAGAGCCGCAAGAGCTGGGCGGAGGTGCTCGGCGCCGAATACGCCGATCTCCGCGAGCACGTTCACGTCGGCAAGGGCGGCGATATCGACGACTACGGCGCGACCAACCCGGCCGAGTTCTTCGCCGTCGTCACCGAGATGTTCTTCGAGCAGAGCCAACGCCTGAAGGACAGCCATCCGGACCTCTACGATCAATTCGTCAGCTTCTACAAACAGGACCCGGCGTCCCGCCCCGTTCCCAAGCGCCTATCCCGCAAAGAGCGCCGCGCGAAGAAGCGACAACGCGACTAACGCGACGGACGTTCGATTCGCGCGAGCGTGTTCACTGCTGGCCCTCGACTGGCACGCCGATCGGTTGGGCCGCGAAGACGTCTTCTTCGCAGGACTGGGATCCGTGCCGCCGACCATTTCGGTTTGCGCGTGAGTGTGTGTTCGATCTGGCCCTCGACTGGCACGCCGATCGGTTGGGTGAACAAAACGTCCTCGCGACAAACACCTTGGTCAACCAAGGTGGCCGGTGTGACGTGGCGTTTCTTCGAACGACCTGCGTCTTTGTCCTAACGCCTTCAAGCGTAGGGGGTTGGCGCTGCGAACGAAGGCGCCCGCGAGAGGTGGATGAAGACGATGAAAGCACTGCCGGTTAATCACCGCTCACGTCGCTTTGGATTAAAAAAGAAAGTCGAAAAAAGATGGACCGTTTTGCATCGAGCGGGTGACTAACCCTTCTCCACACCTCACGGCGCCCGGCGCCCCAGCTCATCATGACGACTTCACCCAGAGAGATCTTGGCGCGCGGCCACGTCACGCGCAGCGCGGTCGGGACGAACGCCTTGGTCAACCAAGGTGCATCGCCATCGCAAGTGCGCGAGGTCACGGTCCGTTGCGCGACCGAGGTCGCCGTGGCCGGTTGCCCGACGAGACGAATGCCTTGGCCAACCAAGACGCATCGCTATCGCGAGGTCACGGTCCGTTGCCCGACCGAGGTCTGCCCGACGAGACGAATGCCTTGGCCAACCAAGGTGCATCGCCATCGCAAGTGCGCGAGGTCACGGTCCGTTGCCCCGACCGAGGTCGCGCTCTTGCCCGGCGAGACGAACCTTGGCCAACCAAGGTGCTTCGCCATCGTGACGGAGGTCGGTCCGCTGCCCGACCGAGGTCACGGTCCGTTGCTCGACCGACGTCCGTTACCCAACCGAGGTCTGCCGACGAGACGAATGCCTTGGCCAACCAAGGTGCATGGCCATCGCAAGTGCGCGAGGTCACGGTCCGTTGCCCCGACCGAGGTCGCGCTCTTGCCCGACGAGACGAACCTTGGCCAACCAAGGTGCTTCGCCATCGTCCCGGAGGTCACGGTCCGTTGCCCGACCGAGGTCACGGTCCGTTGCCCGACCGAGGTCCAGGGTCCGCTGCCCGACCGAGGTCTGCGCGACGAGACGAATGCCTTGGCCAACCAAGGTGCATCGCCATCGCAAGTGCGCGAGGTCACGGTCCGTTGCCCCGACCGAGGTCGCGCTCTTGCCCGACGAGACGAACCTTGGCCAACCAAGGTGCATCGCCATCGTGCCCGAGGTCGCGGTCCGCTGCCCGACCGTCACGGTCCGCTGCCCGACCGAGGTCACGGTCCGTTGCCCGACCGAGGTCACGGTCCGTTGCCCCGACCGAGGTCGCGCTCGATTGCCCGACGAGGCGAATACCTTGGCCAACCAAGGTGCTTCGCCATCGTCCCGGAGGTCACGGTCCGTTGCCCGACCGAGGTCTGCCCGACGAGACGAACCTTGGCCAACCAAGGTGCTTCGCCATCGAGCGCGAGGTCGAAGTCCGTTGCCCGACCGTCGCCTCGAGATCGAGAGTCGTTGGCCTCTCGAAAGCGAGAGTCGCACGACGCAGTCCTTGCTGGCGGACGAAAGAGGTGCGTCTTCGGTGAGGACGAGGCGACTATCCCGCTAGAAGCGGATCGGCACGAAGCTTGTCTATCGAGTGGAGAGCTCGATGAACACGACTCCGCCTTCGACCGCTTCCACATCCACCTCCACCTCCATGGCTTCTTCCTCGATGGGAGAGGACGTGCTGCGGCGGTCGCGTCTTCGGCATCCCTTTCACGATCGGCCGCTGATCGCGATTTGGGAGCTGACGCAGGCGTGTGACCTTGCTTGCGTTCATTGCCGCGCGTGCGCGACGACGTCGCGGGACTCCGGCGAGCTCACGACGGTCGAGGGTAAGCAGCTGCTCGATGCGGTCGCGGCGATGGGGACGCCGCTCGTGGTGCTCACCGGTGGCGATCCGGCGAAGCGCCCTGATCTCGTCGAGCTCATCGCGCACGGCACGCGTGTGGGGCTGACGATGGCGGTGACGCCGTCGGGCACGTCGCTCATGACGCGGTCGCTCTTGCAGGAGATGGGCGACGCGGGGATGAAGCGGCTGGCGGTGTCGGTCGATGGGCCCGACGCGGCGACGCACGACGCGTTTCGGCGCGTGGAGGGAAGCTTCGAGCACTCGCTCCGCATTCTCGAAGACGCGCGCGAGCTCGGGATCGAGCGGCAAATCAACACGACGTTGGGCGCGCACAACATGCGGTCCTTGCCGGCGATGGCGGAGCTCGTGAAGCGTGTCGGAGCGGTGTTGTGGAGCGTCTTCGTCGTCGTGCCGACGGGACGTGCGGGGATGTCGCTCCTCCTCGGTCCACGCGCGATGGAGAAGATCTTTCACGAGCTTGCCGAGATCGCCGAGCACGCGCCGTTCGACGTGAAGACGACGGCGGCGCCGCACTTTCGGCGCGTACAGCTCGAGAGGAAGTCGCGGTCGCACGCGGTGGGCGTCCTTCGCGATGTGGATGATGACGGGCAGGTCCGTGGGCCACGAGGAATCAACGACGGCGCAGGCTTCGTCTTCGTCTCGCACCGCGGCGACATCTATCCAAGCGGGTTTCTGCCCATTCGCGCAGGGAATGTTCGCGAGGACAGCATCGTGGACGTCTACCGGACGTCACCGCTCTTCAAAGACCTCCGCGACGGCGAGCTCGATGGCAAATGCGGCGCTTGTCCGTTCAAGCGTGTGTGCGGCGGGTCGCGCGCACGCGCATACGCGATGACCGGCGATCCTCTGGCCAGCGATCCTCTCTGCGCGTATTACCCGAAGGGTTGGGAGAGGCCGGGCGGATCCGAAGCGTGATGCGAGCGTGATCCGAACGCGCGCACGTCGCTACTCAACGGAGCGTGACGCAGGCAGCGCGCATCCACGCTCAACCAACGCTTGCCATGTGCTCACGAGGACAGGCAGGCATTCTCATGCATTCCGCATCGCATTCGCATTCGAGATCGCATTCGCATTTGCATTCGCATTCGCATCGTCGCGCTGGGGCATTGCTGGTCTTGGCGTCGCTTCTGGCCGTGGTGTCGTCGTCGGGGTGCTCGCAGCTCGACGAGCCCGCGGCCTCGGACGTCACGCTCGACGCGAGCGTCGTCAAATCGCAGAGCAGCGCGCTGTCGGCGGCGGCGAGCTCGGCTGCGAGCAACGACGGCGTGGCCATCGCCGATGCGCTCGCCAACGTCGGAAATAGCGCGGCCGCGCTCATCCCTCGCACGAAGGGGGGATCGCGTTCGCAGGTGAAGGCCGCTGCGAGCGCCTTGGCGAGCTCGACCACCTGTCGATGCGCGACCGCCACCGCGAAGACGTGCTCGTTCGACGGCTGCATGATCGGGAGCGCGGTGGCGCACGGCACGATCTCGTGGGCGGCAGGGAGGCTCGAATGCACGGGACTCTCGTTCGACGTGCCGGCGCTCGGGACGGTGCGTGCTTCGGGCCAAGACGTGACGATCGGCGCGACGCACATCAACGTGGCATGCGGCTTCGACTACACGACGTCGTCGCTCTCCGGAAAGCTCACGACGACCGGTACCACGACGGTCGAGGACGTGGATTACAGCTGGGACGCGACGCTCGACGTGAAAGGCGTGACGTTCACGAAGTCCTCGTTCACGACGGGGAGCGTCGATGTTGGCGCAGACGTGACGACCATCTCGGCTGCGCGCGGGACGAACACGTTCACCGTCAGCGGAGCGGTCACGTTTCCGTAGTGGATGAGCCGCTCGCGGGCGACGCGGCGGTCGCGGGAGCCGGCTGCGGGCTGTCGAGCACTTCGCGCAATTTGCGGGTGAGCGAGGACGCGGTGAAGGGCTTGGGCAGGAAAGGGAACGCGCCATCGAGGACGCCGTGGCGGACGATCGAGTCGTCGGTGTAGCCCGACATGCAGAGCACCTTGAGGCCCGGGCGCTTGCCGATGAGACGCGTGGCGAGCTTCGCGCCGCTCATGCGAGGCATGACGACGTCGCTGAGCAAGAGGTCGATGCGCTCCTTGTGCATCTCGCAGAGGGCCAAGGCCTCGACGGGCGTGTTTGCCACGAGGACGTTGTAGCCGCTGCGTTTGAGGATGTTGAAGACGATGGCGCGGACCTGGTCCTCGTCTTCGACGAGCAGGATCGTCTCGGTGCCGCGCGCCGTCTTCGTGTCATCGTCCTTCGCGATCGACGGCGGGTCGACACGTGGAAACAGCATTCGGAACGTGGTGCCCGCGCCCACCTTGCTCTCGACCTGGATGGTGCCGCGGCTTTGCGTGACGATGCCGAAGACGGTGGACAGGCCGAGGCCTGTTCCCTTTCCGGGCTCCGTCGTGAAGAATGGCTCGAAGATGCGGGCCTGTGTGTCCACGTCCATCCCGATGCCGGTGTCGATCACGCTGAGGACGACGTAGTCGCCCGGCGTCAGCGTTCGGTGAGGATCGGCCTTGGCGTCCGCGTCGGTGATCGTGGTGCACGACGTCTCGATCGTCAGCGAGCCGCCCGTCGGCATCGCGTCTCGTGCGTTGACGACGAGGTTCATGACCACCTGCTCGACGCAGTGCGGATCGCCGAAGATGGGGGCCGATGCGCCCTTGGTCGCCCAGACGAGCTCGATGTCCTCGCCGAGCATGCGACGCATCATCTTGGCGAGCTCGGCGAGGACGCGATTCAAGTCGAGATGCTTCGGCTCCGCCACCTCTTGTCGACTGAAGGCGAGCAGCTGCCGCGTCAGGCCCGCCGCGCGTGCGGCTGCCTTGACGATCTCGTCGACGTCGTCACGCCGTGGGTCGCCTGGAGGGATAGCGGCGCTGAGGAAGTCGCCCGCGCTCATGATCACGGAGAGCAGGTTGTTGAAGTCGTGCGCGACGCCGCCAGCGAGACGACCCACCGCCTCCATCTTCTGTGCTTGCCGGAGCTGACTCGCGAGCGCACGCGCTTCGTTGACGTCACGAACGTTCTCGGCCGCGAGCTCACGGTGCCGAATGGTGAGGACCGCATGGCTCGCGAGTAGCTCTGCGCGCCTTCGGTCGTCGTCGTCGAAAGGGGAGCTCGAGGTGCGAAAAAGCTGAACCTCGCCGAGGACACGCGAGGTGGGGACACGCGAGGTGGGGACACGCGAAGAGAGCGGGACGACGAGGCGACTCTGGGTGGCGTCGCCTTCGACGCGGCCGACGAGCGCGACCGTCTCACCCGAATGTCCGAGCGCATCGATCAGCGTGAGGGAGCACGCTGCGCCAAAGGCTTGGGCGAAGGCCTGTGCGATGACGTCGGGGAGGGACTGCGCCGTGTCGAGCGCGGCCTCGGTGAGCGCCGCGCTCGCGACGTGGACCGCGTCGAGCGGCGAGGGGACGACGGGATGATTCGGTGCGGCGTGGCTCATCGAGATTGCTCGGCAGCAAAATGACTTACGGCCATGTCGGGGAAATCTTTACGAATCGCGCTTTCTCAGGAGCGAGGCTCGCTGGTCTTGTCGAGCGTGGCGCGCACGGCCATGACGAGCGACGTTGGCGAATATGGTTTTGCGAGGAACGCGACGTCGTCGCTCTGGAGGCCACGGCGTACGAGCATGTCGTCGGTGTAGCCGCTCGTGTAGAGCACGCGGGTTCGAGCGAAGCGCTGGCCGATGATCTCGCCGAGGTGGCCACCATCCATGCCGGGCATCACGACGTCCGTGACGACGATGTCGACCGAGCCGTCGTGCGCTTCGAGCACCTTCAAGGCCTCTTTGCCTTCGGGGGCGGTGAGCACGCGATAGCCGCGATTCGACAGAGCGCGCTCGGCAAGCCGCCGGACCGGCTCTTCGTCCTCGACGAGGAGCACTGTCTCGGTGCCGGCCGGGATCTCTTCCGGGGTCTGGTTGGGGCCCGTTCGATCGCCTCGGCCGTGTGCCTGTCCTGTCTCTTCGGCGACGGCCGGAAGGTAGATGTCGAACTTCGTTCCGTCGCCGGGCTTGCTCTCGAGATCGATCCGTCCGCCAGACTGCGTGACGATGCCGTGAACGACCGCGAGCCCGAGCCCGGTCCCTTTTCCGACGCCCTTCGTCGTGAAGAAAGGCTGAAACACCTTCGAGCGCGTGTCGTCGCTCATGCCTTCGCCCGTGTCCCTCACCGAGATGAGGACGTAGCTCGTGGGTGGCACGACGCCGGCGGCAGGCGGGGCGGTCGATGCGTCGGTCGCCGTCGACGGCGGCATGCGCACGTTGGAGGTCGTGATCCGCAGCTCTCCGCCCTTTGGCATAGCGTCGCGCGCGTTCACCGCGAGGTTGAGGATCACCTGCGACAGCTGGCCTGGATCGACGAAGACCTGGCTCACGTTCGGCGTGAGCTTCGTGACCAGCGCGATGTCCTCTCCGATCAGGCGCCCCAGCATGTTCTTCGTCTCGCGGATGACCGCGTTGACGTCCACGTGCTTTGGCTCGAGCACCGTACGGCGGCTGAACGCGAGGAGCTGGCGCGTGAGCGCGGCGGCTCGCTGGCCCGCGTCGTAGATCTCGCTGAGGGATGCGAGTGACGGATCGTCCGGCGGCAGATCCGAGACGAGAAGGTCGCACTCGCCGAGGATGACGGTGAGGATGTTGTTGAAGTCGTGGGCGACGCCTCCCGCGAGCTGACCGAAGGCCTCCATCTTGTGCGCTTGCCGAAACTGCTCTTCGAGGCGCTTGCGTTCGGTGATGTCGCGAATGACCGCCGTGAAGCGTGTCGTCCCGTCGCGCTGAAAGGAGCTGACGGACAGCTCGATCGGGAAGGTCGAGCCATCCTTGCGCTTACCGACGAGCTCGCGGTCGCCGCCGACGAGCGAGATGAGCGAGGCGAAGGTCCCGCTGTCGCTGTCACGGCCGCTCGCTCCCTTGTGCGCGTGCAAGATGCTCGGGTCGGCGAGGAGGTGATCGAGCTCGCCATTGAGGATCTCCGAGGTGTCGTATCCAAAGAGCCGCTTGATCGCCGGGTTTACCGAGAGGATCGTTCCGACCGGGCTCAGCGTGACGATGCCGTCGGTGACGCTCTCGAGCACGGAGCGAAGGAGGTCTTCGGCTCGTTTGACGTCGGTGAGATCCTGCGCGATCACGAGAAAGGAGGGATGGCCTTGGTCGACGATGGTCGTCGCGGTGACGCGCACGCGTCGCTTCGAGCCGTCGCGCTGAAGGATGACTTGCTCGGTTGGCGGCGATGGGCAGCCGGTGGTGATGACTCGCGCCATTCGGTTGCGGACCTCGGCGTGGTCCTCGGGCGGAATGACAGAGAACACCTCGGTCCCGATGATCTCACTCGGATCCGATACGCCGAGGAGCCTGGCCATCGCAGGGCTGCAGAACGTGAAGCGCCCGTCGCGGTGGATGAAGATGCCGTCGGGCATCACGTCCACGACGGAGCGGTAGCGCGTCTCGCTTGCGATCAACGCGCTCTCGACGCGCTTGCGACTGCTCACGTCCGACGCGCAGAGCGTGACGCCCATGACCTTTCCATCCTCGGAGATGACTGGGCCGACGCGCGTCTCGTACCAGCTCTCCTCACCGTTCGCGCCCATCGCGCGCGCGGCGTAGAACTGCATCTCGCCCGTGCGGAGGACGCTGTCGATCGCGTTCCGCGCGTCGATCTGCGACGCGGGCGCGAGGTAGTCGAGCGCGTGCGAGCCGATGACCTGCTCGTGCGTCATGGGCGGATAAACGTGATTGATGAACTGGATCTTGTAGTCGCGATCGAGCGAGATGATGACGTCCGGCGCGGCGCCGAGCACGGATCGCAGCGTCGCCTGGGAGCTCTGGAGTCGGTCACGCTCGATGCGCAGATCGCGCTCCGCCGACTTTCGGTCGGTGATGTCGGAAATGAAGCCATGCCACGTGATCCCACCGCCATCGGCATCCGCGACCGGCATGGATCGAAGCTCGATCCATCGCTCTCCGCGCTTCGGCGTGATCACGCGGTAGTCGACCGAGAAGAGCGAGAGAGTGCGGGCAGACTCTTCGATCGCAGCCATCACCCATGGCTTGTCGTCCGGGTGTCCCATGCCCATGATCGAGCGCGCGTCGGTGACCGGGTCGACCAAGCTCACGCCGAAGATCGACTCGATGTGCTTCGTCGCGAAGGGGAGCGAGGGGGTTCCATCGGGGGTCAGATGAAAGGTGTAGAGTGCGCCAGGCGCGACGTCGGCGATCGCGGCGAAGCGATCTCGTTCGAGGCGCGCGGCGACGTCGGCGGCCTTCT
>JBGAFW010000015.1:0-154160 GCA_044227045.1 Labilithrix sp.
GTCGTCTCGCAGCTCATGTACGTGCAGGGCATCCTCACGACGGCGCGAAACGGCAACGGCCACGTCAACAACGTGAAGCTCTCGAACGTCACCGAGAGCGCGATCGGCAACACGCGCACGAAGCGCATCAAGTACAGCGCCACGCTCCCGGTCGCATGGCCGAAGGACATCACCGCGCCGCGCACCTACGAATTCCAGCTCCCGAAGGACGCGACGAAGCTCTCTCAGTTCAACGCGAAGTACGACGGCCGCTGCGGCAACAACGAGTACGGCCAGGACGTGTTCTGGCACGACTGGAACCCCAAGGCCGCAGGATGCACGATCGACTCCGCCGACGTCGTGAAGGTGAACATCAGCGGCATCGGTCCCTCCGCCAAGGCGACGCAGAACAAGTACCCCGAGTACGATCAGATCTGGCAAGACGATCGCCTCGACATCGTCGCCATCTTCGGGATCATCTCCTCGAACATGCCCGGCGACGACGGCTACATCGAGGCGAAGAGCTTCCTCGACAACTCGAAGAGCCAGCTCACCGGCGCGGTCGTGAAGGACAACGACGTGGGCTCCACGCCTTCGATCCTCAAGGACCAGACGCTCACCGGCAAGATCAACGTCGGCGGCCGCCCGCGTGACGTGAAGATCGACATCATCGTCGTGCAGGAGATGAAGAGCGTCGGCGCCGACTTCGACACGCGCTACAACCCGATCAGCGAGAAGGCCGACATGATCCTCTACAACGGACATGCGGGCCTCGGTCAGAACGTCAACGCGCTCGCCCGCAAAGGCAAGGTCGCCGCGAACAAGTACCAGCTCGTCCTCTTGAACGGCTGCCAGACCTTCGCGTACATCGACACGACGCTCACCGATCGCCGCCGTGAGGCCAATGGCGCAGCGAGCGATCCCGACGGCACCAAGTACCTCGACATCATCGGCAACGCGCTCCCTGGCTACGCCAACAACCTCGCGGCGATGTCGAACGTGCTCTTCGACGCCGTCGTCAAGTCGGACACGGCTCCCCGCCACTACAACGACCTGCTCGCGGACATGCCCGAGTCGCACATCGTCGTGGTCTTCGGCGAAGAGGACAACCGCTTCCAGCCCTGATCGCGATTGGACCCTGATCTCGAGCCATCTCTCACGAGGAATTGCCGACGAAGATGAAGCGCCACGCTCCACGGCTCCTCGCGATCGCGGTCGCGGCATGCACCGCCATGTCGGGATGCAGCGGCGACGATGGCGCGCCTCCGCCTTCGAACACGGCTGGCAGCGAGGACGACTACACCGCCTCGGACTTCAGCGAGGACACCGTCCTGCCGTACAAGAGCGGCTGGCTCGACGCGCCCAAAGCGCTCTCCGGCATCGGTCAATTCGACCGGCTCAAAGGGACGATCCACGACGACGCCAAGTGCAGCACGATGGTGGCGATCGCCGCGGCCGTCGTCGGTGGTGAAGAGAAATTCCTTCGCCTCGTCGACGCGACGGAGCGAAGACGCGACGGAAAGTCGAAGGACGACACGGCGATCATCGCGCGCGTCCGCGAGCATGTCGCCGCCCAGCGCCTCACGCCACGCGACATCCACGAGCTCACCGAGGTGATCACGCGGGCCTACAAAGTGATGTACGGCGCCGAAGACGCGCAGATCGCCGAGATGATCCGCGCGAGCGGCTACGCGCCGGTGAAGGTCGGCTCGAAGGTGCCGTCCGTGCTCGTCGATCACCTCGCCGAGAACGAGGTCGTCCCGCTCGGCACCGTCGCCGAGAACATCCCTCACATCACGCTCATCTGGAAAGACGCTCGCGGCACCGTCCGCATCTACGACTCCGACGACATCCATGGCTCTCACGTGCTTCCGCGTGGAAGCGCTGCGTACAACACGCGCGTGAACGCGGCCGACTCGAGCTGGGACCTCGCCGAGAAATATCGTTAGTCGGCAGGGCAAGCAGGGTCGATCAGCACGCTCACGTCGTCGACGAGGAGCGATGCATCGCACACCCCGGAGGACGCCGTGACGCTGAAGCCCGTGTTGAACGCGCGCCCCCACGATGATGGCGGCAGGCACACGCGCTCTTCTTTCCAGACGTCTTGCGAGGGAGTGAGCACCTTGCCGCCGCCGGTCAGGACAGCCGTCGACGCATTGGCGGTGCGGTAGAAGAACTTCATCGATGGTCCTCCGGTCAGGACGGCGCCAGCGCCAGGTCGCGCGGGGACGCCGATCCATCCGTCCGCGATGACCGAGCGCGGGCACTCGAACGTGTTCAACTGAAGGAGCGAGCTCCCGCCGTGCGCGGTCGCGACGTCATCGTGCACCACGGCGACCGAGACGCCGTCTCCCACGCCTTCCGCCCAAGCGTTGCCGACCTTGCGTTCGAAGTCACCGTCGAGGACGAACGGCGCCGTATCGCACGAAGGATGCGACGCGATCGTGAAGTCGTCGACGATCACCTCGTTCGGCCCGGACAGATTGCACGTCGAGTAGCGCTCGCCGGCGGTCACCTTCAGCGTGTGCGCGAAGCCGCGCGACCATTCGGGCAAGCAGACGACCGCTTGAACGAACGCGCCGGTCCCGTGAATCGACGCGATCGTGCGGTTGTCGAGCGCGATCGACGCGTCGCGATCGCGCGTCCCTCGGATCGAGAACAAGAGCGCGGGGCGATCGAGCTTCTCCGGCACCGAGAGGATGCTGGCGAGGCTTGGTCTCTCGCACGCGTTGCCAACGAGACGTCCCGCTCGGGACCCGTTCGTCCCGATGCCTGGCGCGACCTCGGTCGTCCCCTGCCCGCCTGTCGTCCATGCGCCTGCCTTCTCGAAGTCACCGTTCGCGACGAGGCCAGGCGGCGGACAATCCGGCGCGGGGACGAAGGCGACGCGATCGAGGAAGGCGTCGTCGTCGGGCTTGTCGGCGGGCGTGAGCCCGATGAACGCGCGAACGCTGAGCGAGACCTTGCGGCCGTACGCTCGGTCGCCGAGGCACACGCGACGTGACGCGAGCGCGTCGAAGCCGAGCGGCATGTCGAGCGCGCGATCCCCCAGCATGATCGCGAGCGCGTCGTTCGCGACGTTGTTGCACTGCGCCTTGCACCCGCTGTTCACCTCGAGCGCCAGCGGCTCGGCGTTCTCGAACGGAGGCATGTCGAACGACTGGGTGATCGCTCCGGCGCCATGAAACCGCGCGAGCCCCATGTCCACCGCGCCCGTCACCGTCGAGACGGGCGCGCCCGACGCGATCGAGGCGTTGCCGCTCGCCGACCATGGCGAAGGGGCGGCTTGAAACCCTGGGTCTGCCGGACCGCCGTGGAACACGCACCCCTCGGCCTCACGCTCGTAGCCGGTCACGCAGAGACACGTCGCGAGCCCGGTGGTGTCGTCGCAGCTCTCGTGCGACGCGCACTTCGTCGCGGCCGACGCGCAGGACGGCGTGCAGGTTCCATCGCCGTCGTGATCCTGAAACCCCTCGGCGCAGGCGGCGCATGTCGGGCCGACGTAGCCCGGCTGACAGATGCAGGATGCAGGCATTCCATCGCATCGGCCATGCGTGCCGCATTTGGGGGCGTTCGTTCCGTCGCAGCCGCCAGCGCCTGCCTCGGGCAACACGGCGGGAGGTGAAGCTCCGCTGTCTTCGTAGGGGGACGAGCACGCCGGGAGCACCAGCTGGGCAAAGGCAGCGATGAGGATCGCGCGCCCCACCTGGTTCGTGCGAACCCTTCGTAACATTCGGATCATCATACGGAAGCGAGCTGGCAGACGTCCCTTTGCCCTCCCTCTACGCACGAACGGAGCCAGATCCGAGTCGACGATCGGCCTGTTCAGGAGAAACGAAGACGTGGTCCCATCGCTGGCATGAGGTTTCACCCATTTCCGAGGCTGCGAATCGGAGCCTCGCTCTTGCTTGCTGCGGTCGTCTCTCTCCTCGCGTGCGAAGATTCGTCATCGTCCGAGGATCCGAACGCTGCAAGCTATCCGCTTGGAAAGTCGTGCGATCGCAGCCGACCACGAGACTGCACCAGCGGTCGTTGCGAGGACGTCGTGACAGGCCAGGCGACCAAGGGCGGTACCTCGACCGACTTCGACACGCCCGCAAACGAGGGAACGATCTGCACCAAAGCGTGTACGGGCGCGGGAGATTGTGAGGGCATCGCGTTCGCCACGCAGAATGGATACACCGTCGCGTCGGAGGGGTGGTCGTGCAGCGGCGGGATCTGCGCCGTGCGGCTCACTCCCGTCGCGGGAGGAGGCAACGACGCCTGCTCTGGATGTGGCGGCGCCTTCTGCTCCGGCAAGTGCATTGGGTGTCCGCAGTGCTGAGCGCATCTCGCATTTTAGTGTTGGTGCGAACGAGCTCATCGGTAACCAACGGCCTCCGACCTCGGATGGAGCTAAGCTAAGCGAGACGACGATGGACGCGGATGGAGCGACAACAGAACGGGAGAAGACTACGCCGCGTAAGGCGCGTCCTGTCGATCCCGCACGCCTCGAAGGTCCGATTGTCCTCTTCGACGGCGTCTGCAACTTCTGCAACGGAGCGGTGCAGTTCATCGTCGACCACGAGAAGCGTCCCGAGCTGTCGTTTGCCGCGTTGCAGTCGGATCTCGCCGCCGAGGTGCTCGAGAAGGCGTTCGGAAAAGAGCGCGCGCGCGAGCTTCGCGAGGGAATGACGGGCAACGGAGATCCGGACTCGATCGTGTTCGTCGATGGCCACGCCAACAAGGCGTACACGCACTCGGGCGCGGGGCTTCGCCTCGCTCGCTATCTTCGTGCGCCGTGGAGCTGGGCGATCGTCTTCTTGATCGTTCCGAGCTTCCTTCGTGACGCGGTGTACCGCTTCATCGCGCGAAACCGCTATCGCTGGTTCGGCAAGAGCGAGACGTGCCGCGTCCCAACGCCCGAGCTCCGCCAACGCTTCTTGGCGTGACGCCTCGCGCGAAGCGCCGCGCTCATCCGCCTAGGCTGGAATCGCGATTTGGTGCACGGGTTGCAGATGCTCCTGTCGACATGGCTCTCCTCCTCAAGCGACTCGACGCATCGCACTGGGCGCTGATCGTTCTCGGCCTCGTTTCGGCGGGAAGCCTCGGGTGCTTCGGGATGGCGGCGGTCGCACAAAGCCAGCATGGCGGGGATGCGGATATTCTGATGACCGATAATTTCCCGCCTCCGGTCGACGTCGAGACCTCCGTCGCCCAATAATTCGCGACGATCCGCGCGGGTTCGCGGGCTCGGTCGCTCGCGGCTCTTGCCGCGTGGGATGGATACGGGTCGCAGCCGATTGCGCAAGGAAGCAGCGAGGTCAGCTTCCCTCGATGGACAACGCCCGATCCTCTCTGGGCTTCGTCTTTCTCGGTGGAAGACGCCCACATGACCTCGGACGCGGCGACGGCACGCTTCGGCTCACGAGATTCGGCTCGTCGCGCGGCCATTTCGCAGCGCGTCGCCGTCCGTGTGCGCACGGGTCGCCGTGTTGGGCTAAAACACGGTCATGGCGGCGACAACGACTCCTTCGCATGACGAGAAGACGGCGGGTCCTGGAGCAGAGATCACGCGGACGAACGATCCCGACTACGACTTCGGCGGCGCCACGTTCGATCTGACGAAGGAAGACGATCGCGAGATCGTTCGTTTCATCCTCTCACAAGCGCTGTTCGGTGAAGCCACCGGCGTCTATTGCGGCAAGTCGCTCTATGCCGCGGGCTCGCTCGAAGCCGCGCGCTTCTATGTTCGACAAGCGAAGCAGGAGCTCGCGCATCTCCAGCTCTTCGCCGACATCTTCAAGCAGCTCGAGATGAAGCCGATGCCCGCGCATTGGGTCGTGAAGCTGCTCTCGTCACACAACAACTACTATCCGCTGAAGGTGCTGATGGAGCACGCGATCGGCGAAGGGATGGTCCTCGACATCTTCAAGGATCTCCTCCTCCAAACGCTGCCCGACTCCGATCCGCGCGTGCCGCTCATCAAGAAGAAGCTTCGCCTCGTGTGCCGCGAAGAAGAGGAGCACATCGCGTGGGGTGAGAAAGAGACGCGACGCCTCCTCGCCGAGAAGCCGTGGCTTCGCACGCCCTACTTCGGTCTCCTCGAGCTGCAGATGAGCGTGCTTCCGCTCCTCGTGCGCGCCTTCGAGAAGCGCGCAAACCATCACCCCGTGCTCGTGCACCTCCCTGGCTTCCTCGCGCACGTGCAACGCCGCGTGTACGAACAAGGCCGCGCGCTCGGCTTCGTCCCGAGTGAACGCCCGAACGCCGCGAAGCGCGCTGCCGCGATGGGCTTTGGCCTCGCGCTCTTCACGCGGAGCCAGTTCGCGCGCTCCACCAGCCACCTCGAGAAGATCTACATCGAGGAGCTCGGGCTCGATTAGGCCGCGTCAGCTCAACGCCAGGTCGGAATAGCGAAAAGCGTGCGCAGACGACGTTCTCGCCGTTCTATTCAATTCGCCGGACGCTTTTGGGAAGAAAAATCCCGACGCTCTTGTCGTCCGCTTGTCCGTTTGGAGGGGTTCGAGCGAAGGTGTCGCCGTATCATGAGGGGCATACTGGGATGGGAGCATCCCAAGCCTGTTCTTTTTGGAGGAGACACCTAAATGAAGATTGTTCACTTTGGACTTAGCGCGATCGTGGCGATGACCGGTTTGGTCGCAGCTTGCTCGTCGGATGAAACGGGCACCACAAACTCTTCTTCTTCGGGAAACACCACCGACGGCGGCTCATCGGGATCGAGCGGATCGTCGGGATCGAGCGGATCGTCCGGCTCGAGCGGATCGTCGGGCTCGAGCGGTTCGAGCGGCAACACCGATCAGTGCGCAATCGCACCCGGCACCTACAAGATCACGTACACGGTCGTCGGCGAGAAGGGACCTGGATGCCCGCCACCGGACAGCACGATCGAGGTCAAGCCGAGCAGCGGTGACGCGGGAAGCGGCGACGCAGGCGCCCCGCCGGAGGGATGCACCGTCAAGACCGACGCCGCAGAGTGCAGCGCGACGACGACCTGCGATCTTCAAGGCGGGATCAAGACGACGTCGACGTTCTCCACGAAGGGCGGAACGATCAAGGGCTCACAGAAGACCGAGTCCGCTTCGTACAACTGCGAGTACACGTACACCTGGACGAAGCAGTAAACCCAAGGACGCTCACGAGGCACGGCCACTCCATCGCGGGGTGGCCGTCTCTCTTTTGTCCGCGGAGAATGCTCCTCTTCTCACGCTACTTCGTCGCGGCGACGACGAGCTCGCAGCGACCGCTCTGGCATGCCGCGGTCTTGCGCATGCACGGGTCGACGAGGCACGCGACCTTGCCTTGCGATGCGCACGACGGATTCGGATCCTTCGCGAGGAGCGCGCGGCACACGCATGGGGCTTCGCCGCAGTACGACGAGAACGTCCGGCAGTCTGCGTCGGTCTTGCACGTGCCGCTCGGCGCAGACGCGGACAACGACGACGACGCCGCGGACGCGGACGACGCGCTCGACGTGCTCGGTGAGGTGGTCGACGTCGTCGCGGAGGTGGTGGCGCTCGGCGACGATGAGTCGCTCGGCGCGCTCTTGTTGCTGCAGGCAGCGACCCCGAGGATCGACAGCGCAGCGCCCATGACAATCGTGCGAGCGCCGGTGAGAGCGCTCGGTCGATTTCGTCTTTGTGGAGCCGAGGGGGATCGAACCCCTGACCTCATCCATGCCATGGATGCGCTCTCCCAGCTGAGCTACGGCCCCGAGAAAAGCTCGGGCTGGGGAGTTTCTTACTTCGGGAATCTCATGCTGTCCAGCGCTCCCGTTCGGGCCCGGCCGGACGCGCGAATCGGCTCTTTTTTAGCGGGCTCCCGCGACGTCCGAGGTGCGCGCGAGCACGCCGACCAGGTCGATCGGGCTGAGGATGCCGACGAGCTGGCGTGACTCGACGACCAGAATTCGCTTCACGTTCATCGCGACGGTGTACGCCGCGGCGCGATAAATCGGGGTCGCGGCGTTGAGGCAGATCGTCTCGTAGCTCATGACCTCTTCGACCGGATTCTTCGTCCGGAGCTCGGGCACGATCTCCCGCGCGGCGATCGCTTCGGCATGGGTGAAGACGCCGACGGGCGAGGACCCATCCATGACGACGAAGCCGTGAATGCTCGTCGTCGCGAGACGGGTGAGCGCGCTGTCGATCGAGTCACCGATGTCGATCGTCTGCGGCGGGGTCGACATGATCGTCCCGATGACCGCCTCGGCGCGCCGATTCGCGATCTCGGCGAGGATCTCGCGCAGCGAGAGGATGCCGGCGACCTCGGGTGCGGCGGACTTCTCGGTGCCTTTCTTCACGACGACGAGCCGATGCACGCGACCGGCGACGAGACGCCACGCCGCTTCGTCGATCGATTCGTCTGGCGTCGCGGTGACGACCTGGGTCGACATGATGTCGCCGGCCTTCTTCGAGTCGACGTCGAAGACGAGCAGCGGCGCGTTCTCGATGTTCTTCACGCTCGGTGGCTCGACCGGCAACGGCACCTTCGAGAGGATGTCGGTCGTCGAGACGATCCCGAGGAGCTCGCGCGAGTCTGGGCCCTTCGTGATCGGCACCGCGGAGATTCCATTCTTGCGAAGGAGCCGCGTGAGCTCACGGATCGAGGCGTCAGGCCGTGCGGTAATGACCTGCGTTTGCATGCGGTCTCGAACGAGCCGCTGGGCAGTCGTTTCCATGGTTTGCAAGCTCGAGGAGCATAGGGTGTGCCGTCCTGTGCGCTCGGATTCCTGCGCACGTCGTGCTCACGTGCATGCAAGCGATTCGCTCGACGTGCAGCGATTGCGCGCTCACTTGAACTTGTCGTGGCAGCCCTTGCACGTCGCCTTCATCTCGGTGAGCGCGTCGGACGAGCCCTTCGCGTCCTTGGCCGTCGCGGCCGTGCCGAGCTTGGCCGCCGTCTCGTGGAGTCGATCGGCGAACTGATCGAACTCTGGGCCCTTCGAGAACTCCTTCGCCTTCGTGCTCGTGGCTTGGATGCGGTTCGACACCTCTTGAAACGCCGCGAAGTCCGCGTCGGAGTACGTCGCGCTGCCGGCCTTCTTCATCTGCGGGTCGGCGACGGTCGCCTGCACATCCATCAGGTCCTCGAGGGACGTGAGCTTCGGCACGTCGGCGGAGGCGACGTCGCGATGAGGCGGTCCGCACGCCGCGCCGTACGAGAGGAGGAGCGCAGCGAAGGAAAGGCGAAGAGGAGATCGTCCGGTCGACATGAGCTGAGCCTAGTCCCACCTGCGAAGCTGGCCCAGGTTTGTTCGTGTGCACGCGAGCTCGCACGCGATTCGTGGCGCGGCAAATCGTCTCGGTCAGCTCGCCTTGATGCCGAGCCGCCGCATCATTTTCTGGAGGCCGAATCGCGAGATGCCGAGCACCTCGGCGGCGCGTGTTTGATTGCCGCTCGTCTTCTGGAGGGCGTCTTTCACGAGCTGCGCTTCGAGCGCGTCGACGCGCGCCTTGAGGCCAAGCCCCGCGTCGCGTGCGGCGGAGGGACCACCACGCGACACCTCCTCCGAGAGCTCGCCGACGTCGATCCGATCGTCGGCGAGGACGAGCGCGCGACGCATCTCGTTCTCGAGCTGCCGCACGTTCCCGGGCCAAGGGAACGTCGTGAGGCGCTCCATCGCCGCCCGTGTGACCTTCACCTTGCGGTCCTTCGGTTGGTACTTCTCGACGAAGCGGCTGACGAGGAGCGGGATGTCCTCGCGTCGTTCGCGAAGCGGCGGGATGCGAATGCTCACGACATTGAGTCGATAAAAGAGGTCTTCGCGAAAGGTCCCCGCCGCGACCATCGCTTCGAGGTCGCGATGGGTCGCCCCGATGATGCGCACGTTGACCGTACGCGACCTCTCACCACCCACGGGCCGCACCTCACCGTTCTGCAGGACGCGAAGGAGCTTCGTCTGCATCGTGAGCGGCATCTCGCCGATCTCGTCGAGGAAGAGCGTGCCGCCGTCGGCGACGTCGAAGAGGCCGGCACGCGTCGCGGACGCGCCGGTGAACGCGCCGCGCACGTGACCGAACAGCGTCGACTCGAGCAACGTCTCGGGGACGGAGCCGCAGTTCTCGCTGACGAACGCGCGTGCGCTCCGCGGTCCATTTCCGTGAATGGCGCGGGCGACGAGCTCCTTGCCGGTCCCCGACTCGCCCGCCAAGAGGACCGGCACCTCGCTCGCGGTCACGCGATCGACGAGCCGAAGCATCGCGCGCATCGGCTCGCTTCGGCCTGCGATCTCGTCGTAACGAAACCGCGTCTCGCTGCTCGACGTCGTGCTCGCGAGCTCGGCGCGCACGTTGGCGAGCTCCACCTCGCGCGCGCCGAGGTCCGCCGCGAGCCGCGCGTTCGCGCGCTCCGCTCGCCGCACCGCGCGTCGGAGGAGCGTTTGATCGCGTGCATCGGCGATCGCGAGCGCAGCCTGGCTCGCGACGAGGCGCACCCATGCGAGCTCACCCGGCCCAAACGCGCCGCGGCGCACGCGATCGTCGAGGTAGACCACGCCGAGGACATCCCCTCGCGCGATGAGCGGCACCGCGAGCACGCTGCGAAGCCCCAGCGCGTGCACCGACGCATGCACGTCTCCCACCTGCGCGAAGGCGTCCGTCGCGAGGATCGCCTCGCGCTCCGACATCGCGCGACGCGCGAGGCTCGTCGAGAGGGCGAGCTGCTCACCGGCGAGATCTTGCCGTGCGAGGTTACGCGCGGCTCGCGGGACGAGCTTGCCATCGGGCGCACGCAGCAAGAGGAGCCCGCGCTCCACGCCCGTCCACAGCACCATCGTGTCGACGACTTGCTCGAGCAGCGACTTCAATCGATCACGTGACGAGAGCGCACGCACGATCGACTCGAGCTCGCCGACCTGAGCGGCGGGCAGCGCGCTTCTCGTGTCGTCCTCACCCATTCCTTCGAGCCAGCCGATCGACGAGAGCGCGGCGCGATGCTCCGGCGGCGCCCCTTCACGGAGCGTGTTCGCCGCGACGCGACGCGCCGCCTCGATGCGCCGAGCCGCTTCGCCGTCACCGAGCGCGCGCGCGAGCCTAGCCGCGGAGGCGAGCGCCGGTCCGCGTGAGCCGATCGGCGCTGGCACGTCGAGCAGCGCGATGATCTCGGCGAGGGTGCGTTGCGCGCTTGGCCGTCGATGCGCGTTCGGCGACGAGGCACGCGCTCCCCACCACTCCCATCGCGCAGACGCCGAGAGCGACTGCACGCGCTCGTCGGTGGCCTGGGGATCGAGCCGCAACGACGACGTCGACCCGTCCTGCGCGGCCCAGAGGAGGACGCGCGCCGCCGCCCGGACGCGATCCTCCTCCGCGCCTCCCGCGGCCTCGAGCTCGTCGGCGGCGGCGAGCGCTTCGCGCCGAGCACGATCGTCGCCGGGCGCGCGCGTCTCGACGATCGCCCAACGTGCGTATGCGGCGGCGCGTGTGTCCCCTGAAGCGATCGCGGCGCGCATGGCCTCTTCGGCGGCTGCGTCGGCTTCGTGCGAGGCGCCGATCAACGCGAAGGCCGCCGCGCGCGACAGATGCGCGCGCGCAGCCAGCGAAGGACGGCCGAGTCGCTCCCACAAGAGCGCGCCGCGTGTGGCCGAGGCGATCGCCGACGCGGTCATCCCGGCATCGACCGCGGCGGCGGCGAGCCCGGTGAGGTAGGTCGCCTCTTCGACGATCGCGCCGGCGCGCGTCGCGAGATCCACCGCGCGCGAGAACGCCTCGAGGCTCGCGACAGCGCGCCCGCGCGCATGCTCGAGCATGCCGCGCGTCCCTTCGAGACGGGCGAGCGCGAGGCCGTCCTCCGTTTGCGCGGTCGCGCGCGCTTCGTCGAGGAGGAAAAGCCCTTGATCGTAGTCGCCTCGCGCATACCCGAGGAGGGCTCGCACCTCGAGGATCGCCGGCGACGACGACGTGGCCTGTTCGGATGCGAGCTCTTCGTCCGCGCGCGCGTAGTCGCGCTCGTCCCACGCGAGCCGCGCGAGCAGCGCGATCGCGCCCGTGCGCGTCGCCGGATCGGCGAACGACGCGACGAGCCGGCGTGCGTATCTCCGTGCCTCATCCCGCTCGCCGCGGCGCCGTGCGATCTCGGCGCGAAGCAGGATGATCGGATCGCCGTCATCGTCGTCGTCGGGGTCTTCGCGCTGGAGCGCCGCAAACGCGCGGCCGACATCGCCTGTTCGAAGCAGCGCGCTCGCGAGGTCGCGCACGAATCCGCGCGGCGCCTTCGAGCGTTCGAGCTCGCGCTCGGCCTGATCGAGCGCCTGCGCGGTGGGTCGCGATCGAGCCAGCTCCCTCGTGAGCGAGAGCCACGTGTCTTGCGTCGGCTCTTCGGTCGGTGCACCTCCGGGTATCGCGGAGGGCTTCGAGGTCCCGACGATGTCGTCGAGGGTCCAGGCCTCCGGCGGCGTGTGCCTCGACAGCTCGAGGAGGCGCGTCGCGAGCTTCCCCTCGGACATGCTCGTGAGCTGCGGCCCCGACCACATCGACGCGATCGGCCCGATGAGCGAGACGAGCCACCGCGAAGCGCGCAGCGGGTCGAGCGGCGCGAGCGGAGCGCCCATCCGTGAAGGAGCTTCCGCGCGCGCGAGGAGATCGCAGGCTTCGGCGAGCCACGTGCGTGCCGGTCCGTCGATCTGCGGATCGATCACGCGCGATGACGGGCCTTCGAAGAGCGAGCCGCGCGCCGCGAGATACGTTCGGTGCACACGCGCTTGCCGATCGAGGACGATCTCGTCACGATCGGACGCGAGCGAGAGCGCCTGCGCGGCCCGCGCCGCGATCCATCCCGCCGGCGGTCGCGCCCCTGGCGCTGGCGCGATCAGCGCCTCGATCCAGCGCCGCGCCTCGCCCTGATCACGATCGAGGAGCGCGCGGGAGATCGCGCTCGCGTCGAGCAGAGGTGCCGCTGCGAGCTCCGGGCAGAGGATCTCCGCGAGCACGAGCCCGAGCGCGTAGAGATCGGCCGCGGGCGTCGGCGCTTCTCCTGCGCGAAGCTCCGGAGCGAGGTAGCGCGGCGTCCCTCCAAGAAGCGAGGTGCTCGTCACATCGCTCGCGAGGTCGAGATCGATGAGCGTCGCGCCGCGATCGGCCGCGCGATCGATCGTGGGCGGAGAAGATCCGCGAACGATGATGTTCGCGGGCTTCACGTCGCCGTGACGAACGCCGGCGCGATGAAGCTCGTCGAGGCCGCGCCCGACGCCGTGCGCGACGATGGCCGCGAGCGTGGGCGCGGATGTTGGTGGCGAGCGGACATCGAGCGCCGCGCCCTCGATCCACGAGGTCGCCATCCAGACGGACGGCGGCACTTCCTTGCCGCGAGCGACGCCGAGATCGAGCAGCGTCGGTCCCCATCGCCGCTGCACCCGCGCGAGGATGGCTCGCTCACCGAGCGCGAAGATGTTTTGGCCAGGACGCGCGACCTTGAGCGCGACGATCGCTCCGTCCGATCGCGAGAGCGCGCGATGGACGACGCCGGTCGTCCCCTCCCCAACGCGCTCGAGCAGCTCGAACCGAGCTGTCAACTCTGGTGACGCAGTCTTTGTGGCCGCCACCCTCGTATCAAAGCGGCTTCTACGCGGGCGTCAACTCAGGTGACGGACGGATCCTCAGAACTTGATGCCGTTTTCGGCGCGGTGCTTCCACCACTTGTACGCCAGATACGCGGCAGGAACCGCGGCGAACACGCCCGCGACAGGAGCGACGAGGACACCCGCCGCGACGGCTCCGGCGGTGGTTGCTCCGGCCACGATCCCCTTCTTTCGTGACTCCTCGAGAACTTCCGAACGCGTCTTGCTCATGAGAAAGAGGGTAGACACGCAACGGCCCTGCTGCAATCGAGAGGGCTCGGGAACCGCACGTCCTCGTTTTTTCGCTGGCTCATCGGTAAGAGCCGAAATTCACGTGCGATCCGAGGGTTGAGCCGCTCGGCCGCGCTTTACTTTGGCGCCGCGGCAGGGGCGTTCCGCGCCGCGGAGAGGACCCACTTCGCGAGGAGCTCGATGTCCGCGGGCGACAGGTCCACGTCGAAGCGAGGCATGTGCCCCTTGCGGGCGGGGTTGAGCGCATCCTCGCGGTAGGTGACCTTCGTCGCGGGGTTGGCGATCTGTGCCTTCACCCACGCCAAGGACGCGTAGCCGCTGAGCTCGGGCGCGAGCTTCTGATCGCCGTCGTCGCCTGCGCCTTCGAGGAGGTGGCACGCCGTGCATCGCGACTTCACGATCTCCTTGCCGCGC
The DNA here is from genome assembly GCA_044227045.1 of Labilithrix sp. GTDB lineage: Bacteria > Myxococcota_A > Polyangia > Polyangiales > Polyangiaceae > Labilithrix. The sequence continues at coordinate 14,198 of JBGAFW010000015.1, forward strand.
GCGACGCGCTTGGCGTCCGCGCGGAGCGACCCTGCCGGTGGCGCGACGCCCGGCGCGTCACCGAAGCTCGCGAGGAACGCGGCCGCGGCGTTCATGTCGTCGGGCGACATCGCGGTCCAGGTGTCGGGTGCGTCCTTCGGCTTCACGTCCACGGAGGGCATCTCGCCCTTGTAGGGCGTTCGTCCGAAGTGCGCGTCCGCGTCGGGGTCGTGCATCATCGCGATGATCCATTTCTCCGTCGACCATCCATCGAGCTTCGGCGCGGTTCGATCTTTCTCCGTGCCGTGCTCTCCGAGCGTGTGACAGCTCGCGCAGTGCTTGTCGAAGAGCTCCGGCCCTCGCACCTCGGGCGATCGCGCGAGCATCGCGAGCGGGCCCTCGGGCGGCACGCCGTCCATCGCGAGCCTCACCGCTGCTTCGGCGCGCGCGTCCGCCTGCACGCGTTGCTTCTGGAACTTGGCGTCGACCGCGTCGTCGTGCCGGGCGATGAACGTAAGGAGGACGACACCAAGGCCGACGAGGACGAGCGGCGCGAGCGGACCGACGCGACGCCGGAGCTCCGTACCTGGCTTCTTGTCGATCAGCGGCAGCGCAAAGAGGTACAGCCCGATCAACGTGGGGATCACGACGGTGCCCACGATCTCGAGCGGACCGTGGAAGTACTTCAGCATCTGGAAGAGCGAGAGGAAGTACCACTCGGGTCGCGCGGGATAATCGCTCGAGGGATCGGCCGGCGCATCGAGCGGAGCGCCGTGCTCTTTCATCGCCGAGACGAACACCATCGCGAGGACGACGATCACCGCCACGACATCGCGAAAGAGCTGCGACGGGAAGAACGGATCGACCTTCGCCAGGTTCGCTTTCGGTGAAGGCGTCACGCCATGCTTGCGAAAGAGCGCGACGTGTCCGAGCGCGAGGGCCGCGAGCAGCGCGGGGAGCACGACGACGTGGAGCGCGTAGAAGCGCGTCAACGTGAGGCTGCCGTACTCGGGGCCACCTTGCAGCAAGGTCTGCGTCGCTTCTCCGACGACGGGCACCGTGCCTGCGATGTTCGTCGCCACGCGCGTGGCCCAATAGCCCTTCTGATCCCAAGGGAGCAGGTAGCCCGTGAGCGCAAAACCGAGCGTGATCGCCATGAGCCCGAGCCCGAACCACCACGTGACCTCGCGCGGCTTCTTGTACGCGCCGAAGAGCGCGACCTGCGCGATGTGCAGCCCGAGCACCATCACCATCAGCTGCGCGCCGAAGTGGTGGAGGCCACGCACGAGCCATCCGCCCGACTGCTGGAATTGGATGAAGTGAACGCTGGCCCAGGCGGTCTTGTCGCTCGGCGCATAGCTCGCCATCAGCGCGACGCCCGTCACCGCTTGAATCGCAAACGACCCGAGCAGCGCGCTTCCGAACACGTACGCCCAGCGAGCACCTCCGCGAATGGGCTCGTCGAGGAGATGGCCGACGAGGTTTTTGATCCCGGTTCGCTCGTCGATGAAGTCAATCGCGCGACGAATCACGGCTAGGTCTCGACCTTCTTCTCGATGCCGATGCGGAAGCGACGGAAGTCGACGACCACGAAGCCGTCTTCGATCTTCGTCTCGAGCGCGTCGAGGTCACGTGGAGACGGCCCGCTCGTGCGCTTGCCGGCGGCGTCGAACGCCGACGTGTGGCACGGACACGCAAACCCCTCGCCCTTCTCACCCTTCTCGGCTTTGTCGCCCGCGCTCACGACGTTGACCGAACAGCCGAGATGCGGACACACGGCGGAGAAGCAGACGGCCTTGTCGCCGCGCCGCACGATCCAAACGCTCCCGAGCTGCACGCTGCGCTCGATGGTCCACGCGTCGTGCCGATCGTCGATGATCGGGATGCGCCGTGCTTCCCCCTCCTTGAGCTGATCGAGCTTCAATGAGGTCCGCACCCATCGGCCGCCGGCAGACTTCGCTTGCAACGGCGCGAGCGCGAGGGCGACCGCCGGCCCACCTACAGCCGCCGCCAGCGCACATGTGCCGATGGCCGTGGCCATCACGAGCGCGCGCCTCGAGGTCGTTGATCCCGTCGCTGCAGCATCTTGCGACGGCGACTTTTTTTCGTGTTCGTCCGCGTTGCTCATGGATCTGCCCAAAATCGCCCTAGAAGTACAACGAGCGAGTGCATCGTACACCTTTTCGTACACGCGCCATTTCTTCGACCACGGATTCCGTCGATGCGCTTCCCCATGATCAACGAGTCGCGAAACGCGCATTTCGAGCGCGCGTCGTCGTGGCACACGCGCAACAAATGGCGCTCGACAAGCGTGATCTGAGAACAAGCCCTCTTTGCGGGAGCGAGGTATACTCAATGCACTCAGGGGTGCTGCCATGCCCCAGAACGTCCGAATCACCTATCGCCACTCGCGCATCTCGCGGGGTCGGTTCGTGATGTTGGAGTGTTTCTTCGAGGAGTCCACACTATGAAGCTCTTGCGCTCTGCTCTCTCTGCCACCGTCTTGTTGACGATCGTGGTCGCCTCCGGTTGCGGTGGCGTCTTCGAATCGATCTTCGGCGACGGAAGCGACGACACCGGTGGGGGTGGCGAGAACATCAACCCCGGCGGCTTCGGCGGCGGGGATGGTGGCGCAGGCGGCGGCGGCGAAGCAGCAAAGCCGTGCACCAACCTGTGTCTTCGACAGAAGGCATGCGCGAACGGCGGCACGACATCACTGAGCGGCCAGGTGTTCGATCCCGCAGGCAAGGTGCCGCTCTACAACGTCCTCGTGTACGTCCCGAACGCGCCGGTCGCGCCGATCACGGAAGGCGCGACGTGCGATCGTTGCGGAAGCGTCTCGGGCGATCCGCTCGTCACCGCGATCACGGGCGTCGACGGCAAGTTCAAGCTCGATAACGTCCCGGTCGGCGCCGACATCCCGCTCGTCGTGCAGATCGGCAAGTGGCGCCGTCAGCTCACGATCCCGAACGTCGCGGAGTGTGCCGATACGGCGCTCGACAAGGAAGCCATTCGCTTGCCGCGCAAGAAGAGCGAAGGAGATCTCCCGCAGATCGCGCTCACCACCGGCGGCGCGGATGTCATGGAGTGCTGGCTCCGCAAGATCGGCGTCGACGACTCCGAGTTCACCACCAACGCAGGCGCAGGCCGCGTGCACTTCTACCAAGGTGTCGGCGGCGGCGTGACCACCAAGTTCAACCCCGCCAACGGCGGTCAGGACTTCCCCGTCGCAAAGGACTTCTGGAGCGACAAGAACAACCTGATGAAATACGACATCGTGATCCTCTCCTGCGAGGGCATCACGTCACCGGAGACGAAGCCGGCCGCAGCGCTGACCGCGATGCACGACTACGCGAACGCCGGTGGTCGTATCTTCGCGTCGCACTGGCACCGCTTCTGGTTCAACACCGCCGCCCGTGAAGACCCGGGCACGGCGCAGAGCCCCGACGAGCCGGCGGGCGCGATCCCGAGCCCGTTCGAGCCGATCGCGACGTGGAACGATCGCGACAACCCGCCGGATCCCTCCGCAGGGACGATCAACACGTCCTTCCCGAAGGGACAGGCGATGCACGATTGGCTCGGGCAGCCGCTCGTCAACGCGCTCGTCAACGACAAGCTCTCGATCAAGGAGCCGCGCCACAACGCCGACTCGACGCTCGCGAGCGCCACGACGTGGATCACGACGCCGAACGGCGCGCAGAACGCCGTCGAATATCTCTCGTTCAACACGCCCATCCCGGCGCCGGACGACCAGAAGTGCGGACGCGTCGTCTACAGCGACCTGCACGTCTCCGCCGGCGACAAGCACGGCGCATGGCCGAACGGCTGTCTCCCGCAGGGTGGCCCGCCGGCCGACCTCACGCCCCAAGAGAAGGCGCTCGAGTTCATGCTGTTCGACCTGTCGTCCTGCATTCAGAGCGACAAAGAGCCTCCCGCTCCGCCGCCCGTCGGCGGTGGCGTGAAGTAACCAAGCGCCAAGACGCACGCGTGAACGCAGCGGACATCTCCCTGTTCGCTGCGTTTTCGTTTGCGCTGGTGGGTTGTCCGTCGTCGTCCACGCCAACCGCCCGAGCGCACGACGCGTCGGTGACGGACGCCGCGCCCCCGATGACGCCCCCGATGACCGCCGGCGATGCGGCGAGCACGAGAGACGCTCGTGTCGCGAGCGCCGAGCCGGTGACGCGCGAGATCGGTCCCTTCGAGGTGCCGCTCGACCGCGATCGGGTCGTCTATTACGTCGCGTCGCGCGTCGTTCCGGTGAAAGACAAGCCGGCGCGCCTCCTCGCGAACCTCCACGGGATGTGCAATCCGCCAGGCTACGCGTGCGGCTACTGGACCGGCGCGGGCGCGAACGCAGGCTTTCTCATTTGCCCGCAAGGCAACGCGCGCTGTGGCAACAGCCCGAAGGGCTCGCCGACGTGGACAGAGACCATCCCGCAGATGGACGCCGACCTCGAGAGGGCGATCGCGATCGTCGACGTGCGCCACCCGGGTGAGATCGGCCGCGAAGGCTCGATCCTCACGGGCTTCTCGATGGGCGCGGCCGCCGCGTACCAGATCGCGCGCGCGCATCCTGGGCGCTGGCCGTACCTCGTCTTGGTGGAGTCGGACGTGGCCCTCGACAAGAAGGAGCTCGAGAAGGCGGGCGTTCGCTCCGTCGCGCTCCTCGCTGGCGAGATCGGCTCGCAGGTCGCCGGCGAGAAGCGCACCGCGCAGCGCTTGGCGAAGCAGGGCTATCCGGCGCGCCTCTGGATCATGAAAGGCGCCGGGCATCACTACTCGGCCGACATCGACGACCTCATGGCGGAGGCCATTGCGTATGTCCTTGGCCACGACGCGGACGCCGGCACGCCGTGATGCCCGCGGCGGAAGCGCTCTGCCGAATGCCTCGCCCAATTCGGCAGAGGCCGGCGGAGGCGCTCTGCCGAATGCCTCGCCCAATTCGGCAGAGGCCGGCGGAGGCGCTCTGCCGAATGCTTCGCCGAATTCGGCAGAGGGGGGACCCTCCGCGGCGTCTTACTTCGGACGGCGCGCCAGATAGATGTGCGAGGCGCGATCGAGCAGCACTTCGCAGTCGTCCGGCGAGACCCACGTGACGGAGTCCGTGCTGGTCGAGCTGAGCTCGACCTCACGAACCGGCGCGCCGAAGCTCGACGTCTTGCTCGGTCGCCGCGCGCTGAAGATGTCGCCCGAGTCGTTGTTGCCGCCGGGTCGATTGGACGAGAAGTAGATGACCGTCTCGGACGCGTTGACGACGGGCTTCGAGTCGAGCGCTCCTGCCTCGTGCAGGTTGGCGATCGGCGCACCGGTCAAGAATCCATTCGTCGTGAGGTTGCCTCGGACGATCGTCTCGTTGATCACGCCGCTGTCGGCCTGCGTGATCTCGGCCCAATAGCCGCCGTCATCGGCCTCGGCCACGAACATGGGTCGCCCCTTCGGCGTGATGATGAACGACGGCGCGCCGAAGTTCTGCTCGCGCGTGGCGCGTTTGGCGACGTAGTTCTTCGCTTGCCCGTCGCTGTCGAGCTTCCAGAAATAGAGCTTCAACCCCGACGCGGTGAGCGACAGCGCAGAGTCGGCCGAGGGGTTCAGCGGGTCGGTGAAGACCTCCCAAGGCGCGCTCCGCGAGGTACGCCGCCCATGGCGCAGCTCCCAGGGCGAGGCCTTGCGGAGATAGAAGACCTCGAGCCCGTCGGCGGTCATGACGGCGCCTTTCGCGTCTCCTGTCCCATCGAGATCCGTCTGCAGCTCGGGCACGCCGAAGGGCTGACTGACGTCGCACCCCGACGGCTCGTCGCCGCCATCGGGGATGGTGGTGCTGCCGTCCGATGGCTTACCGCTCGAGCCACTCGAGCCGCTGCTTCCGCCGTCGCGCTTCCCCGACGGGGTGTCGTCGCTCGTCGACAGTCCGCCGAGCGTCTCGCACGCCGCGAGCGCGACGATGAACAGCGGCACGAAGACCATTGCCACGCGCCGTGACTCGCGTCCCATCCCCGATAAGCGAAAGCGCATGCCTAGACATGGAATTATCGCTGCAAACACGGAGACAGCAAGCCGCCCGTCCCGGCCCACCCTGGACGCGCCTAGATTTCAGGCTTTTCCCGCCGCTGGCGACTCAGGCGCGCCTCGCCCGCTTCGCGATGATGCCTTCGCGCTCGAGCATCGACGCGAGCGCGCGAAACGCCTCTCTGCGGCCGATCTGGACGAGATGCCCGCCCGCGATCGTCAAGAGCTCGCACTCGAAATGCGTGGCGATCCTCCCCGCATGTGCGACGGGCGTGATCTGGTCGTGCTCGGCGGCGACGACGAGCGCGCGCTCCGGCGGAATGCGGAGAGGACGCGCGAGCGGGCTCACGATCCAATTCGCACGCTCGAGCGCGGCATGCTGCGCGTCCGCCTGCTCGCCGACGCCGAGCCGTCCCTGCTCGCGCGCGAAGTCGGCGATCGACGCGAGCGGGATCATCGGCATCACGAAATCGATCTCGCCTTCTTCGACGACCGTGGCCGTGAGCGCAGACGTGTAGCCGCCGAGGCTCATCCCCATCACGCCGACCTTCGGCGCGCCGCGATCGCGCAAGAAGCGAACGAGCGAGCGAAGATCCGTGACGGCTTGCCGGAAGCCTTCGTTCGTCAATCGAGGATCGCTGCTCGGAAAGGCTGGCGCCCCGCGATGGGCACCGGCGCGTGCCGCGTGAAGCGGCAAGACCGGAAGGACGACGTCGAGCCCGCGTCGCACGAGCCACTCGACCGGCCACTGGTTCTCTTCGAGGAGCCATTGGCCGCCCATGTATCCGTGAATCGCGATGATCGCCGGTCGGGTCGTGGTCGCGTCGGGAGACGACGCGCCGAGCGACGGGAGATAGAGACGAGCTCGCGCTGTGCGGTTCTCGACCCGAGACATGTAGCGCTCGGCGACAGCTGGCAGGAACGGCGTGAACACGCTCGGCCACGCCGCCTCCCACACGCCGGCACGCACGCGCTTCCACGCGAACCCCGTCACCGCCGGCGGCTTCGGGAAGAAGCGCGCTGCGTCCGCGACGAGCGCGTCGCCTTCGTACACCTCGTGGATCTCGGCGAGCCGTTCGAGCCGCGCCGCGTGGGGCATCGCGTCGGCATGCGCACGCTCGCGTTTGCCGCGCGCCTGCATCGCGGCGACGACGGCTCGGTCGACGACGCTCACTGCCGTGCCCATCACCATTTTCGGCCAGCGAATCATGCCGCTTCCTCGAGCGTAGCACGCCGCGTCTTTGGTACCTTTGGAGGTGGAGAATCGACCCCGTGCGAAGCACCGCAGGAAAACTCGTACGCGAGGTCTATCGGCGTGAGCTCTTGCCCGAGCGCGTCTTGTGGTGGCTCGCCGCGGAAGGCATGCGCGACTGGTATCGCGTCCTCGCCAAGCGGCTCGCGCCGCATCTGACGGGCGACACGAAGACCAAGGACGAACGAGGCGACCCTGCGGCGGCACGCGCGCTCCTCGCGAAGCTCTCCCGCCGCATGTTCGAGCGTCGCTGGGACGCGCTCGCCCGGTCGCACGCAGCCCTGCCGTCCCGCGCCGCGAGCCCTCGTGCGCTCGGGCTCCTCATGGGCGCGCTGTATCGAACATCGGCGCGGTCTCGAGCGGCATGGATCTTCGACGGGCTCGACGGCGGCGGGGCGGCGCGCACCAGCGCCGAGGAGGTGCGGGCTCGCTTGCTGCTCGCGAAGCTCGACGTGCATGCGCGATGGGTCGAGGTCGCGACGCATCTCGGCGAGCTGCTCATCGTCCTCACCGAAGACCTCCCGGCGCACCTCCCGCACGCGCGAAAGATCCTCGGTGACATCTGCTTCGACGCCGGCGCGAAGTACGCCAAGCGCGTCACCGTCATGCTTGGCTTCGATCCGCAGCCGAGCGACCCGCCGGCGGCCGCGATGGAGGTCTTGCGGATGAGCGAATACGTCTTTCGCGTGAACCCCGACCACTGGCAATCGAGCGACGGCGTCTCGGGCTATCTCGAAGGCGACGCATGCCTCTGGTGGTCGCGTCCCGGCTGGACGGGCGGCCATTGCGGCATCTTCGGGCAATTCCAGTCCGGCATCGCGTCGGTCTTTGGCCTCCGTTATCACCTCTCGAAGACGATCCCGAAGCACGGCGGACATACGTGCCGAATCGACGTCAAACCGATAGTGCCGATCACGCTACGCCGCAAAGACGCGCCCACTCCACCTCGAAGCAGCGACAACCCCAAAGGCTCGACGGCATCATGAAACGGCTACGTGCATGCATCGTTGGCGCTGGCTCTTCCGGCATCGCGGCCGCCAAGACGCTTCATGAAGCCGGCGTCCCGTTCGACTGCATCGAGAAAGGCAATCGCGTAGGCGGCAATTGGGTCATCGACAACACCAATGGGATGTCGTCGGCCTACGAGGGGCTTTACATCAACACCTCGCGCGATCGCATGCAGTTCTCGGACTTCCCGATGCCGCGGTCGTATCCCGATTTCCCTCATCACTCGCAGATCGCGCGCTACTTCGAGGACTACGTTGATCACTTTGGGTTTCGTAAGACAATTCAATTCTCGAGCTCCGTCGACGCGATCACCAAAGAAGAGGATGGCAGCTATCGTGTTGTCGTGACGGACGAGGCCGGCAAGACGGCGCCACGTCATTACGACGCCGTGCTCGTCGCCAACGGGCATCACTGGGACCCGATGATGCCCGACCCGCCCTTTCCCGGGCGATTCGACGGACGTGAGCTCCACGCCCACCATTACCGGTCGAAAGACGAGCTGCGAGGCAAACGTGTCATCGTTGTCGGAATGGGCAATAGCGCGATGGATATCGCCGTAGAGTCCTCCGAGGTCGCTGCGCGTACCTTCTTATCGGGCCGGCGCGGCGTACATGTCATTCCCAAATACATGTTTGGGCGGCCGCTCGATCAATTCTTCACGTCGGCGCGCATTCCCTGGTCCGTACGCCAGCGGATGGGCGAGATGCTTCATCGTCTCGCGGTCGGCGACATGGAGCGCTATGGCTTACCCAAGCCCGATCACCGTATCGGCGACGCGCACCCGACGATCTCTGGACGCATCCTCGATCGGTTGGCGCACGGCGCCGTCACCTTCAAGCCCAACATCGCCGAGCGCATGGGCGATCGCGTTCGGTTCACCGACGGCACGATCGAAGAGGTCGACGTCATCGTCTATTGCACGGGCTACAAAGTGACATTTCCGTTCTTCGATCCGAGCTTCATCGCGGCGAAGGACAACGATCTGCCGCTCTTCATGCGGGTCTTTCATCCCGATCACGAGCGGCTCGCGTTCATCGGCCTCTTGCAGCCGCTCGGTGCGATCATGCCGCTCGCCGAGGCGCAGGGGCGCTGGCTCGCACGCTATTTGAAGGGCGAATACGCGCTCCCGCCGGTCGCCGAGATGAGAAAGCGCATGGAGGAAGAGCGGCGGGCGATGTTCGCGCGTTACGTGAAGTCGAAGCGCCACACGATGCAGGTCGACTTCGACGACTACCTCCTCGAGCTCGAACGGGAGATCAAGCGAGGCGAGAAGCGCGCGGCCTCGCGGCAGCAACCTTCGGGCGCCTCACCCGCGCGCCAAGACGTCACCGCAGACTGACGTAGAGCACGAGGTCGTTCAACACGACGCCTGGCTCCGCGCTCGCGAGCGTGCCGAGCGCCGTCTCGACGCACCTCGAGAGCGCCTTCGAGATCGTGGGAGACGCCTCGAGCAGCCGGAGGCGCGCGGCCCCCGATTCGAACGGGAGCGACAAGCCGAACATGAGGTATCCGGCCACGAGCGGCCGCTCCGCGTTTGGCGAGTCGATGCATCGAGCACGCACGAGATCACCGGGAGACGCCGGCTTCACGAGGCCGGGCCAATAGCCGCCGTCCTTCGTCAAGAGCGACACGACGACCTCGCCTCGCGCGGCAACCTGCACGTCCACGGGTGAACCGGCGTCCGCGGCAGAGGCTGCGAGCGGAGCATGGATCGACGGCTCGGGACGAGGTGGCGAGCACGCCGCCCCACCAAGCGATAGGCCTGCGAGCAGCGCCGCCGTGCGCGCGCGCATGGACGTTCTCCTTCTTCGATGCAAGGCCCCTCGTCGGCGGAGTATAGCGCTAGGCTTTCCTACGTGTCCTCGTCGTCCCTACGGCGCGCGCTCCTGCGCCTCGGCTGCGCGCTCGGCCTCGCGTCTGCGGTGAGCGCGCACGACGTGCACGCGTCGACGTGTGGCCGGCCTCCGGACGCGATGACCGTGCCGCCTCCCGTTGGCGTGCGAGCGCCGCGCAACGTTCGGCCGAGGGTCACGCTCCACGCGAATTGGCGGACGCGATCCTTCTGTCCACCATGGGGCATCGATCGAGGCTGCATCTCGGGCCGCTTCGACCTCGAGCTCCGGCCCGCGCGGCGATCCGCGAGCGCGCGCGACGAGCGCGTCGCGGTCGATCTACGGGAGTCGTCCTCGGGCGACGTCACCACGGTCGAAATCGTGCCGCGCGGCCAAGCGCTGCTCGAGCCGCGCACACGCTTCGAGCTCCTCTACACGGAGCTCGACGGCAAAGAGCCCTCGCGGATCGTCGCGTCGTTCGAGACCGGAGACACCCTCGACACAACACCGCCATCGTGGTCGGGCGTCACGAGCCACGAGCAGCTCGGCGTGGCCGCACCTGCGCCTACGCCGAAGCCGTCGTCCAAGGTCGTCACGCTCGACGAGGTCGCGTGCGGCGGTCCAGGGCTTCGATTTCTGGGGCCTTCTGCGGCCACCGACGATCAGACGCGTCCCGAAGACATGCGCTACGCGATCTGGATGGCAGACGCTTCTGCCTCGATCGACTACCTGCAGCCGCCGCTGGCGATCGTCAAAGGCAGCCCCGACGTCCATCGCGCGCCTGCCGCGACGACGCTCGCCATCACCTTCGGTGGATCGCCGCCGCCCTCCGACTTCTCGTTTCCATCGGGCAAGCGGCCCGTGAAGGTTGGAATCCGCGCGATCGATCTCGCCGGCAACCTGAGCATCGCGAGCGAGCGGATGGTCCCGTAGGGCTTCACGAGGGGAACCCCGTGCCTGGTTCCCAAACCTCCCGCTGGTCAGAAGACGTACGGATTCGCGCCTGGCGCGATGAGCTTCGCGGCGTGACCCTGAATGCGGATCGTCCCGCCGTTGCCTTCGATGTGCACGCGGACCTCTTCGGTGCGGGACACCTTCTCGTGCGGCCCGAGCATCACGATCACGCGCTCGGGTGAGCTCGGCGCGACGTCGACGCCGACGACGTGATTGCCTCCGTCGAGGAGGAGTCGGGCCTCGAGCTCTCCGTGAAGATTGGGCCGCGTGGGCGCGGACACGATGATGACGGTGGAGCTGGCGGAGTCATTCGAATAGCTGGAAGCGGGCTGCTCGGGGAGCATGATGGATGCATCGTAGGCAGCCCGCGCGCTCACGTCCACCGTGGCGCGCGTGACGCTGCCGTCGAGGGCTACTCCTCACCAGGCGCGACGAGACGAGCAAGCTCCGCGCGATTCGTCACACCTAGCTTTTCATAAATCGAGGCGAGTTGCTTCTTGATCGTCGAGGTCTGGACGGCCCTCTCGCGCGCGATCCGCTCGACGGTTCGACCTCGCGCGGCAGCGATCGCGACCTCACGCTCTACCTTCGTCAGCGCGACGAGCGCCCCGTTATCCGCGGATGGAGCCGAGAAGAGCAAGACGTTGGTGTCTGCACCAAGCTCCACGTGGAGGACGTCACTAGGGACGGAGAGCTTTGCGACGAGCTCGGCGCGCGTGCCGACCCGCAGCTTTCGGTAAGCGCGTGCGAGCAGCGCGCTGACGGTGCCTGGCGCGATCCCGAGCTCGTAGGCGATCACCTTGTCGGCGTGGCCTCGCGCCGCATACTGCGCCACGATCGCCTCCGACTCCGTGAGGCCGCGCGGATCGAGGAGCCCTGGTCGATTCACGTAGGCGACGACGTAGCGACGCCCGTCGGACTCGTACCGATCGAAGGTCGAGTACACGCCGCGCAGCAGCCCGCTCCAAGCTCGTGCAGCAGCGTCCGACCCCTCGCGGCGCGACGCCCCGCGGGCGCGCTCGATCTGGACCAAGCGTCGCCTGAGCTCGGGCAACGCCTGCACATGCTCGGGGACGACGTGCGCTGTTCGACCGTCTGCCTCGAAGATGGCGACTGGCTCGCGTGCTCCTTCCGCCCGTGCGCGGAGGAGGCGGGAGGCGGCAGCGGCGTGCGCAGCGACCATCGCAAGGCGCTCGCGCTGCCGGGCCGAGAGTTTGAGCGGAGCGGAGAGGTTCGCGACGAAGAGGACGCCGTCGGTGTCGGCGTTCGCCGCGTTCACGTAGACCTGATCGCGGATCCCATAGCGCGCGCTCGCGGCTCCCGTGCCCGGAAGCTGGTCGAGCGTCATCTTGGTGAGGTCGCTGAAGGTGCCGGAGGCTCCAGCTCCGCCATACCACGCGAGCAAATGCGCGGACGGCGTACGCGAGAACGACGCGGTCACGACTTCGGCGAGCGCCTCGTCGCATGCGTGTGCGATCGGCTTGGAGAGATGCCAGCGCTCGCGCGGCCCGCGAAGGTCGTAGGCGTGTCCAAGGCCGCCCCCACCCACGCCAACGAGCCTCGCGACCTGTTCGGTGACGCGCCTGAGCCAGGTGTGCGGTGGGATGCGCTCGAGATCCGTGTAGATCGCTTCGATCGCATCGATGCCGGACAGCTTGTTCATTGAAACGCACCACACAAATGTGACGTCGGGGGCAAGCTGCTCGGCCCGCGAGGCGGAGGGGAATCCCCCTACGGTAATCTACACGCTTTTGCTCCTGCGACTCGTGTGTGACTTCTTCTTCGCCTCACCTGCGATCGCCCCACTTGCGGGGCCTTTCGTGGAGCCTCCGGGAGGTGTGCTCGGGAGATGCCCCTTGGCTGTCGCGAGGAATCTCTTGCGCGCGAGCTCGTGGTCGACGATCGGTTTTGGGTAGTCGCGACCGAGCGTGAGCTTGGCGCGCGCGAGCTCGGCATCCGGAGCTTCCCACGGCCGATGGATCCACTTCTTCGGGAGCTTCGCGAGCTCCGGGACCCATCGGCGCACGTACTCCCCTTCGGGATCGAACTTCTCGCCCTGCAACACGGGATTGAAGACGCGAAACCATGGCTGCGCGTCCACGCCGCAGCCTGCGGACCATTGCCAACCGAGATCGTTGGCCGCCCAATCTCCATCGGTGAGATGCCGCATGTAGTGGGCCTCGCCGCGACGAAAGTCGATCAGCAGATGCTTCGTCAGGAAGCTCGCCGAGATCATCCGCGCGCGGTTGTGGACGAAGCCCTCCGCGAGGAGCTGACGCGCCGACGCATCGACGACGGGATAGCCCGTGAGCCCTTTCACCCACGCGTCCCAGCCGCGCGGGTCGTCGACGTAAGGGAACTTCTTCCACGTCTCGCGGAACGGCTCCTCGAGCACGCGCGGAGAGTGCCACAGCACGTTGTACGCAAACTCTCGCCACAAGAGCTCGTTCGCAAACACGCGCCTCGAGCGCGGATGCTCCATCAACGCCTCACGCGAGATGTGCCAGGCCGCCCGAATGCTCAGCGTGCCGAACTTGAGGTCTTGCGAGATCCGGCTCGTCCCCGCCTCGCCCATCAGGTTGCGTCCCTCTTCGTACTGGGCGCCCGGACCGCTCAGGAACTTGCGAAGACGTGCGCGCGCCGCGGCCTCGCCGCCGCGCGTGATCCGATCGTTCGACTCGAGCCCGATGTCCTCCGGCGTAGGCACGGCGACCTCTCGAATCGACTTGGGCAGAGCCGGAAGCGGCGGCAGCGATCGCGGCGCGCGGCGCGATGGAGGCACCTCGATCGACTTCATGAACGCCGCCGCGAAAGGCGTGAACACCGAGAACGGCGTCCCCGCGTTCGTGAGCACCTCGCCCGGCGCCGCGAGCGTCTCGCCTTCGTAGAGGTCGAACGGGATGGGCGGATCGAGCTTCGCGAGCGCTTCGGTCACGCGCTTGTCACGCTCGCGCCCGACGGGCTCCGTCCAGCGATACCCCACGACGCGGTCGACCTTCAGCGCACGCGCGATCTCCGGGATGACGCGCACGCTCTTGCCTTCGACCACGACGAGACGCGAACCGAGCTTGGCGATGTTGGCCGCGAGCTCGGCGAGAGACTCGACGAGGTACTGCATGCGGTGCGGGATCTCGCGCGCGCGCTCTGGCGCGAAGAAGTACGGATCGAGCACGAATAGCGGGACGACCTCTCCATCCTTTGTCGCAGCAGCTTCGGCGAGTGGAGCGTGATCGGCGACGCGTAGATCTTTGCCACGAAACCAGACGAGCGTGCGCATGTGGATGGTGGAGGATTCGTATACTCTGCTTCCGCCGTGCTCGTCACGATCCTCACGACCGCTGAGGTCATCTACGTCATCGTCCTCGCGACGTGGATCCTCTTCGAGAAGCGTCCACCCGTCTCCACGTTGGCGTGGATCCTCGCGCTCGTCGCACTTCCCTACTTGGGGTTCTTCATCTTCTTCTTTCTCGGTCCGCGACGGCTCGTTCGCAAGCGCTTGAAGCACAAGCGTGCGCGCGGGCGCTTCAAGGCGACCACGGTCGGAAAGTCGCGGACGGCGCTGAGCGAGCGCAAGCCTGCGCCAGATCCCCGCATCGCGCAGCTCAGTCACCTCGCGATGGGGATGGGTGAGCCCAGCGCGGACCTCTGCGAATCGGTCACGATCTTCCACGACGCCGCGTCGACGTACGACGCGATCGAGGCGGCGATCGCCAACGCGAAGCATCACGTGCACGTGATGTATTACATCTTCGACTCGGGCCGCGCAGGCACCCGCCTCCTCGATGCGCTGATCGAGCGCGCCAAGGCCGGCGTGACCGTCCGCGTGCTCGTCGACGACGTCGGATCGAGCGCGATGACGCGCGCGTTCATCCGAAAGATGCGCGCCAATGGGATCTATTTCGCCGAGTTCAACCGCGTCCGGCTCTCACGCATCCGAAGCCGCATCGACTTCCGCAACCATCGCAAGATCGTCGTCTGCGACGGGGTCGTCGGCTTCACCGGTGGCATCAACATCTGCGACGACTACGTCCCCGAGCCCGGCGCGGAGTCCTTGCGAAAGAAGAGGCTCGTCTCTGCCGCCCTCACCTCACACAAGAGCAAGAAGCGCGTTCGGCGAGGGCACCCTGCGCCATGGCGCGACACGCACGTTCGGATCGAAGGCGACGCCGTCCGTTGGCTGCAGCTCACCTTCCTCGACGATTGGCAGTACACGACAGGCTACGTACCGCGCGAAGCGGACTACTTCCCCACGCCCACCGGACGAGGAGAGCACCGCGTGCAAGTCGTCGCGTCCGGTCCAGACCGCGACGCCGAGCCGATTCAAAAGCTGTACTTTGCAGCGATCGCCCTCGCGCAGAAGCGCATCTGCGTCACCACGCCTTACTTCGTGCCGGACTCCGCGATCTTCACCGCCCTCACGACCGCGGCGCTTCGCGGCGTGGACGTTCGAATCCTCGTTCCTCGACGGAGCGACTCCCTCATCGTCACCGCCGCCGCGCGCAGCTACTACGATGACGTCCTCGCGTCCGGCGCGCGTGTCTTCGAGTACCAGCCGACGATGATCCACGCGAAGACGCTCGTGGTGGACGACTTCTTCGCGTCGGTAGGCACCGCCAACATGGACAACCGGAGCTTCCGGCTGAACTTCGAGGTCACCGCGGTCCTCTACGGCGCCGAGCACACGTCCGAGCTCGCCGAGCAGTTCCGCCAAGACCTCCGCGACTCCAAAGAGATCACGAAGCAGACACGCGACCGACTCCCGCTTCGATGGCGAATCGCAGAAGCCGGTGCGCGCGTCCTCTCGCCGCTCCTTTGAGGTCAGGTTCGCCGCCTGCGCGATTTTTTTGACGGGTCGCCTGCATTTTTTCTGTCCACACGTTCACGTTCGCAGGGAAAAGCAGGCCGATGAGCCTTGTCCACAACACCTTCACACAGCCTTCGCGAGGATCTCCACAGCTTGTCCAGCCGGGCCATCTTGCGTGATTCGCGGTCGAACCGTAGAGCAGGCGCACCATGCAACAGACGAACGTCGACCGCGCCCTTGCGGCACTCGAAGAACAGCATGCTGACGATCCCGATCGCGCCTCGTTGCTTCGCCTCTCGCGTCGCTTCAAAGCGAGCTGGCTCGAGCTCGGCGAGGCTCTCAGCGAAGTGAAGCGCAACAAAGACTGGGAGCGCTGGGGTTACGACTCGTTCGAGACGTACACGAAGAACGAGCTGAAGCTCCGTCCCGACACCGTGGAGAAGCTCACCGGCAGCTACTTGTTCCTGCACAAGCGAGCGCCCGAGGTCCTTCGCCGCGATCCGCTCGAGGCGCTCCCGTCGATGAAGGCGATCGATTACCTCCGCAAGGTGGAGGCAGCCGCCGAGGAAGACGACTCGCTCCCGAAGGAAGCGATCGCCGACGTGCGAAAGCAGCTCCTCGATGACGGCGTCTCCGTCGGCAAGGTCGCGAAGCTCTACAACGAGACGCTCTTCCCGCAGAGCGATCACGACAAGCGCGAGTCGAGCAAGAAGGCGATCAAGCACACCGCGACCAAGCTCCGCGATCTGCTCGCCGACACGACCGCGGTCTCGAAGCGCCTCGCGTCGACCGTGGGCGAAGCGCTCGACGAGCTCCTCTCCGAGCTCAGCGAAAAGGCCAAGGCGGCCTGATCATCGATCGGCGGGCGGGTCGTCCGACGCGCTCGCCGACGGCTCCGCCTCGCGCGCTGACGCTTCGGGTGCTTCCGTCGCTTCGCTCGCTTCGCGCGACGCGTCGACATGCTCGAGCACGACGTCGATCGACGTGCCCACGATGGCGTTCACGCCACGGATGATGCCGTGCACGGTCTTGACGCTCGCGTCATGGGCCACGTGAACGACCTTCGTCGGCGTCGCGATCGCGGGGATGTGCTCGAGCACGACGAAGGGTCGCTTCGCGGTCTCGAGCTGGACCTTCTCGACGGCGCGCGAGCCATGCTCGACCGCGTCCCGGAGGAGCGCGACGACGCCACGCCATTTCTTGATCGGTGTCTTCGGTGTGCTCACGCGCGTCCGAGTCTAGCGTGGCTCGGCCCAAGCGCGAATGCGCTCGTACACGGCGGGATCGTGCGCGAGTCGAACGTGGGAATAGCCTTCGAAGATCGCGACGTGCTCCGGCGGCAGGACGAGCCCCGCCTTGTCGATCACCGAGTCGGCTGTGGCGCTGTGGACAGGCACGAGCACGTCACCAAACCACAGCGCGAGCCGCGGATCGGGCAAGAGCGTCCCCGCCGCGAGATAGTGCTGGATCGCCGGCAAGAGGGGCACCGGGTGACGCGGATCCCGCAACGCGAAGCGAGGCGTGAGCCGCGACAGCTCGCGCGCCTCGTGCGTCAAGTCGGCGTCGCCGAGATCCTTGAGCCCGCCGCTTCGAATGTCTGCGATGTCGGCGATGAGCCGCGTGTACGGATCCGGCACCACGCGAAGCAGCCGCACGAGCACACGCCCCGCCCGCTCGAGCGGCGCGCCTCGATGCGGCGTCCCGACGTAGATGATGCGCTTCACGCGATCGAGCCAGCGCGCCCGCTCGCCGCTCGCCTCGGGGACCGCCGCGACATGGCATGCGCTTCGAATGACGAGCCCGCCCATGCTGAAGCCCACCAGCAAGAGCTCGTCGATCACGCCCGGATACTGCGCGACGAGCCTCTCGAGCGCCGCCGCCAACGCCGCCCCGTTGTCCGCGATCGGCCGCCCCGAGTTGTAACGAACGCGGAGGGCCGTGTAGCCGTGGTCCGCCTCGAGCAGCGTCCCATAATCCGTCTGGCCATCCGAAAATCGCCACACCGTCTCCGTGCACATCAGCCCGTGAACGAACACGACGACGCGTCCCTTCGGCGAAGGGATCACCTTCGCGAGCGCCTCCCGCTCGACCGGCACCTCACGTCCCGCATGAACCAACGCGAGCTCGGTCGCGAGCGCGTTGTTCGTCCGTGCGAGATGATCGCCGACGAGCCCATTGAGGATCGCGAGCGTCATATCGAGCTTGTTGCCCATCGGGTGGCCCCCATTCTGCGATCTCCACCGCCGAAACGCACGCCCCACGCGGAGAATTCTTGTGCTCGTCATCCGTCATGACAGCCTCACCGGCTGTCCAGGCAACCCCGCGCAGCCCGCAAAGTCGCCTTGTTGATTCGGTGCTGGAAGACGTCGCCGGTGAGACGTCGGTGACGAACGGAGGAAGTGTCTGCTCTCCGAGAGCTCCATGTCTCCCTGTCTCCCTGTAAATCCTTCCCGCGCATCGCAAGATCCTCGCGGGTGTGGGGGAGCCCGAATTCGGAGCCAGTGAGATCCGTTAAAAACTTCTCCCTGTCTCCCTGTCTCCCTGTGAATCTTTCTTTTTCTTCGAACCTTCGCGGAAGAGGCGATTCCTCATTTCTCGAGCGAGAAGGGAGGAGCTTCTCCTTCTCACATCCATCGTCGTTTGTGGTGCGTCGAGCGACCCGGTCGTCACGCGTTCCAACGTGCGATCGCTCGCGAAAGAGACGCTGAGCGGGACGACGGGCGGAGGCGTCGAGTCGCACAACGTGAAGCTCGATGTGCCATCGTCCGCGCTCACGAACGACGCTCGACGCTCTCGACAGATGAAAAGACGTCATCACCGCCATGAGGACGTTCATGGCGTTACCTCACGACAAGAGGACGAGGCCTCTCTAACAGCCGCGCAATTCCTTCAGGGTGTCGTGAGCTCGATGACGCTAATCGAATAAGGAGGGAGCTTCTCCTTGATGGAGGTGCCTTCGATTTTGGCTTCGCCGTTGACGAAGCCGGTGGCGCCGCCGGTGTAGCGGTAGGACTTTACCGCGGTGGGTGCCGTGCATCCGTCGAGGGCGATCGCGGCGTCGAAGGGGCGGTCGGCGCTGAAGTTGAGGGCGACGAGGACCCACTTCTTTCCTGACTCGTCACGCGAGGCGTAGAGCGATGTGCCGCTCGGCGAGCTCGAGGGCACGATCGTGTCGAGGAAGTGGCCTCCGGCGTTGTCGTAATTGCGATAGGCGCGGAATGCCCAATAGGCGGGCTTTGGCTTCTTTGGATAGGTCCAATAGAAGGCGTGGCTTACGCCGTTGAGCGCGAATCGGCCGAGCACTTCGGCGAGGGCGACGGCGCCGGCGATGTGGTCCTCGGCGCCGAAGTTGTATTCGCCGATTTGAAAGCCGAGGCCGGGGTAGTTCTGCGCGATGAGCTCCTTCATGCGTGGGATCAAGAACACCTTGCCGTCGTCGATGCCCGATTTGGCGATCCACGACTCGTCCTGGTAATCGCGGTCCCAGAGCGAACGGGTGAGGCGGAAGCGGAGGTCGTTGGTGGCGCGATCGGTGTTGCCGGCGCCGTCACCGCCTTCGTTGTCGCCGAATTGAACGCCGTCGCCTTGCGGATAGATGTGGACGTCGAGGACGTCGAGCACCTTCACTCCGGTCTTCTTCTCGTGCTCGGCGAGCTTCTTCAAATACCAGGCGAGGATGGGCTCGTTGTTGTGCGCGCGGCGGTCCGAGGGGAGCCTGTATTCCATCCGGGGATCGCCGCGGTCTTTTGCGCTGTAGAAGTAGTTGGGCCATCCCCACTCGGCGGGACCGGCGATGAGCGCGTCGGGGTCCGCTTTCCGGATGGCGGTGCCGAACGCGATCGTCTTCTCGAGGAGCTCGTCGTAGCTCGTGGGCTCCGGATGCACGTCGCGGTGCGTGGAGTCCCAGAGCGCAGGCTCGTTGTCGAGGATGTACTCGTAGACGACGCGCTTACCGCGCTTTTGGTCGGCGGCCTTGATCTTCGCGACCCACGCGCCGACCTCCTCGGGCGTGATCTTCACTTGCCACTTCGACGGGTCCTTGGGCGGATCGAGGTTCGTCTTGCCGTCGGGCTTCTTGCCGTTGCCGCACTGCTTGCGTCCCGCGGAGTCGGTCTTCTCTTGATGAGGGAAGTCTTTGGTCGTGAAGGCGCAGCTCTCGGTGTCTTTCGCGACCCATCCCAAAATCGGGACGGTGATGGCTGCGCGGCCGCCCTTCTCTGCGGCCTTGCCGACGAACTTCTCCCACGAGTCGATCTCGACGTTCTCGAAGAACCAGTCGTTCGCGGTGCTCCACGCGTTGCCGAGCTTCGGGTTGTAGCGCGTGGTCGTGTTGCCGCCCCAGCGATGGGCGGTGGCTCCGATGTCCTTGTCGGTGTCGGCCCACGCGATGCCGAACACCGTCGGGCTCACGGGTTGCCCGGGATTCTTGCATTGTACAGCCATCGGCGTGCCGGCGTGGAGCTTGCCCGCCTTCGGGATGGGGCCGCCCACCTTCGCGGCGAGCTCCTCGGTGATCGCCGCGCTGACGTGCACCTTGCCGCCGTCCTCTTTGACGAGCACCGGGCCTTGCGTCGCCGCGTCCGACGCGGGAGACGGCGTCTTCGTGTCTTTGCTGTTCCCGCAGCGATCGCAGCCGGCGCCTGCCATGAGGAGGACTATGCTGCCGAGCGTGACGCGTGGTGACCGCATGACCTGTCCGAGTCCAAACGAGCCTTTGCTTTTCATCGTTTTCGCGCCAAGCATCGCATGAAGAGGCGAAGCTCGATGAGCGCTTCTCGTCATCCTCGGGCGCTGCGGCATTTTTCCGTTGAGCGTGGACCCCGTTAAGAGGATGGTAGCGCCACCATGCTCTCCATCGATTTGACCGGCAAACGAGCGTTCGTTGCAGGTGTTGCAGATGACGGCGGCTTTGGATTTGCGATCGCGAAGGCGCTCGCGGAGGCGGGCGCTTCGGTGTGCGTCGGCACGTGGCCACCTGCCCTCAACATCTTCCAGACGCTCTTGCGTCGCGGAAAGCTCGACGAGTCGCTCGCGATGGGTGAAGGCAAGAAGCTCGAGCTCGAGCGCATCTATCCGTTCGACGCGGAGTTCGACACGTACGAGGACATGTCGCAAGAGATCCGCGAGAACAAGCGCTACAAGGATCACGGAGACGTCAGCATTCAGCGCGCGGTCGAGCGCATGCGCGAAGACTTCGCCTCCGATCCGAAGAACGAGGACGGCGGGCGCTGCGTCGACATCGTGATCCACTCGTTGGCCAACGGCCCCGAGGTGAAGAACGTGCTGCTCGAGACCAGCCGCAAGGGCTACCTCGGCGCGGTGGGCGTCAGCGCCTACTCGATGGTCTCGATGGTGCAGCGCTTCAGCCCGATCATGCGCAAGGGCGGAGCGTTTCTCTCGCTCTCGTACATGGCGGCCGAGCGCGTCATTCCTGGCTACGGCGGAGGAATGAGCTCGGCGAAGGCCGCGCTCGAGAGCGACACGCGGCTGCTCGCGTTCGAGGCAGGCCGCAAGTACGGCCACCGCGTGAACTGCATCAGCGCAGGTCCCCTCGCCTCGCGCGCCGCGAGCGCGATCGGGTTCATCGGCGAGATGATCGAGTACACGAAGAAGAACGCGCCGCTCGAGGAGGCCATCACCGCGCGCGAGGTCGGCGCGACGGCGGCGTTCCTCTGCTCACCTCTTGGGACTGGGATCACCGGCACCGTGATCTACGTCGACAAGGGCTACCACGCGATGGGCAAGGCTCGAACGATGGCGCGCGCACACACGTGCGAACGCGCGGCTCAGCAGCGCAGGAGCCGGAGACGCACGAGAGGCCAGGGCAGCAGTCGTTTTGACAGAGCTCGAGCTGACCGCGGCAGGTCGGCGTGGGCGGAGGCGCGGTGGTCGCCGCGCACAGGTTGCCTTCACCACAAATGCGCGAGCAGCAATCCTCGTTGACGAGGCAGGTCGCGTTCTCGTTGCCGCAAGCCGGAGGCGTGTTCGAGTCGGGCTGCGCGCTGGCGTCGCGCGTGATCTGTCCGCACACCTGGTCGCGGCAGATGAAGCCTGTCGGGCAGTCCGTGTCGACGGTGCACGCGGCCTGCTCGCTTCCTTTGCAGGACGCGGCGATGCCAACAGCGATCAGCGCGACGACGAGACACGTTCCACCGATGACGCGCGTGCTCAAACCAGCTCCTCTCCAAGAGCCGTAGCACCGTTGTGGACCGCGATGGTCGATTGCCGACGAGCCGGCGGCGGGCCTGCTCGAGACGCTAGGGCACGTCGGCGCAGCAGCGGAATCCTTCTTGATAGAAGATGTGCTCTTCGCCGTGCGCCTTCGTCGCGGGGCGGCAGCGTGTGCGGACCGGTCCCCAATAGCCACCCTTGAGGACGCTCGGGCGCTCGTTCGGGATGGAGGAGCGGGTCCACTCGTCGACGTTGCCCGTGAGGTCGTACACACCGAAGGAGCTCTTGCAGAGCGGACGCGATCCGCTCGGCAGACCTTGCCAGAGGCGATCGAGCTCCTGCTTCGCGTTCTCGCCGTTCCGTGGGGAGAGCGCTTCGCCGTGAAACTGCCGCCACGGGCGATCGTTCAAGCACGCGTCGGGATCACGCACGTAGCCGTTCGGATACGGCGTCGCCTCTTCACCCTCGCAGGCGAAGGTCCACTCGTCTTCGCTGCAGAGCCGCTTGCCCTCCGCCTTGCACGTGTCGCGTGCCTCGTACCAATTGACGAGGATGATCGGGTACTCGTTCTTGCGGTTCGGATACTCGTAGCGATCGATGCAGAACTTGAGCGGCTGCGTCGGGAGGTCCTTCGAGAGCGCGAGCCACTTGTCGCGATCGTAGGCTCCGCATCGCTCCGGCCACTTCTTGTCGATCCACTTCGTGCACGCCTGCATCTGAAGCTCATCGAGCAGGAAGTGCTGCTTCATCTTTCCGGCGACCTCGATCATGCCGGCCGGGCATGCGCCGCGGTTCTTCTCGCGCGCGTCGGTGACCGCGGGAGCTTCGCCCGCCGGCCCCTTGATCTGCCAGTGACGACCTTGGACGAGCTGCCATTCGCGCAAGCCAAACGCGTCGGGCGCTTTGCTGAGCCCTGCCATGTCGGAGGTCGACGCCGGTGACAGCCCCGCGAGATCCGGCGGTGGCGTACGACCTTCTGCGCCGATGCCGAGCGCGGTGGGCGCCGGAGGTGCAGCTTGTGCGCCTTGATCGCTGAAGGTGATGGCGAAGGCGAAGGCGAGGAGAACCCCTGAGACGGCGAGCCCAAGACGCCGAGGTTTGCTCTCGAAGGTGGCCGAGAGCTTGGCCGACCGCAGGAAATCACGACCGCCCAAGTTGCTCATGATGGTGCTGCCCTTATGACGTAAAGAGTGGAGCCTTATTCTCCCAAGGCCAGTCTCATTTCAGCAAATATCCCAAGGACCTCCACGCCATCCTTGATGTAAGTCCTCGGTGGTGTTGTGGGCGCTCCAGCGCAGGCGTTTTCCAGGCTTTTCGACGCTTCTCACAGAAGAGCCGCGCGACCGAGCACCACCAGCGACCGCGTCTCCTGCTCGTCTTTGCATACGTTTCCGGCGGTGAAATTTCGGAGGTGGCTCGGTCGACCGATCGGGCATGACGACGATGTACGGCACGACCAGCAGCAGCAGCACCGACCTCGCGACCGCCTCGAGGCCGACGCAGAACGAGCGCATCGCAGCAGCGATCGCGCACGGCGGTACGTGCGTGGCGTGGTTTCTTGCTCCGCTTCTCGTCTTCTTGATCGAACGCGATCGATCACGCTTCGTCGCGCGTCAAGCGCTTGGCGCGCTCATCTGGTCTGCGCTTGGCACCCTCGTGAGCTTCGCGACGTGTGGCGTCGCGATCCCGCTCTTCCTCGTCGTGCACATCTACGCGGCGTTCGTCGCGCTCGACGGTCGTGAGTTCGAGTACCCGCTCGTCGGCGGCATCGTCGACAAGCTCGGCGCATGAGATCGCACGAGCGAGGACTTGCGTCATCACGATTGGCAAGCTCGTTTGCCAGCGTGATCCGGCGTTGAATGGCGGCTTTCGCGCTCGTTCGTCGCGGGCATGATTCTTCGCGCTCCGGGCGAGGTCTTCCGCCTTCGACGCCTTGCGGAACGTTGTTGAGGTCGAGGCTCGAAACAGCGTAATTTGCCGCTTCATGAAGGCACATCTGCGGGTCTCGACCCTTCTCGCGACGGCTGCACTCTTGGCGGCGTCCAGTGTAGCGACCAGCGCGCACGCGGCAGGCCACGGAGACGCGAACGGGTTTGGTGAGAAGAGCGAGCTCATCATCTCTGCGGATCGTCTCGTGCCGCTCTTCAGCTTCACGCGCGTCTCGCGCACGGACACGGACAACAACGTCGAGCTCACCGACTCACGCACCGGGACGGGACTCTCGCTTCTCTTCGGCCGGAACGTCGGCATCTCCGAAGACTTCCTTCGCTTCCCGGTCAACGTCCACACGCTGCCGCGCGTCGCGGGAGACTTCACGATCATCCCTCGGCTCACGATCGGTGCGGCGATCGCGTTTGGATTTGGCCTCGGCGGAACCGACAAAAACGAGTCGGTGCAAGGCGGCCAGGTGATCACGCGCTCGACCGATTCACCACGCGCGACGGCGATCGGTCTCGTCCCGCGCGTCGGCTACATCTTGCCGCTCGGCGACATCCTCGCCTTCTGGCCACGTCTTGGCTTTGGCTTCTACTCCGTCAGCGCGAAGCAGGACACGATCGACAACAACGGCGCGGTCACGCAGACGACGTCCCTCACCGACACGCTCTTCTCCCTCGACCTCGATCCGCAGCTCGCGATCGTCCCCACCGAACACTTCTTCTTTCATGTGGGACCCATCATCAACATCCCGCTCTCGGGTCGTCGTTCGGTCGAGATCACCCAAGGCGCGACGACGCGCTCGGTGAGCAACGACGTGGCGCTCTTTCATTTCGGGATCACGGCGGGTATCGGCGGCTGGATCAACCTCTGAGGCAGAGCGTCCCACCTGATCTGGCGACTGCCGTCTCAGCGTGGCACCTTTGCGCACTCGGGCTCACGGCCCATGGCTGAAGTGTCCTGAATCGTTGAGCGCCCTCGGCGCGGCTCTTGGTACGGAGCGTGCTCGAGACGACGTCACGATACGAGTTGCGTGCGCTGCGGGTTCGCGGCGCGAACGCACGTGTTTGTCCGTGAGATTGAAGGAGCTTCCCATGAAGACCGGCTCGGAGCGCAGCGGATCACGATTGCTCGCCGATACGCCGTCGTCGCGGCCGCCGCCGTTACTGCCACAGAATCGAGCGCCCAATCCCGCAGCGGTCATTCGAGCGCTGGCGCCGACGGTGGCCGTGACGGGAAGCGGTCAAGCGCCGCGTAACGAGCATGCGACGGTGGCCGAGGTGGTCTCGGTCTCGGTGTCGAGCCGCCCGCCGCAGTGGGACGCGCCGACCTCGCCGTCTTCCGGCGAAGAGGCGCACGCCGCGATCCTCGCCTCCGTCAAACGTGGCGAGCTGCCGCCGGTGAGCGCGATCGTCGAGAAGGCGGAGGAGAGCGCGAGCGCGCCGTCCGATCACAACCCGGCCGCGAGCACCAACACCAGCACGCATCTCGACGACGCGCCTCCGCCGTCCGTCTGCGACGAAGCGCTCGCCGCAGTCGGGCTCAAGCCCGGCGACGTGGTCGACCGCACCTACCGCATCGAGCGCACGCTCGGCGTCGGCGGGATGGGTGTTGTCGCGCTCGCGCTCGACGAGCGCCTCGACCGGCGCGTCGCGATCAAGCTGATCAAGCCCGAGCTCTTCGCGTTCCCCGAGATGCGCACGTTCTTCGACAACGAAGCGCGTGCGATGGCCCGCGTGTCCCATCCGAACGTCGTGCACGTGTACGCGTTCGGTGAGCACGGGCAAGTGCCGTATTTCGTGATGGAGTACGTCGAAGGTCGCACGGTCGAGACATGGCTCCGCGCACGCCCCGAAGGGACGCCGCCCGACATCGACGAAGCGGTGCGCATCATCGACCAGGCGTGTCTTGGCGTAGAGGCCATCCACGCATCGCAGACGGTTCACCGCGACATCAAGCCGTCGAACTTGCTCCTCGAAGCCTCCGGACGCGTACGCGTCGGCGACCTCGGCGTCGCGCGCATCCTCGAGTCGTCCGAGAGCGCCAACGTCGTCGTCGGCAGCGCGCTGTACATGGCGCCCGAGGCCGCGCTGGCCGAAGAGGAGACGAACGACCTCGCCGATCGGCGCGACATCTACGCGCTCGGCTGCCTCGCCTACGAGCTGTTCACGGGTCGCCCGCCGTTCCTCGGCGCGACCGACATGAACGTCCTCTCGCAGCACGTCCTTCAGGATCCGACGCCGCCGAGCGCCCATCGCTCGGATCTTCCGCCCGGCTACGACGAGATCATCCTTCGCGCGCTCAACAAAGACCCGCGCCGCCGCTACAACTCCGTCGGCGCCTTTCGCCGAGCCCTCCTCGCCGAGCATGACGGCACGCGTGAGCCCGACCGCATCCTCGTCGCCGACGACGATCCCGATTGGCGCGAGATCATCGGCACCTCGCTCCGCCAGCGTTTCCCGCACGCCGTGATCGACCAGGTCGCAGACGGTGGCGAGGCGCTCGCTGCGTTCGAGAGTCAGCCGTACTCGGTGGTCCTCGTCGACCTCGATATGCCCGAGATCGACGGCGCCAAGCTCACGCTGCTTCTTCGCTCCCTCGACGCGAGCCAGCGTACGCCGATCATCGTCCTCACCGCTGCCGGTGGACCGCGCGAGTGGCAACGTCTCTCCGCGATCGGCGCCGACGCGTTCCTCGTCAAGCCGGTCAACGCCGACGACGTCGAGCTGCTCATCCGCCGTACGCTGAAGTCTCGGCACACCGCCCCGGTCTCCCAGAGCAAGGTCCCCGCCGCGAACACCGAGGGGTGAACGCCCGCGCAACGGCGCGAACGAAGAACGGTCGATTGACGACCGCGAGCCGGCGCACGAACGCCGGGCTTCGCGGCCACGTCCGTCATCACGGTCACGCGGTCGTCACTGCGGGCTCGTCTCGGGGCTCGGCGCCTTGTCGGTCTTCGGTCGCGAACGGAGCACGGCCTCCGTCTCCTTCGCGACGTCCTCGGCCGCGGCGTCGAGCGCCTCGGCCATCGCTTGCACGAGTCCTTCGGTGGATCCCCCGCCCTGCGCGACCGGCCGATCGACCGTGATCGTTCGTTCGAACATCGCGTCGCGGTCGTCGTGGACGATCATGCGAAGCCGGATCCGCGCCAAGGCGTTCGAGCTGCCATTGGGTGACTTGCCGCGCACTTCCTCGAAGGCGATGAGCTCGATGTCGAGGACGGGGGCTTGTCCGGCAAGCGTTCGGCGGAACCCGTGCTCTTCGAAGAGCGTGCGCGCGAGCTCGCGTCGAACGAAGACCTCGGGGCGCTCCGTCCAGCGTCGATCGTCGTAGTATCCGACCTCGAATGCGGCGTCGCGGTAGGCGATCTTGTCGCGGAGGTGGAACCCCGACGTCACCCGCCCTAGCTCGAGCTGCGGCATATCGCTCGCGTTCGTGCTCATGCCCTTCGTGTTCGCCGACGTGAGACGTGGCTTCACCATCTCTGGCGTGAAGTAACGGATCGAGAACGCGTCCGCCTTGCCGGTGAGCGCGCAGCCGCTGAGCAGCGTCGTCGCCGTGCCGACCAAGAGGCAGCCAAGGATCAAGCCCACTCGAAGACGATCCACTCTCATTTCGACTCTCCCTTTGCCTTCGCGCGACCTTTGAGCAGCATGTCGGGGTCACGTTCGAGCGCGTCGGTGAGCAAGCGAATGCCCTCCGCGGCCTCACGAACCTCCCGCAGTGTCTGTTCGAGCTCGCGTGTCGTCGACCCCGCGCCGCGACCGAGCGAGCCGAACGAGTCGGAGGCGCGCCGTACGCTCGCCATCAATCCGTTCTCGCCGTCGACCTTGTCGAGGACGTTGTTGAGCTTTGCCACCGCCTTTTGAACGTCCGCGAGCGTGGCCGCGGCCTTGTCGGGGAGCTGCGCGCGATCGAGGCTGCTGATCGTTTTGTTGAGGCCGGTGAGGACCTGATCCGCATGCTCGAGCGTCTGCGTCGCCTTGCCGGTGACGTCATCCTTCTCGAGCTGCGCCACCATGCGATCGACACGGCTCGTGATCGCGACGACGGCATCGACGAGCTCCGGCAGCTTGTCCATCGCCTTCGTGATCGTGTCTTCGAGGTTCTTCATCATGCTCGGCGCCGACGGGATGTAGTTGTCGTGCGGCTGAAACGGCAGCTCAGGCGGCGGGTTCGTCTTGGGATCGAAGAAGTCGATCGACACGAATTTCACCCCGGTGATTCCCTGCGATCCGAGCTGGGCGCGGAGATCCGGCGGAACGTGGAAGCGGGCCTTGCCACGCTTCGTCAAGCCCGCGTCGGCGAGCCCCATGCGCTTGATGTCGACCACGTCGAGCTCCTCGATCACGTCGACGTGCCTGTGGTCGGGCGCGATCTCGATCGCAGAGACGAAGCCGATCGTCACGCCGCGGAACTTGACGGGCGCGCCGACGTCGAGCCCTTGGACCGACTCGTTGAAGTACGTGTGATAGCGCGTGGTGTCCTTCTTCATGCTCTGCGCACCGAGGGCGATCGTCGTGACGACGACCGCCGAGATCGCGAGGATGACGAAGAGCCCGAGCTTGAAGTGGTTGGTAGGTGCGGCCATGGCGTTTTCGTTCGTTTTGTTACGTTGCGTTTCGAAGAATCGGCGAGTGAGCCGTCAGTACGGCAAGGGTTGGCGCTCGCTACGAGGCTTTCCGCGGATCGACGGAGCCTTGAGGCTGGGCGGCGGCGGCGCCTCTTTGGGCTTGCGGTTGAAGAAGTCGCTGACGCGCTCATCGCTGCTCTTGATCAGCTCGTGCGGGTTTCCCTCGGCGATGATCGACTTCGTGTCCTTGTCGAGCATGATGCAGCGCTGCACGATCGCGAAGATGCTCTCGAGCTCGTGGGTGACCACCACGACCGTCAACCCCAACGACTCGTTCAACGTCAGGATGAGATCGTCGAGCTCGGCGGAGGAGATCGGGTCGAGGCCGGCGCTCGGCTCGTCGAAGAACACGAGCTGCGGATCGAGCGCGAGCGCGCGGGCGATCGCGGCGCGCTTCTTCATGCCGCCCGACAGCTCGTTCGGGAACTTGTCGTACGCCTGGTCGAGGCCGACGAGCCGAAGCTTCGCCTTCGAGATCGCTACGATCGCGTCGTGCGGGAGATCCGTCCACTCCTCGAGCGGCAGCGCGACGTTCTCGCCCACCGTCATCGATCCGAAGAGCGCGCCCGCCTGAAACATGACGCCGAACGGCGGCAGGCCTTCGTCGAGATCGATGCCCGTCCGGCCGTCGACCTTCACCGTGCCGCCCTTCGTGATCGGCTCGAGGCCGATCATGTAGCGGAGGAGCGTCGACTTCCCACATCCGCTGCCGCCGAGGATCGAGAAGATCTCTCCCCGCTTCACGTTGAACGAGAGATCCTTCTGCAAGACCACGTCACCCCATCCCATCGTGAGGTTCTCGACCTCGATCATGGGCGCGCCGTCTTCACGGGGAATGTTCGGGCTTCTGTTGTGCGGGTGTTTGCTTTTCATGAGGTCACCGACCGAAGAACCGGAACGTCATCGTGAAGAGGGCGTCGAGGACCACGAGGGCGAAGAGGCACGAGACGACGGTGGACGTCGTGCGCTTGCCGACGCCTTCGGCGCCGCCCGACGCGGAGAATCCCTGCTGGCAGGCGATGAGGCCGATCGCGAGCGCGAAGGCGACGCTCTTGATGAGGCCGTGCTGGACGTCCCATAGCGTCAGCGCGTTCTGCGTCTCGATGAAGTAGCCGCGCATCGAGACGTCGAGGCTGGTCACCGCGACGATGAGACCCCCGACGATCCCGATGAGGTCACCGATGATCGTGAGCGCCGGCACGACGACGAGGAGCGCGATGACGCGCGGAACGACGAGCCACGCGAAGGGCCGAAGGCCGAGCGTACGAAGGGCGTCGACCTCTTCGGAGACCTTCATCGACCCGATTTCGGCCGCAAACGCCGCGCCCGACCGACCGCAGACGATGATCGCGGTCATGAGCGGAGCGAGCTCGCGCGTGACGGAGATGCCGACGAGGTCGGCGACGTAGAGGTTCGCGCCGTACATCTTGAGCTGACGCGCCGACTGGTACGCCATGACGAATCCGAGGAGCAGGTTGATGAGGAGGACGATCGGGATCGCGTCCGCGCCCGTCTTCTCCATCAGCGGCGGGACCTCCTTCCAATGCCCCGACCGCGGATGGCGCACGAGCCCCACGACCGCGATCACCATCTCGCCGAAGAAGGAGACCACCGCCTTCAGCTCTTCGAGCACGCCCGCGGTCGCACGTCCGACTTGCTCGAAGAAGCCCTCGGGCTTTCGCTTGCGCACGCGCTTCGGCGGCGCGTCCGCCTCGTAGAGCTCGACGAGCGGCTTGAATCGCTCGTCCACGTGCGTGATCGTCGAGTCGACGCCGCGCACGTGAAGGTCCGCGCGGAGCGCGATGAGCAGCGACATCACCCCGCCGTCGACCTTCTCGACATCGGAGAGATCGATCTCGACGGAGCGCCGCGCCGTTCGCTTGAAGGGCCGCTTCTTCCCACCGAGCTCGTTCGCGGCGCGCCTCAGATCCGTCCAGATCGCGGCCGCGTTCTCCATCAGGAGCTCTCCGCGCAGACGGACCGCGCTCGGCTCCACCGAGACAGAGAAGTGCTCTGGTTGTGTTTCGACGAGATCCGAGGCCACGCAGCACAAGCACAGGTCGGACCGGTCCATCCGGAGCGTGACCGACCTCTGGAATCACGCGCGATCCGCTGTCTTCCTCCATGACGCGCGGCGAGACGACACGCGAAGTTGGGACACCTTGCACCAACGTGCAAAGCCGCCGCACACGAACCTAGGCGTGCTTCGCGGACGTGGCGGTCACGCTCGTCACCGTCGTGGTCGCCCCCGGAGACGTGGTCGGCGAAGACGCGATGCTCCCGCCGGGACGCATCTCGCGCTCGTAAAGGCGAAACGCAGCGACGAACACGCTCATCAAGATCGGCGCAATGATCAGGCCGGCGAGGCCGAAGATCTCGATGCCGCCGAGAAGCGCGATCAGCGTGAGGAGCGGATGCCCGTGGCCACGACCGCCGACGATGCGTGGACGAATCACGTAGTCGGCGAGCGACGTGATGATCACGACACCGTACACGGCCATGATCACCGCCTTCACCGGATGGCCATCCATGAAAAGCCATCCCGCGATCGGCACCCAAACGATGAGCGTACCGATGACCGGGACGAACGACGCGAGCGCAGTGACGAGCGCCCAGGTCACGGGCTCCGGCACGCCGAGGATCGCGTAGCCGATCCCCGCGAGGACGCCTTGCACGAGCGCGGTCGCGAGCGTCCCGATGAAGGCAGTGCGGCCCACGTCACGCGCTTCGACGAGGAGCGCGCGGGTGTGGCGAGGCTCGAGCGGAGCGATGCTCTCGATTCGTCGCGCAAGGCTCGAGCCCTCGATCAGAACGTAATACATCGTCAAAAGCGCGACGATGAGGCCCAGGAGCGCTTCGCTCGTCGTGCGTAGGACCAAGGCTGCCGTCGTCGCGAAGAACGTCGCGGCCGCCTCGATCTCCTTGCGAGCCCACGTGAAGATGCTCGTGGTGTCGACACCAAGCCGTTCGATCGCGTGTGCCGAGCGCGTCCCGATCAAGCCTTCGAGCGTGCCTGAGCTACCGTGGGCGTTGAGGTACGCGACGAGCTTCAGAAGCTCGTTCGTGAGCATGAGCAGCACGAAGGCGCCGATCGCCGCGACGAGGAGCCCGCACGTCAGGGTGACGATCCCCGCGGCCAAGCTCTTGTGTTTCGGGAGCCTTCGACAGAGCACGCCGTACGGGTGGCGCATCGAGGTCGCCATCACCACGCCGAACACGATCGGAATCCAGAGCGGCCCCGCGACCGCGACCGCGCCGACGAAGGACGCGACCACCACGGCGACGAGCGCCCACTTCTTCGTCCGCGCGACGTAAGGCGCCCCTTCGGGAAGCGGCGCTTGCGAGACGCGGTACGAAGGCGGCGGTCCGCCAGACGCGTCCGCAGCTTCGACCTTGGTGGTGATCGTGAGGGTAGGCTGCTGCTCGGAGAGGGTGGCCACGAGCACGAGCAAGCAGCCACCGTGCCTCGTGCGCGGCTGTGTCGGTTGGAATGGTTCGCAAGGCAAGCATCGTGTGTCGCACCCACGAAGCCGCACAAACGCTCGACCACGAATTAGCGCGCGCTAACGGTGCTGGCGGTGGAAGAACGCGAAGTGTGCATTCTTCACGCAGATGATTCATGAGACCTACAAAAGGCACAAGGAAGAGGACTCTTCGTGTGACGTGCGTGACACGTGTCGTCCTCGGGAGCGCGGTCGCTGGGGTCGCTGGAGTTGACCGCGGAAGTCGCAAAGGGCGAAGATTAAGGGTCCGCCCATGGGTTCGCGTCGCGGACGCGAGAAGGTCGAGCTGATTGTCGTGACTCGGAAGAAGAGCGTACGCGAGTCCCCAGACGAGCCGCTCTCGACGTCCATGAGCGGCCGCCGCCAGAGCGTGCGCGAGACGCACGACGATCCCGCGTCGCCGATCAAAGCAAGCGGCCGGCAGCGCAAGCTCGACCCGCTTCCGCGCACCGACGAGGTCGCGCCCTCGACCAAGCCTTCGCCGCGGGCCGCCGAAGCGGCTGCAGGAGAGAGAGCGCGTGCGTCGTCGACGGCCGAGACCGCACGCCCTCCGCCTCCCGCTCCCACCACGAGCGCGACGAGCGCGAGCGATCCATCCACGAGCCACATGCGCCCGCGCTTCGATCTCGCGAAGGCGCTCGAGCAAGCGCGCATCCGCGAGGTGCGTGACGTCAACAAGGAGGCGCGCAGACTCGCGTCACGCGCCGCGACTCCGCGCCCGCAGCTCCCGATGGGATGCGTCCCTCGCCGCGCGATGGCTCGGCGCGAGGTCGTGAAGATGCCGCTCGATCATCGCGAAGGGTTCGTCCTCGCGCTCATCGATGGCGAGACGACCATCCGCACGCTCGTCGACCTGAGCGGGATGCCCGAGCCCGAGGTCTGCGCCGTCATCGAGCGTTTGATCGCGCTCCGCGTGATCGTGCTGTCGTAGCTCGATCGGGGTACCCCATCGGATCGAGGATCTAGCGCAGCTTGCGCGACGGGATCGGCGGAGGCTGCTTTGGCGCCGGCTCTTCGATGAGGCCAAACGATGGTGGAGGATTGTCGTCCGCGTTTCCGCCGTTGGGCAGGCTCGGCCAGCTCGACGACGCGCCGGTGTCGTCCTGGTTGGCGTTGCCTTGCCACGGATCGAGCCCAGGGATGTCCGGGACAGCGACGTTTTCGTCTTGCGTGCTCGACGGCATCTCCGTCGCGGTCGGCGCCGTGGTGGCGTTTTGAGCGACGAGGCCGACCTTCTTCGCGAGCGCATCGAGCGCGAACAACAGCGCCTCTTGGGACGTCTTGGCGAGGATCGTCTCCCAGCCGAGCGCGGTCACGAGACCGGTGGGTGAGCCGTCGCCGGACTCGTGCACCTTGCGAATCCACGCGATGATCTGATCCTTCGAGAGCGTGTCGCAGAGCGTGTCGGTTCCTTTGAGCTTGCCGCCGCGCCCGTCGACGTTGAGGAGAAACCAACGATCGTCGAAGAGACTGAGCTCGCGGCCCGTGGCGAGCGCCTTTTGAATCGCGACGCCGGTGAGCTTGCCCGTGCGCCAGAACGTCCACCACTCGGTGAGCGGCTGCCAATCGACGAGCGTCTGTGCGTTGACGCCTTCTTCGAACATCGCCTCGTCGATATCGCCCGCGGCGAGCGCGTCCTGGACGACGGTGCGAACTTTGTCGTCGGAGTCGCGAAGCGCCGACTTCGCGCCGCGCACACCCCAACCCGAGATGATCGGTCCGCGAACCTCCGGCGGCATGTGCAAGAAGAGGCGGTCTTCGGCGATCCCTCCCGTGCGTGGAAAGAAGAAGTCGACGAGCTCACGTGCGGTACGAACTCGTCCCGCCTCCGTTCGTCGATACTCCTCCATCGCGAGGCAGAATTTGGTGACAGCACTTTTGCGATCGTTCTTCACGTCGTTTGGGCCGCGAGCCATGGGTCGATGAGAATAGCCGGCCTTACAACGGTGTGGCTGACGAAGCTTCGAGCAGGGAGATCCGATCGGCGCACACGTCCGACGTCGGAGTACCTCGCTTTCAGGGTGAACGTTTGGCCATGCCGCGCTCCTCGTGCGGTATCGATGTGGCACCCGCGCGCGCCTCGGAGTAGCTCGCGGCACACGCGCCTCTCGCGATTCCTTTGACTTATGGAAGCGCCAGCGGTTCTTCGCGCGCGCCAAGCCGCCCAGTGATGACTCGCGTCCGCCGCACAATTGAAAGCGTCGTCTTTCATCCATGAACGCAGACGAACGTGCGGGACGATCACGCAGATGCTCAGAACTGCCTACAAAACAGGCGTTGGATAGAGAGTGACGATTGACCGGCTGCCGCTCCGAATGAGATCCTTGAGTGGAGTCCATGAAGACAATTCCACCCGACGACCTGCTGCCAGTGCTGGTCGCAGACCTCGCCGATGACGAGGCCCGTGATGTGCTCGACGCTGCGGCGTTCGCGGGTGGACGCGTTTGGGTGCCGCTCGAGACCGCCCCCGTCAGCGCCGCCGAGCACGTCCTCGAGGTCCACACGCCCGGGATCGCAGAGCCTGCGCTCTACATTGCGCAGCCGCTTGGACCGCCGACGGCGGATGGTTTTCCCCTGCGGATCCATCCCATCCCGGACGCGCCTGCACACCCGCACAAGTCGTCGGCCGGGCAGCCGGATGTCCTACGTGGACGCCGTTCGCAGTCGAGCATGAACCTGAGCGAGAGCCACACGAAGGACCTCTCGCACGTCGGTCCGCTCCCGACGGAAGAACGCGAGGATTCGAAGCTTGGCCGGGCACTTGCCGGCGGCAAGCTCGTCATCGAACAACTGATCGGACGTGGCGGTGTGGGCGCTGTCTACAAGGCGCGTCACCGCGAGCTGATGATGCCCGTCGCCGTGAAGGTCCTTCACGAGTCGTTTCAAAACGACATCGACTTCTGCCGTCGCTTCTACGCGGAGGCGCTCGCCGCCAGCCGGCTCGACCACCCGAACATCACACGCGTCATCGATTTCGGTCAGGAACCAGACGGCTCGCTCTACTTCGCGATGGAGTTCCTTGCGGGCGTCGAGCTCCGGGCTGTGCTCGAGAAAGAGCGCAAGCTCAATGGGGCACGTATCGCCGCGCTCATGATGCAGGTCTGCGCGGGGCTCTCGCATGCCCACGCGCGAGGCATCGTTCATCGTGACATCAAACCCGAGAACCTCGTCCTCGTGCCCGGCCAGGACGACGACGGCAAGCCGATCGAGATCCTCAAGGTCTGTGACTTCGGCATCGCGCTTCATCGCGCTCTGCCGAACACGAACGAAGAGGGCATCGTCGCAGGCACGCCCGAGTACATGTCTCCGGAGCAATGTCGTTCCGACGAGCTCGACGCACGGAGCGACGTATACGCCTGCGGCGTCGTCCTCTACGAGCTCGCCACCGGGCAGACGCCGTTCATCGCCGAGCACGCCGCACAGCTCCTGAACAAGCATCAATTCACGCGGCCGCTCCCGCCCTCGAAGCTCGACCCCGAGGTCGATCCGCTCCTCGAGGCGATCATCATGAAGGCGCTCGCGAAGGATCCGAACGAGCGCCAGCAATCGATGCGTGAGCTTCGCGCCGAGCTCCGAGAGCTGCTCGATCCGATCATGGTCGAAGCCTCTCCGATGCCGCCGTCGATGCGCGAAGTGCCAACCGGCGAAGAGTTCAAGCCGATGGGCGCGCCGCGAAAGCCCCTCCCGACGCTCCCCGAAGAGGATGTTCAATCGGGTGAGGTCGCGGCCATTCCGCAGTCGCGCCGTGAGCCCGTCGCGGAGACACCGACCTGGCTCGAGCGCGGCGCCGCGGCCTTCGAGCAGAGCCATCAACCGCAGAACGGCGCACAGGCACAACCAACTCCGCAGGCGTCGACGAAGTCCGACGAGGCCGATGCGCTCGCGCAGAACACCGTCGCGTGGGCCCAGCGCCTCGCGCAGACCTCGGACCCGAAGGCCTTCGCCAACGCCGCCGCGAAGCTCGAGCCCGCGATGCGCGCGCTCGCGGCGCGCGGTGACATGCATGCGCTCT
Organism: Labilithrix sp.; assembly: GCA_044227045.1. GTDB lineage: Bacteria > Myxococcota_A > Polyangia > Polyangiales > Polyangiaceae > Labilithrix. The sequence goes on from JBGAFW010000015.1 coordinate 50,287, forward strand.
GGAGCATCTCGAGCACGATGCACGGCATCGCGAGCGAAGGAAACAGCGCCGTCGCTGGATCACGTGCGTGGTCGGCCGCGAAGCTGCTGCGCGTCTTCGACGACCCGGCGATCCTCGTTCAGATCGGAGAGCAGCTCCTCAGCGGTTCGCCCGAGACGCGAGACAAAGCACGCCGCTTGATCGTGCATGCGGGCGTCGCGGGTGCCTATGGCCTCTACGGCGCGCGCGTGAAGCTCTCGCGCCTGCCCGCCGTGCGGCCACTCTTCGTTCAAGTCCTCTCCGACTTCGGTCCGAAGGCATGGCCGGTCGTTCGTGCCTCGCTCGAGAAGATCGCTTCGGTGGCCGAGCCAAACGCCGCCACGATGGCGCTCGCCGAAGATCTCCTCCTGTGCGTGCCGGTCGTTGGCGACGAGAACGCAGGACACGTCGTCCTCAAATTCTTGCGCGTTACGCACTCGAACGTGTGCCGCGCAGCCACCGCGGCGATCGTGAAGCTGTGGGCAGACCGCGCAAAGCCCGTCCTCGTCGCGATGGTCGCGAGCAAAGACGACGTGATTCGTGTCGCCGGACTCGCGGGTCTCCGTCAAATCAACGCGATCGACGAGCACGTCGTGCCGCGCCTCCACGCGATCCTGACGAGGCGTGTGCCTGCGGGCGAGGAGGTCCTCGCGGCGGCGGCGGTCGCGCTCGCGCATGCATCGGAGAGCGCGCGCCAACCGGCGGTCTCGCTGCTCAGCCAGCTCCTCACGCCGCAGCGCGGTCAACCTGCGCCGGCGCAGCAGGTCAACGGCGGAGCGCCGCTCTCGAAGCAAGACGCCGTCGTGATCGCGATGGCGCGCTCGCTTCTCATGATCGGCGGCAAGTCGTACCGCGGCCTCGTCGCCGAACGCGCCGAGCGAAGCCACGAGCCTCTTCGCGGTCAGCTCCGTGGGCTGCTCGCGAGCGCTGCCGCCGCCAGTTGAGCTGTTGCAAAAGGAGGCGTTCGAGGTCGCGTGACGGATTCCGCGACACGGGCGTTTTGCGTGGTCGACTTCGTAACCCACGTCAATCAACCGGCAAACGACGCTCGAGCCGAGAGGCACGGTTGCTGCTCGTCGACGCGGTACACGTGACCGCGACAGGCCCAACACCAAACACGGACGTCCCCTCTCCCACCACGCGCGAGAAAAGGTCAGGTTGAGCTGTGGACTGGGTTCTTCCTCTCCTCACCCTCACGTTGATGGAGGTCGTGCTTGGCATCGACAACATCATCTTCTTGTCCATTCTCGTCGGCGCCCTCCCTGACGAGAAGGCGAAGAAGAAGGCTCGGGCCCTCGGCCTCGGGCTCGCGCTCGCGGCTCGAATCCTTCTCCTGCTCGGCGTCAAATGGGTGATGGGCCTCGAGCAGGCGCTCTTTCATTGGTCGACGATCGGGTTCGTCCCGCGAGCGTGGGTGGACAACCATCACGTCGACGCCGTCACCGGTCGTGACCTCGTCCTTCTCGGAGGCGGCACCTTCCTCATCGCGAAGAGCGTGCTCGAGATTCACAAGAAGGTGATGGGCGGCGACGAGAAGGCGATGTCGGCGAAGGCGAAGGGCGCCTCGTTCGCGAGCGTCATCCTCCAGATCGTCGTCCTCGACTTGGTCTTCTCGCTCGACTCGGTGATCTCGGCGATCGGCATGGTCGACGAGGTCTGGGTCATGGTCGTCGCCATGCTCGTCGCGGTCGGCTTCATGGCCACGTTCTCCGGAGGCGTCGCGCGCTTCATCGACGCCAACCCGACGTTCAAGATGCTCGCGCTGAGCTTCCTCGTCATGATCGGCGTCCTTCTCGTCGCCGAGGGCGTGGGTACACCGATCAGCAAGGGATACATCTATGCGGCGATGGTCTTCGCGCTGTTCGTCGAGATCCTCAACGCTCGGGCACGACGACGCAGTGACGCGGAAGCGCGAGCGAGGCTCGTCGCGGGTAGTGAGGCTGCACGCAGCACGCTCGGGGAATGAACGCGCAGCGCGCCGGCGGTGACACCGATCACGCTCGTTGAAGCGCGCGTTAAGGTTTCTTCATCTCGTCTCCGCCACGAGAGCGGCCGCACGTCTTGGGGCTACGTTGACGAATGTAGGCCAGGAGAACCGTCATGAGCGCCATCGAGTCTCACCCAAGCGACAAGCACACGGCGGTCGCGAGCTATGGGCGTTCTCACATCCGCACGATCCTCGTCGCCGAAGACGACACGGCGATGCGCGAGCTCGTCACGAGCACGCTCACAGCAGACGGCTACGACGTCATCGCCGTGGGCACGGGCGATGAAGCCGCAAAGATCCTCGAAGAGCGCTCGCAGCGCACGACGTGGAGCGAGCGCCCAGTCGATCTGTTGCTCACCGATTTGAGGATGCCGGGATCGACGGGGCTCTCGCTCACGTCGATGGTGCGCGAGGCCCATTGGGAAATCCCGGTCATCGTGATGACCGCCTTCGCCGAGCCCAACGTGATCGCAGAGACCGAGCACCTTCAGGCGGCGCTCCTCTCGAAGCCGTTCCGGCTTGGGGAGATGCGCCGCGTCGTTCTCTGCACGCTCGCGGCGTTCGCGGCCTGGCGGCGTGATCGCGAAGATCGAGCTGGCGGCACCGGCGCTCCGTTCGAGAGGGCACTCGCGCTGACGAAGACACCTCCACCACCAAAGAAGTAGAGATGGGGTTCGGTCCATGAGCCCCATCACGGCCATCGGTCGCGTGATGACCTCGTCTGGCGCCTCGGGCGCGGCGTCGTATCGCCCGACTCCGCCTCTTCCCTTTGCTCGGCGCTGGACCTCGCGAATCAACCGGCGAAACGCGCTCCTCGTCGCGGTGCCGATGACATCGCTCTTTGGATACATCGATATCCTCACAGGCGAAGACGTCACGGTTGGTTTTCTCTATTTGCTCCCGATCTTCATCGGCACGTGGTTTCGCCGCTGGCTGGGTGGTGGGCTTGTGCTCTTCGTGTGTCTCTTGTTTCGCGCTTACAACGCGATTCATACGCAATTGCCGCCTTGGAATATCGTCTGGAATCTCGCGGCAGAGAGCATCGCGATCACGATTGCCATTTACCTGACCGACATTGCTCGCGCGCACGAGACGGCGATGGTGACGAAGCTCGTCAATGCGACAGAGCAGTTGCGTCAAGCGGAGCGTCTAAACACGTTAGGCAAGCTCGCCGCCGGAGTCGCGCACGAGCTCGGCACGCCTCTCAATGTCCTCATGGGCCACGCGGAGCTTCTCGCCGAGGCGGAGGATGATCTCGCGCGCGAACGACGAAAGGCTCTGGCCACGACCATCCTCGACCAAGGCGACCGTATGGAGGCGATCATTCGCCAGCTGCTGACGTTTGGACGTCGCGCAGGTCGTGGCCGCTCCGTCACGCGTCTCTGGGCGATCGCGGAGAGCACGGCTTCGAGCCTACGCAAGCTCGCCTCGAAGGTGGGCGTCCGCTTGGAGGTCGAGCGTCGAGAGGGGGTCCAAGGTGAAGACGACATCCTCGCCGTCGTGGTCGCAACGGAGATCGAGCAAGTGCTGACCAACCTGATCATGAACGCGATCCAAGCGAGTAGCCCAGGAGGGGTGGTCACGATTCGCCTCTCGCGCGAAGGCGCGTTCGCCGCCATTCGCGTCATCGATCATGGATGCGGCATCGCCAAGGAGCACCTGCCGCATGTCTTCGATCCGTTCTTCACGACGAAGGACGTCGGCGCTGGCACCGGGCTCGGTCTATCGGTCTCGTACGGCATCGTCTCCGATCACCACGGCCGGATCGAGGTGGAGAGTCATGTCGGTGAAGGCAGCACGTTCACGGTGCTGCTCCCCGAGACGGACATCTCCGTCGAGGAACGCCCGTGATCCGCTTTTACTCTTCGCTCTTCTGTGTGGGCGGCGGAGGCGCTCCGCAGAGCTGCCAGTCGAGGCCGTCGGGACGGCAATACTGCGTCGAGCCCGTGCAGTGCTTCTGCTTGCGGTCGTCGTACCAGTAGACGCGGCAGTCCCGCCAAGAACCCGGGAGGCAGGGCTCTGCGTTGCTCGTCGGGGTGGGCGTCGCCGTCGATTCCGTCGTGGCCACAGGCGCGGTCGGCTCGGCTCCCTCGGCGGCGGGATGCTCCGAGCTTCCGCTGCAGCCGACCACCACGCCCGCGAACGCTGCGGTGACGATCGCCACCACCGAAACAATCACCTGCCCCTTCGAAATCGCGTGCATCACAGTCTCTCTCAACGGCAGCCGTCGAGGATCCTTGAGAGCCGCAGGGCTTTAAACGACTCGGCCCACGCCAGTGGGCCGGAGAAGTGGGTTGGAAGAGAGCCTACTCGGAGGGGATGCAGTCGTAGAGCTGCTGCCACTCGAAGAGCGTAGGTAGGCCGTTGAAGGTCATGTAGACGCGGAGCCACTGCTTCGAGGTCTGCTTGGGTACCGCCTGCGCAAGGCGGCGCGAGACGGGATACGGACAGGTGGGGCCGCAGCTCGCGTCGATCGTGTACACCCAGTTGGCGGGGTTCGAGCTGTTCGCGGCGTTCGCGACGCCGACCGGCACCGTGCCGACCGCGTTCGGGTTCGTCGAGAACGTGGACGGATCGTCCGCCGTCGCGGCACGGTAGGTGATGTCCGAAGAGCCGGTGACGAGCGCCTTCCACTTGAAGAGCTGCCACTCGACACGCGTACCGGACGGGCAGACGCCCTCGAAGTCGCGAATGACCGTCTGCGGCGGCGTCGGAACGGTGCATTGCGAGACCGTTCGATTGAAGCCCTGGAGCGTGAGCTTGTAGTTACTTCCCGTCGTGTTGCGCTCTGCCTGGAAGACGTCGATCTCGTACGTCTCGCCCGGGATGAGCGTGGCGGTCTGGCCGGCCGGATTCGAGGGCGTCGAGTTCGCCAAGGTGACGGACCCACTCTTTGGACCGTGAATCCCGCCAAGGTCAACGACCTTCACGCCGTTGACATACACGAAGACGTCGTCGTCACCGGTGAACGCCAAGGTCTCACCGCCCGCGTACGTGAACGGGTAACGAACCTCGCTCGTGAAGTGGAAGTTCTTTCCGGTCGCGGCGTAGTTGCCAAAGCCGAGGCCGTTGATCGGCCAAAACCCGTTGAGGTTCTTGCAGTGCACTGCGGTTCCGGCACCGCAGTTGATGTTGGGGTCGGTGACTGTGTCGTTGACCGCGTCGAACACGTACGAGGCGCCCGACTTGAAGAGACGAATGTAGCGTCCCAAGAGGACTTGGTTGACACCGACGGTGTCGCGATACCACTGATTGAAGTCCGTCGCCCCCGCCGTACACGGCGGACTGAGCGTCGCAAGAAACGTGGGCTCACGGTCGGCAGGCAGCAGAAGCGCGGGCATTCCCGCGTTTACGATCGCGGTATTGCAGTACGGCCCCGTGTAGCCCACAGGGTGCGGCGCATTCATCTGGAAGTCAGGATGCGTGGGCGTGAAGTCTCGGTAAATAACCGGCACGTCGATCGAGGCCGGCAGCGGCGCCGTCACGGCATTGCACGTCGCGCCCAACGCTGTCTCGATCAGGCAGGCAGAGGAGCAGCCGTCGTTGTCTCTCAGGTTGCCATCGTCACACTGTTCGCCGGGGAACTTGATGCCGTCGCCGCAGACGGGGACGCAGGGGGACCCGATCGTCGGGCAGCTCACCTCGAGCAGGCAGTTGTAGCAGCCGTCGTACGGTCGCTGGTTGCCGTCGTCGCACTGCTCGAGACCCTCTTTCATGCCGTTGCCGCAGGTGGCGGGCGTACACGGGCTGCCTGGCGTGGGACACTGGTAACCAGGCTCGAGCGCGCAGGACGCCGAGCAGCCGTCGCTTGGCGTGGTGTTGCCGTCGTCGCACGCCTCTCCAGGATCGAGGACGCCGTCGCCGCAACCGTGCACGGTGAGGCCGCCATCGAGGACGGTGAAGCCAGGACCCGCGTCGAAGCCCGACGGCGTGTCGCCGTAGACGTTGCAGTACGGGTCGCAGGGGTCGATCGTCGTGCCCGCGTCGGGATCCGCGTTGCAGCTCGCGTTACCCTTGCAGTGTTTGTTGTGCTGGCACTTCTTGCCGTGCTTCTTGCCGCCCGTGCAGTGGCCGTGCTTGTCGGGCTTGCAGGTTCCGGTGGGACAGTCGGCGTTGCTGTTGCAGGCCTTGCCGTCGTCGTAGCCTGACGAGTCGCAAAGGCCTGTGTAGGTCCCGCAGTTTCCGCCGCCGCCCGAGGGGTTGCACGTTCCGCCAGGGCAGTCGCCAGCGACGTCGCAGCCGTAGCCGTTGTTCGCGCCGCCGTTGCAGGTGCCGTTGTAGCTGACGCAGTTGCCGTTGCAGTCACCGTCGTCTTCGCAGTCTTGCGTGCGCTCGCCTGCACCGTCGCATCTCCGCTTGCCGTTCGTGCAGTCGAGGTTCGACGTACACTCTTCGCCGACTTGCCGGCCGCCCGTGCATGCCTTGATCGGCGCGGTCGAGCCACCGCCGCTGCACACCGTGCTCGTCGCGGCGAGCGCGTTCGTGTGGATGGTCGTCTTCGGATCGATCGCCTTCGGGACGATCGATCCCTCGGCGCACTCACTCCATTTTCCGTCGGCCTGGCAGGCGCGCGTCCCTTCGTAGCAGTAGATGAAGTTGAGATCGGAGCTCCATTTCTTTCCGCACGGAATCGTCTGGCCGACCACATCGCACGGACATCCGACGTCCGGCGTCGAGCACGCCATGCTCGACGGCGGCTGTTGGGTCTTGTCTCCGGCGGGGTCGGCCTGGGGATCGCTGCACGCGAGGCCGACGCCTACGGCGGCGAGCGCCGCAAAGGCGAGGACCACGCTCATTCGGCCCACTCTCGTCGACCAGGTCTCGCGGTCGCGCATCGAGGTGCTCATGGGGTTCTCATCCGATCGCAATCCCCTCTGGAAAGACTACTAGCCCGAGGTGAGCTTGCAGGTTCTGATCCTACCAGCGCCACGCGAATCCCTCGAATTTTGAGGGGGTCGACGTTCTGTCCACGGCCTCTTCGATCTGCAAAGAGTTCAGGGTCGCGACTTGTTTGCGGTGGGTAATATGTCTGGTCGGGTGCGACCGTCCGTTGGAGCTATTGCCGGATCTGATCGGCGCAAGTGCCATTCTCGGCCGGGCACGTGCCCGCGGTGATCTTTGCCTGGAGGCAGGTCGAGAAGGCTGTGCGGCCCGCTGAGCTGAACGCGTTCGCGAAGATCTCGCAGCCCTGCTCGTCGATCGTGCTGTTCGGCATACCGGCGTTGGGGTCACACGCCGTCACGAGCGGCATGCAGTATCCCGGTGAAGTGGAATCTTTGCACGCGCGGCCGATCGCGTCGTCGACGCAGTTTCTCACGAGCACGAGCGAGTCACAGTTGGCGAGCTTCGAGATGCATTGGATCGCGTGCTGTGCGACGCCGAGCTTGTAATGATCGTGAATGCTGTCGCAATGTGCAGCGCACGACCCGTTCGAGCAGCTCACTGGCAGCGCGCCGCCGTCGCCCGCGCCGCCGTCGACCCCGACAGACTTGTCGTCGAGGCAGACGAAGCCGTTGTTCGCGTCTTGCTCGGGCGTCTGCGAATCACCGCCTCCATCACCCGAGGACGATCCGTCGCCCGAGCCATCCAGCTTCGATCCATCTCCGCCCGACGCGCTCCCGTCGAAGCCCGACGTCGTCGTCCCTCCGCTCGCGGCAGGTTTGTCCGAAGAGCAGCCCACGATCGCGAGATCAAGTGACAGCGTGGTGAAAGCGACAAGCAAGATTGCGCGCCGAGCTCGCAAAAGGCTCATTTCACCAAGCCTACGCTTTCGGCCGGCGACGTCCAAGCTTTCGCGACGTGGAAGCGGTCGAGACTCGCGCTAAGGCTTCGTCGCGATCGCGACGCGCGTGCCGCTCACGTTCGTGATCGTCTCTGCCGGCGTCCATGAAGTTCCTCGAAGACGCGTCGTGGCCACACTTCCTCCGGATGCGTACACGAAGATCGCGTCTTCGTCGGCGCAGACACCGGGCGCGACCGCGGGCGTGCTGTCGACCGCAGGCGCGCTCGCGCCGCCGACCGCGATCGCGGCGGTCCACGTGACGGACGATCCGCTCAGGGTTCCTCGCGAGAAGTACCCCTTGCCGTCTTGTCCACGAAACGCGACGAGCACCGTGGTCGGCGACGTCTGCGCGATCGCGATCTTCTCCGCAGTGGTCGCGTCGGCGTGGATGTTGGTCGCGGGCGGAGTCGCGCTGCTCCACGTCTTCGAGCTCGCCGTACGCGTCGCGAACGATAGCCGCCGCGTCGTGTTCTCGGCGTAGACGAGCACGAGATCGAGCGCGCTCGAGCCGCCCGTGATCGCTACGAGCTCCGGCGTCGCCGGGATGGACGCGCCGACGGTGCCTGCGCCGGTGATCGCGGTGGACGCGGACCATGCCGTGTCGAACGTGCGGACGTAGAGGCCGTTGTTCGTGCCGTTCTCGGCGAACACGAGATCCGTCCCCACGCCCGCGACGCCGGCGCTGACGGTGCCGAAGCTCGGCGGCGGTCCGACGGCCGCGGTCGCGGCGTTCCAACCGGCGCCATCGTGGATGCCGTGCAAGAAATCCGTGTTCGCGTTTGGGCCTGCCGAATACACGACGTGCGCCTTCGTCCCGACCACCGCGAGGGATGGCGCGCCCTTCACGCCGCTCGATCCGATCGTCGCCGCGGCGCTCCACGCCGATGACGCGTACGCGAGCGATTGCAGGACGTCGCCTTGGCCATGCGTGACCGCGAGAAAGCCCGCGCCAAACGAGACGACGGCGGGCTTGCTCTTCGCGGCCGCAGAGGGCACCGCCTGCGTCGCCCACGCGCCGCCTTTGTCGCGAATGGCGGTGGAGAGCGTGGTGTCATTGCCGGCGACGACGGCGATCGTCCCTGTCGTGCACGGCGCCGCGGCTTCGATCGTGCTCGAGTCGTTCGGGTTGTTCGTGCTCCCGTCGTCGTTCTTGCCGCTGTCGTCACCGTTGACCGGCCCTCCGCCGTCGTCGGCGCTCACGGAGCCATCGGTCTTGGGAAGCGCGCCGAAGGTCGGGCCATGCGTGCTGTCGCCGTTGTCCGTGCAAGCGACGAAGGCGCCGAGCATGCCTGCGATCGAAGAGAACGCGAGCGCTTGAAAGAAGAGCGTGCGGGAGATGGATGTCATGGCGTTCCAAGGCAAAGGATGTAGCCGAATCGCTGCCTTTTACGACGCGAGCGCGAGAAGTATGCCGCCCTTTTGTCGAAAATGCCGGCCTCGTCAGGCACGGCCGCTCACCAGGCGTGGACGAACGACGCGCCGCTTGGCCCGACGCCGACCTTCGTCGTGCCGCTTGGTGCGGTGAAGTAGAGCGCCGCGCCGGCGCCCGCGAGCGCCGCGCCGACGATGAAGGCGACCGTCGACACGTTGCCTTGCGTGTTGCCGTCGTCGCCGGCTTGCTTCCCTTCGGCGGTGCACACGCGGTAGTCGGGCGGCTTGCAGAGGTTGTTCGCTTGGTTCTGCTTCGAGATCGACAAGATGCCGAACACGCTGCCGACGATGATCGAGACGCCGCCGACGCCTCCCGTGACGAGGCCGAGGGTGCGTTGCGTGTCCCCGCGTGTCGCCTCTTCTATGCGAGGTGACGACGCGCGCGGCGGCGTGGGCTTCGTCTCGACGGGCGTGCTGACCTTGCTCGGATCGGCCTCGAGCTCGGGGACCTCGACCGTCGTCTCGCCAGACGAGGGCGCGATCTCGATCTTCGTCGTCCACGGCTTGTAGCCGTCCGCAGCGGCCGTGATCGCGTGCGGCCCGGGATCGACCGGATACGACTCGTTCCACTGTGCTTCGCCGACGTTGGCTTCGTCGCGCGAGACGCGAAACCCGCTCGCCTTGCGATTGCGCGAGGCGACGCGAATGCGAAGGCGAGGCAGCTTGGGCGCGAGAGCGTCGATCCGCGACTGCGCGATCTTCGCGCGGTCCTTGCGGCCATCGCGCTTCGCGACGGCGAGCGCGTCTTGGTAGTGCGCCCATGCGGTGGCGGTCTTGCCCTCGTGCTCACGACACACCGCGAGGTGCAGGAGCGTGCCTCCACCCGGATCGAGCCGCTGGCTCTCTTCGAGCTTCGGACACGCTTCGGCGTAGCGCTCCTGCGTCATCAGCTTTCGCGCCTGATCGAAGAGCACCTGCGCGGTCGCCGGATCGCCGCCGAACGCCTGGGACGGCACGAGCGAGAGCGACGAAAGTGCGCTCACGATCACCCACGCCCGCTTCGACCCCTTCTTCACGTCCTACGTACTACTTGCGATCGCCAGGAATCGGAAGGGCATCCGACGGTGGCGTCTTCGCCGGCGGAGGGGTCGACCTCCCGCGTTTGACCGCGACCGCTGCGGGCGGCGAGGTTGGGGTGGGTGTCGGCGGCGTGATCACGGTCGGGGTCGTCGCGGCCGTAGTGGCAGGCGGCGGTGGCGCGATGAGCACGGGCGTCGGCGGCGGCGTCACCGTCATGAGCGGCGGATCGACCGAAGCCTCGACCCCGGCCTGCGCAGCACGCGGCGGCTCCTGCCGTCGCACGAGCACAGCGCCGACGATCGTGAGCGCGAGGAGAAGCCCCGCCGCGACGAGCGCGAAGGTGATCTCGCTTCTCTTTTTTTCTCGCTTGTGCGCCACCATCGAGTGCGCCCATGCCGCGGCGCCCTCGAGCGATTGCCCCGTCGTGCTGCCTCGAAGGAGGAGCGGCGCGGGGGGCTCCGGCGGCAAGTATCCGAGGGGTGGTGCTAGATCGAGCCCGAGGACGAGCGCGATGCGCTGAACGATCTCCGCCGAGGCCTCTGGCGATGACGACAGCGGCGCGAGCGCAGCGGCGAGCTCCGCGACGTTCGCGAAGCGATGCACGCGATCCTTCTGCAGGCAGCACGCGACGACCGCGTCGAGCGCAGGCGGCAGATCCGGACGCAGATCGGAGAGCCGAACGTGTGGCTCGTGGAGCACCATCGTGCAGAGCCGGCCGATCGTGTCGCCGTCGAACGGCGCATAACCGGAGAGCAGCCGGTAGAGACACACGCCGAGCGACCAGATGTCCGTGCGCCCGTCGACGTGACGCGGATCGTTCATCTGCTCGGGCGACATGTACTTCGGCGAGCCGAGCACGGCGGCCGTCTGCGTCACGTCACCTTCGGTCACCGTCTTCGAGACGCCGAAGTCGAGCACCTTGAGGAGACCACGACCGTTTGCGGCGCGCGTGAGGAACAGGTTCGGGAGCTTGATGTCGCGATGGACAATTCCGATCGCGTGGGCCTCCGCGAGCGCCTCGCATGCCTGGAGGATGTAGTCGCAGGCCTCGGCGGTGGGGAGCACGCGCCCTTTGCTCGTCCCTGAAGCACTGGCCGGCGCCGGCGCGTCTGGGAGCTTCGTCAGGGCGCCGAGATCGGATCCCTCGAGGTGCTCCATGACGATGAACGGCTCTTCGCCGTGGACGCCGACGTCGAACACCTTGGCGACGTGCTCTCCTTTGAGCCGCACGCAGGCCTTTGCTTCACGACGAAATCGAGCGAGCGCTTCTTCGTCGGACAGCGCGCTCTTGCGCAAGAACTTGATCGCGACGAGCTGATCGAGCGTGAGGTGCCGCGCAGCGACGACGTAGCCCATCCCTCCACGACCGAGCAGTCGCTCCACGCGGTATTTTTCCGCGACAACATCGCCCGCGCTTACCGCCGCCACCACGACAAATGTACGTCCCCACGGGCCCGGTAGCAAAGGGTGACCACTTGTCGAGGTCCGCGCGCGGACCGTGGATCGCGCGCGATCCGTTTCGACGCGGTCCGGACGGGCCTTAGCTCGTCGCGTTACGTGCTGCGCGCTTCGATCGCTCGATGAAATCGACGACGCTTCGCTGGACGCGCGCGCTCGGATGGCCGAGGAGACGCTCGGCGACGGCGGGATCGAGCTCGATCGGCAGCGCGCTCGTCAACGCGTGGACCGCGCTCGCGAGCACCACCTCGTCGTCGTCGGTGCGGAGCAGCTCGAGGAGCAGACGTCGCTTCTCGTCCGATCGCTCGAGGGCGGCGATGACGCCGATGACTCCATCACGGAGCGAGGCGTCGGGATGATGAACGAACGTCTCGATCACGTCGGCGACGTCACGAAGCCCGACCGAGCGGCTCGCGACGAGACGTTCGATCGCTTCGAGCAACCATCGACGAACGGGCGGCGGCTCGGCTTCGTTCTTCAGCGTGTCGACGATCGCGGCGAGCGCAGTGGGTGACCCGAGGTGCTTGAGCAGCCACGCGTTGTGCTCGCGGAGCTTTGCGTCGGGCTCGTTGCGAAGCGCGCCCACGAGCGATTTGCAGAGTGACTCGCGATCCCACGAGCGCGCGAGCTCGAAGATCGGATGCTCTACGTCGTAGTCGAGACGCGTGAGCGCCTCGAGCAGCTCGACGGGCGGACGTCCCTTCAGCCAATGCGCGCGGTTGCGAAGCGCCATCGCCGCCGCGCGCCCGGTGTTGGGATCGTGCAGACGCGCGAGCAGCTCATCGCGCTCCTGGAGCTCCTTCATCTTGTCTTGCGGCTGCGAGGACGCCACTTGCGACGGAGGGATCTCGCTCGGGATCGCGCGAACGCCCGAGGGCTCTGTCTCATTTTCCGGCACCACGCCCGCCGGCGTCAGCGACGGATACACGGCGGGCGGGATCGTGGGCATACGCGGCGGCGGGAGCGGCGGCGGACGCGAGCGCGTGGGCGGCAGCGGCGGTGGCACGGAGCGCGATGTCGGTGACGCCGTCGACGCGGGCATGATGTCTCCGTCGTCGACGAGCACCGCCGGGATCGAGGCGGGCATCTGCTCGCTCGTCTTCTCGGCTGGCTTCACCGACGGAGACGACGCCGACGGTGAGCCCCACTCCTCGTCGATGACGGGCGGAGGGTTCGACGGCACCATGCTGAGCGGCGCCGCCTCGGCCATCACGGGCGGAAAGGACGTCGATGCGTCGCGCCGCGGATCGTGCACGTCTTCGCCGCGCTTCGTCGCAGGCGGCGGCGCGCTCGCGGCCTCGGGGCTGATCGCATGCTGCAAGTGCGCATCCTGCATCGCTTGCGGCATCGCGCGCGTGGGCGGCGCCACGGAGCCCGACTCGAACCCTCCCGCTCCCGGCGGGCCACCACCACCGCCATGGCTCGGCGGCGGGCTCGACGGGGTCGCGGCGCGCCAGCGAGCAAACGCGCTCGTCACTTCATCACGAAGCTGGCGAACGCTGTCCTCGACCATCGCCTTCGCGCGCTCCGCGGCTGCCGCGCGCGTGTGAGCCTGCGCTCCCGCGATGACGGCGGCTTCGAGCTCGCGCATGAGGCGCTCGGCGTCTTTCCGAACGCCTTGCGTCTCCTTCTCGGCCATCGTGGCGCGCTCGGCGCTCACGTCGCGCGAGTGGCGTGCCGCCTCGACGTCGCGCTCGAGACGCGTGATCTCCGTACGGGCTTGGGCGACTTCGGCGCGCAGCGTCGTCACCTCGGTCTCGAGCGCGCCGCGCTTCTCTTCGGCCACGCGCGTCTCGGTGCGTGCGTCCGAGATGGACTTCTCGAGCCGCTCGATTTGCTCTTTCGCCGACGCACGATCGCGCTCGGCCTCTTCGCGAAGCTTGTTCGCGGCCTCGGTCGAGGAGTTGCCTTCTTGACGAAGCCGCGCGACCTCGGCCTTCACCGCTGTCGTCTCCTCACGCGCTTGGGACAGCTCCGCCGTCGCGCGCTCGAGGCGCTCGCGGAGAGAGCCGATCTCGGCCTCGGTGTCGCTCACCTTCTGCGCGCCGAGCTGCTCGCGTTTCCGGATCTCGGCGAGCTCGGCTTCGTAGGTGGAGGCCGCGCGGAGCGCTTCGTCGTGGGCTTCGCGGAGCGTCTCTGCTTCGGACCGCGCCTTCGACAGCTCGTCGGCGGAGGCCTTCGCCGCTTCGATCGCGCGCAGCAAGTCATCGCGCTCGCTGCGAACCTTCTGCAGATCGTCGAGCGCGCCATCGTGCAGCCGGCGCAGGGACGTGGCCTCGGCCTCGGCCTGTTCGAGCTTTGCTTCGAGCTCGGCGGCTCGCTGCGTCGCATACTCCACGCGCTCGAGCGCGTCGCTCCGCTCGCGACGTTGATCCTCGATCGTGCGCTCGACCGCGGCGGCTTGTTGATGAAGCTTGGCGAGCTCGCGTCGAAGTACGAGCGCCGCGTTCGTCAGCGTGTCGGCCGACGACGGATCCCGATCGCGCATCGTGCGGTCGACGCCGATGACGTCGACACGCGAAGACGAGGAGACCGGCTCGTCGTCCGGATCCGCCCGCGGGTCTCGCCGCGCAGCCGGCCGCTGCGAGACAGATTCGCGCACCGGCGGGTCGACCCGCGGATCGTACCCACCACCTTCACCGATTCCCTTCCCCGAGGTGTTGTCTGCCATCCGCGTCCGTCCGTCGTCCAATCCGTCCCGTGATCCGAAGGTCAATGAGAGCACAGACCGCGACGTTGAAGCATCTTGTTTGGCCTTCGCTTCACGTGGCTGCCGCCAACGGCCACTGGGACGCGTCGATACACGATGTATACTTCTTCGAGCTACGTTCCAGGCACCTCCGCCTGACCGGCGACGTTCGCCATGAGCAGCTCGAGTGTGCAGAAGAGATCCTTGAGGATGATCGGCTTCTGCAAGAAGAGATCGGCGCCGGCGTGGATCATCTCGCGTCGAACTTCCGCGCCGCCCGCGCTCATGCCGATGACGGACATCTTCGCGTGCTTCGGCGACGCGCGTAGCTTCGCGATGAAGGACGAGCCCGTGTCGTTCGGCAGGTAGTGATCCACGAGCGTCACGTCGAAGCGGTCTGCACGCTTCTCGATCGTTCGCGCCGCGCTCGCCACATCGCCGACGGCGACGAGCTCGACGCGCCCGCGACCGCGACCGAAGTAGCGATCGACCGCATACGAGAACATGTCGCGAAGGAGGCGGTTGTCCTCGACGAAAAGCAGGGAAAGTGGCCTTGTGTCGCTGGTGCCCGAAGGAGGCGGACAGCGCTTCACGCGAACCTGCTGGACGACGTCCGCGACATGCTGCGTGTTCTGCGCGTCCGCCGGGATCAGCTCCGCACGAAACCCAGCCGGCGCTCCCGAGCCGTTCGACAGACGCACCTGCGTCACGCGCGCTCTCACGAGGAGCGGCCGCACGAGACGTGGAAAGCTCAGTCGGACGTGGACGATGTCTCCGATCGAAGGGAGCGCATCGGTCACGAGGAAGACGCTGTCCTCCGTCATCTCGAGCGCGCACGTGACGTCCACCTCGTCGCCGCGGAGGATCTCCGCGCGCAAGATCGCGGTGCGCTGGCTCTCCTCACGGCTGCCTTGCAGCTCGATCGATTCCGCGGTGCTGCCGATCTCGGTCATGTCGATTCTGACTCCGAAGACAAACAGCCAGTCTACCGCGGCGAGTGCGGCAAGCGGGCGCTTAAAATGACGAGACCGCGTGGACCCGTTCTTGAATGGTCGGCTCGTCAGGACCCACCATGAAGCGCATCCTCGTCGGGCTAGACTCCTCTCCTCGTGCAAAGGACGTCCTCGCGGCGGCCGTCGATCTGGCGCGGCGAACGAACGCGAAGATCCGACTCCTTCGTGTCGTTGGTTTGCCGCCCGAGCTGCCCGCGAACGTGTGGGCCCTTCCACCTGCGCAGGTCACCGAGACCTTTCTCGCGGCCGCCAAGCGTGAGATTGAAGAGGCCGCCGCGGGCGTTCCGCCCGAGCTCCTCGACGGCGCGATGACCCATGTGGGCGTCGCGTGGGACACGATTTGCTCGACGGCGCGCGAGCACGACGCCGACTTGATCGTCATCGGCTCGCACGGCTACGGGATCCTCGACCGCTTCCTCGGCACCACCGCCGCCAAGGTGGTCAACCATGCGGACCGCTCCGTCCTCGTCGTCCGCGAGCCAGGCGCACCGAAGAGCTCTCCCTGACCTCGCCGTTTATTCAACGTGATCAGCTCTTCCGCTGCTCCTGTCCGAAGGGCGACAGGTGTCGGGGACGCAAAGACGTCCAGGATGACGTCCTTGCCGTGTGGGTGTGAAGTTTTGCACGCATTGCGCGGCTCCTGACCCACGCGACGGACCATGTTTCGTGGTGTTGCCGCGCGCCCCAGCGTGGCATGCGTGCTGCACGACGAAAGGTCGAGGTGGACGCCTGTAATCCGGGAATGAGTCCAGTGTTCGTATTGTCGTAGGTGCGGAGAAGAGAGCGGTAGGACGATGACGACTTCCAAGCGAATTGTGCTCTTGGACAACTGGGGCGATGAGCTCTTCTCAGGCGTCAGCCTGTCGTCGTTGCCGCCCGCTCCGTCGAAGCCCGCGGTCGAGGCCACGTACACCGATCTGGCGCATCTGGCGCACGACGACGACGAAGAGCCGCCTCCCACCCTCCGGAGCAGCGTCTTCGTTCGTTACGAAGCGAAGAGCGAGATCCTGCATGTCAGCGAGGTCGAGCCGGAGACGCTTCGCAAAGCGAGCGGCATGATGCCGATCGCGCGAGGCGCCGAAGCAAGCGAGCCCATCGAGCACAACGACAACAACCGCGCCGCCTGACACGCGAGGTTCTTCACGTTGGGAGATCGGGGTAAGCTTCCCTTCCCCATCATGCTCATCGACGAAATCAAGAAGCAGGTCACCGCCGCGATGAAGTCCGGCGACGCCGTCGCTCGCGACATCCTCCGGCTCGCGCTCGGCGAGATCCAGACCGCGGAGGCACGTAAGAACGCGCCGGCCTCGGACGAAGAGGCCGCGGCAGCGATCCGAAAGCTCATCAAGTCGAACGAGGAGACGCTCGGGCTCTCGGGCGAAGGCGAGCGTGCGACGGCGCTGCGACGCGAGATCGAGGTGCTCTCGGCGCTTCTCCCGAAGCAGATGTCCGTCGATGACATCGTGGCCGCGCTCGCGGGCGAGGTCGAGGCGATCAAGGCCGCCAAGGGCGATGGCCAGGCGACCGGCATCGCGATGAAGCACCTCAAGTCGACGGGAGCGTCCGTCTCGGGAAACGACGTCGGCGCGGCGGTCAAGAAGATCCGCGGCGCTTAGAACGGACACGCAGGCGGATCTTCTCCGCACGCGCCGATCTTCACGTTCTGTGGGCAGTCGCGCGTCTTGCACGCTTTGCCGCCCGTGCAGTCCGTGTTCGTCAAGCAGGCCTCCGGTCCACCCGAGCACACCGCCGCGAGCGCCGTGAGCGCGCCTTCGCCCGAGCCGTGCCAGCAGCACACGCTCTCGGTGTTTCGATCGGGCCCGAAGCACCGGTAAAACGCGCCTTTCTCGGCGTTGCATCGATCGAGATCGGTCGTGCAGAAGGGCGGGCCCACCTTCGAGACGCAGCACGCGAGGCCTTGCGTCTCGTCGCACGGGCAGCCTTCGAGCTCCGTGCCTTTCTCGCTCGATGGCGGCGTCTCGACCGTGCCGTCCATCGGAGGGCCATCGGCCTTCGCGTCGGGCGCCCCCGCATCCGTGTACGTTACATCCAAGCGCACGGCCGATTGACACGCGACGACGCCGCCCGCACCAAGAGCGAGCAGGCCAGCGACGAGAAGGACGCCAGCGACCACGCGGGCACGATCGTTCATGGGCACACCGGCGCGGTCTGCCCGCATTGACCGATGACGAAGCCGTCGGCGCACGTCGCGGTCGTGCACGGGACGTTCTCCGGGCAGCCGCCGTCGTCGATGCACGCGGTCGGGCCGCCGTCGCAGTCTCCGACGTGCCGCGCGATGCGCTTGCCTCCGCCGAGATCGAGCCAGCAACAAGGATTGTCGTTGTCACCTTGGCGGCACGCGACGAACGCACCGGTGCACGAGGAGGCGGCGCTCTGCTCCATGCACGTGGATACGGCGCCGGTGAGGCAACATCCCTTGCCCTCCATGTTGTTGCACGTCTGATCGGGACCGAGGCCGCCGTCGCACGGAAACGTTTGGTCGAGCGGCGTCGTGGGGACACTCGTCTCGGGCCTCGTGACGCTCGACTCGCGCACCTGAAGCCGAGCGTCCGAGACGTCGCCCGCGTCGGCGCTGCTTCCTCCATCCTCGTCGTTCGCGAAGTCGTCGACGGTGGCGCACGAGGTCGTGAGCTCGAGGAGCGCGAGGATCGCGCTTGGCACGAAGAGCACGAGATGGCGGTTCAAGCCGAGAGACCTCCCACGATAGCGATAGTGACACGGCGCGCGGAAACGGCCGCTCCCATCGGCGAGACGAGATCATCTTTCAGAGGGTCGCTCTTTCACCTCCTCTGCCTCCTGTGCGTGCTCGATGGCGTTCCCACACGCACCTTGTGATGGAGGAGGTGAAGCCCGCTCAGCACTCCGTCGTCGTGCCTGCCTTCGGATGCGGAAAGGCATCCGAGTCGTCCTCGTCCTCGCGCGGCTTCAGGCAGGCGAAATCCTTTTCGATCGCGATGCGCAGCGTGCGCCCATCCCCCGCAGGCTCCGCGGCCTCGATCCCGACCGCGTCACTCGCCGCCCACGCACGCGCGACGTCCGGCGGGATCATGACCTCGACGCCGCCCGACCCGAGCTTCGCGCTCACGGTCGACCCGCCGAACCCGACCGCATAGGAGAAGCGCCCACCTCCCGCGAAGGCGGTCGACTCTTCGATTCGTCCCACCTCGACGAGCTTCGTGACCTCGGTTTGCGTAAGGCGAAGACGGAGCGAATCCCCTCGAATGCGGAGCTTCATGGTGATGGTTTCCTTCCCACGAGCCTCTCGTTTTCGCAAGCTCGCTCCCGATCTTCGGGCGTGTCCCAGTCGACGAGCGTGGAGGCCTCCTCGGGCGACAGCGGCAGCGCTACGGCGCCGGCACGATCGAGCAGGAGCTGGAGCTTCTTGCCACCCTCCGCCGCGAACGAGCGTGCGATCGGGAGCACGAGCGAAGGCGCATAACGCGCAAAGAACGGATCCCAAAACGCGGCGCGCTTCGTCGCGAGCACGCCGGCCTCTTTTGACTCCGTGACCAGGCGATGGACGAGGTCACGCCGGATGAGCGGCATATCGCACGCGATCGCAAGGACATGCTCGGCCTCCTCGCGCTCGGCGAACGCGAGCAGCGCGAGGAGCCCCGCGAGCGGCCCCGTCGCCGACGGGTCGTCGTCGAGCGTCGGCAAGCTCAAAGGCGCATAGGCCGCGTGCCGTCCGACGAGGACACACGACACGCGCTCCTCTTCGAGCACGCTCTTCGTGCGGAGGACGATGGGCGGCGAAGCCCCCTCACGCGCGGCTTCCGTCGAGCCCGCAGCATTTGCCGGGAGGAGCCCTTTGGCGACCCCGCCCATGCGCGAGCCTCGCCCGCCCACGAAAATCCCTGCGAGGACGCGCGGTGGATGCATGATGCACACGCTACCGTTTTCCGCGCCCGAGCATCAGGCGTTGTGCGTCGCGTCATTCCTCAGCATTTTCCAGGCTGTGGCTCGCACGTTCACCTTGCCTGCCGGGGCCGGCAGTCGTACGCGAGTACGTGTGATCACAGGGAGCTCACGTGTCCCATAACCTCGTTCAACTAAGACGAAATCGCGGCGACCTCGGCGTGCAGGACAACGTGCTGCAGCGGCTCAAGCACGTCATGCACGATCAACGCGTCATCACGCGTGGCGATGTCGAGAAGATCGCGCGCGACTGCGGGCAGCCCGAGGCCTCGGTGTGGGGCGTCGCGACGTACTACGGCGATCTCGGCACCGAGCGGCGTGGCAAGACGCGCGTGAAGGTGTGCAAGGGCACGGCCTGCCACGCGACGTGCAAGGACGAGTCGGTGCGGTGGATGGAAGACGCGCTCGGCCTCGCGGTCGGCGAGACCAGCAGAGACGGCGCCGTGTCGCTCGAGGCCGTGTACTGCCTCGGCTTCTGCAACGCATCACCCACCGTCGAGGTCGAAGGAAAGATCTACGGCGAGCTCACGCCCGAGCGCGCGAAGATGCTCGCGAAGGATCTGAAGTCGGGCGGCGGGCTCGACGAAGCGCACGCGGCGCTCATCCCTCCGTTCGCGGTGTTCGACGGTCCGGCGATCGTGCTCGAGCGCCTCGCGCAGCCGATCGACGCGACCGACCTCGACGTCGCGCGCGCTCACGGCGCGTTCGTCGGGCTCCAGAAGGCGCTCGCCGAGCTCACGCCCGACAAGCTCCTCGCGGAGGTCGACGCGTCGCAGCTCCGCGGACGCGGCGGCGCAGGATTCGCGACGTCGTCGAAGTGGCGCTTCGCCGCCGCGAACGCGAAGGTCACCGGCGAGGCGTACGTCGTGTGCAACGCCGACGAAGGCGATCCCGGCTCGTACATCGACAAATACATCATGGAGAGGGACCCCTTCGCGATCCTCGAAGGCTTGGCGCTCTGCGGGTACTCGATCGGCGCGTCGCGTGGCTTCGTCTACATTCGCAGCGAGTACCCAGAGTCGGCGCCTGCGATGCGGCGGGCGGTAGAGCGCGCGCGCGAAGCGGGCATCCTCGGCAAGAACATCTTCGGCTCCTCGTTCTCCTTCGACGTCGACATCGTCGAAGGAGCTGGCTCGTACGTGTGCGGTGAAGAGACCGCGCTCTTGCGTTCGCTCGAAGGTCTCCGCGGGATGGTCACCGCGCGTCCTCCCTACCCCGCGGACAAGGGCCTGTTCGAGCGCCCCACCGTCGTGAACAACGTCGAGACGCTCGCCAACCTCGGCTGGATCGTCCGCCACGGCGGCGCGGCCTACGCGGCGATCGGCGTCGGCAAGAGCCGCGGCACGAAGGCGATCTCGATCAACGAGCGCTTCGTTCGCCCCGGCATGTACGAGGTCCCGCTCGGCACGTCGCTCCGGCGCGTCCTCGAAGACATCGGCGGAGGCCTCAAAGGCCAGAGGCCGATCAAGGCGATCCAGATCGGCGGTCCGCTCGGCGGCATCCTCCCCGGTGACATGCTCGACGTCCCGCTCGGCTTCGAAGAGCTCGAGAAGGTCGGCGCGCTCCTCGGCCACGGCGGCATCGTCGCCTGGGACGACGCCGTCGACGCGCGCGACATCGCGATTCACCTCTTCGACTTCTGCGACGCGGAGTCGTGTGGCAAGTGCTTCCCTTGCCGGATCGGTGGTCGTCGTGGCCTCGAGATCGCTCGTCGCCTGAAGGACTCGAAGCGCACCATGGCCGAGGTCGACGCCGACATCGCGCTCCTCGGTGAGCTGCTCGAGACGCTGAAGCTCGGCTCGCTCTGCGCGCATGGCGGCGCGATCCCCGATCCGATCCGCTCGCTTCTGCGTCACTTTCCCGCCGAAATGAAGGCCGCCGCAGCAAGCGGCACCTCACCCACGCACGTGGCACGATAGATAGACCGAGAGACGCGAGAGGCATTCCATGGGCGCTGCAGACGGAACCGACGGCAAATCCGCGAAGCAATCCTCGACGAAGCGTCGCCTCGTCACGTTGACGATCGACGGGCGCGAGGTGAAGGCCTCCGATCGCGCGACGATCCTCGACGTCGCGCGGCGCGAAGGCATCTTCGTCCCCACCCTCTGCTTCGACCCGCGGCTCGCTCCGTTCGGGGCATGCCGCGTGTGCATGGTCGGTGTGGAAGGCGCGCGCGGGCCGGTCGCCGCCTGCACGACGCCCGTGCGTGAGGGGATGATCGTCAACACGAAGGACGAGACCGCGCAGCGCGTCGCCAAGGGCGTCGTCGAGCTCGTCCTCTCCGACTACCCGAAGGACGCGCTCGCGAACACGACGCCCGATCCGGTCACGGGCGAGGATCGCAACGAGCTCCGTCAGGTCGCGCGCCACTTCGGCCTCGAGAAGAGCCGCTACGAAGGCGAGCGCCACGCGTACACGAAGGACGATCGACACCCGTACATCAAGATGGACTTGAACGAGTGCATCGTCTGCGGCCGATGCGTCCGCGCGTGCGACGAGATCCAAGGGACGTTCGCGCTCGCGTACTCGAACCGCGGCTGGGCCACGAAGATCGTCGCGGGGATGGACTCATCGTTCACCGACAGCGCGTGCGTCTCGTGCGGCGCGTGCGTCTCCACCTGCCCCACCGGCGCGCTCGACGAGGCGGCCTTCCGCGCGAAGGAGACGATCGACCAGACCGTCACGACGACGTGCGCGTACTGCGGCGTCGGTTGCTCGCTCGACGTCCACGTTCGTGATCGGGAGGTCGTCGCGATCGACCCCGCGATCGAAGGGCCTGCCAACGTCGGCCACACGTGCGTCAAGGGCCGCTTCGCGCATCAATACGCGCGCTCCCCCGAGCGGCTCACGTCGCCGATGATGCGCCGCACGGACGGCACCTGGCGCGAGGCCTCCTGGGATGAGGCGCTCGGCTTCGTCGCGACGAAGCTCACCGAGATCGCGAAGACGAGCGGCCCGGACGCGATCGCGTTCATCTCGTCGAGCCGCTGCACCAACGAGGAGAACTACATCCTCCAGAAGCTCGCGCGCGCGGCGCTCGGCACGAACAACATCGACAACTGCTCACGCGTCTGTCACTCGCCGACGTCGTTTGGCCTCATTCAATCGCTCGGTGAGTCGGGCGGCACGAACTCGTTCGCCGACATCGACGTCACCGAATGCTTGTTCCTGACCGGCGCGAACCCCACCGAGGGGCATCCCGTCGTCGGCGCGCGCATGAAGGAAGCGCGCCTCCGTGGCGCGAAGCTCATCGTCGCCGACCCGCGCCGCATCGAGCTCGCGGCGATGGCCGATGTGTTCCTCCAGCTCCGTCCTGGAACGAACGTCGCACTCTACAATGCACTCGCGCATGTCATCTTGGCGGACAGCCTCTATGACAAGACGTTCGTCGGTGACCGCGCCGAAGGGCTCGAGGCGTATCGTGAGCATCTGAAGGCGTACGATCCGAAGAGCGCCGAGGCGATCACCGGCGTGCCCGCCGCCCTCATCGAGAAGGCCGCTCGGCTGTACGCGACGACGAAGCCCGCATCGATCTTCTACGGCCTCGGCGTCACCGAGCAGGCGCAAGGCGTGCCCGGCGTTCGTTGCCTCGCGAACCTCGCCATCCTCACCGGCAACCTCGGCGTGCAGGGCGGAGGCTCGAATCCCCTCCGCGGACAGAACAACGTGCAGGGCTCGAGCGACGTCGGCGCGCTGCCCACGTACCTCACGATGTACCGGAAGATGGCGGACGACGGCGTCCGCAAGGAGTTCGAGGCGAAGTGGGGCGGCAAGCCGATCCCCAAAGAGCGCGGCCTCATGATCCCGGAGATGTTCACGCGCGCGATCGAGAAGAAGCTCAGGGCGATGTACGTCTTCGGTGAGGACATCGCGCAGACCGATCCGAACGTGCACCACGTCGAGAAGGCGCTACGCGAGCTCGATCTGCTCGTCGTGCACGACATCTTCGAGAACGTCACGGCGAAGTTCGCGCACGTCATGCTTCCGGGATCGAGCTTCCTCGAGAAGACGGGCACGTTCACGAACGCCGAGCGCCGCGTGCAAATGGTGCGTGAGGCGGTCCCGCCGCCCGGCCTCGCCCGTCGAGATCTCGACATCCTCTTCGACCTCTCGAAGCGGCTTGGCTACACGATGCCTCATCCCGACTCCGCGAGCGTCATGGACGAGATCGCCGAGCTCACCCCGCAGTGGCGAGGCATCTCGCACGAGCGCCTCGGCAAGCAAGGGCTGCAGTGGCCGTGTCCCTCGAAGGATCACCCCGGTACGCCGGTGCTCTACACCGAAGAGTTCGCGACGCCCTCGAAGCGCGCGAACCTCTTCGCCGTTCATTGGGAGCCACCGGGCGAAGCCGCGAGCGATCGATTCCCGTTCATCCTCATCACGGGTCGCCAGCTCGCGCATTACAACTCGGGTACGCAGACACGCCGTACGGGCAACGTCGACTTGCAGCCGGCCGACTTGATGGAGATTCATCCGATCGACGCCGCGCGGCTAGGCATCGACGATGGAAGCTATGTCGAAGTCGAGAGCGCTCGCGGCAAGGTCGAGACATGGGCGCGCGTCACGACGCGAGTAGCTCCGGGCAACGTGTTCCTCTCGTTCCATTTCCCAGAGGTGAAGACGAATCTCCTCACGAGCGGCAACGCAGACCCGCAAGTGAGTTGCCCGGAGTACAAGGTGACGGCGGTCGATGTGCGAAAAGTCCCTGGCGTACATGCACCCCCACCGGAGATTGCGAAGGGCTTCCGCCAAGACGCGTTCGACTGAGGCAGGCTCCTCACGTCGACAGGATCGTCTCTGACGTGGGCGTCGTGCGCTCGAAGTAGATCGGGGACCTCAGCTTTTGAACCTCGCCAGGCCGACCGTCATGGTCGTGTCGGGGCGACGGTGGCTCGTCGGTCGATTTCAATTGAATGCCCGCGTAGCCGAGGCATCCGACGGAGCCTGCGGCGACGAGAAGCACGCATACCCAGAACGTGTTTCCACGCATCCAGGCGAGCACGCGGTCGGTCTTCGAGTGATGTTCAGTCATGGCTTTGACGTTTCCTCCCGTGAATTTGGAGTTGCAGGGAGGAGACATTGCAGCCGATGTGCCGCACCCGTGTGTCAACGAACCGTCGATCTCAACCGCCGCGGGGGAGAGCGTCTGAGCCGCGACGAGGCACGCGCGGCGAGGCGATCACTCGGCCCACGGCGGAGTGAAGGGCGGCTGTGCTGCGTCCGCGATCGCCTTGCCGCCGACGGGAAACGAGACGATCGCCTCGAACGGCTCGGCCTCGGGGTTCGCGAGGTTGAACATCGTGTTCGGGGGGACGATGATCGCGTCGCCCGCCGAGAGCGTGTGCCGGACGCCGTCGATCGTCAGGACGGCGCGGCCCGAGAGCGCCACGAACACCTCCTCACGCGTGACCTTGTGCGGGTGCCCTGGACGCTCTCCTTCGAGATGGATGCGCCACACGCACGTCTCGCTCGCGCCACGCTTTGGTGACGCGAGGCCCGTGACCGTGAGGCCGGGCATCGTGAAGATCGGAGCGGTCTCTCTGCGAATCACCGTTGCATTCATGTGGGGTTGCCCTAGCCTTTCCTTCACTCAGGTAATAAACCATGGTTAAGCATATTCCGAGAGGACGTCAAGCGAAGCCCGCCACACCTCCGCCCACGCGCGCCCAAAGGAGGGATGCGAGGATGGATCTCGGCATCCTCTTGGCGCTCGCGTACTCGGCCTTCGCGACCGAGCTACGCGCGTTCGTGAAGCAAGCGGGCTACGAGGACATCCATCCGTCCTTCGGCTACGTGGCGAGGAACCTCGACGCGTCCCCGCTCACGCTGACGGAGCTCGCCGAGCGCCTCGACATCACCGCCCCGGGCGCGCTCAAGATCGTCCAGGCGATGGAAGACACGGGCTACCTCGAGCGGCGCGACGACCCGAACGACGCACGCGCGAAGCGCCTCTACCTCACGAAGCGAGGCGACACGGCGCTCGCCACCGCGCGCTCGTTCCATGCCCAGTTCGAGGCCAAGCTGGCGAAGCGCCTGTCCGCGGCCGACGTGAAGACGCTCCGCACAGTGCTCGAAGACATCGTCACGACGCACGAAGCCGCCGGCTCCCCGCTGACGCTCCGCCAGATGTAGCGCTCGCTTCTCCGTGCGCGGCGCGCGATAATGACGAGGCGGCGGCCATCGATGACGACCAAGAAGGTACGCGTGTGGTCCTCGTCACGAGGAGACGAGCGCGACGATGAGGTGGCGGTCGAAGAGCCGCTCGAGATCCGCATCTCGGGCGAGACGCTCGCGATCACGATGCGCACGCCGGGTCACGATCGCGAGCTCGTCCTTGGCTTCTTGCTCGCGGAAGGCGTGATCGCGCGCGCGAGCGACGTCTCGAGCGTCGTTCACTGCGGCAAGGTCGGGCGCAGCCCCGAAGAAGACGAGGGCCGCGAGAACACGATCGACGTCACGCTCGCGCCGGGTGTAAAGCCGCCGATCGACGCGGAGACTGGCATGCTCGCGCGGCGCGGGACGCTCGTGTCGAGCGCGTGCGGGGTCTGCGGCCGGCAGTCGATCGACGATCTGCTCGCGCGTGTCTCGCCGTTCGATCACGCAGGCCATCCGCCGCCGTCGCACGACGCGATCTTCGGGGCGGCGCGAGGCCTGCGCGATCACCAGCCAATCTTCGCCCGCACCGGCGGATGCCACGCCGCCTCGATCGTGACGTTCGACGGGACGCACATCGCGACGTTCGAAGACGTCGGCCGCCACAACGCGGTGGATAAGGTCGTCGGCAGTCGCGTGCTCGCCGGCGCGCTCCCTCTCTCAGACCACATCCTCGCGGTGAGCGGCCGGTCGAGCTTCGAGATCGTGCAGAAGGCGTTCTCTGCCGGGATCCCGGTCGTCGCGTCCATCTCCGCGCCGTCGTCGCTCGCGATCGACCTCGCGAAGCGCGCGAATATCATGCTCTGCGGCTTCGTTCGCGACGGGTCGATGACCGTCTATCACGCCACCGCGAGCTCGCGATAACGCTCGGGCTCGAAGTCGGAGAACGTCCCGAACGAGAAGCGATCCGCGTGCTCCGCGACGAACTCGAGGAAGGGGCGAAGGCTCCGCTCGTTGTGACGCGTGAACGTCTTCGAGTGCCCGATCAAGACGAAGGGCAGCGGCGCGTCGGGATGCCCATAGCGTGCCTCGACGCGCTTCAGGCCGTCGATCAGCTGCTTGCCGGTGCACTGGTTGAAGTCCATCTTCCACGGGTGTTGTGCGACCAGCATCTTGGCCTTGCCGAGCACCTTGCTCTTCATCGACCTCGGCGCCGCGGAGGAGCTGCTCATCGGATCGGCTGCCCCGTCGGGGTTTGGGAGCGGATTGAGCCTTTGCGCGATAACGCGATAAACGCGATTGGCCGTTAGGAATACCCAAATAGGCTTTTGCTCCGTGTAAATCGGAAACTCGAAGAGCCGGCCGTCGGGATCACGCTGGCACACGTCGTTGGGATCGATCGGCCAGGGGACGAGATCGCTGTGCGCGCGCGTGTAGTCGAACTTCACGAGGTCGTCGTAGCGTCCGTACTTCCACACGGAGGTGTCGATGCGAAAGCCTTCGTCCACGAGCGCACGGACGATGCGCGGTGACGGATGCATCGACCAGTTGGCCGCGCGGAACGCGAAGCACTCGTAGTCGGGCTTCGCGACACGGCACGTCTCCTCGAGGAGGCGCTTGCCTTGCCGGATCATGTCGCGAAGGCGCTCGTAGGAGAGGCGCGCGAGATCGTACTCGCTGTAGTCCTGCTTCCAGTACCCCTTCGCCTCTTCCCATGTGGCGTTGAAGTACGACGAGTGAATGTGAAGCTGAACGTCGTGTCCAGTGCGGACCGCGCGCTGCATCTGCGCCTGGATCGCGCGGAAGTGAAAGCGATCGTCGCCCGTACGGTCGAGCCATTCCTTGAACTTCAGGATCTCTCCGATGTCCGCCATGATCGTGAGCTTTCCGCCGTAGCGGTCGAGCTGGTCGAGCATGCGCGTCGTCGGGTCGACGACGAGGTCTTTCGGAGATCCCATGCCACTTCCATGGATCTCGTAGTCCGACGTGAAGAGGACCTTGTACACAGCCAGAGCGTAGCGTTTCGACGTAGCGATTTCGATCGGGTTTTCCTGCGCTACGGAGCGTCGATTCAGCGTAGCCTGGGCGTGATGGTCGATGGGGGGAAGCGTCACGACGACGACCGCGCCGGGCAGCCGCCTGCCGGGGCCCGGTCACGATTTCCTCGCGTGCTCGTCGATCCGCCGTGGCGTCGCGCCTCGCATGGAGGTGTCGCCAGCGTGGCGACCTCGTCCACCAGCCCGCCGGGCGTGAGCGCGATCCCACGAACGGCCCCAACACCGCCGCCGCCGTCGACGCGCGACATCGCCGCGCTCTCGAAGGGCGAAGGCGGCGGCGCGACGCTCGCGTGGCTCGAGGGTGAACGCGAACGCTTCCTCGGACCGGAGACGAAGCCGCTCTCCGAGCAAGCGGAGGAGCGCCTCCACAATCGCCTCCTCGACGAGCTCGATCGGCAGCGCCTCATCCCATCCACCGATCTCGCCAAGCTCGGCGACGATCACCTGCTCGAGCTCGCGGGGGAGCTTCATGCCGTTCACGTCGACGTGCGTGGGCTCGAGCTCCTCCTCGCGCGTCTCGGCGACGACATCGTGAACGAGGCGGTCGCCTTCGTCCGCGTCGCGCCTCCCGAGCGCGGCCTCTTCGAGGCGATGGCGCCCGTCCGCGCCGCGATCTTGGCGCGTCCTGCGGCGGCGCTCTTCGCGCAGCGTGACGTCGCCGACAAAGAGGCGCTCGCGCGTCCGTTCGTCCCGCAGCCCGCCGACGCGTGGCTCGTCCGGTTCGCCGACGTGGCCGCACCGGCGCTCGCCGCCATCGACGATCGCGCCGCGCGGATGGCGCTCGCGTGGATCGCGGCGCGTGGTCGCGCGGACGCCGTCCCCACCTCGCATGCGTCGTTCATCGCGCCCTTCGCGGCGCTCTCGAAGATCGAGCACCCGTGGATCGCATGCCTTGCCGCGCGAAGCGCCGAGGGAAGCGAGTCGAGCGACGCGGCACGACCGCGCGGCGACGCGAGGGCGCGAGGCCACGAGGCACACGTGATCGCGCTCCTCGAGGAGACGAACGCCGATCCCGCCGCCGCGGCGCTCTTCGTCGCGCGTGCCCTCGCTGGCGCCGCGCGCTCCGCGGCGGCCGCATGGCTCGAGACGCATCGCGCCGCGGTCGAGCCCGTCCTCGAGCTCGCGAGCAAGAAGGGAAGCGAAGAAGCCTCCGTCGCGGTCGCGCTCTTCAGCGGAGACACCACCGCAGGCGATCCGAAGCTCGACGACGTGCCGAGCGCGATCCCGGCCTTGCCCGGGTTCTTCGACGCCCACAAGCTCCCTGCCCCGCGCCTGCAGGACGGGACGCCCCTCGACGTCGACGCGGTGCAGGCCCTCGGTGAGATGCTTCGCTTCACGTCGCTCGCGCGTCCCTATCCGGGCATCGCGCAGGTGAAGAGCGCATGCGACGCGTCTTCCCTCGACGATCTCGCGCTCGCGATCTTGAGCAAGTGGGGCGACGCCGGCGAGCCGCCGACGGATCTCTGGGCGCTCGAGAGCGCAGGGAAGATCGGCGGCGACGGCTGCGCGCGCGAGGTCGCGCGACGCATTCGCATTTGGGCGAAGGGCGCCGAGCCTCCGCGCCATGCATGGGACGATGACGAGCGGCGCGTCGTCATGCTCAACGAAGGCGATCGCGGATGGGCCTACGCACGTGCCGGCTGCCAGGTGCTCGCCGCCAACGGCAGCGACCTCGCGCTCACGATGCTCGATGATCTCGCCCGCACCGGCGGCACGACGTGGCTCCGCAAAGAAGCTCGCCGCGCGCTCGACCAAGCGTCGGAGGGTCGCAATTTGCGGCCTGCGCAGCTCGCCGACGACATCGTCCCGACCCTCGGCCTCGACAGCGAGGGGATGACGGTGCTCGACCTCGGCTCGCGCACGTTCAAGCTCACGTTCGACGAGATGCTCGTCCCCCATCTCGTCGATGACGAAGGCGCGATCTCGAAGGCCTTCCCGCGCGCGCGCAAGGACGACGACGCGGAGAAGACCGCCGCGGCGAAGCTACGCTTCCAGAGCCTCGCGAAGGACACGAAGGTGCTCGCTCGCCAACAGGTGGCGCAGCTCGAGGCCGCGATGTGCTCGAAGCGATCCTGGACGGTGCAAGCCTTCGAGGCGCGCTTCATCGCGCATCCCCTCCTCCGGCACATCGCGCGGCGCCTCGTGTGGGCGTACGAAGATCTGTCGAAGACGTTCCGCGTCGCCGAAGATCTCACCTACGCCGACGAGAACGACGAGGCGCTCGAGCTGCCGAAGAACCCCGGCTCGGCGGTGCGCATCATCTTGGTGCATCCGATCCTTCTCACCCCCGAGACGCGCACGCGGTGGCTCGAGCGCTTCGCGGACTACGAGCTCGTCCAGCCGCTGCCGCAGCTCACGCGCGAGACGTTCACGATCGTCGACGAGGATCACGGCCAGCATCAGCTCGCCTCGAAGGACGGTACACGCGGCTTCGGCGCTGGATCGGTGACGACGCGCGGTCGCCTCTTCGCGCTGTCGCGACGTGGCTGGCAGGTGCGCGTCGAGAACGGGTGGATCGAAGAATACTTCCGCGTCCTCCCCGCCGGCGCGCATGCACGCATCGGCATCACGCCAGGGATGGCGCTCGGCGTCAGCGCCAGCGACGACACCGAGCTCACGCTGACGACGATCTCGTCGACCTACGCGCTCGATCGGTTGCCGGCGATCGACTACTCCGAGCTCGTTCGCGACGTCGCGTATCTGTGCACGAATTGATCACAGTCCGGTGATCAACCCGTGCAATCGCGCGGTCGTCTGATCGACGTTCTGTGCCATTTTCGCGGCCTTTCGTGGATGCCTGAGCGTTGGCCCGCGCCGTGTAGGAGCGGCCTCCGTGACCACCAAGAACAGCACGCTCCTCGGCGGCATCGGTGTCTTCGCTGTCGCCCTTGCCTTGGGAACGGCACGCGATGCGCACGCGGCGTCGCCTCCCACCCTCGACGACTACCGTCACTTTCGCGCGCTCGCGATCGACCTCGAAGGTCGGATCCCGACGCTCGCCGAGATCGCGGCCTTCGAAGCGCCAGGCTTCGACCTCGACGCGTGGATCGAGCAGAGGCTGAACGAGCCGGGATACGCCGATCGCGTGACCCGCATCTACATGGACGCGCTGAGGCTCGTCGTGAACCCGGTGTTCCGCGACGCGAGCAACGTCGTCGGGCTGCACCGCGCGAGCATCGTCGGGCCCGACGGCAACCCGATGTATGTCTTCTATCGCGTCGGCCAGCGTCGCGCGCGTCCGGAGACGGACGGCGACTTCTGCATGACGCCCACCGAGACGGGGCTTCAGTTCCCTGCGCTCGCCGCGCCGATCCCCTATCCGGCCGGCTCGGGACGCACGACCGGCACGCCGGTCTCGCAAGCCACGCTCGACGCCAACACCGTGGTCGTGAAAAACCCGTGGTGGCTCTACAAGGATTACAAGAAGAAGGCCGCCGCTCAGCTCTACGACAAGTCCTGGGCAAAGACGTACGGCTTCTCGCTCACGAACGGGCTGACGATGGAGCCCGACAACACGACGCCCACGACGCAAGTTCGTGTCTGCAAGGAAGAGACGCAGCTCGCCGATACGGGGCACGTGCTCGTCACCGGCCGAACGACGCCGGTCAATCCGCCGCCGGGCGGGCGTCTCCTCAATCAGCCCATCGACGACGCGTACACGCGAAACCACGGCGGCGAGCCCATCTCGTGCCGCACGCAGACAGGCTTCTCCCATGCTGCGGACTGCGGCTGCGGCGAAGGCCTCGAGCATTGCTTTCCCGTCGGCGGGACGAATCCGAACGCGTCGCCCTCCACCATCGCGCCAGACCTCAACCTGTTTGGGACCGAGAACCCCATTGATCAGGCCAGCCAATCGATGAGCGATTGGAACCTGCTTTGGTGGTCCGAGGAGGCGCGTCAGTTCTTCGCGTTCTTGTTCGGCGAAGATCGCGACTTCCGCGAGATGCTCACAGGCCAATACACGTTCGTGAATGGCCCGCTCGCTCAATATTATCGCGATAGCGCCCCCGCGAATTGCTGCGGCCAGGGCGCCAACCTGGGATACCCCGAGCCCGTCCCTCTCGTCGACCCGAAGGTCCTCCCGAGCGATCTCCTGCCGTTCGACGCGCGGCGCTGGGTGCAAGTGCCCACGCGTAGCCAGCAGGCCGCCGGCATCCTCACGATGCCGGTGTTCTTGAGCAAGTACGGCACGCGCCGCTCGAAGGCGCACATCCTCTACAACGCCTTCCTCTGCAAAGACTTCATCGCGCCACCGAACTTGAAGCTCACCCCGTCGACGGACCCGAACTTGATGACGCGGTCGGGCTGCAATCACTGCCACACGACGCTCGAGCCGATGGCCGCGTACTTCTCGCGCATCGTCGAGAGCGACGTCACCTATCTCCCCTCCTCCACGTTCCCGGTCGACACGAGCGCCGTGTGCAAGGGCGGCGCGGGTGATCCGGCGATCTGTCAGTGCAAGCTCGACGCGAAGGGAAAGATGACCGGCGCGTGCGCCACGTACTTCGACCCGGCGTTCAGCGACCAGAAACATGCGGTCCTGCGCGGCGCGTACCCCGACGTGGTCGGCACATCGAAGAACCACGCGGAGCTCGGCCCGATGGGCATGGCCACCGAGCTCACGAATGATCCTGAGTTTGCCTCGTGCGTCGCGCAGAACGTCGCATCGTCGTTCCTCGGCCGGCAGCTCCGCGCCGACGACGACGCGCTCCGGCAGTCCCTCGTGGCGGCGCTCGCGCAAGGCGGCTTCAAGATGCGCGCGGTCGTTCGAGCGATGCTGAAGAGCGACGCCTACCGAAAGGCCAACAACCTCTCCTCCAGCGCGTGGCGCAAAGAGCAGCAAGGGGGCTCGCAATGAGATCGTTTGGATCCGTCCTGTCGATGAAGTCCTCTGCTCCTGTCGTCGCGCTCGCGCTCGCGATCGCGATGCCGCTCGGCGCCTGCTCGGACTCGGGCGACAAAAAGGACGACACGTCGAGCCAAGGCACGCCGCCCGCGACCCTCCCGCCGGGCCACGTCACACCACAAGACACCTCGCTCAAAGAGGGCCCGCGCCTCCTGCCCGCCGAGTCGTACATCCGAAGCTACTTGATGATCTTCGGTGGGCTCGCGCCGCTCGATGCACAAGCCAGCGCCCAGGCCAAAGACGGCAAACAGCTCTTCGACACGTGGGACGACTATCTCGCCACGCTCGGATTACCTGATTATCGCTATGACACTCCGCGTATCGGACAGACCAATACGCTCATGATCGCCACGTTCGAGCGTATTGGCATATCGCTCTGTGACCGCGCGCTCGAGCACGATCGCACGACGAGCCCGAGGCTCGTCTACGACTTCGAGCTCCCTGCCGCCGGCGCGCCGGCGCTCTCACAGACAGACTTCGCGCCTCGCTTCGACAAGATGCATCGCCTCTTCCTCGGCTATCCCGCGGCGCTTGCCCAGACGCCGCGCGGCGATCGCTTCTACAAGCTCTACACCGACACGATGTCTGCCCATGCGAGCGTGTCGGGATCGCGCTTCTCTCCAGGCGAGGCTGGATGGGCGGCGGTCTGCTACGGCCTCGTTCGCCACCCCGAGCTCCACCTCTACTGATGAGCGATGAAAGAAGAGAACGCATGATCTCCACGAGTCGTCGATCGTTTCTCAAGGCTATGGCGGGCGCGGGCGCAGCTTCGATGGTGAGCGCCCCGCTCTTCAGCGCCGTCGCCGGACCCAACGCGGACGACGGCGAGTTCTTCATCTTCATCCACGCGCTCGGCGGATGGGATGTCACGCTCTGCACCGATCCGCGCTTCGAAGAGGGCGCGATCATCGACCCCGCGAGCACGCTGAACACGGACACGAGCGTCATCCGCAATTGGAAGAACGGCGGCACGCTGTCCGATGGCGGGATGACGTTCGAGCCCATTCGCCCTGCCGGGACGCCCTTCGTGTTCGGGCCGACCCTCGGCGAGCTCCTTCGCCATGCCAAGCGGCTCACGCTCTTCAACGGGCTGGCGACCAACACCGTGAGCCATCCCGACGGGCAGACGTACGCCGTCACCGGTCGACATCTGAACGGCGGCCGGCCCAATCAATCGAGCATCGACTGCTGCCTCGCGAACGAGCTCGGCACCGAGCAGCTCTTGCCGGTGCTCAGCGTTCAATTTCCCTCGTATTCGCTCGGCGCGCAGATGGACGCGCGCGTGACGCCGCTCCGCATCTCGTCGATCGGCACCGTCTCGAAGTCGCTCACGCGGTCCACGCTCTACGACACGCAAGACGAGCGCACGAAGGTGAGCATGATGCTCTCCGAGGAGGCGAAAGACCTCGCCGCGCTCGCCAACGATCCCGAGGCGTACCAGGCTCTCTCTCTCCAATACCAAAGCCTCACGAATCTCATGGGCAAGGGCATGGCCGACGCGTTCAGCGCCGCGGCGCTTGCGCAAAAGCATCCCGAGCTCAACATCGCGAAGCTGAAGACGCAGGCCGACGGCGCCACCAACGCAGCGTTCGCGCTCGAGGCGTTCCGCCAGAACATGGCGCGCTGCGTGAGCTTCGTCTTCAACGGCTTCGACACCCACTTCTCGAACTACCGCAATCAAGCGCTCGTTCAGCAAGAGATGTTCGACACGATCGCGAGCCTGATCGACCAGCTCGACGCCATCCCCCACCCCACCAAGCCGCAAAGCAAGCTGAGCGAGCACACGCATATCCTCGTGACGAGCGACTTCTGTCGTACACCTCAAATCAACCTAGCCAAGGGCCGCGACCATTATCCCAATGGCTCCGCTATCGTGATTAGCCCCAAGCTAAAGGGCAATCAGGTCTACGGCAAAACCGATCCCGAGCAGCTGCTACCTGCCAATGCCGGGACCTTCATCGACGGTGAGCGCCCGGTCGCGCCCCCCGACGTGCTCGCCACGTTCATCGGCGCCTTCGGCGTCGATCCGCAGAAATATTTCCGTGAGGGAGAGATCGTGAAGGAGCTCCTGTCGACATGATCACGCGATCCTCGTGGTGGCTCCTCGGCGCGCTCGGCCTTTCTATTGTCTCGCCCGCCTGCGACTCGGGCGAGCCTGCAGAGCCCGGCCCCAAGCCGCTGAAGACGGACGCGACGCTGACGCTCACGCCTGTCGCCTGGAATCCGAGCGGGACGAACGTCGGCCAGGTCAAGGCGGTCGCGGAGAACGGCGGCTCCTTTGCCGTGTTTGGGAGCTCCGGCGTCACGATGTTCACCGGCGGCGCGAGCGCAGCGACCGACGAGTCCGTCACCGACTGGCGCTCGGCGGGCGTCATCCCGTCGGCCGACGGTACGTCGACATGGATCGTGGGCATTGGCGGCGACGGCCATGTTCGTTGGATGAGCGGCGTCGCGTCGTCTCTCGAGGACGTCACGGATCGCTTTGGACTCCTCGACGCGAAGGTCATGGACGTCGCGTCCACGGCCGACGCCAAGACGCCGCCGATCGGGTTCGTCCTCGAGAACGGCATCGCGGTGAGCGACGGCAAGAACGTCGTCCGCTACGACGATGGCGGGGAGCACATGCTCGCCGCAGGAAATAACGGGCTCCTCGCGATCGCGAGCCCAGCCGCCAACGCCATTCGTGTCCTCGACGCGAAGGGCCACGAGACGGACACGTCCCTCCTCGACGCCAGCTTCGTCGCGTGGGACGCGCGAGGTGAGCTGCTCGCGGCGACGCATCATGCGCTCTACAAGATCGCCGGCGCAGAGCCACAGCTCGTCTTCGACGCAGGGCCGCGCACGATCCACGGCCTCGTGAGCGCAGGCGCCAACGTGTGGATGGCGATCGACGCCGAGCTCGCGCTCTATCAGCCCGAGGCGGCTTCGCTCGCGATCAGCGCGGGCCAGACCTTTCCGAGCGACGTCCGACTCTTCGGCTCTCCCTCGGGCGACGTCTGGACGATCGCGGCAGGCACGCTCGGGCGCTTCAGCGGCAAGACCTCGAACGACGACGCGGGCACATGGACGAGCAGCGTCCAGCCGATCTATGCGAGCGTCTGCAGCAACTGCCACAGCCCCGCCGGCACGGGCAAGGACAGCGCAGGCATCGATCTGTCCACCTACGAGTCGTGGGCGTCACGTCGTGCAAAGATCCGCGACCGCGTCGTCGCCAAGGCCGGGACACCGCGCGCGATGCCTCCGCTCGGATCGAGCTACACGATCACCGACGAGCAGCGCGCCGCGATTGGGACGTGGGCCGGTCCCTAACGGTTTATCGCCTCACCGTCGAACGGCTAGAAAGCCCCGCCAACGGATATCCCGTTAGGACCGACACCGACGCTCATGGCACGTTGATCCGCTTTTGGGGCTCTTGTCGGTTCGCGATCGACGAGCCACACGCCGACAGCCGCGCCCGCGAAGGCGAGCGCCGCGATGCCCGAGATCGCGCCAAGGGTCGACTCGGTGCGCACGGTGTCGACATCGTCATCCGAGCACCGAGGCGCGCACGTGCGCTTGAAGTGCTTCGAGTCGTTGATCGCTTGGACCTCGAAGATCGCGAAGCCTGCCGCCGAGACGAGCGACAACGTGCCAAACACCCAGACGAGCGGATGCGTCGATCGCGCAGGCGATGGCGTGTCGACCGGCCGTGGCGCCACGGGCACCGGCGCAGCGGGCGGCTTGTCGGTGGACGCGAGCGTGATGACGACGGGGCGCGCCCTCTCGCCCTCGCGAAGCACGATGCGCTGGTCGACGGCGCCGTGTTTGTCCGCCCTTGCATGAAGCAGGTGCGTGCCAGGATCGAGCCGCACCGCCTGCCCGCTCGTCACCGGCACCTCGGCGCCGTCGATCGTCACGCTCGCAAATGGGAGGTCCTTGCCTGCCTCGTCGTGGACCGCGATGACCACCGACGGGATGGTGAGCTCGAGGCTCGCGTAGAGCGCGTCGCAGTCTTGCTTCACGATCGGCGGACACACGAGCCGTGCGCAGACGAGCGCCTGCTCGCGCGCGCGGAGAAGGCTGCCTTGTCGCTGGAGGAGCTGCGCGGACTCCGCCGCCGTCGCGCATAGTTCCTTCTCGTCGGCGCGGGCGCTCGTCGCGAGCGTGGCGAGCAGCGTGGCCGTCGCGATCGACGCCAAACGCAGGCCTGCTCGACGTTGACGCTTCATCAGAGACACTCACGTTTGTACAGTTTGCGCCCCGTCTCGTCACGCGTGTAAGGCGGGCTGCAATTCGGCGCGGCGGACGCCGATCCCGTCGCAAGCGATCGTGGGTGCGACTTGCCTCGCGCGGCCGTTGGGCTCGGCGACGAAGGCGCCACGGACGCGACGTCCTCGCTCGCGACGCCGGTTGGCTCGGGAGAAGGCGTCTCCGTGGATGCCACCGAGACGCTGGCGGCGGCGTCGTCGGTGGCGCTCGACCCGCGATGCGCGCGCGCCCAGCCGATCACGCCGAGGCCGGCGACGCCGAACACGAGCCCCACCGCGATCGCGAGCGCGATCGACGACACGCGGCGACGTCGTGGCGAAGGCAACCCCGGGACGGTGCGAAGCCCGAGGTCCATCGACTTCGTGTGCATCTGCACCGTCAGCTCCGAGGCGGGCTCCACGAGGACCGGAGCCTCGGCGCTCTGCACGCGGCCCTCGCTCGAGAGCGGGAGCTTCTCGATCAACGCCAGCGCGCGGCTGCGCTTGTCGAGCGTGTCTTTGGCTCGCGTCTCCACCCAGGCGGCGATCTCCGACGCGGCAGGCCGGGCGTTGGCCTTCTCCAGCGCGAGCGCCATGTCGCGCGCGGTCTTGAAGCGTTTGTGCGGGCGCTGCTCGACGCCGCGCATCACGATCTCGTCGAGGTCGGCCGAGATCGATTTGACGATCGCGCTCGGCGGCTGCGTGGGTCCGATGAGGATCCTGTTCAAGATCTCGCCCTCGTTGTTGCCCGAGAAGAGCACGCGGCCGGTGAGCGCCTCGTAGAGCGAGACCGCGGCCGCGTAGATGTCGGTCGCGGCCGTCGCTTCGCCGTCGAGCTGCTCCGGCGCGATGTACGAGAGCTTGCCCTTCAAGACGCCCGCTTCGGTCATCATCTGTTCGCGCGAGGAGGCCTTGGCGATGCCGAAGTCCGCGATGCGCGCGCTGCCGTCGACGCCTACGAGCATGTTGTGAGGCGTGACGTCGCGATGCACGATGCCGAGCGGCTGGCCATCGGTCGTCGTCGCTTCGTGCGCCGCGTGAAGTCCGTGAAGCACGTCGGCGAAGAGCGCCGTCGCGATCGCGGGCGGCACCGGAGACGACTGCGGTCGATGCACCAGCCGATCGAGGGGCTCGCCGTGCAGGTATTCCATGACGAGGAAGATCTCCTCGCCCTCCTCCACCACGTCGAGGATCGGGAGGACGTTCGGATGGCGGATGCGCGCGACGAGCCGGGCCTCATCCATGAACATGCGGACGATCTCTTCGTTCATCGCGAGCTGCTTGTGCATTCGCTTGATCGCGACCGTGCGCGCGAAGCCAGCGTCGCCTCGAATTCGACCGAAGTGGACGGTGGCCATGCCGCCGGACGCGATCGCGTCGAAGACCTCGTACCGGCCAAGGATCAGTGGCGCGGCGACGCTCGGCTGCGTGGAAAGAGGATGCCGTGTCGTCATGCGGCCACGGCCAGAATAGCGCTTTCTCCGCGGATGCGCGGCGTGGCGGCGTCCTCAGCGGGCCAGCTTGTAGACCGCGGTCCCCGGCGTGCCGGGCTTGCCGCTGAGGTCCGTCCAGTACACGGCCTGCGTGTCGACGACGACGTCCCACGGATTCGTGCCGCGCTGCTGAAAGAGGACCTTCTCGGCGGTGGGCGGCCCCGCTTTCGGGATCGACTTGATCGCGCCATCGCGCGTCGTGAAGAACACCGCTTGGTTCGTCGCGGTGAGGAAGAAGGGATCGAGCTGGAAGTTGTCGACGATCATCGCTTGCTTCGAGCAACCGACGAGCAAGCACGAGGCGACCGACTCGCGCGCCGTCCAGTAGGCGGTGTTTCCGTCGATCGTGAGCGCAAAGGCGCGCAGCGGTGAGGTCGCGAGGTCTTCCGGAGCACACGGAAGCGTCGCCCACGGGCACTTGCGCACGGCTCCATCCGCGAAGCCGGGCGCGGTGCCCCCGTTGGCCCAGTACACGTTTTGCCCTTGGACGATCACGGAGGTGATCGCGCCCGTCTCCACCGGCACCACGACGTTCGTCTTGCCACACCCGACGCCGGAGGAGAGGCGGCAGCTCTTGATCGTCCCGCTCGCGCCGGGCCCGCTCGTCGGCCCTTCGGACCAGAACGCGGTGGTCGCGTTGACGGAGATCGCGAGCGGTCGATCCGCGGTGGTGAGGACGCTCGGCTTTGCGCCACTACCCGCGTCGAGCAAGAGCTCGTAGATGCCGCCGTCCGCGCCGCCGTCGGCGGCTACGCCGCTGTACGTGGTCCAATAGAGCGCGCCACCCCCCATGGCGATTCGTGGTGGCGGCGATTGTGAGGTAGCGCCGCCCGAAGCCAACACGTTATAGCTGTTCGTGCCGCCGTCTTTACGAATGCGCGTTACGCTGCCAAACGCGTTAATGCCATAAAGGAACGTGTCGTCGTCCACGATCTGCGCGGGCGCCTCCGCTCCGGCGGCGAGCAAGTACGGCTGGCATTCTCCGGCGGTGCAAGCGCCGCCTAGGCAATCGTGCCCGCACTTTCCGCAATGCGTCCGTGTGTTGTTGAGGTTTGCCTCGCATCCGGTCGACGCGTCCTCGTCGCAGTCGGCGAACGCCGGGCTGGTGCAGACCACCGTGCAGCCGCCGTCCACGCACGAAGCAACGCTGTTTGGACCGGCCGCGCACGCATGCCCGCACGCCCCGCAGCTCTCGATCGAGCTCGCGAGATCGGCGTCGCAGCTCGTGGACGACTCCGACGACGATCCATCGCTCGCGTCCTCGTCTGCGCCGCCTTGCAGGCCATCGGTGAGGTTGCATGCGACGACGCCGACGACGGCGATCGCCGCAGCCGACGCCAACGCGCAGAACACACCCCACCTCGGGCTCATCCTACTTCTCTTTGCGTGCCTCTTGGCGCGCCTTGATCAAATAGAAATAGCGTCGCGCGATCCCAGAGCTGGCGGCGGCGCGAAGGACATTGCCGTTGTGCTTCGCGAGCACCCGCTCCACGTACGCGCTCTCGAACGCGTCCATGACGCGCTGGCGCGCGGCCGGAAACGAGAGATCCATCGCGAGCGTCTCCGAGAGGACGTCAGGCGCGCCGCCCGGCGCGCGCTCACCCGCCGCGGGCGGCGGCGAGGACGGCGAAGCTGGCACCGCGGGCGCGAGGTCACCGAGCGCGAGACGGCGCGCGATCGCGTTGTGAAGCTCGCGAATGTTGCCCGGCCAATCGTAGGCCTCGAACCGCTGCATCAGGTCGTCCGGGAGAGGCTGCGCCTCGACGCCGCCAAGGCGCTCCCAGAAGTAGCGCGCGAGGATCGGGATGTCGCCGCGGCGCTCTCGGAGCGGCGGCAGCTCGAT
Source organism: Labilithrix sp. (assembly GCA_044227045.1). Lineage (GTDB taxonomy): Bacteria > Myxococcota_A > Polyangia > Polyangiales > Polyangiaceae > Labilithrix. The sequence continues at coordinate 90,242 of JBGAFW010000015.1, forward strand.
GCGCGCGACCGCCAGACGATAGAGGAGGTCGTCGCGGAATCGCCCTGCTTGCACCTCGCGATCGAGATCGCGACGCGTGGCGGCGATGACGCGCACGTTGACGCGGATCGACTTCTCGCTGCCGAGCCGCTGGACATCGCGTCGCTCGATCGCGCGGAGGAGCTTCGATTGAAGCGCCGGATCGAGCTCGCCGATCTCGTCGATGAGCAGCGTCCCGCCTTCGGCCATCTCGAAGACGCCTCGCCGCGAGCTCGAAGCGCCCGTGAACGCGCCGCGATCGTGACCAAACAGATGCGACTCGAGGAGATTCGCCGCGACGGTCGTGCAGTCGAACACGACGAACGGACCATCGGCGCGCGGGCTCTCCTCGTGGATCGACTCGGCGAGCAGCTCCTTGCCGGTGCCCGTCTCGCCTTCGATCACGAGCGGCACATCGCTCGCCGCGAGCTTCTCGCAGAGCGGAAAGAGGCGTCGCATCTCGGGGCTCGCGCCGATGACTCGGCCAAACCGGAGCGCCGCACGCATCGGATGCTCGGCCATCGGCGCAGCCAGCTCGATGCGCAAGAGGTCGTCGCCGAGGCGCAACGTGTCTCCATGCGAGAGGATCGCGTCGAACACGAGCATGCCGTTCGCGCGCGTGCCGTTCGTCGAGCCAAGATCGGTGAGGCGCAGGCCGTCGGCCGTCACGTCGATCGCCGCATGCCGGCGCGACACCTGGCGGTCCGTCAGGCGGAGCGCGCAGGCCGGGCTCGTTCCGATCAAGAGGCGCGAGGGCTGCGTGCCGTCGACCATGAGCTCGAGCCCTTGGTCTGGTCCCTGCTCCACTCGAAGTCGAAAGGTCGCCGTGGTGAGGGCCGAGGTCGCCCGTGGCGCGCGCGTCTGCAGCAGCGTCGACGCGCCATCGTCGTCCGGCTTCGCGTTGGGGTCTTGATTTCCGCTTCCTACCGACATCCTCCGACCATCCGTGGTGCTCGGCTCGACATTATCACGTCGATCGCACCAGGAGCTGAAACCTCGTGAGACCGCCGAAGTGATCGATCCGTGCACGCGCCAGTGATCGATCCGTTCCATCCGAGCTCGCGAGACGCGTCTCTCGCGGCGAATTTGGGCCTCTTCGCCCGGCGTGTTGCCTGCGTGCACGCCCACTTATTCGAGGAGAACGACGACCATGGTGAACATCCGCTCGCGTCAGATGAACCGATTCCTGTCCACGCTGCCAAAGATGGCGCTCGCAGCCGGCGTGCTCCTGCTCGTGGCGTGTGGCGGCAGGCCAGCGCACGCGAACGCACCTGCGAGCCCACACACCGAGGTGACGAGCGCCTCGATCTCACCGAGCGCCCACGAGGTCGCCGGCGGATGGGAGAAGCTCGGAGAGAGAGTCGTCCACGGACGCGTCGATCATGACGTGATCGGCGTCGGGAGGAGCGAAGGCCGCTTTACCGCCATTCAGCTTCGCGCCGACGGCAACCTCGTCGAGCTCTTCGATGTCGTGATCACGTTCGGCGACGGCGAGAAGTTCTCGCCGAACACCCGGCTCATGTTCGACAAGAACACGAGGAGCCGCGTCATCGATCTGCCCGGCAACGCACGCGTGATCCAGCGGGTGGACTTCAAGTACGGCAAGCTACCCGGCGAGGGTCGCGCTTCGATGGAGCTCTGGGGTAAGTCGAGCTAACGACGCTTGCTCCCGCGGGCCGAATGCGGGAAGGTCATGATGGATTGTCGTCATGGCGAAGGTCGTTCAAGAGGGTGTCGAGCCGCCTCACGAATGCATCTATTTGCCCGATCGTGAGGCGTCGCTCGAGGTCAAGGTACTCATCGACGTGACCGCGGCCGAGCTCGGCGCCATGCTCGAACGAGGGTGGCGCCGCTTCGGCCCGGTCTATTTTCGCCCTGCCTGCGAGGACTGCAACGAGTGCGTCACGCTTCGTGTGCCCACGCCCACGTTCCACCCCACGAAGAGCCAGCGCCGCGCGCGCAAGAACGCGGCGCATCTCGTGCGGACCTACGCGCGGCCGGTGATCGATCAAGAGCGCCTCGACCTCTACGCGCGCTGGCATGCACAGCGTGAAGTGGCGCGCGGGTGGGAGCCGAGCCCGATCGACGCGCAGCGCTACGCGTTCGATTTCGCGTTCGAGCATCCCGCCGTTCGCGAGGTGAGCTTCCGCGATCCACGAGACAACCGCCTCGTCGGCCTCGGCATCGTCGACGAGGTGCCGAACGCGCTGTCGGCGGTCTACTTCTTCTGGGATCCCGATCACGCGCCGAGCTCGCTCGGCACCGCCCACATCGTGACGTTGATCGACGACGCGCACGCGCGTGGCTTTCCGTACGTGTACCTCGGCTATCGCGTCGCCGGCTGCGTCTCGCTCGCGTACAAAGGCCGCTACGGACCGCACGAGCTACTCGAGGGGCGCCCGGGGCTCCGCACGCTCCCGATCTGGCGCCTCAACGACGACGAGGACACAGGCGAGCGTTAGTGGCAGCCGCACGTCACTTCGTAGCTCGACGTCGTCCGCGCGATGCTGGAGCACTGGGCGTCGTAGCGCCCGCCGAAGCTGCACGGGTTGTCCGAAGGAGCAAACGACGAATCGAAGCAGCGCCCGCATGCGCCGCTCTCGCCGAGCGAGCACTTGAAGCTGCTCCCCTCGACGCACCTGGTCTCGTTGCCGCCGCACGATCGAACACAGACCTGTTCGGTGGTACAGCCGCAGCGATCCTTCGGCAAGTCCGCCGGTGCGTGTGACGTTGGCGACGACGACGAAGACGCCGAAGACGCCTCGTCGTCCGCGCAGCCGCTCAAGAGCGCCAAGGCGACGACCGACAGGGAGCTTGACCGGAGGAAGAACGGAGCCATCACGCGCGCGCATGTGCAAGCCAGAGGCCGCGCGATCTGCCTATTTTTACGGTCTTTCAGGCATCGACGACTGTGCCATCGCGTGCCTGGCGAGACGTGCGTGTCAAGGCTACTCGCGGACGAGCGGCTCGCGATAGCGAACGAACTGCGCGATCGTCGCGCAGAGATCGTTCGACGGATTGACGAGCTTTACGCCGAAGCCTGCCGGGGTGTCGTCACCGAGGTGCTCTTGCACCCACGACACCTGGCCCTGGCATTCGACACGAACGCCGCCAGGGAACTCGAGCGCGAGCGCGAGGATGGCGCCGAGCGGAGGGAGCTTCGCGTACGTCGCGACGAAGACGCCGCCGTGTCGAACGACGTCATCGCCGTCCATGCTGCGCCAGAGCGTGCTCGGGCTCGAGGCGTCGAGCGCGACGTCGAAGCGAGGTAGCGCGGTCGCGAGCGTGGACAAGCGCTGCTCGAGTCGACGCACAGCGCCCACGAGCTCCTCCATCCGCATGTCGAGCATGCTTCCGGGAGGAGGTGGCGTCGTCGCGCGTGGCATGTTCGGCGGAGCGGGGAATCCTGGGTTCGTCGGCCGATTCGGCAACGCCGGCGGCGGGAGCGTCCCGGGGACCGTTTGATGCACGGCGGTGGGAGCTTCCTGGAACCCGTTCGTCGCCTGCGGCACGCGCTTGGCGAGCTCGGTGAGGCTCGCGATAACCTTCTGGAAGGCCGACGTCTGCTCGCGGACGACATTGACGACCGCCACCGCGGCGGCGGCGCTGCCGTCGTCGATGCGAAGCTCGACGCGCGGAGGCTTGGCGGTGCCGAGCGGCCGGAGCGCCTGACCGAGGCGATCGAGGATCGGACCGAGCGCTTCGGCCTCGTTGCTCTTCGATTGCTGCGCCGCCGCGGCGGCGATCGAGGCGTGCGAGATCACCTCGCGAATGCGCTGCAGCTGCTCGTCGAGCCCCGAGAGAGCGCCGGTGACGCGCGCGACCGGATCGTCGCCCTTCTTGCCGCTTCGCCCGGTGCGGACGAACGCGTCTTTGATCTCTTTCCAGCGTGCTTTTTGCGTGTCCGAGATGCGTCCGCGGAGCTCTGCGAGCTTGAGGAGATTTTGCTCGGCGCCGGTGGTGAGCGTCTGCGATTCGCTCGCGTAGTGATCGTCGATGAGCTGCTCGATCTCCGCGTCGTTCATCGCCGAGACGATCTTCTCGGTGAGCTTGTTCATGTTGCGGTAGCTGCCCTGCAGCTTGAACGGAGGCTCCGTGCGGTACGCATCTTCTTGCGAGGCCGACTTGATGTACTCCTGGTTCACCTGGAGAAGGAGCGACTGCACCTTCATCAGACGCTTGAGCACGCCGAGGATCTCCTCCACCTCGGCGGCGGAATATCCATGCTGTAGCTCGGTGAGCGGGATGTCCTCGCCTCGCGCCATCCGCACGAGCTTCTGCACGTCGGACGGCTCGCGTGTGGCGAGCGGCGCGAGCGTGGAGCTCGAGGTGAGCGAGTTCTCGATGTAGCTCGACGCGAAGAGATCCTGCTGCCCGCCGAGGATGTCGCCGAGGTTGTACGTATCTGCGCGGTTCGCGAGCATGTCGGGGATCTGGAACCGCGCGCCCGACTCGGTGTACGGGTTACCCGCCATCACGACGCAGAATTTCTTGCCGCGAAGATCGTACGTGCGCGTGACGCCCTTCCACACGCCCTCGACGCGACGCTGTCCGTCGCAGAGCGAGATGAACTTCTGGAGCAGCTCGCTCGACGTGTGCTGGATGTCGTCGAGGTAGAGCATCACGTTGTTGCCCATCTCGAAGGCGAGGTTGATCTTCTCGACCTCCTGCCGGGCCGTGCTGCTCTTCGCTTCGTTCGGATCGAGCGACGTCACGTCGTGGCCGAGCGCAGGGCCGTTGACCTTCATGAAGACGAGGCCGAGCTTCGAGGCGACGTACTCCATGAGCGTGGTCTTGCCGTAGCCCGGCGGCGAGACGAGCAGCAGCATGCCCATCAAGTCGGTGCGCTTCTTGGCGCCCACGGTGCCGATCTGCTTGGCGAGGTTCGCGCCGATGAGCGGCAGGTACACCTGATCGATGAGGCGATTGCGCACGAACGACGTGAGCACGCGCGGAGCGAACTCGCTCATTCGCAGGCGCTTCCGCTCGCGATCGACGATCTCCGCCTTCAGCTTTCGGAACGCGCGGAAGCGTGGCGCCGCTTCGTGGATGAACGGCACGAGGCGTGACAGCACCTCGTCGATCGCGAGGCGCATCGAACGATTCTGGATGCGCGGATGGGCGCCGAGCAAGCCGTCGACCTGAGCCTCGACCGTGGCCGCAGACGGCTCGCGCGCGACGCGCTCCGTGACGAGCATCACCGCAGCTTCGCGGATGAACGCACGTGCATGCTCGAGCTTCGTCGCCGAGACGAAGCCGTCGATGTAGGCGATGGCGACGCCGAGGCGCTCGGGCAGATGATTCTCGAGAGAGCGCAGCTCGTCTTCGAACGCGCGGCGCGATCCTGCCTCGTCGAGGAAGGAGATGAGGCCACGACGAAGGCTGTCGGCCGCCGAGCTCGCCACGAGCCGAACGTGCTCGTTCGCGAGCTCGAGGACGATGTAGCGCGCCGCGCTCGAGATCTCTCCGCGCGGTGCGTCGAGCCCGAGGGACTTCGCGCGCTCGGCGATCTTGCTCTCGATCTCCAGCGCGAGGCTCGCCTGCGCCGCGGCGTGCATCGTCTCGACGCGGAGACGTCCGAGGCTCCGCGCGCGGGCATGAAAGACCTTGGTCGCGTCGGCGTCGAGGCCCGCGAGCCAGAGGATCGCGAGCGCGCGTGCGTTCGGGGAGTAGCGGAGGAGCCCCGCGCTCGCTCGCAGCGCGAGCAGCTTCTCGAGGATCAACGCGGCGTCCGCGTCGTGAATGCCGCGCTCGTAGCCTTCGTCGAGCTTGTCTTGCGCGTAGGCGCGAACGACCTCGACGAGGGTGGGCGGCGTCCCCGAGGTGCTCGGCGGCGGAGCGTCGGCAGGACGGGGACCCACGCCGCCGCGCGCGATGTCGGTGAGCCTGTCGATCGTGAGCCCGCTCTTGCCGTCTTCGGCGTCGAGGAGCATCGACGTGGCGAGGTACTCGCCGCGATACACCACGTGCGACTCGTTCGGCAGCGTCTGGTCCCAGAGATCCTTCGACGCGGCGAGCTCCGGGTCGTCGATCGGCTCGAAGAAATCCGTGCCGGTGATGTGGAGCGTCATCACGCCGTCGCGGGGGACGAGCACGAGCTCGAGCGGCTGCGTATGAACGCTGAAGCGGTGCTCGCCGAGCTTGATGACGTTCTCGCCGCCGTCGAAGAGCTCTGCTTTGTCGCGCATCGCGCGAAGAGCGTCTTGGCGTGCCGTCTTGATCCGCGCCGCGACCTCGTCGGACTTGACCGAGTCGCCGAGCGCCAGGAGCTGCGCCTGGACGTCGGCGAGCTTGAGCACCATCGCGTCGGAGGCGAAGTACGCGTTCAGCTCGTCGGGCGTCTTGAAGGTGGCCGCTCTTCGTCCGACGCCGGAGAGGATGCGGTCGGCCGCGGTCATCAGGTTCTGCGCGCGCCGGTGTCGCTCGTCGAGGAGCTGCTGCCGCTTCGCGCCGATCGCGTCGTTGACCTCTTCCCGCTTCGCCGCGAGGTCGGCGGTGAACTCGTCGAGCTCGCCGAACTTCCCTTCGAGCTCCTCGAGGCCGAGGAGGAGCTTCGAGAGTTGTTCGTCGCACTTCTCGGGCGTGTCGCAGAGCGCCACGGCGCCGGTGACGGCCTGACTGAAGAGGCGGAACTGCGCCCCGAACTCGGCGCGCGCCTCGTTGCCGCCGACCTCCTTCTTCTTCGCCTGCCAGACGGCGCGCGCGCGATTCTGGTGGGAGAAGGCCGCGCTGACGCCTTCGAGGATGCGCGTTCGCGCCGTCGCGTCTTCGATCTTGAGCGAGCCGGTGACCTCGGCGAGGAGGGTGAGCCCTTGATGAATGACGTCGAGCTCTTCACCGAACGGCGCGAGCTCGGTCGCCTTCGTGACGGCCTCGATCTTGGAGACCGCGACGTCGAGCTGATCGACGAGCGGCTTGAAGGCGTCTTCCTTCAAGAAGTAGTCGACGCAAGCCTTGCTCACCTCGTCGAACCGCGCGACGAGATCGTTCTCGAGCTTCGCGACGGCATGCACGTCGATGCCGCGCAGATCCTTGAGGCTGATGAGCTGACCGCGCTGATGGCGCAACGTCGTGAGCGCGCGCAGGTAGTCCTCGACCGCGTGGAGGTCGTCGGGGCGGACCTTGACGAGCAGCTCTTTCTGCTGCGCCTCGGCTTGCGCGAGCGCCTCGCGTGCACGCTTCTCGATCGCCTCGACCTTGTCGAACTCGTCGAGGACGAGCTCGCTGGTCTTCTTCATCGCGCCGAGCGTCGAGAGGAGATCGCCGGTCTCGGCATGCCCGAGCCAGTAGTGCGCATCCACTGCGCGCGAGACCGCCGCGACGAGATCTTCGTACGTGACGCGCGACGGCCGCTCGACGACGGCGAGCCTTCGCAGCGAGAGCGCGTCGGAGATGCCGCGCACGAGATCGGCGTTGCCCACCTTCGCGAGGTAGCTTCCGTCGCGAGGTTTCGCGGCGGCGTGCTCGACGGTGTTGAAGGGCGTGCGCCAGATCTGGAGCGGGTGAACGCGCGTCGGCTCCGCCTCGGAGCGCATCACCGCCATCGTCCCGTCCGCGAAGAGCGAGAAGCCGTGGCACCGGATCGGTGACGCGACCTCTTTGCGGATCAAGTTGTAGGGGAGGAGGAGGTACTCGCCCTGATCGCGACGATGGTAGACGTAGAGGACGTCTTCACCGTTTGGCGATGTGACGATGCGCTCGAACTCGAGCCCATCGGCGTCCTCGTCGAAGACCTTGTGCTCTCCGCTCTGGAGGAAATACCCGCCGGGGAACACGATGCCGTGGTCTTCCGGCAGCTCGTGGCAGGCCTGACCGATCGAGTCGATCCGCCGGACGCGCTGGGCGCGCGTGTCGAAGACGAGGTAGCGGTACTTCTCTTCGCGGAACGGCTTGATCTTGAGGAGGATGAGCTGGCCGACCTTCGCGTACGCGATGTCGCCGTCGTCGAGCGTCTGGTTCGGGTCGTCGACGGGCTCGCGGTAGACGCCGCGGCCGTCCTTCGTGTTGTTCTCGACCTTGATCGTGAGATCGCCGCCGACCGTCTCGACGAACACCGTGTTGAGGATGTTGATGTGCGGGAACGGGCCGGCGACCTGATCTTCGCGCCCGGTCTGCGTCCAGAGGAAGTCGTGCTGCTTCGGCGGCTTCGCCTCTTCGTCGCCGCGCGCGTCCATGAACGAGACGCGCCCCGCCGCGTCGATCGCCCAGCGGAGCACCTTGACGTCGTTCACCGTCGCGCCCGTCTGCACGACCGCGAGCAGCCGGGTGTCGGTGCGCTTCAGCCGGAGGAGGCGGACGTCTTTTCCGTATTTGAAGAGATCCCGGATCTCTTTGACGAACGCGTCGTCGGCGAGGAACTTGCCGGGGCCGTCGAACGGCTGCGCGTCGAGGTCCCACTCTTCGGTGCCGCCGGCGCCTTGCTTCTTCTCGAACTTGTAGAATGCAAAGACATCGGGGACGTTGGTCTCCGTCTTGAGTCCGAGGAACACCTGAAAGCCGAAGAGCAGGTGGCCGGCGACGCTGATGACGTCACGCGCGATGCAGTTGTGCTCGGTGCGTACGCGCTCGTTGGCGATGAGCGCGAGCTCACTTCCTCCGAAGACCTTCTTGCGCTTCTCGTTGAGCGCCTCGGCCTTGGCGGCGAGCTCGGAGGCCTGCTCGAGCAGTCGCTTGCGAATGACGTCGTAGCTCCCGCCTTCGAGCGCGGACGCTGCCGCGGCGGCGCCGCCGTTGCCGTTGCCGTTCGAGGCGGGTGGAGGAGCGCCGGCTCCGGGAGCCTTCGGGATGTCGATTTGGGACGTCATGAGAATACGAGCGGGGCGATGGTACCCGTCTTTGCCGCCTATCCCAATGCCGGCGCGGCTCTTTTCTGAGCCTATTTTTCAGGGCTCTCGTCCACCACCCTACCGCGCGCTCGTAGCGCGAAGGACGACCGGGCAGCCTTGCCAATCAGGACGGCGTGAGAGCGCCACCACGTACGCGAGGTCGGGCGACGCCGCGACCTCGTGCACCTCGGGCAGCGGCGTGAACGACGAGCACGTGTCCTCGAGGAGATCGAGGAGCGCGACGCCTTCGTTCGAATAGACGAGCGCCTTGCCCTTGTGAGGAAGGAGCACGGTCTGCCGGCCAGCGTCTTGCCATGCCGACAGGTGGCGAAGCACGACGCCTTCGCGGGGATCGGTGTGTGGCCCCATCGGATCGACGAGGCGTGGCGTGGATCCGCCGATGACGACCTTGCCATCGGGGAGCTTCACCATGCGGTGGAGGTAGTCCTCGCATACCTGATGAGCCGAGACGACCTCACCTTCTCGGTCGAGGAGGATCATGCCGCCTTCGGACGTCGTGATGACGACGCGGTCGCTGGCGATGATCGCCGCGGCGCCGTACTGCGCCTTGTCGGCGCGAAGGACGATCTCACGCTCGAGCGATCGCTTCGAGAGGCTCCAGTAATGGACCTTCATCGGCTCTTCGCCGCTGGCGTACTGCGCCGTCACGACCAGATCTTGATCCTCGTCGACGTCGATCGCGGTCACGTGTCCGGCGTCTTCGGCGAAGACCTCGGGCGGCATCGGCGGATCGACGCTCCAGATCGCGAGGGGCGACGAGATCGACGCGACGAGCATGCGGCCATCGCGGAGAAAGCGATGCTCGTTGAAGGACGCGTGCTTCTTCTCCTTGTCGAAATACGCCGGCTCACCATGAAGCTCACCGCTCTGCGTCGCGAACGCGCGCAGCACGCCGCGATCGTTCATCACGAGCGCATAGCGACCGTCGGGGGTGAAGTCGACGTTGACGAACAACCCCTCTTCGACGCGGAGGCGCTTGCTCGTCTTGCCGTCCTTGTTCCAGAGACGAATCATCCGGTCCGAGCTCCCGGTCAGCGCGGTGCCGTCTTGCGCGATGCTCGCGCCGCTCGGCAGCGACAAGTGACGATCGGGGAGCCCGGCGCGCATGAGCACGTCGAGGTCCCAGATGCCGATCACGCCGTCGTCCGATCCGCACGCGCCCCAACGTCCATCGGGCGACACCGCCACGTTCTTCGCCTCGCCGTGGTTCCACGCGGCCTGCGAGATGATCGACTTGCTGACGAGATCGAACACGTGGACGGACTCACGGCCTCCGCCGAAGACGTAGCGGCTCGACCCATAGCGCCTCACGCCGTTGGCCTCGTCGACACGTCCGCGCTCTTCGAGCCAGTCGCTGTACACCGATCGGATCGCCTGATTTTCAGGCTCGTTCGTGAGCTGATCGAGGAATTTTGCGCTCCGTCTCCTCGCTCACCGACGACGCGGTGGCGAGCGCGCGGTTGGGGATGTACGCGATGCCTTCGATCGGCCAGCCGTCGCCTTCGATCCGCGCGAGCTCGTCGCCGGTCTCGGCCTCCCAGACGACGAGGTCTCCTTCGCACGTGACGAACGTCTTGTCGTCGGGCGCGAACACGGCTTGCTTGGGCGCGTGCTTGTGGCCCTTTCCAGACGAGTTCTCCCCCGCGAGCGTCATGCCCATGATCTCGCCGATGAAGAGGTCGGACGCATCGAGCAGATCGCTCGACCTTCCCGGTCGCGAGATCCCACATCCGAATGACGTTGCGATCGGAGCCCGCCACCGCTCGCTTTCCATCGTGCGACGCGCCGAGCGCAAACACCCAGCCGGCCTCCTGATTCATGACGTGGATGCATTCGCCGGTCTCGATGTTCCAGAGGCGCACTGTCCCGTCCTTGCTCGCGCTGACGGCACGCCCTGGTCCTGCCGGCCGCACGCGGCTGACATAATCGTCGTGTCCCGACATCATGCGAACGAGATCGAACGAGGAGGCCTTCCACACGCCCACGGAGCGGTCGTCGGAGCCGCTGAGGAGGTATTTCCCGTCCGTCGTGAACGCCACGCTGTTCACCGCCGAGGAGTGGTCGGTCTTCGTGTGAAGACACAGCGCCTTTTCGACGTCCCAGACGCGGATCGATCCGTCTTCCGATCCCGTCACGAGGACGCGTCCGTCGGGCGAGAACGCGAGCGCTTGCACGAACGCCGAGTGCTTCTCGAGGATCTTCGCTGGAGAAGGCAACGACGACGGCAGCGGTGTGTGGAGGATCTCGAAGGCCGGCTTGCCCGTCTCTTCGATCGTCCACGGCTCGGGCGTCGGGACCGGCGCGAACGTGACCTTGATCTCGGCGGAGGCGCCCCCCTTGCTCTTCGTCTTGGCCTTCGTCTTCGCCGTGGCCTTGCTCTTCGCCTTGGCGCTCGCCTTCGTCGTCGTCTTCTTCTTGCTCTTGCCGCCGCTCTTCGCGGTCGCGTTTGCCTTGGTCGCCGCCATCGTGACCGCGATGGTACACGCAGCTTTTTTGGGGTGTCCCGAATATCATCGGCGCGTTACGCGTTCCGTGAGGTCGGTGTCATCGAATGAAACCCGCGCGATTTTTCTCGCTGTCGTTGTCGTTGTTGCTCGCCGCGCTGGCGTGCGACAAGAAGCCTGTGCCGGCCCCCGCGCTGGAGGCCGGCTCGACCCAGGCGGCGTCCGACGCGTCCGCCAGCACGAACGCCGACGCGGCGGTCGTCACGACGACGAGGCCGGTCTGGATCGGGAAGCTCGCGTCCGAGGAGGACTTCCTCCACTACTCGAAGGAGGTCGGCGGCGAGCGCTTCACCAAGTTCGTCGTCGATCTGAAGAGCAAGGCCATCTACTACGTCGACGCCGAGCTCTACCCGATGCACAAGGACTTCATCTTCGCGGAGCTCCTCAAGGTGCCGCGCACGAAGGAGGCGGAAGCGCTCTTCGATCGCAACTACGGCAAGGACAAGCCGGACTTCCTCATGTGCTACCTCGTGCATCATCTCGGCCCCGACGTCTGGTCGATGGCGTTCTGGGATGGTGACAAGGCCACCGCCGAGCACGTGAGGCTCGCGTGGAAGCGCATGAAGGAGACGTTTTACAACGCCGACAAGGTGAAGCTTCGCCCGAACTCGAACGACCAAGAGACGACGTTCGCCGAGGCCAAAGAGATCCCGATCATCACGAACGACGCGATCTACAAGGCGGTCGGCTACCAGCCGTTTCACAAGGGCACCGCCGTCGGCAAGCTCCGCATCGTCAAGGGAGGTGACGCCTCGGGGCTCACGTTCGCGCCCGACGAGATCGTGATCCTCCCCGAGCCGCTCACCGACATCACGCCGGTCGCCGGCATCATCTCGCAGACGTTCTCGACGCCGCTCTCGCACGTGAACCTGCGCGCCGCGGCGTGGGACATCCCGAACATCGGCCTTCGCGACGCAGCCAAGACCTACGCTTCGCTCGAGGGGAAGGTGGTGTACTTCGAGGCGGGATCGACCAGCGCATCGCTCCGCGCCGCGACGCCCGAGGAGATCACCAAAGCGCAGAAGGAGCGACACGATCGCACGACCGTGCAGGTGCCGAAGGCCAATCTTACCGCGACGACGCTCGCCACCCTCGACACGCTGCACGCCTCGGACGCGAGCGCGTATGGCTCGAAGACCGCGAACCTCGGCGAGATCGTCTCCGCCAAGCTCCCCAACGTGTCGGTGCCTCCGGGGTTCGGCGTGCCGATCTCGGCCTATGCCGATCACCTCAAGGCGAACGGCCTCGACGCGAAGATCAATGCCATGCTCGCCGATCCGAAGTTCAAGGCGAGCCTCGCGGAGCGCAAGGTCCTTCTCGAGAAGATCCGCAAGGCGATTCAAGACGCACCGATCTCGGACTCGTTCGTCACGAGCCTCACGATCGCGTGGAAGAAGCTCACCGACGCTGCCGCCGAGGACGGCGGCTCGGACGTCGGCGTCTTCGTTCGAAGCTCGACGAACGCAGAGGACTTGGCCGGGTTCTCCGGCGCTGGCCTCTACGACACCGTGCCGAACGTCCACGGCATCGACGCGGTCGTGCTCGCGGTCAAGAAGGTCTGGGCGAGCGTGTGGAACCTCGCCGCCTACGAGGAGCGCGAGCTCTATCGGATCGATCATCGTCAGGTCTACGGCGCCGTGCTCGTTCAAGTCGGGATCAACGCGACCGCCGCAGGCGTGCTCGTGACGTCGCATCCGACCGATCCGAGCGACACGAAGACGATCACGATCAACGCGAAGAGCGGGCTTGGCATCCGCGTCGTCGACGGAAAGAAGGTGCCGGAGATGGTGCTCTACAATCCATGGAACAAGAGCCTTCGCGTCGTCTCGCGCTCCGATGAGGACACGATGCTCGTCTTTCATCCGGATGGCGGCGTCCGCGAGGTGCCGAACCCGAAGAAGAACGAGCCGATCCTCACGAACGCCCGCGTCGCGCGCCTCGCCGACGCCGCGACGAAGATCAAAGGCATTTTTCCGAAGGATCGACCCCTCGATATCGAATGGGTATTTCGCGGAGACGAGCTGTTCATCGTGCAATCGCGCCCGTACATGGGTGGCCCCGCCGCGCTCGGGAGCTCGCCGGCGAAGTAGCGGGACGTTGCGATCGAGTCTCAAGCCCACGAGGCTTCACACACCATCCAAGCTCCATGCCACGCCGAGATTTCGCGGGGTGTTGCCTCTCGAACAACGAAAGCGCTCGCGCAGCACAAAAATCGCGAGCGCAGCGCGAGAACGAGTGCCATGGTGAATCGTCCGAACACGGCTCTACGGAGCTCCTCGTCGTAACACGAAGACGAAGCGAGCTCCGCGTTCACGACACCAACGAAGCGACACGCTCGTGTCCGCAATCTCTCTGCATAGGGAAGCGGCTGAGTGACCAACGCACGCTAGTGACCAAAGCACGCTAGCTGGCTGCACGCGTCTGCGCGGCCCAGCTCCAAACGTGTTTGCGCCGGCTCATCCTTTCAACCTGATAGGAGACTACGTGGCAAGAGAGCAATTTCCCCATACCACTCCATTGACCATCAACACGATCGAGCGCGTCGAAGTTCGCGGCGGGACCCTTCGCCTGCTCGCGCGCAGCGCCGACAAGGCCAAACGCAGCGGTGACGAGCGATCCGCCGATAACCCATTAGCGCCTCTTCCTTCCCTCGAGATTGGCCATGAAGTCCAGGTGGTGGGTCGCAACGGCTCGTGCGATCTCGTCCTCGACGACAGAAAGGTAAGCGCCATTCACGTAGAGGTCGCGGCGACGGAGCGCGGCGTGCGCGTACGCGATCTCGGCTCTCGCAATGGGACCTATATCGGCGATACGCGCATCGCGGAGGCTTACATTGCAAAGCCCACCGTCTTGACGATCGGTGACTCCACCCTCGAGCTCGTTCCGACCCAGCCCGAGCGAGTATCGATCCCGGAGGTGATGGAGTTTGGGCCGCTCGTCGGGGTGAGCGCGTCGATGCGCGCCATCTTCGAGCGATGCCGGCAAGCCGCTCCCACCGACCTCAGCGTCTTGATCCTCGGCGAGACGGGCTGCGGAAAAGAGCTCGTCGCCGCGGCGATTCATCAGGCGAGCACACGCGCGCGAAAGCCGTTCGTCGTCGTGGACTGCGGCGCGATCCCACCCGGGCTCGCCGAGAGCGCGCTCTTCGGACACGAGCGCGGCGCCTTCTCGGACGCGATCGCGAAGCGGATCTCGCCTTTCCTCGAGGCCGATGGCGGGACGATCTTCCTCGACGAGCTCGGGGAGCTCCCGCTCGACGTTCAACCAAAGCTCCTGCGTGCGCTTGCGGAGCAGCGCATCAAGGCGGTGGGCTCGAACACGTGGCAGCGCGTGAACGTGCGGGTCATCGCGGCGACGCGGCGCGACATCGTTCGCGAGGTCAACGAAGGCACCTTCCGCAGCGACCTTTACTTCCGCGTCGCGCAGCTCAAGATGGAGCTCCCATCGCTTCGCCAGCGCGTGGAGGACATCCCTGCGCTCGTCCAGAAGATGAGCCGCGAGATCGGAGACCACCGCGCCTACGAACGAATCACGACCGCCTCTCTCGAGCGCCTCATGCGCCACGATTGGCCAGGCAATGTCCGCGAGCTTCGCAACGTCATCTCGGTCGCCCTCGCGTTCGTGAAAGAAGGGCCGATCGATCTCGCTGCCTACCTCGCCCCGCTCGCCGCGACCGTGAACGAGGGAGCCCCCACCGCGGGCCGGACCTACCAGGACGCGAAGCGTGAGCTCCTCGCCCGCTTCGAGCGCGACTACTTCACGGCGCTCTACGCCGAATGCGACGGCAACGTCAGCGAGATCGGCCGGCGCGCCGCGATGGAGCGCGCGCACGTGCGTGGCTACCTGCGCCGTCACGGGATCGGCGAGCCGGGGAAGCCAAGCGCCAAGACGAAGAAGACGCTCTCGTCCTGAACGCTCGCTCTCTCGACGTCGAGCTCTATTTCGAGACCGTTTCCTACAAGTAGAGCGCCTGCCCGCTCGCCGAAGGCGCTGGCGGTGGACGGTTCGTCGAGGAGCGCGTCGTGGGGCTCGCGGGAGCCGACGGCGTGATCCGTGGTGTCGCTCGCACGGTCGCGGGTGGCGTTGGCGCGGACGCGAGCGGCGCGCTCGTCACCACCGGCGCGCTCACGGGAGGCGCCGCGATCGTCACGCTCGACGCCGCCGGCGCGGAGACCGCGGGCGCTTGCATCGTCGCCGTCGTCGCGGGCGACGAGGCCGCTGACGTCCATGCGATCACGACACCAGCAACGACGACGACGATCGCCACCGCCGCGATCGCGAGCATCGGCGAGGGTTTCTTCGCCGGTGCTGGTTCGGGCTCGCGTGAAGCTAGCTCGCTCGAAGCTGCGGACGCGATCGCCGGCGCCGACGCGGGCATCGCCACCGTCGCGGCGAGCACAGGCACGCTCTCGTCTCCGGCAAACGGCTGGATCGCGGCGGCGAAGGCGCTCACGGACTCGAACCGCTGGTCTGGCTCACGCGCGATCGCCTTCATGACCGCGGCCGCGAGCTCGCGCGGGAGATCGGGCAGCAGCGCCTCGATCGGCGTGGGGGTTTTATTCAACGTCGCGGCCATCACCGTGAACGGCGTCGCGTTGTGTGCCTCGTGATCGGGGAATGGAAGCCTTCGCGTGAGCAAGAAGTAGAGGATGACGCCGATCGCATACTGGTCGACGCGATGGTCGAGCGGGCCGCCGAGGAGCTGCTCGGGCGCCATGTACTCGGGCGTGCCGACCACCTCCGAGTCTCGCGTGATCGGCTTCTCGTCGAGCACACGCGACACCCCGAAGTCGACGACCTTCGCGGTGTGGCCGTCGTCGACGATGAGCACGTTGGCAGGCTTCAAGTCGCGGTGAATGATCCCCGCCGCATGCGCCTCACGAACGCCATCGCATACATCCAACATGAAGCGGACCGCGCGCGCGATCGACAGCGGCGCGGGAGACGACGTGACGAGGTCTTCGAGGTCTTGCCCCTGCAAGAGCTCCATCACCAGAAAGGGGATCCCCTTCTCGGTCGAGTCGACGTCGATCATCCGCACGACGTGCGGTCCGCGGAGACGGGCGGCGGCGCGCGCTTCTCGCTCGAAGCGCGCGACGGCGTCTTTGCGCGCGGCGTGCTGGGGCGCCAGCATCTTGACCGCCACGCGCTGCTGCATTCGAAGATGGGTGGCCTCGTAGACCGCGCCAAAGGAGCCCATGCCGAGCACGCGCTCGATGCGGTACTTGCCGCAAAGCACAGCCGTGTTGTCGAGCAGCTCCATCCGAGATCGATTCTACTCCTCGCGGCACCCGCGCGTGTTCAATCGTCCCCCTCGGCGCCGCCCTCTTTGCTTCGGAGCACGTAAAAATAGCGTCTTGCGATGCCCGACGCCTCGGCCGCCTTCGAGACGTTGCCGCCGTGCTTGTCGAGGACCCACGTGAGATAGCGCTCCTCGAAACGTCGAAGGACGACCTGCCGCGCGCGCGCGTACGGCATCGCGTCGGCGATCACGCGCCCGATCACGTCCTCGTTCGAAGACGCGGGCGCCGCCTTCTCGCTCGCGCTCGGGGATGACGGGACACGCGCGCGCTGGATCGTCGCGAGATCGGCGAGGTCACCGAGCGCGGCGCGATGCGCGATCGCGTTCTGGAGCTCACGTACGTTGCCCGGCCATCCATACGACTCGAGCGACTCGACGAAGCGCTCCGGGATGGCGCCGTCTCCGCCCGCGCGCGTCCACATCTGCTCGGCGAGCAAGCGCACGTCTCCGGTTCGCTCGCGCAGCGGCGGGATCTCGATCCGCGCGACGGCGAGGCGATAGTAGAGATCGTCGCGGAAACGCCCTGCTTGGATCGCCGACTCGAGGTTACGCCGCGTCGCCGCGATCACGCGGACGTCGACCTTGGTCCAATGCGTGGCGCCGACACGCTGCACGCTGGCTCGCTCGATCGCGCGGAGGAGCTTCGGCTGGAGTGAGATGTCGAGATCGCCGATCTCGTCGATGAGGAGCGTGCCGCCGTTCGCTTGCTCGAACACGCCCTCCTTCGCGTTCGTCGCGCCGGTGAAGGCGCCGCGCTCGTGCCCGAAGATGGCAGACTCCACGAGCGTGGGCGGCACCGTCGTGCAGTCGAAGACGACGAACGGACCATTCTTGCGGCCGCTCGCCTCGTGGATGGCCTCCGCGAGGACCTCTTTGCCTGTCCCCGTCTCCCCTTCGATGATGAGCGGCACGTCCGAACGCGCGAGACGTTCGCAGAGCGGGTACAAGCGACGCATCTGCGGGCTGCCGCCGAGCAAGCGCCCGAACGCGATGTCGGGCGAGATCGTCACCGAGGTGCTCGGCGTCACGAGCTCGACGGCGAGCTCCGTCTCACCCACGCGCAGCCGCTCACCACCGGCGAGCAACGCTTCGGTGACCTGGACTCCGTTGACGCTCGTGCCGTTGGTGGACTCGAGATCGCGAACGACGAGGCGATCCCCGCGCATCTCGAGCGCGGCATGACGGCGTGAGACGAGCCGATCGCCCTCGACGCGAAGCTCCGAGACGTCGCTCGAGCCAATGTAGATGCGCTGCGGCGTCGATGAGTCGATCGTGACCTCTTTGCCCACCGCGGCGCTGGGCGACGTTGGCGAGGTCACGACGCGAACCCGAAAGACGGGCGACCGCAGGGTGGGTCGTTTTTGGATGGCGGTCGGCGGCAATTCGTTTGCCTCTTCCGTCATCGTCGCACGAATCAGACGCGGCCCGATTGTGTGATTTCCCCGCAGAATAAGGGACGACGAGCGAAGCAGTGTGTCCGATCGGTATCACTCACACCTGTGTCTTCTTGGTCTCGACGCTGGCAACGTTGGTATCTTGGGAGACGACTCGCGCATCCCGACTGACATGAAGCCCGTCCATCCCGCACGGCTTGCTTGGCTCCTTCTTCTCCTCTCCGCGATCTTCTTCGCGACGGCGGCGCATGCCCAACCGTCACCGCCGCCGCCGGCAAGCGCAGATGCCACCACGAAGAGCCGTGAGCTTCGTGATCGAGCGAATGAGGCGATGACGACAGGACGTCCGGAGGAGGCGCTTCGCCTCTATCGCGAAGCGAAGGCGCTCGCGCCGGATCCGGCGCTCCTCTACAACGAAGGCCGCGCGCTTCAAGCGCTCGCGCGTTACCCCGAGGCGCTCGTCGTGCTCGAGCAGTTCGATGCCGAGGCGAGCGCCGACTTGAAGACGCGGGCCGGCCGGCTCACCGCGCTGCTCGACGAGGTCCGCGCGAAGGTGGCGGTCCTCCATCTCTCGTGCAACGTCCAGGGCGCGCGCGTTCGTCTGGGAGATCGTCGGGTCGGGACGACGCCGTTCGAGCCCACGCGCGTCAACGCAGGACCTGCGCTCCTCGAGGTGTCCGCCGATGGCTATGTCACCCACACCCAAGAGGTCACGCTCGCAGGCGGCGTTGTCGAGACGAACATCACCGTCACGCTGGAGCCTGCGAGCAAGAGCGCGAGCGTCGTGGCTCCCGTCGCGAGCTCGACCACCCCAGACAAGACGACAGAGCCGCCGCCGAAGAAAAGCATCCTCGCGACATGGTGGTTTTGGACGGCGGTCGGCGTGGTCGCTACCGGGGTAGGCGTCGGGATCGTGATCGCGACGCAGACCGAGAAAGATCCGGCGACCGGCACGATCGGCACTGGCCGCATCGGCGCGACAACCTTCTCCTTCTGACGACTTCACGGATGGCTCTCTTCTTCTGATGGCGCTCCTCTCCACCACGAAACGACGTACGAAGTGGCGTCAGCTCGTCGCGCTTGGAGGTGCCTCGACCGGCCTCCTCGCCGGGCTCTTGGCGGTCGCCGCGTCGTGCGCGTCGCCCACGGAGATTCGCCTCGAGGTCGAGACCGATGTGCCCTTCGACGCGAAGCACACGCTCGCGTTCTACACGAACGACGAGGCCGATCCGCGAACGGTCGCCTCGGCCACCTGGAGCGATACACCGGCGAGCGCCGTGCACCCCATCGGCTCGATGATCGTCGTGCCCGAGGGCGAGACGGACGCGCACGTCGATGTTCGCGTCGTGATGGGTTTGTCCGGAAAAGACCCACGAACGTGCGTCCCCGGCGCGGTGGACGCGCAATGCATCATCGCGCGCCGGAGCCTTTCGTTTCGCCCGCGCCGCACCACAGTCGTGCCGATCGGCCTTCACCAAATCTGCCGCGGGGTCGACTGCCCCTCCGGGCAAACGTGCAACGGCCGCGGCCAATGCGTCTCGGCGACGATCGATCCGAACACGTGCGACGACTCCGGGCTCATCGCTGGCGCTGGATGCCGGATCGAAGGGGACGCGCCGATCCCGCTCGTGCCCGACGCGTCGCCCGATGCTCCCGCCGTGATCCCCGACGCGACGCCAGACGCGCCGGGCAAACGCGAGCCCGTTCGACTCGCCTCCGGCCTCGACCGGCCGCGCAGCATCGGCGTCGATGGGTCGTTCGTCTATTGGACGACGACCGGCAGCGTCAACGCGACGTCCGCGCCGAAGGTCGATGGAGGACCGAGCTGCGTCCCGGCGATCGGAGGAAGCGGCGCCGTCTGGAGAGCGCCGAAGGACGGCAGCGCACCTGCGACGAAGCTCGCCGACATGCCCACCGCGTACGGCCTCTACGTGCCGCCGGCGGCCGACGACCTGTTCGTCACGAGCCTCGGCTCGCTCGACACCCTCTACGCGAACGGCTCGCTCTACCGAACGCCCAAGGCGGGATGCGGCGGCGCCGATGCATCCTGCTCGACATCGATCGCTTGCGTGCCGCTTCCGGTCGAGACGCTGCAGCCGCCGAGCGGTTCGACGATTTACTGGCTCGGTGGCGGCGGATTTGGTTCGGTGAACCGCGCGACGGCGACGACGCCCATCAGCAACTCGCAGCAGCTCGCGGCGTTGCAGAGCGCACCCCACGGTCTTTCGGTCGACGACCAAGTGATCGCGTGGATCACGGAGAACGACCAGGGCATCCGCGTGCTCGGGGTCGACGCCGGCGGAGCGCCCACGAAGATCGGCGGCGACAAAGGCGCTGCGCTCGTGCTCGACAAGAACGAGATCTTCTACGTCGCGCTCACCGGTACGGCCACCTTCGCGGTTCGCTCGATCACCCGCGACGGCAACACGGTGCACACCTTCTCGAACGAGATCGGCGCGCCGGGCGGCGTCGCGATCGACGGCACGTGGGTGTACTTCACCGTCCCTCAGGCCGGCCTCGTTCGCCGCGCACGTCGTGATGGCACGGGCGAGCCCGAGACGATCGCGACCGGACAAGGCGGCGCCTCCGCCATCGTCGTCGACGCCTCGGGCGTGTACTGGCTCGACGCGTTCGAGAACGACGGCAAGATCGGCTCGGCCTGGTCGCTCGGTTTGTGATCTCGGATCACAAGCGGCCTTCGTGCGCGGAGGTGGGAGCTGCCTGTTTTTCCCTGGAATTCGCGGTCCTCTTCCATGGCACATCCGCTGCTCCATGACGGGGCATGAACAAGGTTTTGGCGACGAGCTTCTTGATGATGACGGGACTTTGCTTTCTGCCTGCCGCGAAGAGCCAGGGATGCGGTGTGCAGATTCAACCGGGCGACGGCTCTGCGGCGACGTGGGACGGCGGCGCCGTTCCTTCGCCGAACGCGCATCCAAGCGCGATGACGTGCGAGTGGCTCGATGAGAACAACTGCTGGAAGCGCCTCGTGACGAAGGCGCAAGCCTGCGCCGTCGGCGTGACGGGCGGCCAAGGGCACTTCACCGACGATCGGAGGTCGTGCACGTACCCGAACGGATCGTCGTGGCAGCTCGAAGGCCCGATCGACACGCCGTCGGACGGGACGATCCTGTTCCCGGTCGTGAACTGGCGTCTGCTCGATCCGAACGGCGCCCCGTGCATGACCGGCAAGGTGCTCGGCCCGGGTCGCACGACGTTCGATGTTCAGGGCGAGGTCGCGCTCTTCGAGAACATCACGCTGACGAAGTACCAGGTGACCTGTCCCGATGGAAAGACGTACGTGAACGACAACGTCTCGTCGTCGAACACGCGGGCGCCCGCGGACGCAGGCGACGCAGGAGAGGCAGGCGATGCAGGCGACGCAGGTCCTGACCTCGACGCGTCGGCCCCCACCGCGCCCGCGAGCGCGGAGGACGAGAGCTCGCAGGTGTGTCCTTCGTTCGGGTTGTCGTGGCTCGCCCACCGCGCGCCGGGCGTGCTCATGGCGTGCAACGGCACCGATCGCCAGTGCACGCTCGGGCTGTGGGGTGGCCTCGGCGGCGAGGTCACCGGCGCGACGTGCAACTGGTGATCCTCGTCCCGAGATGATCGAGAAGCCGAACGCGCGCGCGGTTACTCGCCGGCGCCGGCGGGGCCACTGCGCGTCGCTGCCTTGAGGCGCGCGGTGGCGGCGGGGTCGTTGATGAGGAGCTTCTCGACGAGGCCGAGGACGGCTTCGTCGTCGGGTCGCATCGCGGACTCGACGAGGCTCTTCACGTGCGGGCTCGAGTCGACCGCGCCGTCGATCGCTTGGCCCACGCTGACGGCCTTGACGAAGCGATCGAAGAACGCGCCGTCGCCGCCGACGATGTTGAACTTCGCGTTGGTGAACGCCTGCGCGAGGATGTGCGCCTGCGCGGCCGCGACGTCCTTCTTCGCGTGGATGGTCTCGAGCTCGATCGTCTTCTCCTTGTCGAGGCGAAGACGGAACTCCTCGTGGCCGCGGCTTGCCTCGTCGAGGGCCTTCATGCTCGTGGCCTTCTCGGCGATGCCGGCCGCTTCGGCGACGAGCTTCTCGCGCGTGATCTTCGCGACGGCGAGGCCCTTCTGCTCCTCACCCGACGCTTCGGCGCTGAGCTTCTCGCGCAGCGCGGACGCTTCGGCGGTGCCGAGCTTCGCGACGGCTTGCGCGTCGGCCTCCTTCACCTTCACCTTGGCGAGGCCCTGCTTCTCTTCGCCCGCGGCGATCGACTGCATCTTCTCGAGCGCGACACGCGCGTCGACGAGGCCTTGCTTCTCGGTCGCGACGGCGTCGGCTTCCTTGACGCGCGCCTTCGCGAGACCTTCGGCGGCCGCCTCGGCTTGCGTGCCTTCCGCGAGGCGAATCTTCGCGCGCGCGAGCTTGTCGGCGGTCTCGAGCTCCGCCTCGGCGGTGATCGACTTCTGACGTGCCGCGTGCTTCGCCACCTCCTCGGCGGCCTCGGCGGCCTTCACCTGCTTGACGAGCTGGGTCGCCGCCTCGGCCTCCGCCTTGATCTTGAGCGAATCACGCTCGCGGTTCGCCGCGGCGATTGTGCGGACGTCCTTGATGTTTTCTTCTTCGACGGCGACCGTCTTGTCGACGGCGACACGCGCGCGAACGACGTCGGCGATCTCCTTCTTCTGGAGCTCGACCTCTTTGTCGCGGGCGATGCCGACGAGCGCCACTTCGCGCTCGCGGTTGATGACCTCGAGCTGGCGTGCCTTCTCGACGCGCTCCGTCTCGACGGCGATCTCGCGCTCGCGATTCTTCTGCGCGACGGCGACGCCACGCTGCTTGGCCTGTTCGGCGATGAGCGCTTCCTCTTCGTTCTTGTGATGCACGATGTGCGTCTTCTTCGACTCCTCGCTCGCGACGCGGGCCGCCTCGTTCTGCTCGCGCGACTGCGCGATCGCGATCTCCTTGGCCTTCTTCGCTTCGGCCTCGGCGCGACGCTGCTCGAAATTGAAGATCGCCTCGTCGGCCTTCAAGTTCTCGCTGCCCATCTCCATGCGCTCACGCTGGCGGAGCTCGTTCGTCTTCACGTTGTGCTGGACGGTGATCTCGGTGATCTTGCGGATGCCGTCCGCGTCCATGATGTTGTCTTTGTCGAGCGCCTCGAGCGGGGTCTGCTCGAGGTAGTCGATCGCGGCGTCGTCGAGGATGAAGCCGTTCAGGTCCTTGCCGATGACCTCGATGATCTTGTCCTTGAAGTCGTCGCGCTTCGTGTAGAGCTCTTCGAAGTTGAAGTGCTTGCCGACGGTCTTGAGCGCCTCGGCGAACTTCGCGGTGAACAGCTCCTCGAGCGTCTTCGAGTCGCTCGCACGCGCACACCCGATCGACTGCGCGACCTTGAGCACGTCGTCTGCCGTCTTGTTCACGCGGACGAAGAACGTGACGTTGATGTCGGCGCGGATGTTGTCGTTGCAGATCAAGCCCTCCTTGCCGCGACGGTCGATGTCGATCGTCTTGACGGAGAGATCCATCGTCTCGGCGCGATTCACGACCGGGAGGACGATCGCGCCGGTGAAGGCGACGGTCGGTTCCTTTCGCATCGTGTTGATGATGAGCGCCCTCCCCTGTTCCACTTGGCGGTAGAAACGCGAGACCATCGCCAAGATGCCGAACAAGATGACGACGCTTGCGACAAAGATGACACCGACGGTGATGATGAGCTGCTGATCCGGCATGACACTCTGCTCCCTCGCCCGTCGAACGTCCGACGGGCTCCCCTTTTGCTGCGACGGGGCCGGAAGCGTCGCATAGGGAAACCGAAGAATGGAGCGGTTTTTCAACGGCTCCCTCCGTCCTCGCGGGCACGCGTTCTTGGCGAAAACCTGCCGAAACGCGCACCAATGCACGCAGATCGGGCTCGCCGCAGTGAGCGCGAGCAGAGGGGATCAGGCGCTTTTGTTCATCACTTGGGACCCGACACGGGCGCGCTCGTGGTCGAGCCAGCTCCCCAGAACGCGAGGTTCGTGGTGGACGAAGGTACGTCGATCGCCGCCGTCTTGAGCGCATCGCCTTCGAAGGAGACCTCGAAAAGCTCGCCGGCCGCGTCGAATCCGTAGACCTTGCCGGCCCAGAACGCGAGCCCATAGACCTCGCTTCGCCCGATCGATCCCCAGTTCTTCACGAGCGCTCCGGTCGTCGGGTTCACTTCGATCAAGCAATCGGTCGCGCTGCACGACGCGCCGCCGGTCACCGTGAGGAACGTCGCGCCGTCTTTCACCGAGACGATGTCGCCGCTCGACTCGAGCCCGTCGCCGATGCTTCCGAGGTTCGTCTTCTGACCGGTCTTGGTGTCGATGCGCACGTAGGTGCCTCGGTCATAGCCGACGAGCGCCTCGCTGTTCGCGTCGACGGTCCCCTTCGGGACGAACGACAGCGAGTTTGGATAGGTGCCGCCCGCGATCTTCGTGCAGGATGCATCCGATCGGTCGACCGTCCAGAGGGCGTCGGCCGTCGTCGCGAAGAGGTGCGAGTCGGCGTCGAGCGCGATGTCGAGGACATCGCCGCTGCATCCCTTGAACGGGCCGATCACCGACACGGCCTTCGTCGTCGGGTCGAGCTTGTAGAGCGTGTCGGCGCTGTGACCCCAGACCTCGCTCGCCTGACCTTGGCTCGTGTCGTTGCCACCGTTGTTGGTCGCGCCGTCGCCGTTGTTTGCGCCGAAGCCGCCGTTCGAGGGATCACCCGCGCTCGTCTTTCCGTTCTTCGTCGACGGCCCGGGTCCGTCCGCGGCGCTGCATGCGGCGCACGCGAGACCGAGCACGAGCACGAGGGCAGAAGAAGAGACGGCAGACGCGATGGCGCTCATGCACGGCCATGAAGCACGTCTCGTTCCGATGGATTCCTCGAGCGGGGCTGAAAACCGTCCCTGCGTCCTCGCGGGGTTACGAGCTCCAGGCGTGGATCATGGTGAAAGCGCGAGCCATCAGGACTCACGCTTTCATCATCGTAGAAGTGGATGGTTTAGCGGCGGCGGCGGAGGAGGGCGGCGACGCCGAGGAGGAGACCGATCATGGGGAGCCCCGCCGTCGTCGACGAGGAAGACGGAGCGGCCGAGCAGCCACCGGAGTCGGTCTTCTTCTTCTTCGCGGGCGTCACTTCGTCTTCGCCGGTCGGATCACCTTCGGGTGAGGAGGACGGGAGGTCCGAGTCGTTCGACGACGACGTCGCGGGCGGATCCGAATAGTCCGGGCTGCCCGGTGTTTGTGGGGTGTCCTTCGGCGTCGACGTTCCGGGGCCTTCGGGCGTTGTCGGGGTGGAGGGAGCGTTGCCGACCTTGAGAGAGAGGCCCTTCTCGACCGCGCCGTTCTTCTCGATGCCTTCGATTCCGCAGAGCGACCACGACTCGCCGCCGTTCGCCGAGGCGCGGAAGCCGACGATGTACTCGCCGTCCTTGTCCGCCGTCACGGCGCCTTCGAACGTGAGCTCGAAGTTGTTGCCGCTCTGCGCCGTCGTCGATTTGGCGGGGAGCCAGCGCATCTGTTCTCTTCCATGTTCTTGAAGAACACCTTCGCGGTGACCTTCGACGCCGTGTTCGCCGCGACCGGATCGAGCTTCGCCGTCTCGATCTTGCACGACTGGATGTCGCCCTTCGTCTTCCAGCCCCAGAGACCTTCGGGGACGGAGGGGAAGTTGCGGATGATGGGCTTGTCGATCACGACGGGCTTGAACGCCTCGGGCGCGAACTGACGGAGGAAGTCTGCGTGTTGACCGAGCTCGACGACCTTCCATGCGCCGCTGTTGCAGGTCGACGTGTTCGTCGCGCCGGGCGCGGGCGCCGTGGCGGTCTCGCCGCCGTTCGCGACCTTGGGGCCGTTCGCGGGAGGGGTCGTCGACGCGGGGGGCGCGTCGGCCGGTCCGACGACGAGGCCCGAGAGACCGCAGGTGCCGGTGATGTTCCAGTTGAGGATCTTGAGACCCGTGCTCGAGCAGACCGGCGCGCCGATGTCGCCCGCGCAGATCGTGCTGCCCTTCTCCGGCGTGATCGACGCGTGCGTGTCGGTCTCGGAGATGAGCTTGCCCTTGATCGAGGAGGCCTCGCCCTTGTTCGCCGAGAGCGGTGAGAAGATGCCACGCTCGTCGGCCGCCGCGACGCCGTTGACGGCGTAGCCGTCGCGAAGCGGGATGTGCGTGATGACCGCGTGCGTTCCCTTGAGCGGGCGATCGAGCTCGACGACGGCGATGTCGGCGTCGGCGGTCGTCGGCACGTGGAGAGCCTTCACCTGTGCGCGCTCCCCCTTGCCGTCTTCGTCGGTCGCGCGACCGAGGACCATGCCCTCCTTCGCACACGACTTCACGGTCACCGCGATCGTGTCGGAGAGCATCGCGCCTGCGCACTTCGGCTGGAGCGTCTTGTCTGCGCCCTCGAAGAGGTAGACCACAGGGGCCTCGACCGCGCCCGACCCACCGGTCACGTCTTGGGTTTGATCGTTCGCGTTGTCGTCTTCACTGCCCGGTGCGCAGGCGACGATGGAGGTGCCGAGGACAACGACCGAGAGGACCGAGAGGAGCTTGACCGACCTGGTTCACCTGAGCGATCGTTGTCCCACATCCTCCGACCAGGGACACCCCCTCCTCTCCTTAACAATGGTCCGACCTCGTTAGCGAGGGTCGCCGCGCATCTGGTGGAGGGCGAGCTTCACCGGCACCTCGCCGACGAGCTTCGCGGCCCACCCGTCGAGCACGTCGCGAACGACGGGCACATGACCGAAGAGCGGCGCGACCCGCCACGCAACGTTGTTCAGCGTGCGTCGCGGGATCTCTCGCGCGCTCCGTTCGGGGAGCCCGGCGAGGCGACGAAGATCGGCAGGCACGAGCGCCGCGGCCGCGGGCCCGAACAACCGAGCGGCAAGTCGAAGATCGAGCGAGGCCTTCGCCGGCCCGCGAAGCTTGGGATGAACGATGAAGTCGATCGTCGCCGCGGCCTCGGCGGAGAGGCAGAGCTGCGGCTTCACGTCCGCGAAGTACTTTCGAAACGACGCCGTCGAATTCGGGACCATCGCGCGCGGAATGCCAATGAGCTCGGCGGCGGTGACCTGCTCGGCGAGATACCGATCGCGCTCCTCGAGCGTGAGCGAGCCGGCGTATGCGCGATACGCCGCGAGGAACGAATGGATCTCGGTGCAGTGGACCCAGAGCATCGTCTCCGGATCCGTCGCCGAGTACGTCTTGCCCGTCACCGGGTCGACGCCGCGAACGCGCTCGTGGATCTTTCTGACGCGCGCCGCGGCGCTGTCGGCGGTCTGGCGATCGCCGAAGACGACCGACGCGACGTACGCGGAGGTTCCACGAAGCCGCTTCAGCGGATCGAGTCGAAAGTCCGAATGCTGCGCGACCCCGGCCATCGCGAGCGGATGCAGCGTCTGGATGATGAGCGCGCGCATGCCTCCGATCAGCGCGACCGGATGACCGACGATCTTCCAGCTGATGCCATTCTTCTCGAAGTAGCGGGCGCCCGGCGCGCCGACCGCCTCGGCCACGTCGTCCGATGTCGTCATCATCGCGCGTTCCTCCGCTGGCGCTCCTCGTCGGCGATGTCTTCGAGCTCGGCCGAGGAAGACGCGGCCGACGCCTTGGCCGACGCGGCGACGCGCGGCTTGTCGTCGTCGAGGAGCCCCGTCATCGGCGCCACCGTGAACTCTTGCCTCTCCGGATCATAGCTGACGATCACGGCCTGATCGCCGCGGCGAAGCTTCTGGTGCGTCGCATCGTCGACGCGCACGCGAACGACGACGCCAGCGCCTCCGTCCTCGAGCAGCGCCTCGCCGAATTTCTCCGTCACCGTTCCGGTGCGCACGGTGCAGAGCTTGCCGACGAGCGACTCGTGATTCGCCACGTCATGTGGCGTGAAGATCCGCGCGAGTGGACGAACGACGATCGAGGTCGGGAAGAGCGCGAGGATGGGCGCGAGGACGAGGAGACCCACCTTGGCGAGCGTGAGCGTGGTCCCTTGCACGTTCATCGACTCGGCGACCTGAATTCCGATCACGTCGATGATCCACGAGAAGAGGAGGATGACGCTCAGCACGACCGTGGCCGGTGCCGAGCGGAGCTTCAGCGCCGCCATGAGGCCGGTCGTCCCACCGCCGTCGGCGTCCCCGACATCTCCTCCGTCGGCGTCGGCGTGAGCGGCCTCCGCGCCCCCGCCCGCCTCGAAGTGCTCGACCGCGCCCTCGAGGGCGCCCTTCGCGGCGCCTTCGAACGCCGCGTCCGCCGCGCCGTCCGCTGCGCCGTCGCCGAGCAGGTTCACGTGCGCGGCGCCCACCATCACGAAGATCCAATAGAAGAGCGCGACGCCGAGCAGGACCGTGTAGACCACGGACGGAAACGACAGCGCGATCGTGAGGAAATGGCCCATGTTCGAACGGAGCGAGCGCCGGAGCGCACTCTGGGATCGTACGCTCAACACACGAATCGACGTAAGCGCTTTCGCGGCGTAGCATCGGCCTTCGCTTCACATGCAGAAACGCCCGCTTCTCATCCTCGCCGCGCTCGCCGCCGCCACCGAGCCCGACTTCGGCCGCGACGCCATCGAACGCCTCAAGGGCGGGATCCGTGCAAAATACACGGAAGATCCAATGGGCTCGACGGTGACGACGGTGCTCGTCGCGAGCTGGCTCTTCTACCGGGCAGAGCGCGGACACAACCCGAAGGTGAAGAGCTACTACGACGCGCTCGTGTACGTGTCGACCAACCTCTCCGTCGGGTACAGCGACATCTTCGCCAAGACGCCTTCGGGCAAAGCGATCGGCACCGCGCTCATGACGTTCGGCCCCGCGATGGCGGCAGGTGTCATGGACGAGCCGAGGCCGAAGGGGGCTGATCCCGCCTCCGACCACGCCGTCGTCGATCGACTCGATCGCATCCTCGCCGCGCTCGAGGCGCAGGCCGCGAAGACCGAAGCCACGCCGCCCGCGGTCTAGCGCGATTCGTTCATCGCGGCTCGCAGTAGCCGAAGTTGCACACCGGACGTGTCGACGGACAGTCCACCGATCCCTTGCATGGCGTGCACGCCTCGCTCGATCGCCCAGGCGTCGCGCTCTCGAAGGCGCAGTCGCACGACACGGTCGGCTTGAACGGCTCGAGCGGCGCTCCTTCACGCTGGCGCTTCACGTGCATCGCGCACTGCGGGACGTTGCCGGATTTCTTGATCGCGGTGAAGAGGTCGACCGACTTCACCGGCGCCTCCTGCCGGTGCACCATCACGTAGGCGAGCCGCTTCACGGCGGCGTCGCGCGCCGTGCGCTGCGCGCCCGTCGGATCGAGCGTCGCGTTCGGCGCGGCGACCGGATCGCCGCCGTTCGTGCGCGCGAGCACGTGCAGCGGCATCCACATGAAGTAATGACCGTCGCGGACATTGCGCCGGTCGTACGACGAGGCGCTGCTGTCCGGATAGAACGCGACGGGCTGACCGAAGTGACGGTAGGCAAGCGACTTCATCACGTCGCGGTTCGGATCGACGATCTCGGACGAGGTGATGCCGATCGTCTTGCTCGGCTCGCTGGAGGAGAGCATCGCCGCGAGCATGTTGGTCGCGCCGTTCGAGTCACGGCCGCGGAGCTCGTCGGGGTTCAGCCCGAGCGTGAGCGCGATCGTCTGCTGGGTCCCGGAGGTGCCACGACGACGGAAGATGAAGCTCTCGTCCTCCCACGGCGCGACGCCGGACTTCGATCCGAATCCGTAGACCATGTACGCAGCCTCGCCGCTGATGGCGCGCTCGCCCGACGTCGCAGGGACCGTGAACATCACGGGGTTCACCGGTCCGGCGAAGTCGGCGACGCCCGAAGGAAGCGAGACGACGTCGCTCAGGCCGGACTGATTCGCGCACGTCTCGGCGAAGAGCGCGGAGATCGTGAGGTCGGCCGGGTGAGGCTCCGCCAGCACGCAGCGGTTCTTCGTGCCGTCCGCCTCGAAGTAGGCGACCTCACCGGTGAGCTTCGGATCGTTGAGGAGCATCGCCGCTACGCCGTCGCACGAACCCTTCTCGAGGTAATAGATCGTCGCGGTGTTTCCCATCGCCTTCGCGATCGTCTCGAACGGAAAGCCTGTCGCGCCCAGCACCATCACGGGATTTGGCTTCGTCGCGAGCGAGCACGGCGGCGCCGGCGGAAGCGTGGGATCCGACCCGGACGACGTGCCTCCGTCGAACGGCGGCGGCGTCGGTCCCTGTTCGACGAGCTGCGGGTGTGGCGCGTTCGGATTGAAATGGCGGATGCGATCCATGTTGTCGAACGTCTCGAAGAACGACGTCGTGCATGCGCGGAGCAGCTGCTCGTTCGTCTGAGGCTCGCAGCGGTAACAGCCAAAGCCGCCGAGGCCGTTCGGGTCTTCGCAGTCGGTGGGGCCACCGTCGCGCGAGCCGCTGCTGCCGCTGCTGGTCTTCGCGCCGCTGTCGTACGGCGGGTAGAAGTCGGGGTTGTCCTCGATCCACGTGTGCGAGCATCCCGTCGTCGCGGTCGAGAGCGCGATCGTGCCCGCGGTCATTCCAAGGACCGCGGTCGACATCGCCGCGATCGAAATGGCGCTCGAGAAACGTTTCGTCGCATTCGTCAGCATGGTGGTCGCTCTTTTCATGGTCGTTCGCATCTTTTCTTCGAGGCCGTCTCGTCTCGTGGCCGTGCGCTCAGAAGCGGAGCGCGATCCCCGCCGTGAGGAACGGCGCGTACGTCGACGTGTGTTGGCGCTTCGTCGGATCGGTGGTGACGACCTCGACGGTGTCGACCGAGTACGTCGGCGCGTCGGCGCGAATCACCACCGCGCCGCCGATCGTGTGCGTGCGAAGGAGATCGAGGCCCGCCTCGGCATAGGCGGCGAGGCCCGTGTTGCTGCCATAGTCCCGCGAGGATCGTCCCGTGTAGGAATACGACGCGTAGTTGCTCGTCGCGGCGCTCGCGTCTTGAAGCTGCATGTAGTCGAGCGCGAGCCCCATCCCGACGAACGGGGAGACGTCGCTCGTCGTGAAGTGATGCCGCGCGCCTGCGCTGACGCTGACGAACGAGAAGTCGTTCTTGGTCTTCATGTCGACCGTGCCGAGCGTGCAGATCAGCGCCGCGAGCGACGCAGGCTTGTTGAAGGCCGAGCCGGCGAGGCGAAAGTCGGTGATGAACGACCAGCGATCGTTACCGGCCGAGAGCCCCACGCTCATGCCGCCGCCCGATCCGTACCCCGAGGCGCTTCCGCCCATGACGCCAAGCCAGCCGTGCACGGCCGAGTGCTTCTTCTTCGGGATGCGCGCCTCGTCGCCGACGACGTTGTTCACGTCCACCGTGTCGGCGACCGCCTTGCGCTCCGACGACGCCTCGAGGAGGCGCGGAGCGGCGACCGTGATCTCGCCCATGTCCGACAGCGCGAGATGCTTCTCGATCGAGACGCCTTCGAACGTCGTGACGAGCGTGAGGACGACCTTCGACCCGAGCTTCGTCACGTGGATGCGATGACGCCCCGGGACGTTCTCCGTGCGAATCAGCGTGCAGACGACATCTTCGACCGCGGCGGCGTCTGCGTCGGACACGTTCGGATGAACATCGACCGCGCACCGCTCGTCTTGCGGCGCCGACAGAGCCGCCGACGGAGCCGCGGGTACGGCCGCGCGCGGGGCGGGCGACGGCGTCTCGGGGAGACCCCACGCTTCGTCCGCTCGTGCCGTCTTGGACGTGGTGAGGAGGAGCACCGCGAGGGCGCCAGCGGACCAAGAAGCGAGGAGCGAGAGTCGCATGACTCAGCCGGAAGCGAAGACTGGACCACTCATTCAACCACTTCTAAGTGGTTGAACCAGTTAGCCACTATCCATCACTGCGTATCGAATTCGTCGCGAAATTTGCTTCTCGGCTGCGTCGCCAGCTTCGCTGCCTCCGACAAAAAGCGCCGAGCGCCATCTCGACAGAGATGACGCTCGGGATCCTGGGGTTGGGATGGGCGAAACAGTGGTCAGTCGCGGCGACGACCGAAGAGGCGGAGGAGGAACAGGAACATGTTGATGAAGTCGAGGTACAGCGTGAGCGCGCCGACGAGCGGCATGTTCGCGTGGACCTCACCGCGGGCGAAGAGCTCCTTCAGCTTCTGCGTGTCGTACGCCGTGAGCGCGCCGAAGATCAGGACGCCGAGGATGCTGACCAGGAACGAGAGCCCGGAGCTGGCGAGGAAGATGTTGACGATCGACGCGATGACGATGCCGAACAGCGCAAAGATCGCGAACCTCCCGACGGCGCTCAAGTCGCGCTTCGTCACGAGGCCGACGAGCGACAATCCTGCGAACGCTCCGGCGGTGACGAAGAACACCGCGCCGATCGACGCGGCGGTGTAGACGAGGAAGATCACCGACAGCGTCGCGCCGGTGAGCGCCGCGTACGAGAAGAACATCGCCGCGACCGCTGCGGTGCTCGCGCGAGCCGCAGCGTAGTTGAAGCCCAGGACCAGCCCGAGCTGCGCGATGATGAGACCGAAGAAGACGATTTGGTTGCCGAGGATGACGCTCAGCGCCGCCGGGGAGCTCGCGACGAGAAGCGCGACGAGCCCGGTGATCCCGAGTCCAACCGCCATCCATCGGTACGTCGCCCACAGCGCATCGCTGACGAGCTGACCCGCGCCACCGCGCGGCCGCACGAGCTCACGCTCGCGACCTCGTGTGTTCGAATAGCCCCAGCCATTACCAGTCGGATAATTCATGAGGAGAACGTAGGCACGCATCGTGTCTTGCGGAAGGTCGGCTCGGTGTCAACGCGTGTCGACTTCGCCGCGGGACCGCTTCGCCCCCCGTCCGTCGGCGCGCTACTCTTGACCTCGGAATCGAACCGACGAGCGCGACCGTGATTCGAATGAGCTCAGGCCACCGAGCATCCAAGACGCACGTGAAGAGCCACGTTGCGTCTCCCCGTAGGACGGCAGTGCTCGCTGCGGCGATGCTGCTGCCCGGCTTGGTGGGCGCGTCCTTGGCGCACGCGCAGCAGCTCCCCACGCCTCCGCTGCCCCCGCCGCCTCCTGCGAGCGCGTTCACCACCACGGGCGGCAGGCCACCGACGCAATGGATCAAGCTCGGCGCGCGATCGGGAGACAGCGCGTCGGGCTCGATCGGATCGCAGGGCGACGCCCTCGATGACGCGGCGATGGAGCCGCTTCGCCTCGGCCTCTACACGCCGTTCGTATCTCCGCCGTGGAACGATCCCGGATGCGGCGAGAGCCCGGAGCAGTCCGGATCGCTCACGGGAATGTCGAGCCTCCCCGCGCAACAGATCCTCGGCCTGAAGGTGTTCGGCCCGTCCACCCCGCACGCGTCGACGTATGCGATCCGGGCGCCGCGTCTCTCGCTCTTCGGGATGTCGCGCCTCGGTTGTGGGCTCGGCTCTGCGATCGGCGGCGGCGCGACCTTCACCCTTCCTCTCCGTCAAAACACCTTCTTCGTCTTGTCGGGCGGCGCGATCTATCTCCCGCACGGCGCGGCCGGCAAACCCGTCGGCGCATCGCAGGCGCGCGCGGACATCGTCTTCGCAGGGGAAGGCGGTCGATCGCTCAGCGTCGGCGTCGGCGTGATGCAAGGAACGCCTCGCGTGTCCGTCGGCGGAGTCTTCTAGCCGCGCTCGCCTACGAACCGAAGCTATGATCGGCCCGTGAGCGCCGCGACCAGCGATCCCTTCGGTCTCGTCGGCACGATGCTCGCGGGAAAGTACCGGATCGATCGCGTGCTTGGCGAAGGCGGGTTCGGGATCGTGTACGGCGCCACCCAGGCAGTCCTGAACGAGCGCGTGGCGATCAAGCTGATCAAGCCCGCCGCTTCCGGCAACACGGCGGTCACGGCGGCGAGCTTTCTCCGCGAGGCCCGCCTCCTCTTCGGGCTCACCCATCCCGGCATCGTGCGCATGTACGACGTCGGGGACGTGAAGACGGCGTTCGGCGATGCGCCGTACGTGGTGCTCGAGATCCTCGAAGGGCGATCGCTCGACGAGGAGATCGAACGCCGCCGGCGGGGGGAAGCGCCGCCGTTCACGGCCGATCAGCTGCGCATGATCTTCGAGCCGGCGCTCGACGCGCTCGCGTTCGCGCATGCGCGTCACATCGTGCATCGCGACATCAAGCCATCGAACATCATGGTCCTTGCCTCGCCGGACGGCGCGCTGTCGGCGAAGCTCCTCGACTTCGGCATGGCGGCGCTGGCTCCAAGCGGAACCGCGACCTCGGGCGGCGGCCTGACCCCGCTCTACGCCGCGCCCGAGCAGTGGAACGCAGCGCATGGATCGGTCGGCCCCGCCACCGACGTCTTCGCGATGGGCCTCTGCTTCGAGGAAGCGGCCACGTTGCGTCCGGCCGTCGACGGCGCCACGCTGCCGGAGATCGTGCATGCGTGCACGAGCCCAAGCCGCACGAGCCGCATCGAGCAGCTCCGCCCCGATCTTCCTCGCGCCCTCGCGTCGTTCGTGGTGCGAGCGACGCGTGTCCCACCTCCCGAGCGCTTCGCCTCGGCGCAGGCGATGCTCGACACGCTCCGCGCATCGATGATGGCGCGGAGCGGCGGCCCTCATGGCGCGAGCCTCTCACCGCCGAGCTACGGCGCGCCTTCGAGGATCAATCCGTACGCGATGAGCAGCATGGGCCCGGCGCCGATGCCTGCGCTGACTCCGCCGCCGCCGATCGGTCCGTCGTTGCCTGCGCCTCACACGTCCGCCGGACCTCACGCGCCCTCGCATATGCCCGCGATTGGTCCGCTGCCTCCTCCTTATGTGCCTTCGGCGCCGCCGTCGCCGACGTCGTTCAAGACGACGATGGCCGCTCGACCGAACGCGACGGGCGGAAAGACAGGATGGATCGTGGCGCTGGTCCTCGGCGCGATCTTGCTTGTCGTCCTCGTCGTCGGAAGCGTGGGCGCGTACGTCGCGCTTCGCACCGTGGACGCGCCACCCACCCCGACCGCGCAAGCGACGACAACGCCGACGACGAGACCGATCACACCGACGGTCGCGCCGGTTCCCCCGACGCCGCCCACGGCGAGCACGCCGAGGCAGGCACGTCCGAATCCGAGCCCGAGCCCAACGCCGAATCCAAATCCAAACCCAAATCCAAACCCGAACCCGAATCCAAATCCAAACCCGAACCCGAATCCAAATCCAAATCCGAGCCCCACGCCAACCCCACCACCCTCACCCGAGGCGAAGCTCGTGTTCTATGGAATGGCCGGGACATACGGAGGCCTCTATCCGGACGCCGCGGAGTTCATCAGCGTCGTCAACGGGCATGTCGGCGACCTGAAGACGTGCTTCGAGAACGAGCACCTCACCGAGCCTTGGTCGGTCTCTCTCAAGGTGACGTTTCGCACGGGCGGCGGACGAGGAATCGCAGGCACGAGCATCAACCGCAAAGGCGTGCCCGACTCCTCGATCGTCGCCGAGCGACTCAAGGACTGCATTTACAACCGCGTGCTCGGTTGGCCGTTCCCGAACCTGAAGGGAGATCCAGGCTTCACCGGGACGCCGTACGTCGCCGTCCTCTCGGGCCTCGAGAACAAACGCTGACCTCACTGACCTCGCTGACCTCGATCAACGCCAGCGGTCGCTCGATCGCTCGACGTCGCGTTACTCGCGCGAGTCCGGGATCTCGGACAGATCCACTTGCGACGAGCCTCCCCACGTGACCGGCGCGGGCTTGGCCGCTTCGGCGAGGGACATGCGCTCTTCGGGGAGCGGCATCGGCGTCAGAAGGGTCTCGCTCGTCAGGCTCGTCGTCCCGATCGCGTGCGAGAGCTCGTCGCTCATCACGTCGAGCGCGTCGTTGTTCACGACCGTATGCGAGAGCTCCTTGTCCATCACGGCCAGCACGTCGTTCGGCCCCTGGGCCTTCGGGCGGCTCGCACAGCCACCAAGCGCCATCGCAGCGGTCGCAATCGCCAACGTACCGACAAGGAACCTCATGTAGGTGGGTCTAGCATCTCGCCAGCAACCGGCAAACGGATCTGCATCGCGCGCCCATCTTCTTTGGCCAGCGGAAAGGTTTTCCCAACGCGAAACGGTTCCCGCTATCCCGCTGCAGACGCGAACGGGTTCCACATGGGAGGGCGCCGGCGAGTCGACGTTGCTCGAGATGCGTCGGTCCGCGTCGAGCAATCAGGGCACCGTGGATCGGCCGCGCTCGAGATGTGTCGTGGTCGATCCGCTTTCCTGTCCGGATCATCCCTCGAACTTCGAACAAATGCGGGCAACGTCGATCGGGAGCGCGCCGGCACGCTACACGCAGAAGAGTCTTTCAACATCGACGGCGCCGAGGGACCGCCTCACCGCTCCCCCTCTCCTCGGCGCTCTCTCGCGCCTTCGATGGTTATCAACTCCGGCTCTCGACTCTCTCACTCACTCACTCACTCTCTCTCTTCTCTCGACACAGAAAAGACAAAAGACCGATCGCGAGCCTCGCGATCGGTCTTTTCGTTTGTGGGGTTTCGCTCGAGCGGAGAACGTTCAGTTCGGCTTCGGGTAGCTCGAGAGCTTGGCGGCGTAGACCGCACGCGCGCCTGCGGCTTCGCTGAGGCTCCATAGCCAACCGTTGCCGGTGTCGACCATGAGGTCTTCCGGCGAGTCGGACCAACTCGACGTTGCGCTCTTCTTGCCGGCGACGCGATAGAGCTCGCCGCCTGCGGCGGCCGGCGCGCTCGAGGAGAGATAGAACGTCCCGTCGAGGAACGCGCCGCCCTGGACCTGCTTGTGGCTCGTAAGAAAGGCCTCCGTCGGAAACGTCGTCTTGCTGCGGAGAAGCCCTGACTTCGCGTCGAGCGGCCATCGATACACGCGGCCGGCGAGCGGACCGGAGCACGCGGTCGTGCTGCAGTATTCACCCGAGACGAGCGCGGGCGGGTCGCTCTTTCGATCGAGCGAGACGTACGAGAAGAGCGGTGAGCAGGCGGACGAGACCTCGTATTTTCCGATCTGCGGGATGATGTACTTGTAGCCCGAGGCGCGGCACGTCGTGCCCACGCAGCCGAACGTGTCGGCGTCCGTCGCGACCTGCATGATGCTTCGCATGTCGAACACGCGGAAGCCGTGCGTCGTGTCGGCGACGTAGAGAAAGTCACCAAACCACACCAAGCCGCCGGCGTGAATCTTCACCGGATCGAAAGACGGCGCTTGCGGCGTCCCTTTCGGGATCACGAGCAGCGCAAAACGATACTTCGGCGTCGCCGGCGCCGTCGTGTCGACGAACGCGATGCGCACGCCATCGTTGACCTCGCCAGGAGGCGGCTCGTCGTAGAAGCTCACGAGCACGCCGCTCTTGCCGCCGACCTTGCCGGTCGCGTCGGCGTCGGCGGTCCCGGTGATTCCTTGCGGCGTCCACTTCGTCGAGTTGTTGTCGTCGTCTTGCCAGCGAAAGGCATAGCCAAGCCCGCCGGGCGACCCCGGGACGGACGTCGTCTTCGTCGCGACGCGGTTCGCATCGGCGAACACATCCGCGGCGGTCACCTTCGTCGTGATCGCCGCGAGCGCCGTGACGAGCGGCGGCGTGACCACGCCAAGGTCTGGGCTCTCTTCGAGCGCAAACGCGCATCGATCGACCTCAGCGAGGCCCGAGCCTTCCGCAAACCCGACCGGCGCCGCCGTGCATGCACTTCCTTGCAACATGCACGTATCGACGAAACGAGCAGCGGGATCGCCGGACGACGACGACGATGACGACGACGACGACGACGATGACGACGACGACGACGACGATGCAGGCCCGCCGTTGCTACCACTTCCCGTCGCGCCCGAGCTCGCTTCGGGCTGGGCTTGTCCGGCCTGCTCGTCGTCGGACGCGGTCGAGCAAGCCGCCGCCACCATGGCCCCACTCATCACCACTGCAAGAAGCGCCGATCTCTTCATTCGCCAGATCTCTCGACCGCACAAAGCGTGCACACACGCGAAGGCCCTTCGCGAAGAAGATTCCATCGACGACGTTCGACGACGCGCGTCTCGGTGCGCGTGTTGCGCAATTCACCGCACACGCCCTGGTGCCTCGATGCCTCGGGTGGGTGAGCCTGCTCCCGTGGCCGATCCGTTCGCCGGTTGCTCAGTCGACCTTGTCGGCCTTGTCGGCCTTGTCGGCTTTGTCGCCCTTGTCTTTGTCGGCGCGCTTCGTCGGCGGTGACGGCGACGCGGAGCCCGACGCCGCAGGCGCACCCGCGGGCTTCGGATCTTCGTGCACGATCACGCGCGTGCCCGGGTTCTCTTTGGTCGCGCGGATGCCATGCCAGCCCTGCGGAAGCGTGGGACCGCTCCATCCGAAGATGTGCTTCGCGTCGTGCGGCGTCATGTTCACGCAGCCGTGGCTCTTCTCGCGTCCGAACATCGAGTGCCAGAACGCGCCGTGGAGCGCGTAGCTACCTTCGAAGTACATGATCCACGGGACGTCCTGGATCGAGTAGACGCCGTCGCTCGACCCGTCGTCCTCCATCGTCGCGGCGATGTGCTTCTCGCGAATGCGAAACTCACCTTGCACGGTGCGATGGTCCTTCGACTTGTCTTCGTCGTTGTGACGGCCGGTCGAGACGATCGTCGCGTAGACGGGCTTCTCGCCCTCGTACGCCACGAGCGACTGCGTCGATAGGTTCACGTCGATCCACTTCTCGTTCGGCGCGAGGTTCTTCGGTGCCGGGCCGGGCCGCGTGATCGCGGCGTCGATGTCGCGAAGCCACCAGCCTTCTTCGGTCTCGAAGTAGCCGCGGTCCTCGATCGTCACCTTCTTGCCGGTGAGCTGCACGATGGTGAAGCGATCGACCGAGTCGCCGCGCTTCAGCTTCCCGTTCTTCTCGTCGGCCTTCGACGGATCACCGTCTTCGATGCGGTAGTGATGCGCGCGCGGGCTGACGACCCACGCGAGCGGAAGATGACGCTTCTCCCCCTCGGCGCCGATCTTGACGCCTTCGAACTCGGTCTTCGATTTGTGAACGAGGATGTGGTCGGCCGGCGCGAGGAAGCCCGCCGTGTTGCGCCAGAACTTCCCCGACGGCGTCGAGAGCTCTTTGTCGAGCGCGAGGTAGAAGCCTTTGACCATCCGGACGACGACGAGCCCACCTTGCTCGTTCGTACGAATGTCATCGATCTTCACCTGCGGCCGTTGCCCGTGGTGGTCCTGGAGGTACCACGGCGTATCGCCCGTGCCGCCCGCCGCGTTCGCGTTGCTGTTGTTACCAGCGCCACCACCACCACCGCCGCCGCCGCCGCCGCTGGACTCTTCGCCGTCCTTCTTCTTCTTCGACTTGCCGACGGCGAGCCCCTTCTCGAGATCCTTCCTCTCCTTCTTGAGAGGACGGCGGCGGTAGAGCGGCGCGCCGTTCGTGAGGTTCAAGCCGTACTCGTAAGGCAGCGGACCATCGACGAGCGGCGGATGCGGCGCAGTCTCGAGCTCTTTCGCCTTGAGATCGGTGGTCGCGAACTTTCCGCAGACGAAGCCACCGGTCGTGAGCTCGTACCAACCCTCGGGGCAGTTGCCCTTCTTGATGACGTTCGGCTTGACGGCGATGACCTGGCCGCGACGGAGGTACCCGAGACGCTGCGCGCCCGCGCGCTCTTCGGAGGTCTTCGACGGATCCTTCGCCGGCCACTCGGTGACGTTGAAGATGGGCGTCGTGAGATCGAGCGCGGCGATCTGCGGCGTCGCGTTTTGGTTGCCAGGCCCTGCGTCGATGGCCTCGACGGTCACCGGCCCGGCGTCACCGCTCGTGGTCTCGGTGATCCCGGCGTCGTTCTCTGCGTCGGACGCGTGTCCCTTACATCCGCTCGCAAGGCTCAATGCGAGGATGAACGAGGCGTTGAGGATGGTCGTCGTCGGCGTTCGCACGGCTCGTGGAGCGGTCGTCTAGCGATCCGACGCGTGCAGTTACGCCATGGCTGAGGATGGCGCAAGGCGAGGCGGCAAACTCGGCTCAACGACGCGAAATTCGCCTCTCGCGCCACCCCCTCCACGCCCGCAAGGCGCAGGAAAGGTTCTATTTTTCACGATACACCGCGCAGCGCCTCGCGAGGCACCCCCGCTGCGGGCGCCAGCACCGAAGCGCCAGCACCGAAGCGCCAGCACCGAAGCGCCAGCACCAAAGCGCCAGCACCGAAGCGCCAGCACCAAAGCGCTAGCAAAGCGCCTCATCACTACGGGCGCTCCACTGCGGGCGCTCTACTGCGGGCGCTCTACTGCGGGCGCTCTACTGCGGGCGCTCTACTGCGGGCGCTCTACTGCGGGCGCTCTGCTACGGGCGCTCTACTGCGGGCGCTCTACTGCGGGCGCTCTACCGCGGGCGCTCTACTGCGGGCGCTCTACTGCGGACGCTCTACTGCGGGCGCTCTACTGTGGGCGCTCTACTGCGGGCGCTCAAACGGCTGTGCTGAACGCGGGTGGCGCGGGGATGGTGTCGCGGCTTTCGGGTGGCGTCCCGGAGGGCGGAATCGACGAGAGCGTCCCGCGGAACGGCACGAGGACGCCGCCTTTGGCGATGGCAGGCGCGGGCTTCGACCAGCCGCGCTGCCGCTGGCGCTCCTCGGGAAACAGCATGCACTGCATCTCGGCGAGGCGTGCGGTTGCGTCCCTCGCGCCGCGGCCGACGAGCATCGCGTCGAGCTTCTTGGCGACCTTGCCGGCGCTCTCGAAGCGTTGTTCGCGGTTTCGCTCGAGCGACCGCAGGATGATCGCGGCGAGATCCGGCGGGATGTCCGCCGCGACCGTGCGGGGGTCGGGGATCGGGCCGCAATGGACGGCGCGGACGGTCGCGATGTCGCTGTCGCGACGGAAGAGCCGCTTCATCGTGCAAAGCTCCCAGAGCGTCGTGCCGAGCCCGAACACGTCGCAGCGACGATCGAGCGGAAGCTGCATGATCTGCTCGGGCGAGAGGTAGGGCAGCTTGCCCTTGATCATGCCGGGCATGCTGATCGCGCGGCGGTCACGGCATTTCGCGAGGCCGAAGTCGATGAGCTTCACCTCGCCGTCGAAGCCGAGAAAGATGTTCGTCGGGTTGACGTCGCGATGAATGATGCCGAGCGGCTGGCCGCGATCGTCCGCGAGGTCGTGCGCGTAGTGGAGAGCGCTCGCGATGCGCGCGCCGATCCAAGCGATCGCCTCGGGATGCAGGCCCATTCCGCGGACTTCGAGCGCGCGCTGCAGATGAGCGAGCGTCGTTCCACGTAGAAGCTCCATCGCGATGTACGCGTGATCACCGCAGACGCCATGCTCGTAGGTGCGGACGATGTTCGGATGAACGAGGCGCTCGAGCAGCCGCGCCTCGTCGAAAAACATCGCGCGCACGGCTTCGTCGTTGCGAAGGTCGTGGCGGACGACCTTCAGCGCGACAAGACCATCGCCCCCGACCACCCCATCGTCTGGGCTCCCCTGCCGCTCCGCCGACATCCGGCGGCCGAGGTAGATGGTCGACAAGCCGCCGCCAGCGATCTTCGCGAGGACGGTGTGATGTCCAAGCTGCATCGGGCGGGTGGGTCGGGACATACGTGCCACCGCGCAATGCACGACGCACGCCGCCGCGATTGCATGCAACATGCACTCATTTCGCGTGGACTGTTCGCGAACTTTCGCCGGTTTTCGCGGGCTGCCGTGCTCCGGCGCGGGGAGCCGCCCTCGCCCTTCGATGAGGACTCCAGACATCCGTGAGGACGTTGCGCAGCTTCATGCACAAGTCGCCAGGAGCGAGGATGGCGCTCGTCGCCGCCGCGAAACAACGTGGTTTCGAGAATCGGCGCGCTTCCATCCGCCACGACTGGATGCGTCCGCTCTCACTGCGAACAAATCGCCTTCTTTTTTAGATTCGTTCGGTTGCCGGGCGAGCGCCGTTTGCTACGTAAAGGCCGCTTCGCACCCGGAGGAGCCATCCATGAGTAGCGATCTCGAGCTGTGGCACGTTCAGCTTGGCGCCGTCGTTCGCACGATGACGCTCGACGAGCTCGATCACGCGTTCCAATCGGATGCGATCAACGAAAGCACGATGGTGCTGAAGGCGGGCTCGATCCGTTGGATGACGCTCGCGCAAGCGCTCGATGAGTCCGGCGATGAGCCCGCGCCCTCGAGCGAAGCAGCGCCCTACAGCGCAGCGCCCTACAGCGCAGCGCCCTACAGCGAGCAACCCAACAGCATCGCTCCGTTCGCGACCGACATCGCGTCGTCGAACCTCGTCATCCCGAAGCTCGATCCGCCAAACTACGAGCTGTCGTT
The DNA here is from genome assembly GCA_044227045.1 of Labilithrix sp. GTDB lineage: Bacteria > Myxococcota_A > Polyangia > Polyangiales > Polyangiaceae > Labilithrix. The sequence continues at coordinate 132,493 of JBGAFW010000015.1, forward strand.
CGGCACCGAGGAGCTCGCCGTCTTCAAGCCGAAGCGCCGCGTTGGCCGCGCGCTCGCCGTCGTCGCGCTGGCTGCGATGATCGGCGGCGGCGCCTTCGCCGTGAAGAGCTACGGCGTCGCAAACCTCAAAGCAAAGACCGGCGAGCTGGCTTCGCTCGTGAAGGGCATCAAGACGAAGCCGTCGGCACCGTCGGCACCGATGGCCGCCGCCGCGATGCAAGCACCTCCGCCCGCGAGCGATCTCCCACCCGCCAAGACGGTGAACATCAACTCTCTCCCCGCCGCTGGCGCGCTCGCCGCCTCGAACCCGCCCCCTCCTCCGCCAGACAAGAACGCGAAGAAGAAGGTCGAGAAGAAGGGCGCCAAGGTCTCGGCTGGAGCGGCTTCGAAGAAGGCCAACGCCAACGACCCGACGACCAAAGGTACGTCGGACCAGTTCGACCCGCTAAACGGCAAGCTCTAAGCGCCAGCAGCGCGGGGAGCGCGCCTTTCAACAAGGCAACGGGGTCCGTTGCCAGACCGAGGTCCGTTGCCAGACCGAGGTCGCGGTCCGTTGCCAGACCGAGGTCGCGGTCCGTTGCCAGACCAACGTCGCGGGCCGCTGCCAGACCAAGGTCCCGGTCCGCTGCCAGACCAACGTCCCGGTCCGCTCAAACCAACGTCGCGCTCCGTTGCCAGACCAACGTCCACTGCGGGCGCCAGTGGTGGCACCCCTGTCAACAAGGCACAACCGCAGACGAAATTCCTCTTCCGTCACTGCTGCCAGACCAAGCTCGCGGCCGTTGTCAGACCGAGGTCGCGGGCCGTTGCCAGACCGAGGTCGCGGTCCGTTGCCAGACCAAGGTCCGTTGCCAGACCAACGTCGCGGTCCGTTGCCAGACCAACGTCGCGGTCCGTTGCCAGACCGAGGTCGCGGTCCGTTGCCAGACCGAGGTCCGTTGCCAGACCGAGGTCCGTTGCCAGACCGAGGTCCGTTGCCAGACCAACATCGCGGTCCGTTGCCAGACCAAGGTCCGTTGCCAGACCGAGGTCCGTTGCCAGACCGAGGTCCGTTGCCAGACCAACGTCGCGGTCCGTTACCAGACCGATCCGGGTGCCAGCACCCTTTTCAACAAGGCACCCGGGTCGCGGTCCGTCACTGCGGGCGCCAGCACCTTCGCAAGGGCAACGTGCCTGAATCTTTTCTAGCTCATCGCATGCTCTCCTCCCCTTTCCTTCACGTGACGGAGTGCATGCGGTTGGTCACCGCTTGCGTCGCTTTCGATCCACAAAAAAGCAAAAGCGGATCATTTCTTCTGGAACGCGCGCCAACTACTCGAAAGAGCTCGCGTGAAGCCACCCTCCTGCCTTGGCCGCCCAAGGTGAACGCGCGGGCGGTTGAAAAAAGATGGACCGGTTCTGCCTGTGGCGGTGACTAACGCTGCTCACCGCTTCTCAGGATCCGCCTCATGCTCTTTCACGCCGTCACTTGCACGCTCGACCGCGCCGCCACACGCCTCCTTCGGGTGCGGGATGGCCCGTCGGCTGCTGTCCGCGCCCTTTGGTTGAAAAGGGTGAAGGTCCTTGGCCAGCCAAGGTGAATCCCGCCTACAACGGCTCCTTGGATACGCGTAGGTTATTGATTTTCATTATCTAACAGACATAGCTGCAAGCTAGCGCAGGCATACGCGCGGGCGCGGTTCCGCCGTCGCGCGCTGCTTCCTAGGTTGGTTTCAACTCAATGACGAAAGCACGCAACGCCTTCTTCGCTCTTGGTTTCGCGCTCGCCACCCTCGCCTCTGTCACCACGACGACAACACCAGCGGAGGCAGCGGATGACGCCCTCTACGTGACGACGCTGAACGTGTCGGCTGGTCACACCGACTGCTCGAAGAACAACTTCGGCTACAAGCTCGACGAGCGCGCCTCGGTCGTTCGCGGTCGTCACCACAAGATTCGGATCGAGCGCCACCTCGTCGACGTCGCGCTCCAGGGCGCGACCGTCTCGAGCTGCAGCGGCGAATGCAAGGCCACGATCACGAAGCAAGGAAACGCGAACGGCAAGGGCTTCGTCGAGATCGACCTCAACGTGCCGACCGAAGCGCCGGTCGGAAACGCGACGCTCACGCTCAACTATTTCGGAGGAGGACGCGGCGACTACAAGCTGCTCATCGTGAAGAACAGCCGCGTCGACCGCGTCGAGCGCACGACCGAAGGCGCCTCGACGGAGCGCTACGTGCTCAGCGGCAACAACCTCGATCAGCTCAAGAACCAGTTCCGCGCGACGCGGTCTGGCGCGTCGGGCTTCGCGATGAGCCGCGCAAGCGAAGCGGATGGTTCGCTCGTCCTCGATCGGTCGGAGCGCAACTGCGTGAACGGCGAGTTCGAGGTCGATCTCGTCCTCGAGAGCGCGGCCGCTTGCCGGGTGAACAACGTGAAGATCCCGGCGACGCGTGACGGCGTCTGCGTGGGTGGCGCGAACGGCAACCCGGCGCCGGCGCCTGCGCCTGGTCCTGCGCCCGCGCCGCCGTCGGGAGGTCGTGCGCGAACGCCGAACCTCTTGCCTGCGCTCGTGTCGGCGCCGTCGCCGCTCACCCGCCCGCTGACCGGAAACGTCATCGCGACGCCCAGCGGCGGAATGGTGCAGGTGAATTCGTTCTTCTGCGCGGGGCTCGCCGCCAACACGCCCGCGACCGTCGCCGTGCCGAAGCTCACGTGGGGCGTCGTCGGCGCTGACCTCGACGCCACGCCCAGCGCAGCATTCGAAGTGCAACTCATCGACGGCGCGACGAACGCGGTGCTCGACCGCTTCACGCAGAACGGCCTCGCGTCGACCAATCCCACGGCTCAGCGTGACAACTACGCCGGGCGCGTGACGTCGATCCGCGTCGTGTCGAACCCGCGCTTCACGGTCGGCAGCGGCGTGCAGACGTTCCCCGGCTGCTTCACCGAGCCAGGAAGCAACCAACGCCTCGATTCACGCTCGCTCATCGTTCGCGTCGACGCAAGCAACGCCGTCAACGAGGGCACGCGCGAGAACGACAACGATCTCGCGTTCTAAGACGACGCGTTACCTTGGGCGCGCAAGGCAAATCACCTTGGCAGGCAAGGCGAATGACCTTGGCGAATGACCTTGGCCACACCACACCAGCGAATCACCTTGGCCACACAAATCACCTTGGCCACGCCACGCGAATCACAACGCCACGCGAATCACAACGCCGCGCCCAAGACGCGATCACCTTGGGCGCGCAAGGCGACGTGCTTATTGCGCGGAGACTGAGCCGCCGCAGGGGACGTCGACGTCGCGCATCCCACGACCGGCGTTCACGCGGTGCTTGCCGCAGGAGACCACGATGCGGCCACCTTGGACGCGGCGGTAATCGCCGTCGACCATGACCGTCATCATGTTTGCCGGGACCTCGATCGTTCCCGTGGTCGACGTTGCGGCGGCGGGGCGTGGTGTGGGCGCGGGCGCGGGTGCAGGCGCCGCGGCCGGCGGCGTGGCCGGTTGCGCTGCGGGTGCCGACTCGGGCGCCGCCTTCGCGGCGACGGTGGCGGGCTTCTTCGCCGCGCTTGTGTTGGAGGAGCCCGTGCTCATGCGAGGCGTGGGGGCGGGCTCGTTGCGATCGTCTTGCGCGGCGAAGCCCTTCGCGCCAGGCGCAGAGGGCAACGCGTTGGGCGAGGAGAGCGGGATGCCGTCTTCGTCGCGTGCGGCGAGCGGGGACGCTGCGCGGGCGGGGGTGGTCTCGGGCGTCTCGATGACAGCCGAACGCGCGGAGCCTTGCTGCGCTTCACGCGGCTTTGCGGCCACGGTGGGTTGGGTCTTCGACGTCGACGTCGAGGCGGAGCCTCCGTCGTCCGACGAGAGCGAGACGACGCCGATGATCGCCGCCGCGCAGATCGCGACGCCGCCGGCGATGGCGCCCGCGATGATGTTCAGCTTGTTGTTCGCGCGCGGCATCACGCGCATCGCCGGGAGCTTCTGGGTCGCCTCCGGAACACGCGCCATCGGCGGGATGTGAACGGGGGTGAGATCGATCGCGAGGGGCGCGATCGACGCGGGGCGGTGATGCGTCTGCGGCGGCTCCGCGATCACGACGCTCGGGAGCGGCGCGGGCGTGAACGACGGTGTCTGCGGGCGCTGCGACGGCGCGGCGAACCCACCCTGACGCGTTTGCGGGAGGGCGGACGCGGGCGCGGTGAGCTCACGCGGAACAGGCGACGGGCGCCACGGGCTCTGCTGCGTCGTCGACTTTTCGTTCTTTGGCGTCGAGACGCCTTCCGCAGCGGCCGCAGGCTCATTCGAGCGAGGCGCGCCGAACAAGCGGTTGCGATCGAACGGCTGCGTGCGCTCCATGATGCGCGTTTGCTGCTCGATGAGATCGTCGGAGTCGAGATCGACGATCGGCGCCGTGTTGGCCGGCTTCGGGATCTTCGGCGAGGGCGCGACCGGCGACTGGGCCGAGAGCATCGTCGCGACCGTCGGCGGAGCCGCGGCAGCTGCAGCTGCAGCTGCAGGTGCAGGTGCGGGTGTGGGCGCCGCGACCGGCTCGGGCGCGGGCGGCGCCACGGTGATGACCTTCATCGGCGGAAGCGGCGGCTTCTTGGCGGCGCTTGCAGGGATGATGGATGGATCGATCTTCGCTGACGTGAGGGTGTTTCCCTTGGCGGGGATCGTCATCGCGAGCGCGTCGAGCGGCGACGGCGAAGACGCCTCGACCTTCACGACATTCTTCAGGTCGAGCTCACCCCGCATCATGATCTGCGTGGAGCTTCCGTCGTCGATGATGTCCTCGAGGCCGAGCTCCCCCACTTCGGGGATCTCACCCGTTGCGTCTGCGCTGAGCGCGTCCTCGACGTTCTTCACGGTGTGTTGGGCCGCCGGGACACTCGAAGAAGCAGGCGTTTGCGTGGTTTGCATGGTGGGGGCGCGCGGAGTCTGACCCAGAATCGAGGGGGTGCAAGGTCAAGCCGGTATGGCGTTGACCGTTTTTTTCGATGCGGGTGAATCGTGAAAAGACACGACTTTCCGTCATCGAAACCCGTGCTTGGGGGTCGGCACGAAATACGAAAGAAGCCGCCAGACCTTCCCTCGACGGGCCACTTCGCGGAGAAAAACCGCAAAAAGCGCGTGCTCACGAGGAGCACACGCTTTTAGGAGAGCTTAGGTTGTGGTTGCGAGGATTCGGCCGCGCGTTATGTCACCCCGCATCACGCCGTGCGGGATCCGACGGAGGATCGGCCGCGGTGATCTTGCGATCGCGATGACCTAGCGCGCTGCGGCCGCGTGACCTAGCGCGCTGCGGCCGCGATGATGTTGCTGATCACGCCGATGGCGAGGCCGACGCCGAAGCCGATGGCGGCGCCCTTCTTCGTGTCCGGTCCCTTCGCGAGCGCGTAGACCAAGCCGAGGCCGATGCATCCACCGAAGAAGCCAGCGAGAAAGCCGAGGCCGATGCTGCCTTGAACGGGCATCGCGTAACCAGGAGCGGGCGCCATGCCGTAAGGCTGCGGGCCGCCGAATTGTTGCGGAGGAGCTCCGTAACCACCGGCCGGCGGTGCTCCGTAACCTCCGGGAGGAGGTGCGCCGTAGCCACCACCGGGAGGCGGGCCTCCTGGAGGTGCTCCATAACCGCCAGGGGGCGGTGCTCCACCGGGGGGCGGTCCAGGATTCCAGTTTCCCATCGTCGTCTCCTTCTCACTTCTCTCAATCGAAAGGTGGCGTGTTGGGCAGCCCCACTCTCACGCGCCTTTGGTTTGGTCCGTTTTGTTCGTGAGCGCGCGGCCGGCTCACAACGCGAATCTTCAGCCTATCCACTCGGCCGACTGCGCGACAAGAGTACCCGGGAGGGTCGCCGAATCTTCCTTCCGACCTGTTTACGGGAGGGGGCAAGCACGCATTTCCCCTACGAATCCCCTACGAGACCGGAGCTTTTCACGCGTATGGTGGGCGCGTTCGATGCCTATCCGGCTTGCCCCATTCGGGCCTTATCCGGCTCGCGATGACGATGACGGGAGACCGACGCGATGACACCTCCGCGCTCCCCTTCTCCTTTATCTTCTCCGGCTGGCGGTCACCCGCGTTCGAGCTTCGGGCGGCGACTTCGTGCATCTGCACGCAACGCGCTCGAGATCGTGCGCTTTGGTCGCCTCGGTGAGGAGTACAGCGCTCCCTTCGACATCCTCGATCAAGGACCGCATCACCGGCTTCGTCACTACACCGCGGAGTCATCGGCGAAGTCCGCCGGCGTCGCGCTGCTCGTGCCGCCGCTCATGGTGACCGCCGACGTCTATGACATCGCGCCCGACGTGTCGGCGACGCTTGCGCTTCTCACAGGTGGGATCGATCCGTGGGTCGTCGACTTCGGCGCGCCCGAGCGGGAGACCGGCGGGATGAAGCGCAGCCTCGACGATCACGTGCGCGCGGTGGTTCGCGCCGTCGGGTTCGTGCGCGAATACACCGGGCGTGACGTTCACCTCTGCGGCTACTCGCAGGGCGGAATGTTCGCGTACCAGACCGCCGCGTATCTCCGCAGCGAAGGCATTCGATCGGTCATCACGTTCGGCAGCCCCGTCGATCTCCACAAGAACCTCCCCGCGGTGCGGAGCGATCTCACCGGAGCGCTCGTGCGATCGCTTCTGCCCGTCACCAAGACGGTGCTCGATCGGATCGAAGGTCTTCCTGGAAAGGTCACGAGCACGGCGTTCAAGCTCGTGAGCACCCGCAAGGAGCTCGAGCAACGGATCGAATTTCTGCGCATGCTCCACGATCGCGAGCGCATCGCGAAGCGCGAAGCCCGGCGGAGGTTTCTCGGCGGCGCCGGGTTCGTCGCGTGGCCGGGACCCGCGTTTCGCGCGTTCGTCGAAGACTTCGTCGTGCACAACCGCATGCTCTCGGGCGGGTTCGTCATCGACGGTCGTCGCGTGGTCGCGTTTCGCGCGTTCGTCGAAGACTTCGTCGTGCACAACCGCATGCTCTCGGGCGGGTTCGTCATCGACGGTCGAACGGTGTCGCTCGCCGATCTGTCGTGTCCGATCCTCTCGTTCATCGGCGCCACCGACGAGATCGCGAGGCCGCCGACGATCCGGGCGATCGTCGACGCTGCGCCTGCTGCCGATGTTCGCTTCGTCACCGTGCGCGCGGGTCATTTCGGCATCGTCGTCGGCTCGCGCGCGATGGAGACGACCTGGCCCACCGTCGCGACGTGGATCGCGCAGATCGAGCAAGGCGCCACCGCCGAGACGGCGCTGCTCGACGCGCCCGGGCAGAACCAGGAAGCGCGCGAGCAGGGCGACACGGATCCCGCCGACCTCGACGTGGAGATCGATCTCTTCTTCGACGTCGCTGCGCGCGCGGCGAGGAACACGTGGCGGCGCGTCGGAGATGTCTTCGCGAGCGCGAGCGACACCGCCGACGCCGTTCGCTGGCAAGAGCCTCGACTGCGACGGCTCGCGCGGCTCGAGCCGGATTCACGCATCAGCGTGAGCCGCGAGCTCGCGACGCGCGCGCGTGAGTCACCCGACGCCACGTTCTTCTTGTGGCATGGGCGAGCGTTCTCGTACCGCGACGCCGACGTGCGCGTGACGAACGTGGCGTGTGGCCTCTATGCGTCCGGCGTTCGCCCGGGCGACCGCGTGGGCGTGGTGATGGAGAGTCGCCCGAGCCTCCTCTCGGCCACGACCGCGCTCGCTCGCCTCGGCGCGGTCGCCGTCATCGCGCCGTCGTTTGCGGTGATCACATCGGCGCATGCGCGGGCGCTCGGCGACGCGTTTCAACGGCTCGATGTTCGCCGCGTGATCGTCGATCCCGAGCACGCGCACACGTTCGGCCAGTCGCCCGTGGCGCTCGAGGCATTGGTGCTCGGCGGCGTCGGCGGGATCGATCCGAAGGCGCGCGCGGAGAAGGTCGCGCCGAGCGCGCGGGTCATCGATCTCGAGTCGATCGATCCGAGCGCCGTTCCGCTCCCGTCGGACTTCGAGGTCGACCGCGGGCGGGCGCGCGATGTCTCGTGCATCTTGCTCCGTCCTTCGAGCGACGGCACGGCGCTGCGCGCGGTGCCGGTGACGAACCATCGCTGGGCGCTCTCCGCGATCGGCGCGGCCGCGGCATGCACGATCAAGCCACGCGACACGGTGCTCTGCACCTTGCCGCTGCATCATCCCACCGGGATCCTCGTGAGCGTGGGGTCTGCGCTCGCGGGTGGCGCGCGGCTCGCCCTCTCGGCTCCGCACGCGATCCCGCTCGACGCCAAGGAGCTGCTCCTCGACATTCGACGTGTCGGCGCGACGGTCGTCTTCTACACCGGAGAGATGCTGCGCCCGCTCCTCGCCGAGCCGGTCTCACGCGCGGATCGCCACCTCCCGGTCCGAATCTTCGCGGGCAGCGGCATGCGGCCAGAGCTCGCGGCGCGCCTTCGCGAGCGGTTCGGGGTCGACACGATGGAGTTCTACGCCGGCACAGCGCATCGCGCGATCCTCGCCGATCCGTCGGGCGACGAGCCCGGCGCGCTCGGAGGAATCCTCCCTGGCAGCGCGCGGGTGGCCCTCGTCCGTTGCGATTTCAAGGAGCGCACGCACGTGACTGACGACCAAGGTCACCTCGTGCGCGCGAGTGACGACGAGCCCGCGCTCCTCGCGGTGCACATCTCGGACGACGAGGACATGTGGGACGGACCTTCGCTCGTGCGCGACGCCTTCGGTGATGGCTCGAGCTGGCTCCTCACGAGCGACGTCATCAAACGCGACGCGCGCGGCAGGCACTGGTTCGTCGACTCTCTCTCAGGCTTCGTCTCGCTACGTAACGGCGGCGTCGTGTCGACGCGAGCGATCGAAGACGTCGTCTACACGCTCCCTGACGTGGCGGTCGCCGCTGCATGGGAGATGGGTCGAGGCTCGGGCGAGGTCGGCGTCGTCTACTCGCGTGAGAGCAAGCTCGAGGACGCGGGCGATCAGGACGATCGCGTCCTCGACGCGCTGATGACGAGGCTCCCGCCGAACGAGCGACCGGCGCTCGTCGCGCGCATCTCCGACGTGCCGCTGACCGAAGGCTTTCGACCCGAGAAGCGGCTCTTGCCCGAGCACGCCGCGGCCGCCGACGCGCAGTGGCATTACGACGCCGCTGCGCAGACGTACGTCCGCGGCCCTCGAGCGTAGTCGTCAGACGAGCGCGGCGACCTTCGCGTCGAACTCTTCTTGCGTGATCTGCCCGGCCTTGAGCTTGGCGGTGAGCTCGTCGAACGTGCCTTGGTTGTGCCGGCGTGACTCGATGATGACGTCCTTTTGATCGGCATAGAGCGCGCGCGCCTGCTCTTCGTTCGCGCGGAAATTCGCGCGAAGAGCGTCCGCTTCGGCGTCGCTCCCCGGCGCGTCCTTGCCTTGCTCGTAGAGCTTCTCGATCGTCTTCGCCAACGCGTACGTCGAGACGAACGAGGTGGTGGCGCCGATGACGCTTCCCCAGCCCGGGAGCAGCTTCGCGAGGTTGTTGACCGCGAGGCGTGCGCCGGTGCCGAGGCCCACGCCATAGAGGATCGACTTGGCGGCCTTTGCGTCGACGACGTGTCCCCAGAGCCCACCGATGTCGCGGATCAACTTGAGCTGCACCGCGATGACCGCGAGATCGGTCGCGATCGCGAGCCCTGGGATCGGAAACGCGCCGAGCGCCGCGGTGAGCACCGAATAGCGAAGCGCGCGCTTGTTCACCTCGGCGGCCCGCTCGGTCGGGTCGTCGATCTTCGTCGTCGTGAGCGAGATGCCAGGATCGACTCCCTTCGTCGTCGCGCGTCCCGTGAAGATGCGATCGAGCGAGTTGCGTTGCTCGGTCGAAGGGTCGGTGGCGACGGCGATTCGATCGAGGATCGCCTGCTCCTCTTTCGTGCACGTGCCGTCCGCGTACGCCATGAAGTACGCGCTGCGGTAGATCTGCTCGCGAGCCTCTGGGCTCTGGAGCTCGCGAAGCTGCGCCTCGATGTCCACCGTCTCGCCGAGCAGCTTCTCGAGCGTAAGCCCCGACGGAAGCGAGAACCCGCTGCCGCCTTCGTCGGTCGATTGAAGGCTCTCGATCGCCGCTGCGAGCGATTTGCGCTCGTCGTTGTGGACGGTCCCGTCCGCTCGGGCGATGGCGACGAGGATCCTAAGGCTGGCGAGGGCTTCGTTCTCGGTGATCGACATAAAACCTCTTGTTCTTCGCGCCGAGCGGGCACGCTCATGTCTCGAAATCGCAAAAAAATCGCCGAAGGATCGGCCTTGCCCGCGCGCTGGTCAAGCCTCTGCGCGGCCCCTCGGAAAAGCTCGGGCATTGCGGGACCTGCCTGAAATGCTAGCTCGTCGCTCGCTGTGCCGCGGAAATCTCGATCTCATCGACGCTCGCGCCGAGCCCTCGGGTCCTCGCTCGCGTGCGCGATCGCGGCGCTCCTGGCTCTGCCAGACGAAGCGCACGCGCAGGGCGGCCCCGTCACGCTCACCTGGACGGCTCCGAAGGAGTGCCCGTCCGGCGCGGAGGTCGCCACGCGCGCGTCGCAGCGACTTCCCCAAGACACCGCGCACGTCACGGCGACTGGCGCCGTCGACAAGCAAGCGAACGGCGGCTACCGCGTCGCGCTCGACATCGAGGTTCGACCAAAGGCCTCGGGGGCGAAGGAAGCGCATGGCGAGCGCGTGATCGAGGCGCCCACCTGCGAAGCGCTCGCGTCGTCGGCGGCGGTCGTGCTCGCGATGAGCGCCGCGTCGCTGGAGAAGGACGATCGCGAGGCGACGCCCGCGGCGACGACCACGACCACCGCGACCACGACGCCACGCGCAAGCGAGAGCGACGCGCCGCCTCTTCCGGCGCCCGCGCGATCGAAGGATGAGCGCCGCTTTGGTCTTCGCGCGCAGGTCGCCGGCGACGTCGGCTCGCTTCCGTCCGCGGGGATCGGCGGCGGGCTCGCGCTCCTCGTCAACCCGACGTCGCGCCTCCATCTCGAGGTCGGCGGAAATCTCTGGGCTTCTCAAGACGGCGTGCTCGCGTCCGATCCGTCACGAGGCGCGGCGTTTCATCTCGTCACGACCGGCGCGCGTGGCTGCGTCCTCGTGCTCGGCTCCTCGAGCGCGCCCGTCACGCTCGCGCCATGCGTCGGCGCCGACCTCCTCGTCCTCTCCGCGAAAGGGTTTGGCGCCGCGAAGCCGGCCGACGCGACCCAGGTGGCCGTCGCTCCGCTCCTCGGTCTCTTCGTCGAGGTGGCCCTGGCCGGTCACGTCGCGCTTCGTTTGGGGCTCGAGGCGAGCGCGCCGACATCGCGCCAAGCCTTCGTTATTTCACAGGGTTCTCTCGGTTCTAGCGAGATTCATCGGGCCTCGCCCGTCGCGCTCCGTGGATTTTTTGGACCGGAGATCACGTTTTGAGCACGGGCTACGCGATCCCCGGCCAATACGGCGCCGTGACCTCGGTGAGCCATCTGCCCATCCTCGCGCCTGCCGCTGATGCGGTCGATGGGCGCAGCTCGGCGTCGGCTCCGGCCGCGGCTCACCCGACGACGGTGTCCTTCGAGCAGATCTACGAAGACCACTTCGATCTCGTCTGGCGAACCGCGCGCCGGCTCGGCGTCCCCGAGTCATCGGCGGCCGACGTCGTCCAAGACACCTTTCTCGTGCTCCATCGTCGCATCGCCGACTACGACGGGCGCGCGTCGATGAAGCGATGGGTGCTTGGCATCCTCGTGAAGGTCGTCGGGGATCATCGCCGCCGCTACCGACGCAAAGACGCCCATTGCGTCCCGCACGCCGCCGACTCCGAGGGTGATCTGACGATCGCGTCGCCGCTCCCCGAGCCGAGCGCCGAGCTCGAGCAGCAAGAAGCCGTTCGTCTCTTGCACGCGCTCCTCGAAGAGCTCGACGAGAGCAAGCGCGAGGTCCTCGTCCTCGCGCAGCTCGAAGAGATGACCGTCCCCGAGATCGCCGAGGTGCTCGGCGCGAACGTGAACACGATCTACGCGCGCCTTCGCGCCGCGCGCGCCGAGTTCGAGGCAGCGCATGCCCGGCACCGCGCGCGCACACAGATGCTTTCGCTGAGGAGGGAGCCATGAGCGGGCTCGAAGAACAGGGTCTCGGCGCAGAGTCCGAAGATCTCTTTCGCGCTGCCAAGAAGGCGCTCTCGCCGAGCATGGCGGATCGCGATCGCGTGCGGGCTCGCCTCGCGCTGAAGATCGGCGTGGGCGCGGCCGTCGCCACGGTCGCCACGACATCGTCGAAAGCCGCCGCGAGCGCAGCAGGCGCAGGAGCCGCTAGCGCCGCCGCGACGAAGACCACCGCCGCCGCCGGCATTCCGCTCTTCGCGAAGATCGTCGCGCCGCTCGTCATCGCCAGCGCCGTCGGGACCGTCGCGGTGGCGCCGCACGTGGTCTCACGCGCGAGCACGACGACAACGACGACGACGGCGACCGCGGCGGCAACGACGCTGGCCGCGAAACCGCCGCCGCCGGTCACGAACGCGAAGGCCGATCCCGCGCCCGCCGCGGCGGTGTCGATCGACGACCTCCCGAACGCCGAGACGTCCCCACGCGCGCCGCACGTTCGCACGGCGCCCAAGGCGGCCTCGCGCGCCCAGCCCACGGACGACACGAGCGAAGAGGCACGCGCACGCGAAGAAGAAGCGGCGCTCGCCCTTCAGATCGACGCCGCGCTCCGCGCAAACGACATGGCTCGCGCCGCTCGGCTCGCCGACGAGCACCAGCGTCGCTTCCCGAACGGCCTCCTCTCCGAAGAGCGCGAAGGCGCACGCGTCCTCATTCGCTGCTCGAGCACGCCCAGCGCGGCGATCGCGTCGGAGTTCCTTCAGGCGCATCCACGCTCCCCCATGCGTGCGCGCATCCTCGCGGCATGTGCCACCGAGCGAGTCGTCGAGTGAAGGATCGCAGGCGCGGGGTCCGTGATGTCGTGAGAAGCCGGCCGATTCCCCCGCTGCTTGCTCTGTGCGTCGCGTTCGTCGTTGTCGCGTGCTCCACCTCCGATCTCGTCGTAGGTGAGGACGGCGACCCGACGTTGCCGGACGCTTCGACGACCGACAGCGGCAACAACGACAACACGACCGACACCGGATCGAAGGACGACGCGTCGCCGGCCGACAGCGGCAAAGCCGACGCGAACGACGCCTCGCCCGGATGTCCCGCGCCTGCCACCTGCGTCGCCAAGACCGCAGGCTGCAAGGCGCTCGCGAACGGCGGCGCCGGATGCGTCGCCGCGACCGACACGTGTTGCGCGCAGACGTGTCCACAGCTCTCGCCACCGTCGCCTTCGTTCTGCGACGGCGGTCCCGTCGCCGCGCTCTACGACGCCTCGGGTTGCGTCACCGGCTACCAGTGCGCGCCGATCGCGTGCAGCGCTGGCGGCGGCCAGTGCGTCGGCCTCTCGCCCTCGTCTTGTCCGAACGGTCACTTCGGAGACGCGACGAAATACTCGTGCGGCTCCGGTCTCGGCGTCGCGTGCTGTCTGCCCTGACGTTGGGCGCAGAAAAAGATTCGACGCGATCTTCACTTTCGATCACGGCAGCGAGACCGGTCGGCCAATCGGGGAGTGTCAGGCCGATGTGGCCTGCGTCATTCCTCCTCTCCTCTTCTTCTTCTTGTCTCGGAGCAAAGTCATGAACCGTCAACCGTCTCGCTACTCTTCTTCTCTCCTCGCGCTCGCGCTCCTCTCCGCCGCCGCCGTCGCGTGCTCCGCCGAAGCGCCGAGCAGTGACGAGACGCTCGGATCGGATCAGTCGGACATTCGCGCGGGCAAGAAGCCTGGCAAGGGTGGCGGCGTCGCGCCTGCGCCGAACAGCTGCGCGGCCGCAGGCGGCGCATGCGTGGGTCTCTCTCCGTCGTCGTGCACGAACGGCCACTGGGCCGACGCGACGACCGCGTCGTGCGGAAGCGGCCTCGGCGTTGGCTGCTGCGTGCCAGATGCACCGAAGCCGCCGCCGCCACCTCCGCCGCCCGCCACCACGTGCAAAGACCTCGGTGGATCGTGCGTCGCGATCTATCCGGGCGCGTGCCCGAGCGGCCAATGGGGCGACGCGAACACGTGCGGCGGTGGCCTCGGCGTCGGCTGCTGCCTCGACCCGTCGACCACGTGCCCGACGCTCTCGCCTCCTTCACCAAACTTCTGCCCCAACGGCACGACGAAGCCGCGCATCGACGCGGACGGTTGCACGCGTGGATACGACTGCATCCCGAACCCCGCGAACGCGTGCGAAGCCGCGGGCGGTCAGTGCGTAGGTTTGTCGCCATCATCGTGCGCGAACGGACAGTGGGCCGACGCGACGACGCATTCATGCGGCGGCGGCATTGGTGTGGGCTGCTGCATCCCGTAAGCCTCGACGCGATCACGCATTCGCACGTGCGTTCGTGACGCGATTCGTCACGAACGCACGGAGTCGGATCTGTCGCTCATGCTGGACGGTCGTGGTAGACGCGTCGGTATGAAGTCGACGAAGAAGACGGCGCCGCAAGCTGCTACGTTCACTTCCGTGCAAGATGGTGGCGATGAGCTCTGTCTCGACGTGCGCGTGACCGGGGATCTGCTCCTTCGCTCGCCGCTCTTGAACAAGGGGACCGCGTTCACGACGAAAGAGCGCGCCGAGCTCGGCCTCGAAGGGCTCTTGCCTCCGCGCGTCGAGTCGCTCGAGGAGCAGGTCTCGCGATCGTTCGCGCTCTACCAGATGGAAGAGACGGCGCTCGGTCGCCATCGCTTCCTCCGCCGGCTTCAAGACACGAACGAAGTCCTCTTCTACGCGCTGCTCGACAAGCACCTGCGCGAGATGCTTCCGATCGTGTACACGCCCACCGTCGGTGAAGGCGTCGAGCGCTTCTCGGACATCTTCGAAGAGCCGCGTGGTCTCTCGATCTCGTCCGGCAACGCGAAGGTCGCGGTCGAGTCGTGTGCGATCGACGATGTTCGCATGATCGTCGCGACCGACTCTTCGGCGATCCTCGGGATCGGCGATCAGGGCTACAACGGCGTCGCGATCTCGATCGGCAAGCTTGCGCTCTACACCGCAGGCGGCGGCGTGAGCCCGTTCCGCACGCTGCCCGTCGTGCTCGACGTCGGCACTGATCGCACCGCGCTCCTCGAGAGCCCGACGTACCTCGGCGCGAACACGAAGCGTCTTCGCGGCGATGCGCACATGGCGTTCGTTCGTCAGTTCGTCGACGCGGTCCGCACGCGCTGGCCTCACGCGATCGTGCAGTGGGAAGACTTCGGGAAAGAGACCGCGTTCGACGTCCTCGACGCGTTCCGTGACGAGCTCCCGTCGTTCAACGACGACATCCAAGGTACCGGCGCCGTCGCGCTCGCCGGCCTGCTCGTGGCTGTCCGAAAGAGCCAAGGCAAGCTCGGTGACGAACGCTTCCTCGTCTTCGGCGCAGGCGCCGGCGGCGTCGGCGTCGCCCGCGCGATCCGCGACGGCCTCGAGCGCGAAGGCCTCTCGCGCGCCGAAGCCACCGCGCGCGTCTTCGTCGTCGACTCGAAGGGCCTCCTCACCGAAGGCCGCGCGATGGAGGCCTACAAGCGCGAGTTCGCGCAGACCGCATCGGCGACGAGCGGGTGGAAGCGCTCGGCAAGCGCGAAGGCAGGAAGCAGCCCGTCCCTCCTCGAGACGATCGAGAACGCCAAGGTCACCGCGCTCCTCGGCCTCTCCGGTCAACCGCAGACGTTCGACGAGGCGGTCGTTCGCGCCGTCAGCGCGAACAGCGCGCATCCGATCATCTTCGCGCTCTCGAACCCGACGAGCTCGTGCGAGGCCGTGCCCGCAGACGTGCTTCGCTGGAGCGACGGCAAGGCGATCGTGGCGACCGGAAGCCCGTTCGATCCCGTCGAGATCGACGGCGTGACCTACGTGATCGGACAAGGCAACAACGCGTTCGTGTTCCCAGGTCTCGGCTTCGGCGCGATCCTCACCGAGGCGAGCAAGATCACCGACGGCATGGTCGCGGAGGCGGCGTACGCGCTCGCCGATTTCACGATGGGCCGCTACGGCACCGCGCACATCGTGTATCCGCCGGTCGAAGACCTTCGAGATGCATCGACGTGCGTCGCAGCGCGTGTCGCGCGGCGTGCGATCGAAGACGGCGTCGCGCGACGACGAGGACTCGAGTCGATGAGCGTCGCCGATCTCGAGAAGCACGTGAGCCGGCATGCCTGGGTGCCGCGCTACCTGCCGTTTCGTCGCGCCTAGCAGCCGCTCGGCTCGACCACGTACTCGATCTTCGTTGCCTCCGCCTTCACCCGCACGGCGTAGCGGTGACCGGCCTCTGTCGTCCATCCGTCGGGCGTGAATCGAATCGCCGAACGGCTACCAAAGAGGGGCGTGAGGTGGCTGACATGCACGGACTTGTCTTCGACGCCATCCATCGTCACGGTGACCTTGATGCTCGCGCTGTCGAGATCGTTCGTGGAGCTCTGTACCGTCCAGCCGACTTCATCCACGCGCTCGACCGCGAGCATCTCGAGAGGCACGGGGCCATTCGGGGGCCATGCGACCCATCCGCGATTGGGCGATGACGACGCGCTGTCGTCGTCTTCCTCGCGATCGTCGCTCGTGTTCGCGCCGTCCGCAGCCTTCAGTCCGAAGGATGACCCATCGACGATCACGCAAGCGTAGCGATCGGTCGACCCGAGTCCGACGTTGCGGAGGTTCTCCGTGAGCAGCCAGCGCCGGTGCACCATCGTGACCTCGTTGCCAGGGTCTTCGATGAACGCCCCGATCGCGATCGGCGCGCTTCGATTGGCGATGAGGCTCACCGACGACGTGAAGGCAGACGCTTCGGTCCAGCATGCCCAGTCGCGCGGAGGCTCGTGCGAGAGCTTGGCGTTTGCGTGCGCGAGCAGCGCGCAGGCTTGGGCGGGGGCGGTCCACGAAGGGACGCGCTTGACGGGATCGACGTCGGCGACGAAGCGATGAAGGTTCACGATGCGAAGCGCGCGCTTCGCGGCGTCTTCGTCGAGAGCTCCGGCGTTGCACCTCGCCGCATTGCCCGACCAGAGCGCCGGCGCGACGTCACGACCTTCACATCGCCACCGGTAGCATACTTGGTCACGTCGGCTCGCGGTCGCGGCTGGCTTGTCCGAGCAATCTGGCGGAAGAGTCGCGCTCGCGATCGTCGCGACGGAAGATGCCGCGTCCGCTCTACCGCCGTCCGCTGCATCGGCCGTCCCCGCGGTCACGGCCGACGGGTTCGTGTCGGTGAGGTTTCCGCTCGTCGGCTCGCACGCGACGATGAACGCGGCCGTGGCACATGCGGCAAACCCGACCATGCACGCGAACGACCGGAACCGCAGTCGTGACAACATCTCGAAAAGACAAACGGCTCCCTGAGTCGCCTCTTAAGGAGCTGGTCGGGTACGCTGTGCGGCGCCGTGAACGTCTCGCCCTTCGTGTCGAATCCGCTGCGCGTGATGGTGCGCCCCTTTCGCGGATACCGTGAGATCGCCGAGCCCGAGAACGCGCCGTCCCTTCCGCTCGCCGCGCTCCGCTTCATGTTCGTGCTCGGGTGCTTCATCACCGTCAGCGCGACAGGGCGGTTCGCGCCGATCGAAATGGTCACGGCGATGGTGTCTTTCTCTTGGCTACCGATCGTCCATGCGCTCGGCATCGCGCTCGCGCTCCGGCTCTTCGGACGACCGCCGCGCTCGGAGAACACCACGCCCGCGACCTTCACGCGCACGTACGCGCTCTACCTCGAAGGCAGCGGGCCGTGGACGATCGTGTTCCTCGTCCTGTCGGGCTCGGTGTTGTTCGCGCCGCAGCCTGCGCGCCCCACGTTCGTCCTGTTTCCGCTCTTGATCCTCTTCGGGACGCTCTGGAGCGTCGTCCTCACCTATGCCCTCTTTCGCTCGGGTCTCGCGCTTGGTCGTGCGCGTGCGATCGGCGCGACAGCGACGTTCTACATCGCCATTCACGTCCTCATTCTTGGCTATTTCTTCGCGGTCGGTCAGCTCTGGCCGATCTTGCCTTGGTGATGCGTCAAGGCTTCTCTCTACGTCGCGCATCGGCGCATCCCGTTCAGCTCGGTTGGATGGCGCTGTCGCTGCTCGGATTCGCCGGCGGGCTGCTCACCGATCCGACGCCGGCTCGCCCGATCGTGCGCCGCGAAGGCTACCGCGTGCTCGAAGCGGACTTCCACGCGCACACGACCTTCAGCGACGGATCGCTGACGCCGATCGGCTTGGTTCGCCAGGCCGAGCGCCGTGGTCTCGACGTCATCGCCATCACCGAGCACAACACGGTCGCCGCTGGAAAGATCGGCCGCGCGTATGCGCAGATCTTTCGACGGACGGGCGGCCCGATCGTGATCGTGGGCGAAGAGGTGACGACCGCGCGCTTTCACATCATCGCGTTGGGCCTCGAGAGCACGGTGGCTGCGAGCGCGTCACCCGCGGAGGTCATTCGCGACGTTCACGCGCAGCACGGCCTCGCGATCGCCGCGCATCCGGTCGAGCCGTACTGGCCTGCGCTCCTGCCCGTGCGCGCGGAGCTCGACGGAAGCGAGGTGATGCACCCGATCGCGTACTCGGAGCCGCGATCGGACTGGCGGTGGTCCGACACGGTGACCTTCTGGGAAGACGCGAAGCCGCCCCTCGCCGCCGTTCGAGAGCGATCAGACGACCGCCGTGATCGAGGCCGTCCGTCAAGGACACACCGTCACGCGCGCGCTCGACGGACGCATGTTCGGCCACCCCGACATGGTTCGCTTGCTCGAACGCGAGCCCTACGAGCCACGCTCCTCCGACTACCGTTACCACGGCGAAGGATGGCTCGATCGCATCCTTCGGACGTGTGGTTACCTCGGCTTGCTCGGCGCGTTCGTCTTCGGGAGAGCTCGCCGGCGGGGAGCTCCGGCGAGCGTCGCTACGGCGAAGGCGCCGGCGGCGGAGTGACCGCCGCCGCGCGATGACGCTTCGGCGGAGGATCCTCGTGGACGATCACACGTGAGCCGCTGCTCTCGTCTTTGCTGAACACGCCATGCCATCCGGTGGGCAGCGCTGGCTCCGCCCAATGAAAGAGCGTGCGCGCATCTTCGGGCGAGAGGTTCACGCAGCCGTGGCTTCGCATGTTGCCAAACATGTCGTGCCAGAACGCGCCGTGAAGCGCGTAGCTGCCTTGGAAGTACATCACCCACGGCACGTCCTCGATCGAGTACGGGCCGTCCGACGCGACATCGCCATCCATCGTCGTCGTGATGTGCTTCTCGCGAATGCGATACGAGCCGGTGGGCGTCGGAAAATCGTGTTCTTTGTCCTGCGGATTTCGGCGACCCGACGAGATGAGCGTCGCGAAGACCGGACGGCGTCCCTCGAACGCGACGAGCTGCTGGCGCGTGAGGTCGACGTCGATCCATTTCTCGGTCTCGCCGACGTCGGCCGGGATCTGCGGATGCGCGATCTTGAGGCCGGCGAGCTGCACGTAGAAGCCGCCGACGGTCTGCTGGTACGTCACGCCGTTGAGCGTGGCTTCGCGTCCGGTGAGCAGCACCGCGCTACGACGCGGGAGCTCCGCGCCCCATCCTGCCTTTTGCCCACCCTTGCCATCGTCCGTCACCTCGATGCGATGCGCGCCGTTGCCCGTGACGAAGGCGACCATGCCGACGGTGGATACGCCTGCGTCGACCGACGATCCGGTCGCGACCTCGGCGCCCGCGTCGACGTCGGCGAGGTGCGGAAACGGCAGGAGCTCTGCGGTGGCGTTGTCACCCGTGAACCAGTTGCCTTGGTACTTCGTGACGCCGCCTTGGATCACGATGCGGTCGTAGGGGACGGCGAAGCCAAAGGTCGTGCGCCACCAGCGCGTTTGCGCCGCCTTGAAGTCGCGATCGAGCGCGACGGTGAAGCCGCGCGCCATGCGCCGTACGAGGACGCCATGCCCCTTCAGCTCCTTCAAGTGCGGGCGCGCTCCGCCATCGGGGATGCCCTTGAATGGATCTTTGTTTCGTTCGCGCTCGCGCGCCTCGCGTGCCTCACGTTCGCGTTCGCGCTTCGAGAGGTGTCGTCGCGGTGGCGGCGGCTCTTCTTCGGTGGCCGCGAGCGGCGGCTCTTCGTCTTTGTTCGCGCCGCTGTTCGCCGCGTTCTCTCCCGCGTTCGGAGGCTGCTGCGGCTGGCTCTTCTCTTCACCGATCGGCGGCGTCGCGGTCTCGCCTTCCGCGGGCTTCTGCGCCGTGGAAGAGGAGGAGCTCGACGACGACCCGTGCGACGACTCGAACTTGCGCCGGTCCTCGGCGCCGAGCACGCGCCGATAGAGAGGCGTGCCGTCGGCGACGTTCACCCCATAGCGATACGGCATGCCGGCGTCGCGATCCGGCTGCTTGGGCGCGAGCTTCACGCGCGGGTTCGTCAGATCGATCGTCGCGACCTTGCCGCAAATGTAGCCGCCGCTCTCGACGAGCTCGTACCAGCCGTCTTTGCAGTCCTCGTTCTTGATCGGTGGGTCGTAGGCAGAGACGACCGCGCCGTTGCGGAGGTAACCAAGCCGCTTGGCCCCCGCGTCACTCTCGGGCCACTCCGGCGAGTCGCTCACGGACGCGACGAAGCTCGCGGCGGCAAGCTTGAGGATGAGGCGCTTGTTCGCGCCGCCGTCCTTCGCCGAGACCACGCCTCCGTCGCCCGCGCCGCCGTCCACCTCCGCCGACGTCGTCGCGGCGTCCGATGCGGCGGGATCAGGGCGCGACTTGTCACACGCTTCGAGACCGATCAGCGCACATGCAGGAACGAATGCGAAACGGAACAACCAGCGGCGAAGCATGACGGACGAGCGGAGAGAGCCTTCCGGTGGAGGTCCCTTAGCGCGATTAGCGCGCGCGAGGAAGACATGGTCGACGTCTGGATGACGCGCTTCGGATCAACCTGTTCCTACCCTCAGCGGCCCAGCGCGGCACGCGTCCTGCTGTAGACCTCGGCGAGGGCCACGACATGAAAACGCGTCTTCTCCACGTCGGCATCGCGAGCGCACTTCTCCTCCTCGCCTCGACCGTCGTGGCGTGCGGGCACATCGACGAGCCGACGGAGCCGGCGACGGCCGACAACGGAGTGACCGCGACCACGTTGCCGAGCAGCCCCGACGGCGACGGCGGCGCGACGGGCAACGCAACACCCGACTCGAAGAGCAGCGACGCGGGAGCGGGCTCGAACGCGACGCCGAGCGCGAAGCAAGACGCCGCCGCGAACAGCCCGAAGCCAGCGCCTCCGGGTGCATGCGTGACGAAGGACTCGAAGTCGAACGACAAAGGTGTCGGCGCCTTTTGTGACAACACGACGCCGTGTGGACTCGGCTCGTGGTGCGTGAGTGTGGATGGAAACATTGGCCTCCCAAACAACGGCCCGAGGTTTTGCTCGCACTTCTGCCTCGACGACGAAGACTGCGGAGCCGGCGCTCACTGCAGCGACACGCAGTGCGCGCTCGACGCCTGCGCGAAGTGAAGACTGGATCCTGAAAGACTCAGCGCCGGTAATTCTCGTTTTCTGGTTGTCCGCCAAGGGAGGAAAGATCGATTACACGCGCCTACAAGCTTGGTGTGCATAGCGCTTGCTAGGTTGGTGAGCGGAGAGGGACTTCGAGGCATTCAGACCCTATTTTCTGGGTCGATCATGGATGCGTTGCGGAGATCGCCGAACCGCCGATCCACCAAGACAACGATGCCTGCCACCATCGTCAGCAATGTGAATCAAGTTGGGCGTTACGC
>JBGAFW010000016.1:0-153639 GCA_044227045.1 Labilithrix sp.
TGTCTCCCTGTGAACCCTTCCGGCGGGTGGGATGAGAGAGGTGATCCTCGAAGCAGCGCCAGTGAGAGAATTGAAAATGTCTCCCTGTCTTCCTGTCTCCCTGTGAATTCTCTTCGCTTCGTTTCATCAGAACGAGACGTCCATCGTGCAGTCGAACGTTCGAACCAACGAGAGGAGCTCGATCTCGCGCTGCGTCGTCCATCTGCGTACCGTCCGCGTGGTTGAAAGACGAGACGTCGATCGTGCAGTCGAACGATCGAGCAACCGAGAGGAGCTCGCGCTTTGTCATCCATCTGCGCAACGTCCGCGTGGTTGAAAGACGAGACGTCCATCTCTCGCGCTGGTCCATCTACGTAACGGCTCATCCGCGTGGTTGAAAGCTGGAAGTGTCTGCGCTCCGAGCCCTCCCTGTCTTCCTGTCTCCCTGTGAACCCTTCCGGCGGGTGGGATGAGAGAGGTGATCCTCGAAGCAGCGCCAGTGAGAGAATTGAAAATGTCTCCCTGTCTTCCTGTCTCCCTGTGAATTCTCTTCGCTTCGTTTCATCAGAACGAGACGTTCCATCGCGCAGCCAAACGTTCGAGCAACCGAGAGGAGCTGACGAGGAGCTCGAGCTGCGCACGACCGCGCCGTCCATCTGCGTGACATCCGCGTGGTCGAAAGACGAGACGGCTGTCGCGCGATCGACGTGGAGCAACCGAGGGAATCGTGGCGCGACGCATCCGGCCGCGCACTTCGTGGGATCGTGCGCGAGGCGCTGACAGGCGTATCGTAAAAATTAGAAACGCCTGCGGATGACTTGTTACGTGGACGGGCTGCGTGTCACGTCGCGGGCGCTTTGTCGGCGAGCTCGCGGACGACGACCTCGCGCTCCTTCTGCGTGAAGCGTCGCAAGAGGCGCTTCGTTCCGATCGAGCCGAGCGCGCCGATCGCGAAGACGACGGGGGTGGCCACGCCGCCGGTGAGCACGACGAGCGTCGCGCCGAGGAGGACGCCCGCGCCCGTGGCGACGGCGCCGGTGGCGGCTTCTTTGGCGACGTAGCTCACCGCGTCTTTGCGGTCCATCGAGCCGTTGCGAACGGCGACGACGGCCTCGACGCCTGCGACGGCGCCGTCGATGAGGAGGCCGACGCCCGCGGCTTTGCCGGCGCCCTTCAAGATCTCTTTGCCGGCGCTGCGTGCGATGACGGGGCCGACGGCGCGCGCGGCCTTGCCGGTCGTGGCGAGCATCGCGAGCGGCTTCTTCGCGATCATCGTCGCGGGGCCCATCAAAGGTCCGGCGGCGAGCGCGAGCGCGCTCTCGGCGCCCTTCTCGGCGGCGCTTCGGAGGACGCTCTTGGCGCTCTCGTCGAGGAGGAGCTTGCCGCCTGCCTCGAAGAGCGTGACGCCCGACGCGATCACGCGCGCAGCTCCTCCGCCGGCGATCACCGCGCGGACGGCGTCGCCGACGCTTCGAGGATCGGAGGCCGCTTCTTTGACGTCTGCGATGTTCGAGGAGCTACTGCTCGGCTTGGTGTGCGCCATTCCCTCGAATGTAGCGCGTTCTTCTAGAAGCGAAACACGAGCCGCGCCGCGGGCGGCCGCGATCTCAGTAAACGCCGGGGAAGAGCACCCACGGCGTCTTCTTTTTGTATTTCACGTAGTCCGGATCCATCGAGAGATGGCGCTCTTCCGTCCAGGCGCGCAGCGCATACACGCCGCAGAGGAGCGTCAGGAAGAAGGCCTTCGTGAGCGTCATCGTCGGGATGTGCTCGAGCCACCACGCGCTGCACTTGCAGAGATACGCCGGATGGCGAACCCACTTGTACGGGCCGCGCGAGACGATGCCGCGGTTCGTGAGGTTCGAGAACTTGAAGCCGAACGAGACCGTCGCCGCGGCGTAGATCGCGAAGAGGAGGACGACGCCGCCGCGGAGGGCGAGCTGCCAGCCTTCGCTCGTGATGCGGGTCGGGCCATTCTCGAGCGGCAAGTACGTGCCGAGGACGTTGTTGAAGGGCGGGTAGCACGCGAGGCACACCGCCCAGCCGAAGGCGGTGGGCTCGACGCTTCGCGTCTTGTTGCCAAGCCAGCGGCTCTCCGAGGCGTAACCGAACAGCGCGAAGCCGCAGTCGACCGCGAAGATGATGTCGTACGAGAAGCCGAGGCCCCAGCTCAGATCCGCGCGTGACCACGTCCATGGTTGAACGAGGCCGGCGAGATCGTGGAGCGACGGGATCAGATCCGGGATGCGATGCGCGACGTGCTCCCACCAGAGCTGAACGGCGCCGATGACGCTGGTGCCGTTCGGCACCTTGAAGTCCATCGTCGGCAGGTGCTTGCGGGTGAGCCACGCGCGCGAGATGTTGTTGAGGTGACCGACGACGAAGCCGGTCATCAGCGGCGTGAAGAACGCCTTGACGATGATCGCGAGGAGCGTCGTCTTGACGCGACGGTTCTTCGCGACACGCCAGAAGCGCTTGTTCTGCCACGCCTTCGCGAGCATGACGAGGTGAAGCCCGCTGTCGCGCATCATGTAGCGCTGACCGCTGAACTTCAGCAGCGTCTCTTTGACGTAGAAGATGCCGAGGACGAGCCAGAGGACGAACGCCGGCGGATAGATCGTCTTGAACGGCGTGAACTGTTGGTTGTGGTAGTACGGATGCTGGGTGTACATCACGAGCAGCGCCGCCATCACGGTGGTGATCGCCGTCCAGCGATACGTCGCGCGTTGCCAGATCGTCGGCGCCTTCTTGTTCAGGCGGCGACCGCCCGGCGCGGTCCCTCGGTAGGCCGTGTCGCCCTTCTTCGAGGACGGGCCGGAGTCTTCCTTCTCGTCGTCACCGTCGTCGTCGTCGTCGTCGTCGTCGTCGTCGTCGTCGCTCGACGAATCGCCCTTGGCGTCCTTGACGTCCTCGTCGTCTTCTTCTTCCGCTTCGCGCTTTCGCTTCTTGGCCTCCGCCTCGATCGCCTCGCGGTCCTTCTTCGCGCCGGCCTTCGTGGCCTTCGCGGTCGGCTTCGATTGGGCGCTCATGACGCGGCGACCTCCGGGAAGCTCGTGCCGACGACCTCGGTCATCGCCATGTGCTCGTAGATCATGAATCCGTAGAAGGTGACGCCTTTGATGTGCGTCGTCGGGTTTCGATCGCAGTGTTGCATGAGCGTCTCGCAAGCGATGCGCGTTGGCTCGCGCACTCCAAGTTGTCCAGTTCCAGCACCAAGCGCGACCATCGCCACGGTGACGTCTTCACCGAGCTCCTCGATGGCCGGCCAAAGCTTCTTGCATCCGCGTTCGATCACGTCGAGGGAGGGGAACGACCGCCCGGTGAACCCCTCGCGGTAGTCCATCACAGCGACATGGGCGACCCACTTCGCCGTCGGATGCTCACCCGCGTCGGTGATGAGGACATCCCCCGGCGTCATCATCGACGGATACTTCGCGCGGAGCTCACGGGTGATGTGATCCTGGTAACCCGCGCCGCACGCGCGACGAATGGCGCCCGACACGCCCGACCCGAGCGCCGCGTTCGTGTTCGACGCGTTGACGAGCACGGTCTCTTGACCGTCGGTCAAGCTCCCCTGCACGACGGCGATACGCGGCGCGACCATCCCCTTCTAGATATCGCGTCTCGCGGCTCTTCGCAGGGCCTTTTTCGGTCATTCCCACGCGAAATCACGAGGATCGCGCGAGAGCGCGCGACGGGAGCATCAGCGCAGCGCTTGACGGAGCGCCACGTCTTTTGCCGGAGGCTTTCCTGGGATGACACGCTTCCGCGCGTCGCTCTCCTCGCTGGCGTTCTTTTCGACCATGCCGAGATCGGCGCCGGCGCCGATCGCGACCACGAACGGTCGCTCCTCGAAGACGAGGTTGCCCTTGCCGTCATGCTCGAGGATCTCGAGCTTGCCCATCCCGTAGCCAAGCGGCGCCGTCACGCTCAGGCTGTCGTACGAAGCATGGACGGCGTACGGATAGGCGCGCCGATCGCGCGGCTGGCGAACGACGAAGCACGCCGGACCGTAGCCCGCTCGAGCGTCTCCGTACGGATCGCCCGCGGCGAGGGCGCGCTTGCCATCGAGCACCGACAACGCCATGTGCGCGCTGCCGCTCTCCCACGTGAGGACGAAGCGGACGCTCGGCTCGGTCTCGTCCTGTCCACCCGCCGCGCGCAGCCGCTCGTGGATCTCGCTCGCACGTCGTGGCTCAGCGCGTGACCACGCGGCCGCGACGAGACCGAGATCGTCACGAAGCACTCGTTCGACCCCGGAGAGCTTGTCGGCGGGCGCCGATCGCGCCGAGGCCGCGCGAAGAGCGTCGAACGCCTGCGCGTAGTCGCCTTGCTTGAGCAGCGCGAACGCGTAGAGGCGATGACCCGACCGCTGATCTGGACGCTGCAGAGTGGCCTTGCGGTAGGTGTCGACGGCGAGGCGAAGCGCGGCGGGATCGTGAAGGCGCTCGAGGCGTTCGCCTGCGAGCCGTCGCGACTCCGCGCTCGACGGATGAAGCTCGAGGATCGAACCGTACGCCCGCGCCGCCGTGCGCACGTCGCCCTTCGCTTCCGCCGCCTCACCAAGCGCGAGGAGCGCCATCGTGTCCGTCGGCTCGTCGCTGCGCCAGCGCATCGCCTCGGCGAAGGCCTCGTCGCTGTTCTTGCGCGCGAGGAGATCCATCACGACCTTGAACCGACCGTCGTAACGCTCTCCATTTCGCGTGCGGAGGGCGTCTCCGTCTCCGCGAGCGACGCGGTCCATCTCCGCGGCGGCCGGATCGGTGGAGAACGACAGCTCGAGGAGGAGCTCGCCTTCGCGCTCGGCCGGCGCGGGGAGCCTCAAGCTGTTCAAGACGGCGAGCGAGCAGCGATCACCCGCCATCGCGCTCATGCCGGGCGTGCTCAGCGGCTCGATCCGGTCGACGGCGCCCGACGCATTGACGAAGATGCGCGCGCGCAGCGTGCCGGACACCGAGTCGTCGTCGGAGAGTGCAAGCTTGTAACATGCATGCAATCGCGGGAGCGCCGCGCGGACCACACGCTGAGGCTCGCTCTGCGTGAAGCCGCGCACGGTCGTGAGCTCACGAAGGCGCACGGCTGGCTTCGGCGGCGGAGGAGGGGGCTCGGGCGTGTCGAGGTGAACATGCGGGCTCTGGCTCAACCTCACTGGCGGCGCTGGCGCCGGAGCGATCGGCTTCGGCGCCGGTGGCGAGACCGTGCCGTCCGACGAGCTCTCGAGCTGCGCCTTCTGGAGCTCCTCGAGCGCCTTTCGCGTCTCCTCGTCCTCCGTGGCCTTCGTATTTCCCTTCGGCGCGGGCTTCTGATCGGCACGGGCCGTCGGTGAGGGCTTGGGCCGCTGCGCCGGTGGGGGCGTGCGCGCGAACGTCGGCGCGGTGGTCGGTGACGCCGTCGCTGTTGCCGGAGGCAGGAGCGCGACGTCCGGCGGTGGAGGCGGCGGCGCGGGCGTGATCGGCGCCGGCGTGATCGTCGACGCGGACGAGGCCGGCGGCGCCATGCTCGGCGTGGGGGAAGGTGACGAGTCGACCGCCTTCTTCTTTCCGAAGAACGGAAGGTCGAAGATCCCGTCGCCGTCGGATTTGCCGCCTTGCTTCGTGTTCTTCTGCTCGCTCTTCGCGGCCGTCTGCCTGTCGCTGTCCCGTTCGAAGACGACCCGCCCGTCTTTGACGGTGAGGTCCGTGGGAGGCGCCTCCTGAGCGCGGCTTGCGTCGTGGGTATCGAGCGCCACCATCGCGGTGCGCGCCGTGAGCACGTGATGCTTCGTGCCGAGCGCGATGATCTCGTTTCGGGTGCTCACCGGATCGAGCGTCGGCGCCTCGATGAGGCTCTCGATCTTCGCCTGCGCCCACACGCGCTCGAGCAGCGGCCGCGCCATCGGGCGAAGCTCCGGGCTGAAAGACTGCCCCGCGACGTCGACCTGAAAGGGGAGCCCGTCGGCGACCTCGGCGTAGACCATCACCTCATCGCCCGCTTGGATGCCGTCGAGCGTGCGCGGCCACGACCACTTGGCGCCGTCGACGTGGAGCGCCAAGCCAGACGTGGTCTTCTCGCTGAGACGACGCGCGAGCGCGTCGGCGCCGAGATCGGCGTCGAGGACGACGCCGTCTTTGTCGAGCACGCCGCGCACGACCGAGCGAAAGAAAGAGTCGTCGCGCACTCCGCCGACGGCGATCGCGTCGACGCGCTCCACCTTCGACGCGCGGAGCTTCTCGATGTCGGCCTTGATCTTCTGGTTGTCCGTCTCACCGGCGGTGGAGACGCCGTCACTCACGAGGATGACGCGCTTCGCGGAGCGACGCGCCGCCTCTTCACCCGCCCACGTGATGGCGCGTTGCATGTCGGACGCGCCGAGCGCGCCTCGCGCGACGATCGCCGCGACCTCGCTCTCTCCAAACCCGGCGGTGGTGCCGTCGTAGATGGGCGCCACCTCTTGATCGAAGCACGCCACCGAGACGTGCGCGTCGGGCGGAAGCTTCGCGAAGACGCGGCGTACGAGGTTCGCCTGCTCCGCGATCCCGAGCGTACGTGACGCGCTCGTGTCGATCATCACGACGGCGCTCGTGATCGGATCGGGACGTGACGTACCGAACGGGACGACGCGCGCGACGACGAGGTCGCCGTTGCGGAGACCCGGGCTTCGCGGCAGCGACCGCGCTTCGACGACGAAGTCCTGCTGCGGCGCAAGGCCAGTGGGGTTCTGCTGATGGAGCGCAAACGTCCGCGTCGCGCCTTCGCCGCGTCCCGTCGCGCGCACGTCGATGTCGATCGACAGCGCGGTCGCGGGCAGCCCCTTCAGCGGCACGACGTACGACGTGCCTGCCTCGAGCACCTGGACGTAGGTGATGAGGATCTCCGTCGCGCCTCGCGGAGCAATCGCGCTCACCCGTGCCGAGAGCTCGTTGCCGGCCGAGTGCTCGAGCAACGCAGGCGCGTGGCCCTCCCGCGCGGCGCCTTCGTACGCCACCTCTGCCTCTTCGCGCGCCGTGACCGCGGAGGGGATCCACTTTCCATCGGGCCCCTTCACCGCGAAGCGGCTCACCGACGCTCCCTGCGGCAGCGCGATCTGAAAGCGGCCTTCGAGCGCGCGGTCCTGCGGGTTCTCGAAGACGAGATGGAGCTCCGTGAGCGCCGCCGGATCTTCGATCGCGCCCGAGACCTTGATCGACGCGAGCCTGAGCCCCGTACCATCGCTCGCGGTGAGCCGAATCGGAGGTCCGTCGGCGCGCGCGAGGAAGACACGCGCCGAATCGAGCCGCGAGACCGGCGCGATCTCGAGCCCGCGCGAGCGCTGCTCGACGTGCGCCTTGTAGACCCCGAGCCCGGCGGCGATCGCCGTCGCGGTAAGGGCTCCAAAGAGAAGGGTCCGCTCGCGCATTAGCTCCGCCCCAAGAGACTACCGCTCCGTTCTACGGCCAGGACGCCACGTTCGATCTGATCTGCGAAAGGAGCTTGAAATTGCACGTGAATTCGTGCCGACGACCGAGGGCCCGAGCGGTCTTGTCCCTCGACGCCGGTGGGGTTGCGCGGTCGACCATGGGTCGCCAGCGAGCCGCCGGACTCTCCGACAAAGCTGGGGATTTGCGGAGGCATGCCTCTTGTTGCGGAGGCCGCATGCCTTTTGCGAAACGCCGCCTGGCGCCTCTCTTCTTCTCATCGTGGCTCGTCGGGCTCGTCTCGTCGTCGACGGCCGATGCCGCACCTGCGGTCGCGGGGATCAACATGGGGGCGCCGGTTTGGGAGGGCGTCCCACGCGAAGACGAGCTCCAGGCGGCGATCGCGACCGGGGCGCCGCACATCCGCGTGAACTTCCGCGTCGATCAATGGGCGTCGCCGATGGATACGACGAGGCGGGGACCGAACGGGGGCAAGACGTTCTTCGAGGTCTACGACCACGTCATCGACGAGATCACCTCGCGCGGCCTCGAGGTGTACGGCCTTCTCAGCAACGAGATCGTCGCGGAGGGGCATGGCGCAGAGGCGAGCCAGACGTGGGAGGACGAGTTCATCAAGAACTCGGTCGCCGTGGTCGAGCGCTATCGCGATCGCGTGCGTGTGTTCGAGTCGATCAACGAGCCGAACAACTTCCCGCTCGGGACGAACGCGCCGTTCCTGTCGGCGCAAGACTTCGCGCGTCTCCATGGGCGCCTCTATCGCGACGTGAAGGTCGCGCATCCGCAGGACGCGTGCTGGGACGTGTCGATCCTCACCGGCCCGATCCTCTCGCTCGAGGCGCAGAGCGAGGCGGCCTACCTCGACGCGGCGATCGCGTATGGGCGGACGCACGGCGCGTGGCAGGAGGTCGTCGCGAAGACGGGAAAGGATCCGATCGACGGCGTGGCCTACCACCTCTACGTCGCGCAAGGGTCGGACTCGTCCGAGCAAGACACCGCCGCGAGCTTCAACGCGAACCTCGACGCGTTTCACGCGATGCTGGACGCGCGTGGCCTCGGCGCCACCCAGCTGTGGATCAGCGAGTTTGGATTCCAATCGAATCATCTCGGCGACCAAGGGCAGGCGACGCGGCTCGACACCGCGTTCGCGACGATGAGCGCGCGGACCGACATCGCGAGCATGCAATGGTTCACGATCGCCGACTTCAACGCCGAAGGTTGGGGGCTCTTCACCGGAGGGTTCGGCGCGGCGAACGCCCGTCCTGCGCGCGCGAGCTTCGTCGCACGCGCGAAGACGCATGCGCCCGAGCGCGCGGCGCGGCTCGAGCTCGTCGATGCGCCGAAGCAAGCGGCGGCCGGCGCCGTGATCACGGTGAAGGTCAGGGCGACGAACCTCGGCAAGAACGCGTGGCAAGGAGGCGGAAACGTGAGGCTCGGCGCGGCGAACGGTTGCCCGTGGGCGAGCGCGACGAACGAGATCGGCTGGAAGATCGGCAGCACGACGGACGGCTACGTCAACTCGATCACCGATGCGCGCCGCTACCTGCCTGCGCAGCCTGGCGGCAAGGACGCGGTGCTTCAAGGCGAGTCGGTGACGATCGACGTGCCGCTCGACATTCCATCGAACGCCGTCGGGAAGAAGGTTCGCTTCGGCGCGCGCATGGTCGATGAATTCGTCGCGTGGTTTGGCGGTACGGCGAGCGCCGAGATCGAGGTGCTTCCGCCAGCGAGCTCCGACGCGCCGAAGCCGCCGGGCGGAGACGAGACACCGGCCGCGGGCGACGCCGGAGCCGGGAGCGCGGGCGCGTCCGGTCCCTTCAGCGTGCCGGCGAGGGGCTGCGCGTGCGAGGCCGCCGGCGATCGCGGCGAAGACGCTGGCGCGCCGGCTGCACGCGGTGCGCTGTTTGGCCTTTGCCTGCTCGTCTTGGCGCTATCTGCGCGAAAGCGAAGCGCCAAGCCTTAGCGCCAACGTCGCGCCAACGTGGCGCAAGCCGCGTCAGCGCGCCCAGCCCGCGCGAGCCGTTCGCGTGAAATGCGCTGAATTTACGCTCGATCGCGTCTCGGTGCGCGGGAGGGTCGCGAGGTACGCCGCTTGCGAAGGCGGCGCGCAGACTTCCTCTTCAGGCGAATTCGCTGTCCCCCCTACGGTGCCGGCGAATGCGCGACCTTCTGACGGACCGAACGGAGAATCGAACATGGCGCGCGTGGGCTTTGGTGTGGGTGGTGCTTCGATCGTTGGCTTCTTGACGGGCGGCATGCTGCTCCTCGTCTCCGCGTGCAGCGGAACGGACTCGGTGGGGACCGGATCGAACCCGACCGAGCCAAACGGCGCGAGCAGCAGCTCCTCGTCGAGTGGAAGCTCGAACAGCAGCAGCAACGTGTCGTCGAGCGCCGAGCAAACGAACGGCGCGTGCCCCTCGAACCCCGAGAAGCTCAAAGGCACGAGCAAGGCCGGCGCGAGCTGCTCGACGTACGCGGACTGCAAGCCGACGTGCTGCAACTGCGGGACGTCGAGCTCGTACCTCGCCGCGGCGTGCGTCGATGGAGCGTGCAGCGGCTCCGACTTCGCGTGCGGGCGCGCGAGGACGTCGTTCTGCGGCGACTCGAGCAGCTCGAGCTCGAGCAGCAGCTCCGGGTCGAGCGGAACATCCTCATCCTCGTCGTCGTCATCGTCATCGTCGTCCGGCAGCAGCAGCGGAGGCGGCGGCAAGGTGTGCGTCGATGGAACGTCGACGTCGTGTTACGGCAGCAACATGGACTGGACCGGTTCGAAGTGCTGCGTCGACGGTCCAGTGACGTGCACCGACGGCACCTCGACGTCGTGTTACGGCACCGACATGGACTGGACCGGCGCCGTCTGTTGCCTCAGCGGCGCGCGCCAATGCGTCAACGGGACCTCGACGTCGTGTTACGGCAGCGACATGGACTGGACCGGCGCCAAGTGCTGCGTGGACGCGTCCGCGCAGTGCGTCCCCGGGACGTCGACGAGCTGCTACGGCACCGGAAAGCACTGGACCGGATCCCTCTGCTGCCTGTTCTGATCGCGCCGTCGCCCGCGTTGTGCGCGCGCGCTGCGCCTTCGATTGTTGGGAGCGGCGACCGAGAAAAAGCCGTACAATGACGAAGACCACGTGCTCAAGGCGGGCGACACAGCACCCGACATCGACGCGATAGCGAACGACGGCAAGCGTTGGCGTTTGGCGGAGCAGTCGACGAAGCTTTGCACCGTCGTCTACTTCTTCCCGAAGGCCTTCACGCCGGGGTGCACGAAGGAGACGAAGCGCTTTCGTGACAACTACCCCGAGATCTCGATCGCGGGCGCGTCGATCGTCGGCATCAGCACCGACGATCAAGACACGCAATGCCGCTTCGCCGAGTCGCTACGCGCGCCGTTCCCGATGATCGGCGACTACGACAAGAAGATCTCGACCGCGTACGGCGTGCTGTGGCCGCTCATCGGACGTCCGCGACGGGTGACGTTCATCATCAACCCGCTGCGGACGATCGAGGCCGTGTTCCAGCACGAAGTGCAGATCGTGAAACATCGCGACGAGGTGCTCCTCCACATCGATCGCATGTTTCGCGCACGCCACCGCTAGCGCGTCGCGGTCGTGTCCGTCACGGCGATCGCTTCGACGTCGGCGTGGTTTGCGGCCTCGGAGCCCCTGCTCCCATCATGTTCGTGCGGCTTCGCGACCGGCGTGATGGTCGTCGTCGTGACGCTGCCGCCTCCCGTCGCGACCATCGTCGCGCTCGTGAGCGTCGTCGTCGATACGATCGCGCCTTGAGCCGCTCCTGCGGCGGCCGTCTTGTCTGGGGTGGCGAACAT
Organism: Labilithrix sp.; assembly: GCA_044227045.1. Taxonomy (GTDB): domain Bacteria; phylum Myxococcota_A; class Polyangia; order Polyangiales; family Polyangiaceae; genus Labilithrix. Next base: position 11,200 of record JBGAFW010000016.1, read on the forward strand.
CCCCGTAGCTTCCGCGGCGAAGAGCGCCGCGCCCATCATCAACGTCAACACGATGCAAAGTCCTCGATCCACAGTGTGAGTCGGTGAGTGCATCGGTCATGCCTCGAGCGTCGCGTCTTCGCTCGCGGGTCTTTCGACCGAGATCTCGTCACGCTCACCTCCGACGCTACGGACGAGCCGATGGTGCGCGCACGGAACACTGTGGCGGTCTACGTCGCCACCCGCGCTTCGCACCCTCGAAGGCGCTCGACGCGGTCCATACGGATCGGAAGCCTCACTCGGCGCCTGAAATCCCAGGCGCTGTGGCATCTCGCCATGCGCCCACGGTCGCGCTCGCGAGCGCGCGGCCTGTCGCGGTCTTGCGCTTCGTGAGCGCCTTCGGCTCGCCCTCGAACACGATGCGGCCGCCTTCTTCGCCTGCCTCGGGGCCAAGCTCGATGACCCAGTCGGCGTTCGCGATCACGTCGGGATGATGCTCGACGATCACGAGCGTGTCGCCGCGCTCGACGAGGCGATCGAGCACGCGAACGAGCCGGGCGACGTCGGAGAGGTGGAGACCCGTCGTGGGCTCGTCGAGCACGTAGACGGTGGGCTCATGCGCGCTGCCGGCGGTGAGCTCGCTCGCGAGCTTGAGGCGCTGCGCTTCGCCGCCCGAGAGCGTGTTGGACCCTTGGCCGAGCGCGACGTACCCCACGCCGAGCTCCGCCATCGTGCGGAGCGGCCGCGCGATCTTCGGATGGGCGGAGAACACGCTCGCCGCATCTTCTGCCGAGAGCCGGAGCACGTCGCCGATCGACAGGCCCGCCCACTTCACGTCGAGCGTGGACGGCTCGAAGCGAGCACCCTGGCATGTCTCGCAAGGCGTCACGACCTCGGGGAGGAAAGACATCTCGGCCACGATCGACCCCTGGCCGTCGCACGCGACGCATCGCCCGCCTTGGCCGGTGTTGAACGAGAAGCGAGCGGGGCCGAAGCCTCGCACGCGCGCCTCGGGGAGTGATGCGAAGAGCTTGCGAATCTCGTCCCACACGCCGAGGAACGTGGCGGGGACCGAGCGCGGCGTGCGGCCGATCGGCGACTGATCGACGGCGAGCGCACGGCGCACGATCTTCGGCACCTTGATCGCGTCGTGTGGTCCGGCGGGTCGTGAGACGAGCCCGAGCTTTTGCCGCAGGGCAGGGAAGAAGACCTTCTGGACGAGCGTGCTCTTTCCCGATCCGCTCACGCCCGCGACGACGCACATGCGGCCGACGGGGACGCGGAAGCTCACGTCCTTCAGGTTGTTCGCGCGTGCGCCATGGAGATCGATCCACACGTCGCTCATCGGACGGCGAGGACGGACGACCCCGAGCGGCTCGCGAAGCGCGTGACCGGTGGGCGAGCCCGGGCTCGCGAGCACGGCCGCGGGCGTCCCTTCGGCGATGATGTGGCCGCCGTTGCGACCGCCGCTCGGACCGAGGTCGGTGAGATGATCGGCCGCGAGGATCGTCTCGGCGTCATGCTCGACGACGAGCACCGTCGAGCCGGTGTCGACGAGCGCGCGCAGGTTCGCGATGAGCCGCTTCGTGTCGCGTGGATGAAGGCCGATCGTCGGCTCGTCGAGGACGTAGAGCGCGCCGGTGAGCCCGCTGCCGAGCTGCGCCGAGAGGCGAAGGCGCTGCATCTCTCCTCCCGAGAGCGTGTTGGCAGCGCGACCGAGCCCGAGGTAGCCGAGGCCGACCTCGACGACGAAGCGAAGCCTGCGCTCGAGCTCGGCGAGCGGCGCCTTCGCGATCGCCAGAGCGTTGCCGGTGAGCGTGACGCGCTCGATCTTCGCGAGCGCCGCCGCGACGCTGCGATTCATCATCTGCGGGTACGTCTCGCCGCCGAGCTGAACGCCGCGCGGCAGCGGAGCGAGCCGATCGCCGTGGCAGACGCGGCATTTTTCGCGCGGGCGACCGTCGTCTTCGACGTCGACATCGGCGCCGCGGATGCCGGTGCCTTCGCACGCGTCGCATTGGCCCTGCTTCGTGTTGAAGGAGAACCAGCGCGGATCGATCTCCGGGATGCCCGTGCCGCAGCGAAGGCATGCGCGCGCGGTCGACAGGATCTCTTCTGCCGCAGACGCCATCCCGGTGGGCGCTCCCTGCGCGACGCGGATCGCGCCGTCACCCCACTGCAGCGCGAGGTTGAACGTCTGGCGATCGAGCTTGTCCCATGCGCCGTACCACGCGATGAGATCGATCGAGTGCTCCTTCGACTTCGCGAGCGTGGGCGGAGGATCGATCGCGACGATCTTGCCGTCGACGCGCGCGCTCTGCACGTTCGCGCGCGACGCGTTCGTGAACACGTCGAGGTAGGTGCCTTTGCGCGCGCGGACGGCCGGCGCGTAGAGAGTGCCCTTGCCCTTCATCGCGCGCACGCGCGCGAAGAGCTCATCGGGCGCGCTCGGCGCAACGTGCCCGCCGCACTTCGGGCAGTGGACGTCGCCGACCTTCGCGTAGAGGAGACGCAGGTAGTGGGCGATCTCGGTCACGGTCGCGACCGTCGAGTTCGCGCCTGCGCGCGACGTGCGCTGCTCGAGCGCGATCGACGGAGGCACGCCGGTGACGAGATCGACGTCGGGCCGCGGCAGCGTGGGCAAGAACTGGCGCGCGTAGGGCGTGAGCGTCTCCATGAAGCGACGCTGTCCTTCGGCGAAGACGACATCGAACGCGAGCGAGCTCTTCCCCGATCCGCTCGGGCCAGTGACGACGCAAAGCTTGCCGTGAGGAACACGACACGACACGTCCTTCAGGTTGTGCTCGCGCGCGTGGTGGACGACGATCGCGTCCGGGCCCGAGGAGATCGGCGCCGCCCTGCGGCTCTTCTTCACGCCGGGCGCGCGGCGGCTCTGCGCCTCGCGAAGCGCCTCGCCGGTCTTCGAGTCGGCCTTCGCGATGAGCTCGGGCGACCCGACGGCGATCACCTGTCCTCCGCGCGGTCCGCCGCCCGGACCGAGATCGATCACCCAGTCGGCTTCGCACATCACGGCGAGATCGTGCTCGACCATCACGACGGTGGCGCCTTGGTCGACGAGCGTGTTCAGCGCCTTGACGACGTGCTCGGAGTCTTCGGCATGGAGGCCGGCGCTGGGCTCGTCGACGACGAACAGCGTGCCGTCGATCTCGCTCGAGAGCGCCCGCGCGAGCTTCAGTCGCTGCGCTTCGCCGCCGGAGAGCGTCGAGAGCGGCTGGCCAAGCGGCAGGTACCCGAGTCCCACCTGCACGAGCGGCACGAGCATGCGGTTCAGCGCGTAGTCGGGGTTCTCTTCGGGCGAGAGGAAGTCGAGCGCCTCCTGGATGCTCATCGCGAGGATCTGATCGATCGTCTTGCGGTCGTCCTGGCCGAGCAGGTGCGGTCTGCCGCCGGTGATCTTCACCGCGAGGACATCGGGGTTGAAGCGCTTGCCTTGGCAGACGGGGCAAAGGAGCATGACGTCGGCGAGGAACTGCATCTCGACCGTCTCGTAGCCCTCGCCCGAGCACGCCTCGCAGCGGCCTTTGTCCGGGACGTTGAACGAGAACGAGGCGGCGCTGAGCCCGCGCTTCATCGCCTCGGGCTCGGCGGCGAAGCGCATGCGGACACGATCCCAGGCCTTCGTGTACGTCGCGGCGTTGCCGCGCGCCGTTCGGCCGAGCGGCGATTGATCGACGAGCACGGCGCGACGCCATCGATTCACCTTCGGAACGTCGCCGAGCGGCTCGAACGACGCGAACACGCCGGCCTTCGGCACGCCGCTCTCTCCGCATGCGCGCGCGGTCGCGCGGTAGAGGATGTCTTCGGCGAGCGTGCTCTTGCCCGAGCCGCTCGGTCCGGTGATCGCGCAGAGGACGCCGATCGGGACGTCGAGCTCGTCGATCGCGAGGTTGTTCTCGCGCGCGCCGCGGAGGCGCATCCATCCGCGCGCTTTGCGGCGGCCCTTCGCGCTCGCGGCGCGCTTCGTCGATTTGTTCCACGCGCGCGCCGTCGCCGTGTCGCTCTTGTGCGACGCGAGATCTCCAGGAGTGCCGTCGAACAAGACGCGGCCACCGAGCGGACCTGCGCCAGGCCCCATCTCGATCACGCGATCGCAGCTCTCGATCACGGCGCGGTCGTGCTCGATCACCATCACCGTGTTTCCTGCGCGCGCGAGATCATCCATCGCCCGTGCGAGGCGAGGGATGTCGGTGGCGTGAAGGCCGACGGTGGGCTCGTCGAGGACGAAGAGCGAGCCAGTGAGCGACGCGCCGAGCGCCGTCGTGAGGCTCGCGCGCTGCGCTTCGCCGCCCGAGAGCGTTCGGGCCTGGCGATCGAGCGTGAGGTACGCGAGGCCCACCGCGTCGAGGTAATGGAGGCGCGACGCGAGCTCGCTCTTCACGCGCTTTCCTTGCGCGCTGGTCGGCGCGAGCGCCTCGACGCGCGTCTTGGCGTCGTGCACGGTGAGGCCGTGCCATGCGCCGAGATCGAGACCGGCGACGTGGTACGTGCGCGCCGTCGGGTTGAGGCGTGCGCCTCCGCACGTGGTGCAGGGGATGTATTCGCGGTAGCGCGAGAGCAGCACGCGGACGTGCATCTTGTACGTACGCGTCTCGAGCCATTTGAACCACGCGGCGACGCCCGGGTACTTCCCGCCCGACCACGTGCCTTCGCCGTCGATGACTTGCGCGCGCTGCGCCTTCGTGAGCTTGCCCCACGGCACATCGAGCGGGATCTTCTGCTTCTTCGCGAACCGTTCGAGCACGTCGCGCTCCCACTCGCTCGAGCGACCCGACCACGCCTTGATCGCGCCCTCCTTGATCGACTTGTCGTGATCGGGGATCACCTTGTCCCAGTCGACCGCGATGATGCGACCGAAGCCGCGGCAGTCGGTGCAGGCGCCGAGCGGTGAGTTGTACGAGAAGAGCCCGGGACGAGGTGGCTCGAACGCACGCGCGCACTGCGGGCACACGAGCCCGCGCCCGATCTTCACGTGGGCGACGTCGGCGGAGCGCTCGTTCTCCTTCTGCTTCTTCGTCGGGGAGGCATCTTCGATCTCGCGGAGCTCGGCGCGTCCGTTCGCGCGCGTCCATGCGGTCTCGATCGCATGCTGGAGGCGGCGCGCTTCGCCCTTCACGAGCTTCACGCGATCGACGACGACCTCGACCGCGACGTCGGGCCGGCCTGCTTCGCTCGGCCGCACGTCATCGATGTCGCGCACCGTCCCGCCGACGAGCAGCCTGCGGTAGCCATCCTTGATGAGCGACTCGCGAAGCTCGAGGTAAGCCTCGGGGCTCTCGATCCGCACAGGGTAGCTCACCGAGGCACGCTTGCTCTCGAGCGCGTCGATCGCACGTGCCGCTGCGTCCGTCGCGCTCGTCGCGATCGCCGCACGATGACAATCGGGGCACGTCGGCACCGCCTCACACGCGAAGAGCGCCGCGAGGTAAGGCTCGAGGTCCGTCAGCGTCGCGACCGTCGAGCGGCTCGACTTGACGGGCGCGCGTCGATCGACGGCGACCGTCGCCGCGACCGGATCGAGAGAGCGCACGGGCGGACGCTCGAGCCGCTCCAAGAACTGCCGCGCGTACGGGCTGAAGCTCTCGACGAAGCGACGCTGCCCTTCGGCATAGAGCGTGTCGAGCGCGAGCGAAGACTTACCTGCGCCGCTCGGGCCCGTCAGCGCGATCAACTCACCGGGCTTGAGGTCGAGGTCGATCGATTGGAGGTTGTGGGTCGTCGCTCCGCGGAGGCGGATGGGAAGCATGATGAAGCGCTGACTCTTAGGACGCGATCACGCACAGGGCAATGCACGGCGGGGCAATACGTCACTCAGCAGAGCCGTGGCGACGCACCACCGCCGATCGCCCATTTGGCACGTTTTCCGGGGTTCCACGCGAAAGGCGTATCCCAGTCGTGATGATGGCGCATCGCTTGCTGAACAGGTCTTCAAAGGAGCTAACCAGTCATGTCGATTCTCATGTTCGTGTTGTTCGGTCTCATCGTCGGTTTCCTCGCTCGCGCCATCATGCCGGGTCGCCAGTCGATGGGCTTCATCGCCACCGCGCTCGTTGGCATCGGTGGTTCGTTCCTCGGCGGCATCATCGGCAACGTGATCTCCGGCGCTCCGATCCTCGACCTTCACGCGTCGGGCTTCATCGGCAGCATCATCGGCTCGCTCATCGTGCTTGCGCTCATGGGCTACGCGGGTCGCCGTCGCGTCCTCGCCTAACGCGGCCTCGTAGTTGGGAGCCAACGATTGGCTCCAACAACGACGAACCTCGAACGCTACGTCACTCGTTCTTCTTCGAAGCGACATCGATCGTCGAGATCTTCCAGTCGCCGTCTTTTCGAAGAAGAAAGTGGACGTCGCGCTTGTCGACTTGGCGCTCGCCGCCGCGATGCGCGGTCACCAGCGCGAGCGCGTCGACTGTGGCGATGACGCCGCCTGGGTCGACCTTGATCGACAAATTCGTAAGCTCGCAATCGGCCGTCTGGAACATCAGACCGGCCTTTGCTGCGTCATCCTCGAGCTTCGCGCGGCCGCGCACGTCGAGGTTCATCTCGGCGACGTTGACGTAGACGTCGTCCTCGACGACCTCTTTGAGGCGGCTCCGCAGACGCCCTGTCCGCGAGATGATCGTGTCGCCTTCTTTCACCGCGACGATCTTCGCGAGCTCGGTGAGGACCTTGCGGATCTTGTCCTCTTCGCTCGCGCGAAAGAAGGTGAGGTAGAGCGCGACGCTCGCGACGACGGCACAGGCGAGCACGGCAGCCCACTTCTTGTTCATCTTGGCTCTCTCTTATCGTAGCAGGCGCCGTAGGTCGTCGACTCCTCGTGCAACCTGGGCCGCACGCGAATCATTCCTCCGCGCTCACGCGGCAGGGAAATCGACGCGGAACGTCGCGCCCGTCTCGCCCGTCACGGCAGGATCGACGAGCACGATCGAGCCGCCGTGCGCCTGCGCGATCCGTCGCGCGAGCGCGAGCCCGAGCCCCGTGCCGCCTGCGCGTGCGGTGACGAGGGGATCGAAGAGCGACGAGGCGATCGCCTTGGGGACGCCGGGGCCGTCGTCGCGGACCTCGATCACGACGCGTCCGTTCGGCGTTCGTTCGGCGCGCGTGACGATGCGCGGGCGATCGGGCGCCTTGGCATGAATGGCGTTCTCGTAGAGCGCGTGGAGGAGGCGCGCCAGAAGGCCCACATGGGCACGCAAGCGAAGGTCGCTCGGGACGATCTCGTCGATGAGCTCGGCGCCGGGCTCGGGCAGCATCTCGCGAGCGAGCATGAGGACCTCGGCGAGGGTGACGGGCTCGGCGTGGGCCGGCTCACCGCGCGCGAGGGCCATCAAATCATCGACGATCCCGTGGGCGAGGCGCGCAGCCCGCTCGATCTTGAGGAGCTGAGGCTCGCTACCCGCAAGGTTCTGGCGGGCGAGGAAGACGTTGGCCGACACGATCTGAAGCGCATTTCGGAGCTCGTGTGCGACCTCTGCCGCAACTTCTCCGATGGCAATCAGCCGCTCTTTCCGAGAATCCGCCCCCTCATCGGAGCCTGCCTCGCTCGGTTTGCTGCCCGCATCCCCCGCAGAAAGAGCTGTTTCGGTCCGTCCCCTCACATCCCTACGGTAAGCCTTTTCGTTTCGACGCGAAACGTCGTAGCATTTTCCGCGACTAAGTGTCCGGTAACGAGTCGAAGATCCCGGTCGGGACCATCCTGGTCGGTAAGTACCGTGTCGTACGCGAAATTGGACGCGGCGGAATGGCCGCGGTGTATGAGGCGGAGCAGCTCTCGCTCGGCAAAAAGGTCGCGGTCAAGGTGCTCGCCTCCGAGCTCGCGGCGTCCACGATCGTCATCGAGCGCTTTTTCCGCGAGGCTCGCGCCGCCGCCAGCGTGCGCAGTCCCTACATCGTCGACGTGTACGATTCCGGTCGCCTCGACGACGGCCGGCCCTTCATCACGATGGAGCTGCTCGAGGGTGAGTCGCTCTACGACCGCATGGCGCGCGTCCGCATCATCGACGTCGACACCACCATCCGCGTGATCGTCCACACCGCGCGCGGTCTCGTCAAAGCGCACTCGTCGGGCATCGTTCACCGCGACCTCAAGCCGGAGAACATCTTCCTCACGAAGGGTGAGGACGGCGACGACGTCTGCAAGATCCTCGACTTCGGTCTCGCCAAGTTCTACGCGCCGGTGAACCCCGAAGAGAAGACGAAGCGCCTCACGCGTGAAGGTGCCGTGTTCGGAACACCGGCGTACATGTCTCCCGAGCAGGTGAAGGGACAAGGCAACGTCGATCACCGCGCCGATCTCTGGGCGCTCGGCTGCATGGCGTACGAGTGCCTGATCGGCCGGCCGGTGTGGAACATGGATCAAGGCGTCGCGATGACGTTCGCCTCGATCGCGACCGGTCCGATCCCGGTGCCTTCGCAGCAAAGGCCCGATCTGCCGCCCGCGTTCGACGCGTGGTTCAAGAAGTGTCTCGAGCGCGAGCCCGCCAGGCGCTACCAGAGCGCGAAAGAGCTCGCGGACGCGTTCGTCGAAGCGTGGGGCCAGCGTCCCGTCTCGAGCGCGAGCTTCCCCGGCGTTCCTCCTCCGACCGCCTCGGCGCGCAACGCCGGTCATCTCGGCACGACCGGTGAGGTCGCGGCCGTTCAAGAGGGATCGGGCGAAGGTCCGATGCCGATGGCTCCGCTCACGACGACGGCGACGAGCCGGCGTCACGACGGTCCGCTCGTCAACGGCAACGGCAACGCCGCGATGCGCGGCAGCGTGGGCAGCGACGCGTCGATGCCGATGCCGCTCGTGCAGACGCGCGCGTCGACCGACATCCCCACGACGACCTCCACGCACGATCTCCCGCAGCCACTCAAGCCTTCGCCGCTTCGCATGGCGCTCGCGGGCGCGTTCCTCGCCGGCGGCATCGCCGCGGCGCTGTTCGTGTTCTTTCGTTACCTCCGCCCGCAGGTGTTCGCGCCGATCGTCCAGTCGACAGCGAGCGCCACGCCGAAGCCCACCGACAGCGCGCCGACGATCCCGCCGGCCGACGAGCCGAAGTGGGTGCCAGCGATCTCGGAAGGCCAGCGTCTCTTCTCGCTCGGCGACATCGCGAGCGCGCAGAAGAAGTTCAAGGAGGCAGCCGACATCGGCGGCCCGGCAGCGGTGAACGTCGCGAAGGTCTTCACCGAGCAGACGAAGCTCGCCGAGAAGCCGTCGGGGCCGTGCAAGGTCGCGGCGTTCTCGCGGCCGCGCATCGCGACCGAGCGCAAGGCCGAGCGCCCGGCGATCGCTCCGATCTCGAAGGGCGCGCTCGTCACGTGGGTCGACGATCACGAGCGGCCCGGCACGAACCACGCCTACGGCGTCGTGATCGATCCGACCGGCAAGGCGGTGAGCCCGATCCGCGATCTCACGCCTGACGCCACCGAGGCGGAGCGCCCGCAGCTCGCGAACGTCGGCACCGACCGGCTCGTCCTCCTCTATTGGGACGAGAAGGGCAAAGAGGCTGGCGTCCGCGCCCGCCTCCTCAACGGCCAAGGCCAGATCGATCAGATCAAAGGTCAGGTCGTTCGCGTCGGCGGCACGCGCCCTGGGCAATTCTGGCCGGCGATCGACAAAGGCCCCGAAGGCTTCTGGGTCGTGTGGCAAGACGATCGCGACAAGGAGTTCGAATACGATCTCTTCACGCGCCACCTCTCGAACGACCTCGAGACCCTGAGCCCGGAGACGCGGCTCACCGACTACGTATCAGCGCCCCGATCGAAGTTCCCGCCGCAGCGCGTGCGCTACCCGAGCGTCGCGGTCTCGGCGAACACGCTCCTCATCGCGTACAAGCTCGAGAACGATCGCGAGAAGACGCACTCGATCACCCGCATGCGCATCCCGCTCGCGGACGCCGAGAAGGGGCTCGAGGAGGTCAAAGAGGCCAACCGCGGCGATCGCGTGCTCGGCGACGTCTCGATGATCTCCGAAGACAAAGTCCCCGCCGACACGCCCGCGATCGCCTGCGGCAACGACGGATGCTTCGTCGTGTGGCATGTCGAAGCCGGCGGCGCGTCGATCGCGAAGATCGATCCGATCGCCAACAAGGTGCTCTGGCGCAAGAAGCTCACCGACAAAGGCGGCCGCCCCTCGCTCGGCGTCAACGAAGGCCAGGTGAGCGTCTCTTGGTACGAGAAGCCGTTCATCAAGTTCTCCGTCGTCAACGGTGACGGACCGGTGCTTCCGCCGTCCTCGCTCTTCCGGATCCACGAGCCCACCAATCCACGCGCCTCGATCTCCGCAGGCCCCACCAAGAACGAGTGGTACATGACGTGGCAAGACTCCGACCTGCCGAAGGGCACGCAAGAGATCTACGCGTCGCGTATCACCTGCCGCTGATCTCTCGGCGATCGCCGTGGCCGAGACCGACGCGAACGTGAACGAAAGGGCGGGCGGCGCGAAGCGCGCCGGCCTCGAGGCGATCGCGGCGGCGGTCGTCGTGACCGGCGTCGTCACGCTCGGTTCGGCGTTCTTGCCGGACAAATACGTCGCCACCGCGGTGGGCTTCGTCTTTCTCGGCGCCACCTGGGCGCTCGTGTGGCGCGGCGACGACGCGCGCGTCGAGCAGTCGGGGCTCGCGCTCGGCGGCGTGGTGCTCCCTGGCAAGATCGATCACGGTCGCCTCGTCCGGAGCATGGCGACGGCGCTCGGCTGGGCCGCGCTCTTCGCGGCGGTCACGTTCGTGCCGTTCTACTTCGGCTGGCGTTACTTCTGGCATCCGCGCGGCGCGTTCTCCTTGCACGTGAACCCGATCGAGATCTTGAACGAGGTCTTCGGCCAGCTCGTCATCATCGCGCTCCCGGAGGAGGCGTTCTACCGCGGCTACTTGCAGTCGCGGCTCGACGAGGCGCTGCCGGGCTTCGGCTCGCGTCGCGATCCGGTGACCCGAGAGCTCGTCCCGATCCGCCTGAACGTCCTCGGCGCGAGCATCGGACCGGCGCTCTTTCTCACGAGCCTCATCTTCGCCGCCGGACACTTCGCGACGATCCGCGAGCCGGCCCGGCTTGCTGTGTTCTTCCCGTCGCTCCTCTTCGGCTGGCTACGGCAGCGGACACGCGGCGTCGGCGCCGGGATCCTGTTCCACGCGTCCTGCAACGTCTTCAGCGAGCTTCTCGGAAAGGGCTTCCGCGTCTACTAAGAGGCAAGGCAGAGGATCCTCGAACATGCGCGCCGCCCTCTTCGACATGGATCGCACGCTGGTGCGCAAGGAGACCGCGTCGCTCTACGTTCGCTTCCAGCGCGAGATCGGCGAGGCGAGGCGGCGAGACCTGCTCCGCGTGACGTATTGGGTCGCGCAATACACGCTCGGCATCATCGACGCGCCCGACGTCGCCCGCCGCGCGCTTCGCACGCTCGAAGGCACGACGGAGTCTGCGATGTCCGCGCGCTGCGACGACTGGTTTCGCCGTTGGGTCGAGCCTCACGTGTGCGATCTCGGACGCCGCGCGGTCGAACGTCATCGCGAGCGCGGCGATCTGCTCGCGATCGTCACCGGCGCATCCCCTTACGCCGCGCGGCCGCTCGCGCGCCGTCTCGACATTCCGCACGTGGTCGCGAGCGAGCTCGAGGTCGACGCGAACGGTCGCTTCACCGGTAAGTTCGTCGAGCCGCTCTGCATCGGCGAAGGCAAGGTCGACCGCACGAAGCGCTTCGCCAAAGAGCAAGGCTTCGTGCTCGAAGAGTCGACGTTCTACAGCGACTCGCACACCGATCTGCCGCTCCTCGAGCTCGTGCGCGAGCCCGTCATCGTGAACCCCGATCCGAGGCTGAAGCGCGTGGCGAAGCGGCGCGGCTGGCGCATCGAGGCGTGGTGAGCTCGAAGGCCCCGGCAGGTCGTGCTCGCCGGAAGCCTATTTCAAGAAGCGGTTCAGCGTCCGGCTGAGGAGGCCGCCGGTCTTCCGATCGCGCTCGCGTTCGGCCTCGCGTGCTTCGCGAAGCGACCTGAGCTCGCGGCGGAGATCGTCACGCTCCTCGGTGACGCGGGCGAGGTAGGCCTTGCTGTTGTCGTCGAGGAGCGGCGGCTCGGAGGGCTTCGGCTCCTCCTCGAAGGCCGGGTATAGATCCAAGCGATCCCGAAGCGCCGTGCACTCCGCCTCGAGCGCGTAGATGCGGTTGTTCAGGCCGATCTGCGTCTGGCGCGCCTCGGTGCGGATCCGTTCGACGTTCACGATGTGCTCCATCCGAAGCTCCTCGAGCTCGGTGGCGAGCGCGTCGCGCTCTTTCTCGAGGCGCCGCAGGGCGCGATCGTCTCCCTCGCCGTCCTTGCTCTCCTCGAGCGCCTTCTCGAGCTCGCGGCACCGCTCCGTAAGCCGCTCGTTCTCTTCGGCGAGCGCGGCTGCGCGTTCCAAGGCGGCGGACGCGTCGCGGAAGGCACCGGTTCCCATCACGACGAGCGTAAGCGATACTGCGGGGCGACGCAGCCATGACGACCACACCCAGCAGCAACATGCCCGCCGCCACGCCCGCCGCGGCCTACGTCTCCTCCGAGCTTCCACTTCCCGCGATCGACGCGATCGTCGTGCGCGCGCTCGAAGAGGACCTGGGCGCTGGCGACGTCACGACCGAGTCGTGCGTGCCCGAAGACCGAATGGCCACCGCCAACGGCGTCGCGCGCAAAGAGATCGTCGCGTGCGGCATCCCCGTCGCGGCGCGCGTCTTCGCGACGATCGATCCATCCGTCGTGTTCACGGCGAAGGTCGAAGAAGGCGCGAAGGTGAAGGCAGGCACGGTGCTCTTCGTGGTCGAAGGCCGCGCGCGGTCACTGCTCACCGCCGAGCGCGTGTCGCTGAACATCATCCAGCGCATGAGCGGCGTCGCGACGGCGACGCGCCGCTACGTCGACGCGCTGCCCGAAGGGTCGAAGACCCGCGTGACCGACACACGCAAGACGACGCCCGGCCTTCGTTTGCTCGAGCGCTATGCGGTGCGGCGCGGCGGTGGTCACAACCACCGAAACGATCTCGGCTCCGCTGTGCTGATCAAAGACAATCACATCGTCGCCGCCGGTGGCGTGCGCTCCGCGATCGAGCGAGCACGCGCACGTGCGCCCCACACGAGCAAGATCGAGTGCGAGGTCGATTCGCTCGAGCAGCTCGAAGAGGCGCTCGCGGCAGGCGCAGACATCGTGCTCCTCGACAACATGGACACGCCCACCGTCGAAGAGGCGGTGCGCCGAACACGCGGGCGTGCGCTCCTCGAGGCCTCGGGAGGCATCACGCTCGAGCGCATCTCCGAGCTCGCTCGCGCAGGCGTCGATGCGATCAGCGTCGGCGCGCTCACCCACTCGACGCCTGCCGCCGACATCTCGCTCGACTTCGTCAGCGCGCGCGCCGCGTCGACGTCGCAGAAGCGAGCATGAGGGTCACCGTATGCCGGCGCCGGACCTGATCGACGCCGCGTCGATCCTCGCGTCGCGTGGTGGCCGGCTCGGAAAGCCGCTTCATCTCGTCGACGAGACGGTGTCGACGAACGACGACGCCAAGCGCGCGGCCAAAGAGGGAGCGCCGCATGGCGCGACCTGGGTCGCCGAGACGCAGACGCATGGGCGCGGCCGCCAGGGACGCGTGTGGACGTCGCCGCGCGGCGAGAACCTCCTCTTCTCCGTGCTCCTTCGCATTCCGTGCTCGCCGTCGCGTGTCCCGCCGCTCGCGCTCGTCTGCGGGCTCGCGGTGCGCGACGCGATCGCGAACGCGCTCGGTGACGAGGGGGTCTTGCGCCGAGGCCGCGTGCGCGTGAAGTGGCCGAACGACGTCGTCGTCGTCGTCGCCGACGATCATCCCGGTGACGGCGCCGGCTCGCGGATGAAGAAGATCGCGGGCATCTTGGTCGAGTCGTCGGTGCTCGGATCGAAGGTCGACAGCATCGTCATCGGCGTCGGCGTGAACGTGCACACGCGCGACTTCCCACCCGAGCTCGCCCCGATCGCGACGTCGCTGTCCCTCGAGGGGGCGCAGACCGAGCGCGCGGAGGCCGAGGGAGCGAGTCTTCGAGCGACTCGGCCGTTTCCGCGCGCTCAAATGAATAGAGCCGAGATCCTGGCCGACATTCTGTCGGGGCTGGATCGGGACATCGAGCACGTCGCCCATCGCGGCCTCGGCCTCGTTCATTCCAGGCTCACCACCCACGATGCGTTGCATGGTCGCAACGTCGAGAGCGAGGACGGCAGCGTCGCGGGCGTCGCGTGTGGGATGGATGTCGACGGCCGGCTCCTCGTTCGAAACCGCGATGGATCGACCGTAAAAATAGCCTCCGGAGAGGTTCGGATCCGGACGCCCTGAGCGGACCCTTCGGACGTCCGGCCCCCCGCTCGCCCCTGGCGGTCCGCGCGGATGGATCGGCGCGAACGGTTCGTTCGTTTTGTCTCTTCTCAATCAACAGCGTTGTCAGGTCGAAAAGGTCCGTTAGCCTGTTGGGAGGGGACGGAGGTTCTTTCGAATGCGACTGAGCGTCGGACTTTCCATAACGGGTGCGGTGGGTCTTCTGATGATCGCGAGCTGCTCGAGCAGCGACGCACCCGCAGAGGACGGTGACGGTGGCGCGAGCAGCAGCACGTCGTCCTCCGGCTCGTCCGGGACGAGCGGCGATCCCGGATCTTCCTCCGGATCGAGCGGCACCTCGGGCACGAGCGGCACGAGCGGCACGTCGGGCACGAGCGGCACCGTCCCCGGCACGCACACCGACGGCGCGAAGAACCTCGACGAGACGGACATCGACTGCGGCGGCGCGACGGCCGACGCGACCGGGCAGGCGAAGCGCTGCGATCTCGGTCAAGGATGCAAAGTCGGCGGCGACTGCACGAGCACGCTCTGCCGCTACGACGGCAAGTGCGTCGCCGCGACGGAGAAGAGCTGCCTCGCGCATCACGGCGGCGACACGTGCGGGCCTTCAGGCGCGCCCGAGAGCTGCTGCAAGTCGGTCGACGTGCCGAAGCCCGGCGCGGCGTTCAAGCTCGACAAGTACGTCGTGACGGCCGGCCGCTACCGGGCGTTCGTCGAAGACGTGAAGGGCGACATCCGAGGGTTCGTCTCGACGAAGAAGCCCGCCGGATGGAACGCCGCGTGGGATCCGTACGTCCCCAACATGATGGACACGGGCCAGTACGATCCGGGGCCGGGCGGCGGCGACACGAACGACGGCGTCTACCAGGAGCTCGGACCGGGCCTTCATCTTCCGGTCAACGGCGGCAACCAAGGTTGCGACACCGCGCGCACCTACTTCTTGCCGGCGGCGCGCAGCCAACAGCTCTGGCAGATGGAGAACCACTACACGCAAGACCAGCTCGACGAGAAGGCGCTCCAGTGCGTGACGTTCTTCATGGCCGCTGCGTTCTGCGCGTGGGACGGCGGCCGCTTGCCCACCCAAGCGGAGTTCGACTTCGCGTGGGACGGCGGGACGCCCGCACAACACAAGTACCCTTGGGGCAACACGCCCGATCCGGCGGGCTTCAGCACGTCGTACGACAGCATGGCGGAGGCCCTCGCGAGCAACTCGAAGACGCCGGCCGGCGGCGATCTCACGAAGGCGAACTTCCGCTTCAACTTCTTCGATCCGGCCGACCGCTTCTGCGCGGGCAACGATTGCGACCTCTCGGTTCACATCTCGCAGCCGGGTCGCTTCCCCGCGGGCAACGGCCCGTTTGGCCACTCCGATCTCGCGGGCATGATGTTCAACATCACCGCCGACATCGACGCGGCCGGCGCGGTCACGGCGCGCAAGGTCACGTGGTCGCGAAGCGGCTCGTGGGAAGGGCACGCGATCCCGTACTACACGAACACGCCGTCGCGTTTCCCCGCGCTGAACAAGTACCGATCGACCGGCTTCCGTTGCGCGCGCGCGCAGTGAGCGCGAGCGTCAGCGCTCGAGCGTGAGCCCTCGCGGGACGATCACACGCTCGAGCCACGCGAAGAGTCCTTGAACGACGAGCGCGAGCCCCGCCGAGGGGATCGCGCCCTGCAAGATCGTCGGGACGTCGTTCAGCGACAGCCCCGTGCTGATCGGCTCCCCAAAGCCGCCCGCGCCGATGAACGCGGCGATCGTCGCGCTCCCGACCGCGACGACGGCGCTCGTCTTGATCCCGGCGAGGATCGTGCGCGAGGCGAGCGGGAGCTCGATGTAGCGCATGCGCTCGCTGCCCGACAAACCGAGCGCGAGACCGGCGTCACGGAGCTCGCTTGGGATCGAGACGAGCCCGGCGTGCGTGTTTCGCACGATCGGCAGGAGGCCATAGAGAAAGAGCGCGGCCAGCGCAGGCACCGGTCCGATCCCGAGCAGCGGAATGAAGAAGCAGAAGAGCGCGAGCGACGGGATCGTCTGCACGACGCCGGTGACGCCGAGGATCAGCGCGCCCGCGCGCCGCTGCGTGTACGCCAGGATCCCGAGCGGAACCCCGAGCAACGTCGAGAGCACGAGCGCTCCGAGGACGAGCTCGAGATGCCGCGGGCCGTAGCGCACGATCGCGTCGAGGAGGCCGGCGAGGAAGCTCGGTCGCGTGAGCGGCGTGACGACGCGTGGCGCCGCGAACGACGACCCGCTGGACTCGTGCGTGCCCCTGACCTGGCTCGCGAGATGATCCCGCGCGACCTGCACGAAGGGGACGCCGTCGAGCTCGACGCGCGCGTTCAGCGTGCGCATCGTCTCGGCGTCGATCGATCCACGAAGCCGCTCGAGCACGCGCGCGAGGGCAGGGAAGCGCGAGAGCGCGTCTTGTCGATGAAGGAGGATCGCCTCGTAGGGCGGAAAGAAGTGGCGATCGTCCTCGAGCACGACGAGCCCATAGCGCGCGATCTTCGCGTCGGTGGTGTAGACATCCGTGACGTCGATGCTCCCCTTCGAGAGCGCCTCGTAGGCGAGCGCGTGATCGATCGCCGAAGGCTTCAGCGCGCCGAGCCCGTAGCGCTCCGCGATGCCAGGCCACCCGTCGCTCCGCCCGATGATCTCGTGGCTCAGCCCATAGCGAAGCGCCTGGCCACGCGCCGCCAGATCGGAGATGCGCACGAGGTGATCGCGCGCGGCGGCCTCCTTCGAGCACGCGAGGGCATAGGTGTTCTGGAACCCGAGCGAATCGGAGATCGCGATGCCTCGAGGCGCGAGCGACGCACGGAGCTTCGCGAGATCACCCGAGTCGGCGGTGTGCGTGATCGTCTCGGCGATCGTGCCGGTGTACTCGGGGTAGAGGTCGATCGCGCCATCGGCGAGCGCGCGGTACGTCACCGCCGTCCCGCCGAGGCCTTGCTCGTGCGTCGCCTCGATCCCCTCGAGGCGCGCGGCCTCGATGACGATCTCCGCCAGGATGTACGACTCCGTGAATCGCTTGGAACCTACACGCATCGCCGGCGGACCCGCGGCGGCGGCGGTGACCCAAACGAGGACGACGAGCCCGACGACGAGCCTCGCGACGAGCCTCACGCGAGCGACTCCGCGAGCGAGCGCTGCGCGCTGACGAGCTCTTTCACGAAGGGATGGCGGGGCGACGCGACGAGCTCCTTCATCGTCCCGCGCTGGATGATCTGGCCCTCACGAACGACCGCGATCGAGTCGGCGAGGTAGGCCGCTTCGCCCATATCGTGCGTGACGAGGAGCACGCACTTGCCGAGCTCGCGAAACGCGTCGCGGAGATCTTCTTGGAGGCGTGCGCGCACGATCGGATCGAGCGCGCCGAGCGGCTCGTCGAGGAGCAGCACGTCCGGGTCGAGCATGAGCGCGCGCATCAGACCCACGCGCTGCCGCTCGCCGCCAGAGAGCTGCCGCGGCCATCGATCGAGCAACGCCTCCGGCAGACGCGCGAGCTTTGCGAGCTCACGCACGCGGGCGTCGATGCGATCCTTCGGCCATCCATCGAGGCGCGCGACGAGGGCGACGTTCTGCTCGGCGGTGAGATGCGGGAACAGCCCTCCGTCTTGGATGACGTAGCCGAGCCGCCGCCGCACGCCCCGCGCGGTCGCCTCGGTGACCTCGGTCCCGGCCACGCGCACCGTCCCGCGATCCGGGAAGAGGAGGCCGACGATGAGCCGCAGGATCGTCGACTTTCCGCAGCCGCTCGGGCCGATCAACGCGAGCTTGTCGCGGCTGCCGATCGCGAGCGTCGTCGCGCGGAGGATCGCCCGGCCTCCGAACGACTTCTCGACGTCCTCGAGCGAGACAGCCGCGGGTTCCGATTCGACGACGTCCTTCATGGAGCGCCGACATGCTACCCCGCCGCACGATCCACGGCGGTTTTGTTCTCGCGCCGCTCTCGAGACGCTCCTCCGCCGGCTCACCGAGACGAATGCGCTAACGAGATGAGGAGAAGAAAGATTCACAGGGAGACAGGAAGACAGGGAGAGAATGTTTCATCTCACTCTGGCTCCGGTTCGGCGCGCTCCGCAACCCGCGACGTTGTGGCGATACGCGGGAAGGTTCACAGGGAGACAGGGAGACATGGAGGAATCAGAGCGCAGACATCTCCGCCTTTTCAACAAGGCGGATTGGTCTGCGCCCCCTCTGGCAAGTCGGACGGTCAGACGTCCTTCACCGTCATCGCCTTGGCCCAGGGAAGACAGGTTTTCCTCTCTCTGTCTGTCTTCTCTGAGCGACGCACCTCGCATATCTCAGCACGCAGAACGAGCTCCTCCGTCGGCATGCCGGCGTCCTTGCGCGGCGCGCGATGCGAGTGCAGTCCTGCGTCGTACATCGACGTAACGGCTGATCCGCGTGGTCGAAAGCTTGGAAGTGTCTGCGCTCCAAACCCTCCCTGTCTCCCTGTCTCCCTGTGAACCCTTCCGGCGGGTGGGATGAGAGAGGTGATCCTCGAAGCAGCGCCAGTGAGAGAGTTGAAGATGTCTCCCTGTCTTCCTGTCTCCCTGTGAATTTCTCTTTTTCTCATCAAAACGAGATGTCCGTCGCGCAGTCGAACGTTCGAGCACCGAAGCGTATCCGCGGACCGAGGCACTTCCGTGGGGCCCGACGGCTCAACCAGAAAGGAATGCGGCAACGTGATGCGATACCGTGAGAGAGGGAGGGCGAGAGACTTTCGAGCGTCGCCTCACCACCAAGCTCGCAATACAGCCCCTCACCAAGAAGAGCTGACGGACGCAAACGTTCCGTTGAAAACGCGGAAGTGTCTGCGCTCTGCGTCGTCCAGGCTCCCCGTCTCCCTGTATCCTCTCGAGGGATGACGTACCGAAGCGCGGACGCCGCGCTCGAAGAACGACTCGAGGACGTCACGCGCGAGATCGCCGATCTCGACGCGCGTCTCGGCGCGCTCGCCAGCGACATCGAGGCGAGCGAGCAGGCGGCCGAGGCGCTCCGGACCAAGATCCAGCACGAAGGACCGGGCGGCGGCCGCGTCGGCGCGACTCTTCTTCGCATCCCGTTCATCGTCGGCACGCTCCTCACCGTCGGCCTCCTCGCGCTCGCGTTCTCCTTCTACATCGGCGGCTACGTGCACAAGCAACCCGAGGAGACGATCGTCCCGATCCTCATGCTCGACGGTCCGGCCATCCTGGCCGCGGTCGTCGCGTGGCCGTACCGCCGCCTCGGCAGCACCTACGTCGGCGGGCTCGTCGCCGCCGCCGTGATGCTCGGCCTCTCGTTCACGATCATCGCCGCAGGCGCCACGGGGGTGCTCCGATGACGGCGACGCCGACCGTCGCCGAGAAGCTCGCGAAGGCCGAGGCCGAGCGCGACGAGCGGATCCTCCGGATCGCGTCGCTCGAGAAGCAGCTTGCGATCGCCGAGAGCGATCGAAGGAAGCTCGAGGATCTCTGGGGCGCGAGCGCCGCTGGCATGCCGCTCGCGCTCCCGCCGCTCGTGGCGGCGCTCGTGGGCGTCTTGCTCGCGAACCTGTCGCTCTTCGCGAGCTTCATCCTCATCCTCGCGCGCTGGCGCGAGTCGTTCTGGGATGGCCTCTACCTCGCGACCACGTTCGGGGCGCTCGCGACGCTGCGCCGCTCGTCTCGCGATGGCGCAGGCGGCCAAGCGCGCGTCGGTCTCCGCCGCGCGACGATCGCGTTCCTCGTCGTCGGCGTCGTCTTTGCGATCGCTGGCGCCGCGCTTCCCCCACACACGCCGTACTGAGCGCGGCTCGGCCCTGCGCGATCTGGCTACAGATCGCCACGGGGTTTGCGCTAGGGTGCTGGGCATCCGTCATGGTTCGACATCCTCTCGTTGTGGTTGCCTTTGGGAATGTCGTGGTCGCGATCGAGCGGCGCACGGGCAATGTGACGTGGACGTACAAGCATGAGTCCGAGACCGCCGCGGGCTCGGTCGCGCGGATGCACTTTCCGCCGGGGAGGGTCGTCTTGGCGTACGGCAACGAGCTCGTCTGCCTCGACTACGCGACGGGCGTCATGATGTGGAACAACCCCGACGTTCCGAACAGCGGCCACACCGTCCTTCTCGACCACGACCAGATCTTCCTCGGCTCGAACGGCAAGATCACCTGCGTCGACGGCAACACCGGCGCTGTCTTGTGGCACCACCCCTTCGATGACCTCGGCCAGGGCGCGCTCGCGATCGGGTTGCCAGGCAACGTCGCGCAGGTCGACGAGACATGAGCGGCCCGAGCAGCAGCGCAGGCTCTCCGCTCTCGCCGCTCGAGGAGCTCGCGCTGCTCCTTCGTCCGGCCGGCGGAGGCCTCTACCTCGTCTCGACGGGGCGGGCGGAGCAAGAGGCGCTGCAGCAACGATTGTATGGTGCACACAATCAGGACGAGGTCGCGGCTCGCTTCACCGAGTCGCTCGCGAAGATCGCGGAGGCGAAGGTCATCGTGCTCGGTATTCCGTCCGACGTCGGGGCGGGGTTTCGGCGCGGCGCGAACCTCGGGCCGCAGGCGATGCGCACGGCGCTGCTCGAGGCGGTCCCGGACTATCCGGCGCGCGCGCGTGAGCTCGGCATCGTCGACATCGGCGACGTGTTCGTCGTGCCCCAGCTCCTGCATGACGAGATGCTCTCCGAGCACCAGAAGGCGGCGACGCGCACGGCGCTCTATGCGAAGACGCCGGACGCGATCCGCAGCACGTTGCCCGTGTCGCCGCTGTCAATCGCCGAGCGCGCGCTCGATCTCGTGTTCGGTCTGAACCCAAACGTCGCGCCGATCATTCTGGGCGGCGATCACTCGACGGCGTGGCCGGCCGTGTCGGCGCTGTCACGCGCGCGGAGCGATCGATGGGGCGTCGTTCAGCCGGACGCCCACACCGATCTCCTCGAGCATCGCTTGGGCATCAAGTACTGCTTCGCGACGTGGTCGTGGCACCTGAACGAGATCTTTCATCGCGATGGGCGGCTCGTCCAAGTGGGCACGCGTGCGTCGCGCTACGACCGTGGCCACTGGGAGTCGGGCCTCGGCGTTCGGCAATTCTGGGCGGAAGAGTGCCGGCGCGATCCGAAGGGATCGCTCGACGCCATCGTCGACCACCTCGTGAAGAAGAACGTGAGCGGCGTCTACTTCTCGAACGACATCGACGGCACCGACAGCGCGTGGGCCGACGCGACCGGGACGCCCGAGCCCGACGGGCTCGAGCCGGACTTCGTCGTCGAGCTGATCCGGCGGCTCGGGAGCACCGTCGGCGTCCTCGGAGGCGACGTGATGGAAGTGGCGCCGCCGCTGCGTGATCGGCCCGATTCTTCGGAGCGAACGGTCGCGCTTGCAGTGCGGTACCTGCGCGAGACGCTCTCCGCTATTCTGCGCGTGCCGGTCTGACTCTGCGCGTGCCGGTCCAACTCTCGAGGTCCACGACACCGATGCGTAACCCCTTCGCGCTCTTCTCGCTCCTTCTCGTCTCGACCGCCGTCGCTGCTGCTGGATGCGACGACAAGAGCAAGCCCACGGACAAGCCCATCACGGCGTCGACCGACACGCCGCCGAGCGCGAGCGCGTCATCATCGGCCGCCGCGGTCGCCACGATCAAGGCAAGCGCGAGCCCCACCGACACCGCGGCTCCCGCCAGCGCGTCGGCCTCTGCGGCGCCGGCCACGTCGAACACGGCGACGGTCGCGAACGCGAAGAAAGACGGCGGCGCGTCCGCGAACGGGAGCAGCGGTGGAAGCGCGGCCGCGCTCAAGCCCGCGAGCAAGCGCGTCACCGGCAAGAACTTCGCGCTCGACCTCGCGTCTCCCGGCTGCAAGGCGGGGGAAGAGTGCGCGATGACGATCAAGCTGTCGGCGTCGGGCGACTACCACATCAACAAAGAGTACCCGTACAAGTTCGTCGCCTCCCCGCAGCCGAACGTCGCATTCCTCGGAAAGGGAGACGCGAACACGTTCGGCCGCGCGTCGGGCGACTTCGTCGAGCAGGGCGAGAAGGCCGCGCTGCTCACCGTTCGCTTCAAGCCGTCGAGCGCCGGCGAAGCGAAGGTGAGCGGCACGTACAAGATGAGCGTGTGCAGCGCCGAGAACTGCCAGATCGAGCAAGAGACCGTCGACCTCTCAATCCCGGTTCTCTGAGCCTCTCGATCTCTCAGAGCTTCCAGGCGGCGGCGTTCTCTTTTGCAAGCTCGGCGAAGGTGCGCGGCTTCTTCTTCGTGATCGTCTCGACTTCGCCGGTGACGACGGCGGCGTGACCCGCCTTGTCGAGCGCGTGGAGCTCGAGCATCCCGTCGACCATCCACGCCGGCAAGCCGAGGCCGAGCATGGCTTGCTTGGCGGCCGCTTCGGGGACGTCCACGTACGTGATCGCGCGGCCGCTCACGGCGCTGATCGTCTTCGCGGCGTCGGCGATGCCGAAGGCCTCGGGGCCCGTGAGCGTGTAGGCCTTGCCCTCGTGACCGGCCTCGAGGAGCGTGACGGCGGCGACGCGCGCCACGTCGTCTCCGTCGATGAACGAGCACTTGGCGTCGCCCCACGGGAGATAGATGACGCCCTCCTTGTCGGGCGGGTAGTACGTCGTGAAGTTCTGCATGTAGTTGTTCGGGCGAAGGATCGTAAAGGCGACGCCCGACGCTTCGAGGTGCTTCTCGACCGCGCGATGCCAGCGACCGAGCTCGATCCCGGGCTCGACCTCCGCGCCGAACGCGGAGAGCTTCACGATGCGCTTTACGCCTCGCGCCTTGGCGCGGTCGATGAAGTGCTTGCCGAGCGCGACTTGATCCTCCGCGAACGGCGTCAAGAGGAAGGCCGCGTCCACGTCCGCGAGCGCGCGGTCGACCGACGCGGTGTCGCCGAGCGCGAGGTCCACCGTCTCGATGCCTGCTTGGCTCGGGGGCTTTCGCGCGGCGGCGCGGATCGCGATGTCCTTGCCTGCGGCGCGCGCCGTGAGCTCGCGCACCACGCGGCTGCCGATCGTTCCCGAAGCGCCCGTCACCAGAATCTTTTTGGGGGTCGTCATGTCGTCACGTCGTCCTTTCGGTTCCACCCCATGATGCGCACCGCCCGAGCTATCGACCATCCTCATTCGGTGAATTGCTGGTATCGTTTTCGTGCATGGATCGCCTCTCCGACGTGGATTTGTCGCTGCTTCCAGTGCTTCAGGACCTGCTCCGGACGCGCAGCACCACGCTGACGGCGCGCCGGCTCGGCAAGACCCAATCGAGCACGAGCCACGCGCTCGCGCGGCTGCGGGTGGTCTTTGGCGATCCGCTGCTCGTGCGCGTCGGCCGGGCGCTCTCGCCGACGCGGTTCGCCGAAGACCTCGCGCCGCGCGTGGACGCGGCGCTCGGCACCGTCGCGAGCCTCTTTGACGCGAGCCCGCTCGTGCCGTTCGACCCCGCCACGCTCGATCGCGCGTTCCTGTTCGCGGGCACGGACTTCAGCGAGCTCATCTTGCTCCCGCACATCGTCCGCCGCATGGCCCGCGAGGCGCCGCGCGTCGACCTCGTCTGCAAGGCCGCGGGCGCGGAGGTCGAGCGGATGCTGCAGGAGCGCGAGGTCGATCTCGCGTTCGGGACGCTCTTTCGAGAGCGCGCGGGCATCGTCGTGAAGAAGGTCGCCGCCGATCACCTCGTGCTCGTGACGAGGAGAGGGACCGAACGAAGCGGTCGCGCGCGCCTGAGCTCGAAGGAGTACGCCGCGATGAACCACGTGCTCGTCGCGCCGCGCGGAGCGCCTGGAGGAGCGGTGGACCGCGCGCTCGAGAAGCTCGGGATGAAGCGGCGCGTCGCCGTGCGCGTGAGTCACTTCATGACGGCGGCGTCGCTCGTCGCCGCGAGCGACCTCGTCACCGCGATGCCGCGGTCCTTCGCCAACGCGATCAAGGCCCGAATGCCCATCGAGCTCCGCGAGCTGCCCTCGGAGCTAGGCCGGCTCGACTTCGTCTTCTCGCTCGCGTGGAACGAGCAGGTGAGCCGCGATCCGTCGCACCAGTGGTTTCGTGCGCTCGTTGAGGAGGCGACGGTCGGCGCGTTCAGTCGCGCGTGACGTACTTCTTCTCGGGCTCCGGCGGGTCGACGATGCCGGCCTCGCTGGCGACCTCGATCGCCGTCTCCTTGCCGAGGTCGTCTTCGCGCGGGACGACGCCGGTGAGCGCGGTGATCGTGCGCTCGAGCGTCTCGAAGAACCGGATCGCGCGGAGCGGGCCGTTGAGCCAGCCGACCGTGATGCAGTAGTTGCGGTTGTACGGCGGCGAGTGATGCAGCGAGTGGTGCTCGGGCGCGAGGATGAGACGCGCGCGCTGGAGCAGCACGATGATGCGCGGCGGCTGATCCATGTGCGCCCACTTGTGGATCTGGCTGGTGAAGGCGGTGAAGAGGGTCGCGCAGAGCAGCGACTGGCACACGAAAACGTCGAAGAGCGTGACGTCGTCGCCACGGAGCATGAGGAGCCCACCCACGCCGTAGATCGTCGTCAGCGAGATGTTGTGGCCGTTCGTCTCGATGAAGTCGTGATGCGTGATCGCCTTCTGATCGACGTGGTGATGGCGGAACGTACGGATCGCGAGCCGGCCGAAGACGGGCGTATCGAGGTTGCCCCACGTGTCGAAGAGCCAGTGCACGAAGCCCGACATCCAGTCGCTGAGGAGAATGCCGACGAGCGCGGCGAGCGGCATCCACCACCCCGAGAGCGTCGGACAGTGCACGACGCGCCAGGTGAGGTAGAGCGCCGTGAGCGCCGCGACGGTGATGCCCGCATACTCCGCGTGACGATGTTCGGCGGTGTACCCGGCAGCGAGCTCCTCGGCGTCGTGCGGTGACGGCGCCGAGGATGTGCTTGGCTCTCGCTTCGTTGGTTGGTCGCCCATCCCTGTTCCCACTCCTTCAGTCTTCCCCGAGCCCGATGTCGCTCACTCGCTCCACCGAGCTCTCCTCTCCTACGTTCCACACTTCCCGACGCCCCCTTGCGCGACGGGTCGAACGACCTTCAAGACGCCCCGCGATCAAGAATCAGGGGAGTCATCTCTTAGATCAAGGAAGAATGCCCTCGCGCTGTGGCGATTCTTCTGGCTCGCGCTTGCGAGGTCGTTTCGCCCGTGTTTCGAAGGCCTTTTTCATCGGAGCTACGCCTCATACGTCCCTTCGGATCCGAGCATCGGCTCGGGATTGCCCCTGGCGGGTCGCAGGCCCATCGCGTCTATAAATAAGCGGTGGAATCGCCCGCGGGAGGATCGACATGCCGGTTGCGGCGCAGGTAGGATGCGCGCCCCGTGCCCACCCGCTGCGCAGCTCGCTTCGCTGTTCGACCTCGTCTCCTCACCACCCTCGGACTCCTCCTCTCTGCCTCGCTGACCATCGGCGCGTGCGGCCCAGGCAGCCCGACCTCGAAGTCTCCCGCCGAAGGAAGCAGCGGCGCGCGCGTGGCGACGAAAGAGAGCGTCGCGGTCGACGCGGGCACGTCCTCCGCGAGCGCCGGTGAGTACCCCGACGACGCGCTCATCGCGAAGGCCGGGCAGGAGTACCTCGACTTGCTCGTCGAGATTCGCCCCGAAGACGCGACGGCGCTTGGCCTCCACAAGAACGACGGCGAGCTCGACGACCGAACGATCGCCGGCTTCGACAAGAGCATCGATCGCGAAGAGGCTCTCCTCAAGTCGATCGAGGATCGCTTCAAGGCCCCTCGCGCGAGCGTCGCGGCGCGGACGGATCTGCAGCTGCTCATTGGAGCGCTGAAGACCGACATCCGGACGAAGCGGGTGCAGCGTCCGCTCCAGCGCCAACCCGACGTCTACGCCGATCCGCTCGGCGCGATCTTCCAGATGACCGCGCGTGAGTACGCGCCGGCACCCGAGCGCGCGAAGAACGTCATCTCGCGCCTCGAGAAGATCCCGAAGGTCGTCGAGGCGGCGAAGCAGAACCTCTTGAACCCGCCACGGGTGTGGACCGAGGTCGGGATCGATCGCGCTGCGTCGGCCAAGACCTTCCTCGAGCAGCAACGCCCGTTCCTCGTCGCCGCGCTCCCCGATCAGACCGCCAAGATCGACGCTGCGCTGAAGGGCGCGATCCAGGCGTACGACGACTACAAGCGGTATCTCCAGCGTGAGGTGCTGCCGCGATCGAACGGTCGCTTCGCCGCCGGACGAGAGCTCTTCGAGTACCTGCTCAAGAACCACTACTTCCTCGACGAGAACGCCGACGAGATCCTCGCGATCGGAAAGAAGGTGGTCGCCGACACGAGCGCGCAGATGACCGAGCTCGCCAAGCGGATCGATCCGAAGGCGAAGGGATGGCCGGAGGTCGCGTCGAAGATCAAGGCCAAGCACCCGAGCGCCGACGAGCTCCTCGACGCGTACAAGAAGGAGGTCGGGCGCGTGCGGAAGTTCCTCGCCGACAAAGACGTGGTCTCCTTTCCGCCGGGGGACGACCTCGACGTGATCGACACGCCGCCGTTCATGCGGAGCACGCTGAGCGCAGCCTACGATCAACCTCCGCCCTTCGACGCGCAGATGACGAAGGGCTTCTTCTTCGTCACGCCCGTCGACAAGGCGCTCGCCAAGCAGAAACAAGAGGAGATGCTCCGCGAGAACGACTGGGCCGACATCGTCGACACGTCCGTGCACGAGGCCTATCCGGGGCATCACCTCCACCTCTCGTTCTCGCGCAGAAACCCGTCGCTCATCCGTCGCGCGCTCCACAACTCGATCTCGAGCGAAGGCTGGGCGCTCTACTCCGAGGAGCTGCTCGCGGAGCTCGGCTACTACGACGACGCCCAGCGCCTCATCCAGCTCGAGTGGGCGCTCGTTCGCGCGGCGCGGATCGTCATCGACGTCGGGCTTCACGTCGGCGACATGACGTTCGAGCAAGCCGTGAAGGTGCTCACCGACGAAGCCCACCTCGAGCGGCAGCTCGCGCTCTCGGAGGTGAAGCGTTACACGCTGAGCCCCACGCAGCCGAGCGCGTACATGGTCGGGCGCCAGATGATCTCGAAGCTTCGCGATCGCGCCAAAGAGCGTGACGGCGCGAAGTTCACCTTGAAGGGATTCCACACCGACCTCTTGTCGCGCGGCACGGTCCCGCCCTCGCTCCTCGCGAAGGAGATGTTCGACCCGGAGAAGAAGTAGAGATTTTTCTCACGATACGCTGTGCAGCGCCTCGCAGCGCACCTGGCTGCCAGCGAGCTCGGGCGTCGTCATCGGGCTCGTCTCGTGGCTGTGCAGCGGACGTCCACGTCACGTCTGCGGGATCGCGAACGGCTGCTTGCCGACCTTCGAGCGGAGCCGCTGGAGCCCCTCCTGGATCTTGTCGTGCTTCAAGAGCCAGCGAAGCGCGCGATGCTTGATCGGTAGATCGAGGATCGAGAGCCCGAAGAGGAGCCCGACGATCCCAGGGCCGGGGAGGATGAGCATCGCGACGCCCGCGGCGATCAACAGCACGCCGGCGACGTTACGGACGACCTTGCTCGCGAGCGAACGGCTCGGCGGAGGTCGAACGAAGTAGTCGTACGGCAAGCGCCGGACGAGCGCCGGTATCGCCGCAAGCCCACCCGCGCAGAGGCCGAGGCTCACGACTCCAGTGACGATCTCGAGCGGCGTGACGTGCATGCCGGGTGAGCGTGCATTTTGCGAGCCTGCGAGCAAAATGGTTTCGGGCGCGCAGCGCCCGACACGCGAACAAACCAGAAAGTGCATTTTGCGAGCCTGCGAGCAAAATGGTTTCGGGCAGCGCGGCCGACAAAGAGCCTCCGCGCTGTGGCAAGAATGGTCTGAGGCGGGCAAAAGTCGTGGTAAGTCTCTGCCGTCATGCTCTTCACTCGCGCGCTCATTCCTACGGTCAAAGAGGCTCCTGCTGACGCCGCCAACGCGAGCCACAAGCTCCTCGTTCGCGGCGGATACATCCGCAAAGTCGGCGCGGGGATGTACGACTTTCTGCCGCTCGGGCTCCGCGTCCTCCGGAAGATCGAGGCGATCGTTCGCGAAGAGATGGACCGATCGGGCGCGCAAGAGATCCTCATGCCTGCGCTGTTGCCCGCCGAGTACTTCAAGGAGACCGATCGCTGGACGCTCTACGGCGACACGCTCTTCCGCTTGAAGGATCGCAAAGGTGGTGAATTTCACCTCGGCCCCACGCACGAAGAGATCGTCACCGACATCGCGCGTCGCGAGATTCGAAGCTTCCGCGACATGCCGATGAACCTCTACCAAATCCAGACGAAGTACCGCGACGAGCCCCGCCCGCGTGGCGGTTTGCTCCGCTGTCGCGAGTTCGTGATGAAGGACGCCTACTCGTTCGACATCAGCGACGAGGCCGCGAAGGCGAGCTACGAGGTCATGCGTCAGACCTACTGCCGGATCTTCGATCGCCTCGGCCTGACGTATCGCCTCGTCGCGGCCGATCCCGGCGCGATCGGCGGCTCGACCAGCGCGGAGTTTCAGGTCCTCGCCGACTCCGGCGAAGACGCGATCGTGGCGTGTGACACGTGCGACTACGCCGCGAACGTCGAGATCGCGACCGTCAAGGCGCCCGCGAGCGCAGACGACGATGAAGCCCCCGCCGACAAGGTGAAGGTGCACACGCCGAAGGTCGGATCGATCGAGGACGTCTCGAAGTTCTTGAAGAAGCCGAAGACGAAGTTCCTGAAGTCCCTCGTGTACGTCGTGCCCGGCGAGACGCAGGGCGACAAGAAGACCAGCCCCGACACCACCGTGATGGCGATCGTGCGCGGTGATCACGACGTGAACGAGATCCGTCTCGCGCGCGCGCTCGGCGTCACCGAGGTCTTCATGGCGACCGACGCCGACGTGAAGAAGGCGACGAACGCCGACGTCGGCTTCGCAGGTCCGGTCGGCTTCACCGGCAAGATCATCGTCGACCGCGCCGCCGCCGCCGTGAAGAACGGCGTGACCGGCGCGAACGAGACCGACCAGCACTTCACCGGCGTGAACCGCGGGCGCGACTGGGACGGCGACGTCCACGACATCCGCCTCGCCACCGACGGCGACGGCTGCCCCAACTGCGACGGCAAGCTCAAGTCGTACAAGGGGATCGAAGGCGGCCACATCTTCATCCTCGGCACGAAGTACTCGAAGACGATGGGCGCCGAGTACAGCGACGACAAGCAAGAGAAGAAGCCGATCGTGATGGGCTGCTACGGCATTGGCGTCTCGCGTCTCGTCGCGACGACGATCGAGCAGCACAACGACGCCGACGGCATCCGCTGGCCGGTGAGCATCGCGCCGTACCACGTTCACCTCGTGACGATCGGCAAAGACGAGCCCGTGCTCGCGGCCGCGAAGAAGCTCTACGACGACCTCGGCGCCGCCGGCGTGGAGGTTGTCTGGGACGATCGCGACGAGCGGCCCGGCGTGAAGTTCAAGGACGCCGACCTCCTCGGCATGCCGTTCCGGGTGACGATCGGCGCCAAGGCGCTCGCCAACGGAAACATCGAGCTGAAGCCGCGCACCGAGTCCGATCCGAAGAAGGCCGAGCTCGTTCCGCTCGCCGACGCGGTGCGCGTCCTCTGCGAGCGCATCAAGAAGTAGCGTCGTCTCACGCTCCGATCTGGATCGACACGCATCCAGATCAGAGGCGAGCGAGTGCGAGCGAAGATCGCCGAAATCGCGCCGCTTCGTGGCCGCCCCTTCGCTTCGTTCGTACGCTGAAGTGTCGTGTCGAAGTACGGCCGTAAACCTCACGTCGGTGATGTGCTCGATGGACGCTACGTCCTCGAGCGCGTCCTCGGCGAAGGTGGGATGGGCGTCGTCTTCGCGGCGAGGCACGTCGACACCGAGATGCGCGTCGCGATCAAGACGTTGCTCGCGCCGTCGCCGTCGTCCTCGTCGGCGGAAGAGCGGCGTGAACGATTCTTCCGCGAAGCGCGGCTCGCGGCGAAGATCCGAAATGAGCACGTCGTGCGCGTCATCGACGTGGCGCGTGGCGACGCGCTCGATCCCGACGGACCCGGCTCGCCGCCGTACATCGTCATGGAGTACCTCGACGGCTTCGACCTCGATGATTTGCTCCGCGCGCGCGGTCCGCTTCGGTCGACCGAGGCCGTCGACTACGTGCTGCAAGCGTGCGAAGGCGTCGCGGCCGCGCACGCGCTCGGCGTCGTCCATCGCGATCTCAAGCCCTCCAATCTCCACCTCACGCGACGGATCGACGGCACGCCGCTCTTGAAGGTGCTCGACTTCGGCATTTCGAAGACGGGCGACGACGTCGCGATCGAGGGATCGAAGCTCACCACCACCACGTGCGTGTTCGGATCGCCTGCGTACATGTCGCCGGAGCAGATCCGCTCGTCGAAGCACGTCGACGAGCTCACGGACGTCTGGTCGCTCGCGGTCGTCCTCTTCGAGCTCATCACCGGGCGACTCCCGTTCGCCGGCGACTCGGCGGCCGCGGTCCTCGCCGCCATCGCCGCCGACCCGCCGCTGTCGCTGTCGCATCACGCGAAGTATCCGGTGCCGAGCGGCCTCGAGAAGGCGATCGAGCGCGGCCTCGTCAAAGATCGAAGCCTCCGCGTCGCGAGCGTCGTCGAGCTCGCTGCGTCCCTCGCGCCATTCGCGAGCGATGCGGGCCGAGCGTCGTTCGATCGCGTCCTCGTCCCACGGCGAAGGCGTGGTCGATTCCCGCTCCTCCTCACCGCCGGCGCGCTCGTCACAGGCTTCGTCGTCGTGGGCGCCGCGATGCTCGCGATGCGAAGCGCCGACGCACGCCTCGCGAATGCGGCGAGCGCGGAGTCGCATGTGACGTCGCCATCATCGAGCGACTCGGCCGTATCCACACACACAGCCGACGCGGACGCGACACCATCACGTCCATCACGGCCCGCGACCCGCTAGAGAGCGCGACGGGTGCGTCGTTGGGTGAAGGAGAGCACGAGGAGGAGGAGGAGGAGGAGGAGAGCACTGCCCGGGCGTTCGGATGGGCGCGTGGTCGTGACCGCGCAACCCGAGTCGTCGGCCGCCGCGGCGGCCTTCTGATCCTCGGCGGCCTTTCGCTTCTGCTCTTCTTCGGCAGCGGCGGCGGCGGCAGCGGCCTTTTCTTCGGGCGAGGGCTCGCCCTCGATCCACGGCTCGGCGCCGGCGGCGTCGAAGGCGGCGCGGATGAACGTCGCGGCGGGCGTGAGGTCCGTGTAGACGTCTTCGGTGGCCGCGCCGACGCACGACGCGGCCGGATCGGTGTCGACGCGATCGGTGCCGTTGCTCACGCGCGACGCGATGCCGACGAGCGCGCCCGTCGACGCGTCGATCGCGGGGCCTCCGCTGTCGCCCGAGCACGCCGCCTCGCCGAACTGGAACTCGCCTTTGAACAGATCGAAGAACGTCGTCGACGAGGGGCCGATCGCGGCGACCTTCAGGCCTTTGCGCTGCTGCCTTTGCTGCGGGTAGTTGCTCGTCTGGTTGACGCCGAAGCCGATGACGTATGTCGGGCGCGAGCTCCTTCGTGCCGATGTCGAACGTCTTCGCGCCGGTCGCTTCGGCCTTGCTCGAGACCGTCTTCGCGCCTGCCTCGAGGCCGGTGAAGATCGAGAGGCGTGACGAGGCGAAGTCGACGACGCTCGCGTCGACGTCGGAGACGTCACCAACGCAGTGACGCGCGGTGATGACGAGCTTCTTCGCGATCATCGTGCCGGTGCAGTGCGGGATCATCTTGCCTTTGGAGCCGATGATCCCGATCTGCACGACGTAGTCCTGCGCGGCCGTCGACGCGGTGCCGTTGACGATCGCTTGCCGGGTCGACGAGCGTGGGGCGCTCTCGTGCTCGCCGTTCGAGCACGCCACGAGGGAGGCGGCCAAGAAGAAGAAGAGCGGGGGAGATTGCCTCGAGGTCATCGTCGTTCGTGCAGCGCGATCACTTCATGATGACCCGAACGGCGTCTATTCGCTCGCCGGATCGTCGGCGTCGTCTTTTTCGTGCACCTTGGCGAGCGCCTTCTCGGCGTCGAGCACGCTCTGGAGCGGCGGGATCGACACGCGCGCGGGCGGAGGCGTCGTCGATGTCTTCGATCCGATGGGGGCGTCACCCCCAAACTTCGATCCCACCTTCGGCGGCGGCGCGGACGGCGAGGAGCGGGCCGGCCGCGTCGACGGCGTGACGTGCGGCGGTCGGATCGTGTCGAGCGGGACGCGGTTCGTCTCGAGCTCGACGTCCATCGGAGACGGCGTCATCGATCGACGTCCGGTCGGGATGAGCTGCTCGGGGTTGTCGCTCAGATCGATCGGAGACGACGCCGAGCCCGAGTCCTCTTCGAGGAAGTCGGTGCGGATGCGCCCTGCGACGAACAGGATCGGGAAGGAGAGGAAGAGGCCTTTGAAGCCGAAGAGATGCTCACACGCGATGAGGCTCACGATGAGGAGAAACCCTGGCATCTTCACGTGGCGCGAGGTGAGGCGTGGATTGAGGTAATACGACTCGATCTTGTGGAGGATGAACGTGAGGCCCACGAAGATCCCGACGCCGAGCCAGCCCTTCTGCTGGTAGGCGAGCAGCGAGAGCGTGACGCCGGAGACGATGTTGCCGATCACCGGGACGAGCGCCGACACGAAGATGAGGAGCATGAGCGCGCCGATGTTCGGCACGCCGAGGATGATGAGCACCGGCAGCGTCATCATCGTGTTGCACGCGGCGACGATGAGCTGAAGCTGCACCGTCACGATCGTCGCGTCGGCGACGTGACCAAACCAGCGCGCGAGCGTGCCGATCACCGAGCGGCGATCGACGCGCGACCAGAACTCGCCGATCTCCTCTTCCTCGAGGCAGTAGACGAGAGCCAGCACGAAGCCCATCACGACGTGGATGACGAAGTGTCCAATCGCGCTCGCCGCCGAGATCGCGCTCCCGGCGTAGTGCTTCGCGCTCTCGACGATCTTCTCCATCCCGCCGACTTGCTCTTGGATCCGCTCGATGATCGGGTTCTCTTTGAGCGCGGCGAGCTTCTCCGGATACGAGGCTTGCATCTCGGCAAAGACGCGCACGGTCTTCCCGATCCCGAGCCACGCGAGGAGGCCGAGCAAGAGGACGATGACCGCGAGGACGACGAGCACGGCCTTCTTTCGCGGCATGCCGGTGCGCGCCGAGAGCGTCCGCGCGCAGAACCCGAGGCCTCGCTCGAACGTCACGAAGAAGACGAGCAGGATGGCGAGGTGCTGGAAGGCGTAGATGACGGCCGCGAAGGCGACGAGCGCCATCAAGCGGCGCATCGTCTTCTGCGTGAAGAATTCAGCGACTCGATCCATCGGGATGGAGCCAGCGTAACGCGTGCGTGTCCCGCGCGTCCAAAAGAGCCATGCGCGAACACCCAAACGGCGAATCGGCCGTTTGGGCTCATGTTCGACACGAAGAGAGGCTTCTAGTGGGTCACTTCAACGTCCCCTGGCTCGCGCACTTGCCGCCCATCGTCGGCGAGAGAAGCCCGGAGATCTCTGCGCTGCCCGTGCGGGTGTTGATGCGGATCCATCCGGCGCCGCCGCCGCCGCTGCCCGAGCCCGCGCCGTCGGTGTTGACGCTGTTGAGGATGCCGTCGGTGCCCTCCGAAGACGCGCCCGCGCCGCCGTTACCGCCGTTGAACCCGTCACCCGGCTTGCCGCCTGCCGCGGGGATCGCGGTTCGATCGCCCGGCTTGCCGTCGTTCGCGCCCGCCGCGCCGCCGCCGCCGCCGTTGACGGTGATCGAGCCGAGGACCTTCACACTCGGCGCTTCGAGCAACACCGCGCCGCCTGCGCCGCCGCCTTTGACCGCGCCGTCGCCGTGCGCGTCGATGTACGAGCCCGCGGCCAGCACGATCTCTTGGCCGGCGACGAGCTGGATCGCGCCGCCGCCTTGCGCGGCGAAGAGACCTCCGCCCGCCGAGCCACCTTGAAGTGGGATCAGCGTCGCGTCGCCGTAGGACGGACCCGCGGTCGCCCCGACCGCGCCGCCTTTGCCACCCTTGCCGCAGAAGCCGCCGCCGCCGCCTGAGCCGCCGGTGGTGTTGTCGGAGCCTTTGCCCGCGCCGGGGCCGGCGCCGTTGCTGTCGCCGTTGTTCAGCGCATACGCGCCGGTCGTCCCGGGCGTGACGTCGATCGAGCCGTTGATGATGATCTTCTCTTTCGCGATCAGGATGAGCGGACGGTCGCCGCCGACCGCGAGCACGCGGCCCGCGTTGACCGTGATGTTCTTCGCGACGAACACGGCATACTTCAGCGTCCCGCCCGCGCCGTCGATCTGGCGATACGGAGAGTCTGCCGTGGGCGGACCACCGCACCCGACGTGACCGTTCTCGGAGGAGTCCACCTGCGGGCCGCAGTCGTCGAGGACGAGATCGCCGAGCGGCTCGGCGAGCGTCGCCTCGAGCTGGGGCGAGTTGTCGAGGTTCGAAGGCTTGAACCCGAGGAGGCTCGTGCTTCCGTCACCTGCGTCGGTGGTGGCGTCCGACGTTCCGCTGTCGGTCCCTCCACCGTCAATGCCACCGTCGGCGGTGGGTGTGATCGGATCGTCGTCTCCGCACGCGACCACCGAGATCGCCGCCGTCAGGGCGAGCATGCTGCAGACAAGCAAGCCACTCTGCTTCATCGCGTTACCTCCGATTGGCTAGACGGTCATTCAACCCACGGATTCGAAACGTCATCCGTCCGAGCTACAACCCGACGCGCAACGTAGCGGAAGATCGCGCCAAAAGCGCACTTTTCGGCCGTGTAGCGGCTTCTCTTACTTCGCGACGCTACTTGCCGATCGCATCGAGCATCGCGAGCAGGTTGTTCGCGCTGACGGCCATCTCGTCGACGCTCATCATCGCGGCGTCCTTCACCTCGAAGCGCTCGACGAGCTCTTCGGGGATGTCCATCAAGAACCGGCAAGGCGTCCGCGGCGCAGGCTTGCCTCGCATCACGCGATGCTTGCACTGGAGGAGCTCGAGGCGTTGCCGAGCGCGCGTGACGCCGACGTAGAAGAGGCGGCGCTCTTCTTCGATGTCGTTCGAGGTGGCGTCGGTCGCCTTCGTCTCGAGCGATCGCGTGTGCGGGATGAGGCCTTCCTCGCATCCGATCAAGTAGACGATGTCGAACTCGAGGCCCTTGCTGCCGTGGAGCGTGGAGAGCGTGACGACGTTGCCCGGATCTTCCTCTTCGTCCGCCATCTGGAGCGTGAGCGAGTGGAGGAACGCCATGAGATCGCGCTCGGCGGTGGAGTCGGCGCCCTTGTCCTCGACGCGGGTCTCGCGTCGCGTGAACGTGGCGAAGAGCCCCTCGACGTTGCCCCAACGACGCGCGCTTGCCTTTGGGGAAGGGGAGGTGGCGTCGAGGTCTTTGCGCATGCCGATCGTCTCGGCGAGCTCGCGCGCGACCTGGCTCGCCTTCGAGCGATCGATGATGAGCTTCTTGCGGAGATCTCCGACGATGCGCTCGATGTCCTTGCAGCCGTCGCGCGCGCTGTTCGGGATACCGTCGAGCGAGTCGACCCGCTCGATCGCTTGCCAGAGCGACCAGCCCTTCGCGGTGGCGTGCTGCGAGAGGCGTTCGATGCTCGTGTCGCCGATGCCGCGAGGCGGATAGTTGATGATCCGGCGAAGGCTGATTTCGTCGGCGCGGTTCAGCGCGAGCTTCAGGTACGCGAGGATGTCCTTCACCTCTTTGCGCTCGAAGAACTGCTGGCCGCCGATCATGCGGTAGGGCACTCCTTGCTCGCGAAGCGCTTCCTCGAGCGGCTTGGCCTGGCCGTTGGAGCGGTAGAGGATCGCCATGTCGCGCGGCTTGCGCTGCTCTTCGCGGATGACCCGGCGCATCTCGCGGGCGACGTATGCGGCCTCGGCCTCGGGCGACGGCGCGACGCCGAGGCGGACCTTGTCGCCGCCGAGCTTCTCGGTGAAGAGGCGCTTTCGGTACTTCGAGTCCGCGCGCTTCTCGATGACCGCGTTGGCGACGGCGAGGATCGGCGCCATCGAGCGGTAGTTTTGCTCGAGCTTGACGACCTTCGCTCCGGCGAACTGGTCCTCGAAATCGAGGATGTTCTGGATGTCGGCGCCGCGCCACGCGTAGATCGACTGGTCGTCGTCGCCGACGACGCAGATGTTCTTGTGTCGATCGCACAAGAGGCGGAGCACCTCGAGCTGCGCGCGGTTCGTGTCCTGGTACTCGTCGACGAGGACGTAGAGGTATTCCTTCTGCCAGCGATCGAGGATGTCGGGGCGGTCCTTCCAGAGGCGCGACACCTCGCAGACGAGATCGTCGAAGTCGAACGCGCGGAACGATTTGAGCGCGCTCTGGTACTTCGGGTAGACGATCTTCGTGATCTCGTCGTACTCGTCGCCTTCGCGCTCGATGTAGTCCTCGGGAGACTGCGCCGCGTTCTTCGCGTTCGAGATGCGCGCGAGGACAGCAGCGGCGTCGAACGCGCGACCCGACGCCGTCCGGCTCAAGATGTCTTTGACGGTGGAGAGGCAGTCGCCCTGATCGAAGATGGTGAACGTGCCGCCGAGGGACTTACGCTCGCGACCGAGCACCATCAGACCGAAGGAGTGGAACGTCGAGATGACGATCCCCTTCAGGCTCCCGAGGCGCTGCTCCTTGACGATGTGCTGAACGCGCTCGGCCATCTCGCCGGCGGCTTTGTTCGTGAACGTCAGCGCGCAGATCATGTGCGCCGGCACGCCTCGCTCGAGCAGGCGCGCGATGCGATGCGTGATGACGCGTGTCTTGCCCGAGCCCGCGCCGGCAAGCACGAGCATCGGACCATTCTGGTGTTCGACGGCCACTTGTTGGGCCGGATTCATCTTCGGGACAGCCACGGTGATGCTGAGAGAACAAAGCCACGATCTTCACGAGGATGGAAGGGGCACTTCGCAAAATGGGAATCGCTTTCCGCGCGACGCTCTCGAGGAATGTGCACGACGCCTCTTGAAATGCGGAATCGGCCGGTGAAACGCGGTTGTGGAAAACCCGAGCCGTGTATCCTGCCCGTTCGATGATGATGACGACGAGCCGCTTCGCTCCGCGCGCTGGTTTGGTTTCTCTTCTCCTGCTCGCGGCGACCGCATGTGGCTCGCCGCCGCCACCTCAGCCGGTGACCTCGCCTCCGCCCACGAACCCGATCGTGGTGGAGAAGGAGAAGCCGATCGACGTCTCGCCCGTCCCCGATCCGCCAAACCTCATCCTGGTGGGGCGGATCGCCAAGCCGGACGCGCTCGTGCAAGCCGCGGCGGCGTGGACGAAGCTGCCGCTCCCGAGCGGCGCCGATCTCGTTCGATCGATCGCCGATGACTCCGTCGGTGACGTCGTCGATCTGACGCAGCCGATCGACGTGGCCGGGACGATCGGGCTGTCGCGCCACGGGATCGATCCGCTCTTCGCGTTCTCTGTCTCCGTGAAGTCGTTCGATCAGGCGCGAGGCCGGCTCGGCAGCCAGCACAAGCTCGTCCCGATCGGCAACGGCGCGCTTCGCGTCGTTGGGATCGGAAAGCATAGCCGCCCACCGCCGCCGCCGCGCATGCCGGGCGAAGCTCCGAAGGACGACGACGATGACGACGACGACGGCGACGGCTGCGTCCTCGCGCATGCGATGCAAGGCGCACGCATCGTCTGCGGCGAGTCGGCGGCGCTCGAGTCGCTCGTGCCGTACCTGACGCGCACGCTCCCTCGACAGACGTGGACGAGCGACGTGCACCTCGAGCTTCGTCCCGAGCCCGTTCGAGGGCCGCTCGCGGAGCTTCGCGGGAGCCTGCCGGCGCTCGCGCGGTCGATGATGGGATCGCAGAGCCCCGCGGTGCGCGAGTTCGTCGACTCGGGCATCGGCGAGGTGATGGACATCGTCAGCGACGCGCAGAAGCTCCAGATCGATGCGCAGGTGAACGAGAGCGGCGTCGTCGCCTCGACCCGCTTCGACTTCCAGTCGACGAAGAGCACCTTCGCGCGCGTCCTCACCGCGTCGGACAAAGCAGGCGAGGCGCCGCCGGCGTTCTGGCATCTGCCCGGCGACACGGACACCGCGCTCTTCGGGCGCGGCACGGATCCGAAGCTGTGGGAGCACCCGCGTGAGCTGCTCACGAACCTCCTCGTCGAAGCCGCCGACTCGGCGCAGATGCCGGAGGCCGAGCGCAAGGCGGTGAAGGATCTCATCGGCGACCGCATGCTCTCGCTCTTCACGAACGGCGGCTTCGTCTACGGCAAGGGCTTCGATCAAGCCGCGATCGAGAAGATCTCCGCCACGCGGAAGAACCTGAAGCTCGACGACCAAGCGAACCGCGACGAGACGACGCGCCTCCTCCTCGAGCAGGTCGTCGGCTGGCACTTGTTTCAGGTCACCGAGCCGGTCGCGAAGGTCGGGCCGATGCTGAAGGACTGGTCGGCGCTGTGGAACCGCCCCGCGTTCGCGAAGTGGTTTCAGTCGAAGTCCGGCGTGACGAACGCGTCGACGCTCCCGAAGATGCGCGTCGCGCCGAACCCGGCGGGCGTGACGATGCCGAAGGACACCGTGCATCTCGAGGTGACGATCCCGCGTGACGACATCATCGAGCCGAGCGTCCCGATGACGCCGCCTCCGCCGCCTCCTCCTCCCGGTGGCAAACGCCTTCCGACACCCCCGGCGCCGAAGCTCGCGCCTCCGAAGAAGATCGCCCGTAAGCCGATCGTCTTCCACGTCTTCGCCGTGCCGGATGGAAGCGCGACGTGGCTCGCCTTCGGCCTCGATCCGAAGCTCGTCGCGCAAAAGGCGGCGGCCTCGATCGCGACCGCGCCCGACGCGAACACGCTCGGCAAGGTCGGCAAAGGTAACGAAGCACTTCGTGAAGGAAAGATGAACGGCGGAGGCCTCTTCACGATCCGGGGCTTCGCCGTCCTCGCCGCGCTCGATCACGACAGCGAGCGCACGCCGTTCACGCTCCTCGGGACGTTGCCGGCGAAAGGCGCGACGCCGATCACGGTGACCGCGCGCGCGGAAGGTCCGTCGGGATCGGCGCGCGGCGGAACGGGGCACGGCACCTTGCGCGTCTCGCGCGCGGTGATCGAAGACATGGTGAAGCTCGTGATGACGTCGCGCTGAGTGGGGTTCGACAGGCTCTCGTCGACAGCCTCCTTCACCGCGTGAAAGCCTAAAATTGTCCCTTCCTCCCGAGTGTGGGTAGATGTGGGGCAATGCTTCGACGGGTGGTGATTCCGCTCTCGATCGTCCTGGCTCTTGGGGGGAGCTCATCGATCGCGCAGGCGGGTGGTTGGCAAGAGATGCACGAGACGTCCGACGATGTCCGCGTCGAGATCGGACCTGATGGCGTCGCGAACATCGAGCATCACCTTCGCTATCGAATCGTCGCGGGGCACTTCAAGCAGATCGATCTCGTCGGGATCGATCCTCGCGCCGAGCTGTCACCGGAAGCCATCCTGAAGCCCGAGAAGGGAAACAGCGCCGAGGTGCTCGGTCGCGTCGAGCCCGTCCCGAAGACGCCAGGGACCGTGCGCATCCTCATCGACGAAGGCAAAGGGCTCACGCGCGGCGCCTACGTCGTCGACGTGAAGTATCGCCTCGATCTCGTCGCCACCAAGATGCTCGCGCGTGATGGCGCGATGTGGAAGGTGTCGTGGACCGCGCCGCCGGCTCCGGAGGGACACGACGGCGCGCGCGTGATCTTCGATCTGCCGGCCGCGCCGACCGAGCCACGTCTCGCCGCGGCGCTCGAGTCGACGACCACGCTCTCGACGCTTCGACGAGGACCGGAGCGTGACGAGCTCGAGCTCGTTCGCGCCCACGTCCCGCGCGGGGAAGCCGTGACGTGGCGAGCGCGCGTCGACCCGAAGGCATTCCCGCGCGTCGTCGATCCGGAGCTTCGCCCGCCGCCGCCGCCCGAGGTTCAGCCGACCTCGGTGCTGAGCTCGAACCTCTCGCGCGTCCTCGCCGGCGCGGGCTTCGCCTTGCTCGCCGGCCTCCTCGCGTTCTTGCTTCGCGAGAAGCAGAAGATGGTGCGCGCCGCCGTCGCGACGCGATCGCTCCGCGCGCGGCCGATGATCGATCTGCCGCGCGGCACGACCCCGTTCGCGTATGGAATCGTCTCCGCCAGCGCGCTCGCGACGCTGCTCTGGTCGAACCCGGTCGCCGGCGCGTTGCTCGTGACGCTGGCGATGGCGCTCGCGGCGCATCGCGCGCCGGCGGCGATCGTCCGGCCGCGCGGTCCGGGCGCATGGCAGCCGCTCTCGGAGACGAAGGCGCTCCTCCCGCCGGCGCCTTCGCCGCTCCCGAGCGACGCGCTCGACGTCGGAGCGACGCGCGGGCGGGTAACGTTCCTCCTCGTGATCGCCGCGCTCGGCGCTCTCACGTTCGTGCTTCGCTTCCGCGTGCCGCAGATCGCGATCGCGCTGCCGCTCGTCGCGATGGCGCTCGTGCCGATCTTCGTGACGGGGACACGCGCGCAGCTCGCGCCGACGCCGATCGATCTGGCGGCGCGGGTGCTCCGGCCGGCACGTGACGCGCTCGCGAAGATGATCGATCTCGCGCACGTCGACCTTCGCGCGATCGGCCGTGTCGTCACCGACAAGCGATCGGGCTCGGCCTCGTCTTCGAGCCTCGACCTCGCCCGCGTCGACGAGGTTCGTCTCGCGGCGGCCCCGCGCGATCGCATCCCTGGCCTCCGCGCGATCGAGCTGGCGCTCGCTCCGAGCAGCGATGCCTTCGCGTTGCCCGAGGTGTTCGTTCGCTACGACGAAGGGTCGGCTGCGGCCGCGCGGATCGCCTCGCTCTGCGCCGGCATCCCGATCGTGTGCGGTCGCGTCCCCGAAGAGCGCGTGATTCGCCTCGCCCCCGAAGAGCCGACGCCTCGCGCCGCAGCCGCGCTCGTGGCGAAGATGCTCGACGCGCTCGAAGGCAGGCGCCTCGGCGACCGCGTCGCGAGCGCCGCCGAGACCGACCCCGCGGCCCCCGCGACTCGACCCATCCTTTGGCGTGGTCCCGAGCGCCGCCGGCCCAGAAAACCAGCGACTTCCGGCCCGCCGGCCAAGCCCGTGACCACCGCAGTGCTCGCCCCTGCAATGTGCTAGAACGGCGACATTGGTATGAGCACCGATACTGGAAAACAGAGCGGTAGCGCTCTGTCCGCCGATCAAGACGACGACGACGCAGGACAAGAGCGCGAGGCGTCCCTGGTCGACGCCCTCCTCGTCTATGCCGAGCCGCTCGCGGCCGGCGCGCATGCGATCGTCGTCGGTGACGCGGAGACCGGAGTCGCCGATCGACTGCTCGACCTCGGCGCGCGAGGTGTGCACGTCTACGATCCCGATCCTGCGCGCGCGGCCAACGCCGCTCGCACCGCGCCTCGGGGCGTGACCATTCGCCCGCTCGTCGATGAGCTCGATGTCCGCGACGGCGCGTTCGATCTCGCAGTCGTCCCCGACCTCGCCGACGTCAACGATCCACGCACGACGATCGATCGCCTTCGTCGCGCGGTCGCCGCCACCGGCGCGGTCATCGTGATGGGCCGCGCGAAGACCGCAGGCGCCGGCGGCGCGCCGCCGTCGTCCGATGAGGATCCGCCCTTCGGCGCCGAGCTTGGTCCGGCTGTGCTCGAATACTCCGAGCTCTACGATCTGTTCGCGGTGCAGTTCGACGAGGTGTCGATCGCTGGCGTCGTTCCGTTCCGAGGCGTCGTGTTCGCGGAGCTCGGCGGCGATGACGAGGCTCCTGCAGTGAGCGTCGACACGCGGCTCGCGTCGCCCGATCCGCCGAGCGTGTTCGTCGTCGTCGCCGGTCAGCTCAGCACGACCGGACATGGCTCGCAGGCGGAGGGGCCGCTGCTCGATCCGTATTCGATCGTGCAGATCTCGTCGTTCGACGACGGGCCCGCGCAGCCACGCGAGGAGACGCTCGCCCTCGAGGCCGCGATCGCCGCCGCCCAGCTGAAGGCCGAGCTCCTCTCGACGCAGCTCGAAGAGACCCGCGACCGGCTCGTCGTCGCCGACGTGCGCAGCGTCGAAGCCGCGACACGCCTCGAGCGCACGACCACCGAACGCGACGCCGCGCTCACGCGCGCGATGGAGCTCGAGGCGGTCCTCGCCGCGTCGCAACAAACGATGGCGACGCTCGAGCGCCGCCTGCTCGAAGCCGAACAAGGAATGCTCGAGCGCGATGATCGCATCGCAGCGCTGAGCGCGGAGCTCGACGCGCGGCGTTCGCAAGAGCTCGTGATCATCGCGCCGCCCGCCGAGCCTGTCCCGACGGTCGACGTCGACGCGCTCGTCACGCGAGCGGAGCGCGCCGAAGCGGCGCTGGCCCTCGCGGTCGCCGAGATGGCGGCGCGCGAAGAGAACGCCGCGACTTACGCCGACACGCGCGTGCCCGACATCACGAGCATCGTCGCCCGCGCCGAGCGTGCCGAGGCCGCGCTCGCGCTCAACGTCGCCGATCTCGCGCACATCACCGAAGCGCACGCGCAAGAGACGAAGAGCTACGAAGAGCAGCTCCGTGAGCGCGCGCGGTTCATCGCGTCGCTCGAGAAGGAGCTCGTTCGCCGCGAGCAGCTCGTCAAAGAGCTCGTTCACGCAAACGCAGAGCTCCTCGAAGCGATGCACGCCGAAGGCGAGAGCGCCCCAGCGGTGAAGTTCGAGGCGGCTCCGCCGATCTCGCTCCCTGATCCTGCGGCGGCGACGAAGGTGTACGGCAACGGAAACGGCAACGGCAACGGCCAGCAGCACGCCGCCGCTGACGCACATGCGCTCGCGGCGCGGGAAGCCGCCCTCGCGGCAAGCACCGAGGAGATCGCGTCGCTGCGCTCGAAGCTCGATGCGCTCGCGAGCGAGATCGCGCGACGCGAAGGTGAGCTCGAGGCCCGCGGCTGGCGCATCACCGAGCTCGAGAATCTTCTCCAGCGAAAGCTCGACGACGCCGCCGCGGCGCGCGCCGCGATGAGCGCTGCTACCGCGCCTACGCAGCAGCCCTCGAAGGAGCTGCCTCACCAAGCCCAGCCCGCGAGCGACCTCCTCTCGAAGCTCGCGCGCGCGGAAGACGAGCTCGACGCGCTTCGAAAGGCCCTCACGCAGGAGCACTCCGCGCGCGTCGCCGCCGAGTCGGGTGAGGAGCTCACGCGCGCTCGCGCCGAGCTTGCCCGGCAGGCGACGCTCCTCGAGCAGGTACGCGCGCGCACGGAGTAGCACCTGGTCCCCGGTCCTTCGGAGGCGCGGCACCGGAGCACGAGTCGCCGAGGTGTGGTATCAACACGGTTGACACGTTTTGGCCCGGTCTTACGTTGCGCCGGGGCAGCACGGCCTACTGACGCTCACCAACACCTTCTTCCATGTCCGAGAAGCGCGATTACTACGAAGTCCTTGGTGTCGAGCGGACCGCCAGCCCCGAAGAGATCCGCAAGGCGTACAAGCGCGAGGCCCTCAAGCACCATCCCGACCGGAACCCGGGAGACTCCGCCGCCGAGGTGAAGTTCAAGGCGTGCAACGAGGCGTACCAAGTCCTCTCCGACGACGAGAAGCGTCAGATCTACGATCAGTTCGGGCACGCCGGGCTCGAAGGCGGGATGGGCGGCGGCGGTGACGCCTCCGATGTCTTCGCTCACATGCAAGACCTCTTCGCCGAGATGTTCTCCGGCGGATTCGGCTTCGGTGGTGGAGGCGGCGGCCGGCGCCAAGCGCGACGCGGCGGCGACCTTCGCGTCCAGGCGAAGCTCTCGTTACGTGAAGCGGCCTTCGGCTTGAAGCGCGAGATCACGGTCAACGCGCCCACCCGATGCGAAGACTGCAACGGCTCGGGCGCGAAAGCCGGCACCAAGCCCGAGACCTGCGCGCACTGTCGCGGCAGTGGTCACGTCTCGAACGCACGCGGCTTCGTCATGTTCACCACGCCTTGCCCGAAGTGTCAGGGGCAGGGCGTTGTCATCAAAGAGCACTGCAAGACGTGCAAGGGACACGGCGCGGTCGAGAAGTCGCGCAAGGTCGTCGTTCAGTTCCCGCCCGGCATCGACAACGGTCAGAAGCTACGCGTCCCCGGCCAAGGTCTGATGGGACCGCC
Source organism: Labilithrix sp. (assembly GCA_044227045.1). Classification (GTDB taxonomy): domain Bacteria; phylum Myxococcota_A; class Polyangia; order Polyangiales; family Polyangiaceae; genus Labilithrix. The sequence continues at coordinate 55,468 of JBGAFW010000016.1, forward strand.
AAACTCACCGTCGGGCGACCTCTACGTCGAGATCTTCGTCGAGGAGGATCCGCGTTTCGAGCGCGACGGCGCCGATCTCGTCACGCGCGTTCACGTCTCCTTCGTCGAGGCGACGCTTGGCGCAGAGATTCGCGTGCCGTCGCTCGGTGAGTCGATCGAAGATCCCGAAGACACGACGGCGCCGTTCAAGATCCCGCCGGGCACGCAGTCGGGCTCGGTCCTCACGATCAAGGGACAAGGCGTGCCTCGCCTCGACGGCCGTGGCCGCGGCGCCCTCATCGGCGTCGTTCAAGTGGATATCCCGACGGCGCTCAGCGATCGCGCGAAGGCAATCCTCAGCGAGCTCGACGCCGAGCTGAAAAAGTCGACGAGCACCAGCGATACACCCGAGCCGAGCAAGGCACGCGCGGCCGCTGGCGCGAAGTAGTATCTTCGAGGGATGGCCTCCCTCGATGCGCTGAAGGCGAAGCTCGCAGCGACCGCCGCGCTTCGTCCCGTCGGGCGCGTGCTCGGAGTGACGGGGCTGTCGCTCCGCTTCAGCATGCCGGGTGTTCGCGTCGGCGACGTCGTGATGGTGAAGCGACGTGGCGAGCCGCTCGCGTGCGAGGTGGTCGGCTTCGATCGCGGTGAAGCGATCGGGATGCCGCTCGGAGCGATCACCGGGATCGGCCCCGATGACGAGGTCGAGTCGACCGGCGCGGGCTTCGCGGTGCGCGCCTCGGAGGCGCTGCTCGGTCGCGTGGTCGACGGGCTTGGCCGCCCGATCGACGGGCGAGGCGAGATTCAAGGCGGATCCGTCGTGCCGGTCGACGCAGACCCGCCGGTCGCGCTCGAGCGCCGTCCGGTCGCGAAGCCGCTCGCGACGGGCGTGCGCGTCCTCGATGGACTGCTCACGCTCGGCGAAGGACAGCGCATCGGCCTCTTCGCCGGATCGGGCGTCGGCAAGAGCACGCTGCTCGGCGCGATCGCGCGCGGCGTCTCCGCGGACATCGTCGTCGTCGCGCTCGTAGGCGAGCGTGGGCGTGAGGTCGGCGAGTTCCTCGAGCATTCGCTTGGTGAAGAAGGGCGACGTCGCAGCGTCGTCGTCGTCGCCACGAGCGACGTCGCGGCGCTCGAGCGCCTACGCGCGGCGCAGGTGGCGACCGCCTACGCGGAGCACTTTCGCGATCAGGGCAAGAGCGTCATGCTCCTCGTCGACTCGGTGACGAGGTTCGCGCGCGCGCAGCGTGAGGTGGGCCTCGCGGCAGGCGAGCCGCCGGCACGCCGTGGTTACCCGCCTAGCGTGTTCGCGATGCTTCCGCGACTGCTCGAGCGATCGGGCCAAGGACCACGCGGCGCGATCACGGCCATCTACACCGTGCTCGTGGAGGGCGGCGACATGGACGAGCCAATCGCCGACGAGGTGCGCGGCATCCTCGACGGCCACGTCGTGCTCGACCGCGCGATCGCGGCGCGTGGGCGTTACCCCGCGGTCGATCCGACCGTGTCGCTCTCGCGCGTGATGGATGCGGTCGTGAGCGAAGAGCACAAGGACGCGGCCCGGCGGCTTCGTTCGCTCGTCGCGCACTACGAGGCGAAGCGCGATCTCGTCATGCTCGGCGCGTACGCGAAGGGCAGCGACAAGGAGCTCGATGACGCGATCGCACGGATGCCCAAGATCGAGCAGTTTCTCCGGCAGTCGCCGGCCGACCGCGTGGACTTCGACGACACGGTGGCGACGCTGAAGCGCGTCATCGGGTAGCGCCTCGCCATGACAATCAAGGCTGGAGCCTCTCGGAGAGGATCGAGCTAGCGGCGCAGGTCGCTCACGCGAAAGACGACGCATGTGACGTTGTCGGGCGCGCCGTGCTCGAGCGTCTGCTGGATGAGCGCCGCGCACGCCTGTTCGACGTCGTCATGCGCGGCGAGGACGCTGGCGATGACGGGATCGGAGAGGACGCCCGAGAGGCCGTCCGAGCAGAGCAGGATGACGTCGCCGCTCTCGAGCGGCGTGTGGGTGAGGGCGACCTCGAGCCGCGATGAGCTGCCGAGGGCCTGCAGGATCACGTGCGACCCGACGATGTCGTCGATGTCCACGACGTTGCCGCTCTGCCGCAAGAGCTCGGCCATCGTCTGATCGCGTGTGATCTGCGCGAGCTCACGCCCGCGGAGCACGTACGCGCGGCTGTCGCCGACCTGCGCGCAGAGGAGCGATTGATCGCACACGACGGCGAGCGTCGCGGTGGTGCCCATCCTCGAGAGGCGTGGCTCTGCGCGCGCACGCTCCTTGATCCGGGCGGAGGCTGCTTCGATGCTGGCCACCATCGCGTGCGCGAGGGCGCCTTCGGACATGCGTCCCTCGGCGCAGTCGTTCGCGCGGGAGATGGATCGGAGAAACGGCACGATCGTCTCGACCGCGACCGCGCTCGCGATCTCACCGCCGGCCTCACCGCCCATGCCGTCGCAGACCAACCCGACGAACGCGCCGGCCTCGGGGATCAGGCGGGCGGCGGCGGTCGGGGCGGGCTCGAACATGGCGTTGTCGCCGCTGCCGAGATCGGAGAAGGCGGCGCGGTCCTCGTTGTTCGACCGCTCGAGACCGACGTCGGTGTGAGCTGCGGCCTCGATGCGGAGCCTCTTCGGCGCCGGCGCTGGGCCGCGCGAAGGGAAGGGGTCGGGTTCGTACGTGGGGAGGTAGCGACTCATGATGACAACTTGAAACAGAAACTAAAGTTGTCAACTAAAGAGGTCGATTCGGGCGACAAATCGCGGAAGCCTGCGGTAGATTGGAGGCGTGGCGATTCGCCGAACGACCGATCCCGAAGCTCCTCCGGAGTCCGAGGCGCAGCCTTCGCAGCGGGGGAACTCCCTTCGATCGGGCGGACGCGGCGCACGTCTCCCGCTCGACACCGCGCGCAAGATCGCGCACGCGCTCGGCGTCTCGGTGGACTGGCTCACGAAGGGCGACGGTCCGCGCGAGCGACTGAGCGACGTGTTCGTCGTGGGCCCTTCTGGAGCGGTGACGCGTGCGCCTGCGCCCTCCGACTTGTACCCGAGCCGCGCCGAAGCGATCGCGCTCCTCTCGGCTTACGTGCAGCCGGAGATCATCGAAGCGCTCCGCGCGGCGGTGCCCGACGACGGCGTCGATCCGGGCCGTGACTACTGGATCAAGTACGCCAAGGACCTCGCGCGCGATCTCCGGCGCATCAAGGACGATCCGGACCTCAACGTCCGCGAGCCTCCGCCGAAGTCGGCGTACATGCCGGTCGGGAAGAAGAAGTAGCGCGCTGTGCACGGGAGACCCCGCGTGGCTCCGCGTTGCGCGCGCTACTCGGGCCCGACGATTGCCGAGAGCTTCTCCCACTCGGCCATCATCACGTCGACCTTCTTCGCGACCGCCTGCTCTTCGGCCGCTAGCTTGGCGAGCTTGGCCCAGTCGCCGCCGGGGTCTTCCTTGAGCGTGGCGCGCATGACGGCGAGCTGCTTCTCTCCGGCTGCGATCAAGTCTTCGAGCTCCTTCACGCGTCGCCTCTGCTTCTCGCGATCGCGTGAGGCTTGCTTCTGCGCTTCGTGATGGCGCTTGCGCGCCGCCTCGTCCTCTTTCGGCGGCGCCTCTCGCTTCGGGGCCTTCGGCGCGGGCGTGGGGATCGACTCCTTCTTCTTCACGCCCTGCGGTCCGGACGAAGCGAAGTCGGAAAATCCACCGGGGAAGATGTCCACCTTGCCGTCACGCACGCTCACGATCCGCGTCGTGACGTTGTCGAGGAAGCGTCGATCGTGCGAGACGAGCAGCACGGTCCCTTCGAAGCCAAGGAGCGCCTCTTCGAGGATCTCGGCGGCGGGGATGTCGAGGTGGTTCGTCGGCTCGTCGAGGAAGAGGAGGTTCTTCGGCTCGAGGAGGAGCTTCGCGAGCGCGAGGCGAGCGCGCTCGCCGCCCGAGAATCCAGCGACCACGCGGAGAGGATCGTCGCCCCAAAAGCGAAAGCGAGCGAGGTACTGCCGCGCCGCTTCGACGGTGAGGTCACCGCGCACGCGGCGCACCTCCTCGACGGCGCTGCGCTTCGGATCGACCTCGCCGAGGTGCTGATCGTAGTAGCCCTCTTGGATGTTCGTGCCGCGCCGCACGCTGCCGGCGTCGGGCGGATCGACCTCCTGCCCCGCGCTGGGCGTGAAGTCGCTTCGGCTGGCTCGGCCGGCTCGGCCTGCGAGGAGCTTCAGCAGCGTGGACTTGCCTGCGCCGTTCGGGCCGACGATGCCGATGCGCTCGCCGCGGCGAACGAGGAGATCCACGCCTTCGAAGAGCGTGCGTCCGCCGCGCTTGGCCGAGAGGCCCTTCGCGTCGATGACGATGTCTCCCGAGCGAATCGCGGGCGCGAAGCGGAAGGTCACGCGCTCGGCGACGGCCCACACGTCCTCGGGACGCTCCACGCGATCGAGCTTCTCGAGCATCTTGCGGCGGCTCTGCGCCTGCTTCGTCTTCTGGCCAGCGATGTTGCGGCGGATGAAGTCTTCGGTCTTCTCGACGAACGCGGCCTGTCTCTCCGCCAGCGCACGCTCGCGCGCGAGATCCTCCTGGCGCGCGGCCGCGTACTCGCTGTAGCGAAGCGGGTAGACGCGGAGGCCCTTGCTCCCGAGCTCGAGGGTGGTCGGGCAGACCGCGTCGAGGAACGCGCGATCGTGCGAGACGACGAGCACGGCGCCGCGGTAGCCACGAAGCCAGCCCTCGAGCCAAGCGATCGTGTCGAGATCGAGGTGGTTGGTGGGCTCGTCGAGCAAGAGTAGATCGGGCTGGAGCGCGAGGACGACGCCGAGATGAAGTCGACCGCGCTCTCCACCCGAGAGCGACGCCACCGGCCGCGCGAGATCGGCGTCGCCGAACCCGAGCTTCGCGGCGATCGCGGCGACCTTGTGCTCGAGGGCGTCACCGCCCGCGACGTGGTAGCGCTCGGTCGCGTGCGCGAGCTGCTCGAGCGCGCGGGCATCGCCGCTCGCCGCTTCGTGCTGCGCGTGGACGAGCGCCTCGCGCGCGTCGACGATGTCTTGAAAGCCGGCCATGAACGCAGAAAGAACGTCGCCATGGGCAGCGACCTCGTGCGACTGGCGGTAGTACCCGACCGTAGTCTCCTTCTTGATGACGGACGAGCCGCCGTCGGGCTCGATCTCCTTGGCGATCAGCCGGAGGAGCGTGGACTTTCCGGCGCCGTTGGGCGCGACGAGCGCGGCACGCTCGGAGAGCGCGAGGCTGAAGGTGACGCCTTCGAACAGCGTGTCACCTGCGTAGCCAAAGCGCAGATCAGCGACCTGGAGGACGGTCATCGTGGGGCTTCCCCGCGCGTACTCTAGCCAAAGAATCCGAACGAGCGACGGATTCTTTGCTGAGCTTGTCTTGTGCGCGTAGTCATCGCATTCTGGCGAGGTTGACCGTGCCATTCTCCTCTTCGCGTCTCCGCGCTGCGCTCTCGTGCTGGCTCGTCGTGCTCGTCACGGTGATGGCGTTCGGGTGCAAGCAAAAGGCGTCCGCGTCGTCCGACCCGACCGCGCTCCCCGTCGTCACCGACACCAGCACGGATTTGCTGCTGACGTGGATCGACGACAAGGGCGAGTTCCACGTCGAGCAGAAGGTCGGCGATGTCCCTGCGCAGGCGCGTGAGGTCGTCCGCGTGAACGATCCGGTGAAGGATCCACCGAAGCTCGACGACGTCTTCATCGCCGACCTCCGCGCGCTCGGACCAAACGGCGCCTACCCGGTGCGCACGATGAGCCGGCCGGAGTTCGAGAAGATCGCGGTCGAGCGGCGGCAACAGAACGGCGGCAAGGTGCTCACCGCGCAGAGCGCCGCGAGCGCGCTGCCTGGGAACACGAAGCCCACCGTGATCATCTACGGCGCGTCATGGTGCGGCCCCTGCCACCAGGCCGCGGCGTTCTTCAAGCAGCGCGGCGTTCCGTTCATCGAGAAGGACATCGAGGCCGACAGCAGCGCGCAGCGCGAGATGCAGGCCAAGCTCGCGAGCGCAGGCATGCGCGGCGGTTCGATCCCCGTCATCGACGTGCGGGGCAAGCTCATGGTCGGCTTCGATCCCGGCGCCGTCGAGCGCGCGCTCGGCCAGCCGCTCTGAACGATCCGAGAGCCGCAGCGCGGACCTCGCTTCAGCCGGAGTGCGCGCGCTTGCGATCGACCACGCGCTCGTAAATCTCGCGCTTGGGCCGTCCGCTCCACGCGGCGATGCGCTCGGCGATCGTCTTCGAGTGCGTGCCGGCGGCGAGCTCGCGATCGATCCGCGCGTCGATCGCCGCCTCGTCGACGACGACCTCACGCGAGTGCGGATCCCACGCGCCGAGGACGATCACGACCTCACCTCGCCACGAGTCGCGATCGGTCGCGACGGACTGGAGCGTGCCCCGCACGATTTCTTCGTGGTACTTCGTGAGCTCACGCGCGACGCACGCGGGGCGATCCGGCGTCGCGCGTGCGAGCTCCTCGAGCGTCGCGGTGGTGCGCTCCGGTGACTCGAACAAGAGGACGACCTCGGGGGTCGAGCATAGCGTCGCGATCGCTTCGTGACGGGCCTGGCCGTCACGTGGGAGAAAGCCGAAGAAGCGAAAGCCCGCGCCGCCGAGCCCGCTCGCGACGAGCGCCGCGAGCGCCGCGCTGGGTCCTGGGATCGGCACGACGCGAGCGCCCGCCGCGATCGCGCTCTTGACGAGCACGTCGCCCGGGTCGCTCACGATCGGCGTCCCGGCGTCGGTGACGAGCGCGACCGACTCGCCCGCCGAGAGCGCCTCGATGACGCGCTCGACGTCGCGCTCGGTCGAGTGGGCATGGAGCGCGTCGATCGGCTTTCCGAGGATGCCGAGATGCGACAGCAGCTTCTTCGTCTGGCGGGTGTCTTCGGCGGCGATGCGCGAGCAATCCTTGAGCGTCTCGATCGCGCGCAGCGTGATGTCACCGAGGTTGCCGATCGGCGTGGCGACGACGTACAGAATGCCCGTCACCGCAGCTCCGCTCGCGTCGGGCGCGCTCGGCTCGGTCACAGCGTTTCGGTGGCGTCGCCCATTTCGCGCTTCAAGTAGTCACGAAGGCGCGCGAGGAGACGTTGCTCGAGCTGGCGGACACGCTCGCGCGAGATGCCGAACTTGTCGCCGAGGTCTTGGAGCGTGAGCGGATCATCCGCGACGAGGCGTTGATCGAAGATCGCGATGTCCTTTTCCTTGCCGACCAGCGTGGTGCGGAACTCGGCGAGCTTGTCCTTGAGGAGCGCTTGGAGCTCCTCATCGGCCATCTGCGTCTCGGGGCCTGCGCCGGCCGCCGGCATCATGTCGACCTTCGCGATCGCGCGGCCGTCGGCGTCTCCCACCGGCGCGTCGAGCGACTTTTCGCTCTGCGCGAGGCGAACGTCCATCTCGGCGACGTCCGACTCCGGAACGTTGAGCGATTTGGCGATCTCGGCGTTCGTCGGGTCGACGCCCATCGCGGCGAGCTCTGCGCGCTTCTTTCGAAGGTTGAAGAACAGCTTGCGCTGCGCCTGCGTGGTGCCGAGCTTCACGAGGCGCCAGTTGTTCAAGATGAACCGCAAGATGTAGGCGCGGATCCACCAGGCGGCGTAGCTCGAGAGCTTCACGCCACGATAGGGATCGTAGCGCTTGACCGCTTGCATGAGGCCGATGTTGCCCTCCTGCACGAGGTCCATGATGTTCTTGTACGCGCGGCGGTATTCGTACGCGATCTTCACGACGAGGCGGAGATTCGCGGTGACGAGCTGTGCGGCGATGCGAGGATCCTGCGTCTCGACGAACTTCGCGGCGAGCTCGTGTGTCTGCTCGGGCGTGAGCAAGGGATGGCGCTGCACCTCGCGGAGGTAGGCGGCCATTGGGTCGAGCCGCTCCATCGAGGTCGCGGCCTTCGACAGCGGAACGGACACGGTCTCGTCGACCTCTTCGTCCTTCGCCTCGGCAAACGCGTCTTCTTCGGGATCGAGCGTGGCCGCGCCGAGCTCGTCGTCGACGCCGGCGGGCTCGCCTTCCGCCTCGGCAGCTTCGTCTTCGTTCTCCTCCGCCGCCGCGGTGGCCTTCGCGTCCGCTTCGAGGGGGGCCTCGGCGCTCGCCTTTTTTCGTGCGCCAGCCTTGCTTGCGCCACTCTTTGTCGTGCCGGCGCCGGCGCTTGTCTTCGGGCGAACCACGAAGCCGGGTTTATCACGCTTTTTCGTCTGCGTCAGTGCGTCGGGCATCGTCGGAGTGTTTGGCAACCGATCGCCGCGAGCGGCTCGGCGATCATCGGAGGGAGATCATCGGAGGGAGTAGAGAAGAAGCGTGGCCAAGAGTGCGATCGCGACCGTCACCGCGTAGAGCAAGTCGTGACCCAGGTGCATTCCCGGCGCGCGGGACGATCGCGGTGAACGGGAGGGTGGAAGTGACGAAGTCGAACGCTCCGATGACGGAATCTCGGCCTCGGATGCGGCCAGCCAGGCTCGGAACCTCATAGGGGATAGGTAGGGCTCATAACGCATCGCGTCAAGTACGCGACAAAGTCGTAGAAATCTGAGGGGTTGAGGTCAGGGGCCAGGTGCGTTGCGCCGTTGACAGGTGGTTCTGCCCTCGTATGCTCCACGGGTGTCTCCGGGTGCGCTGCGACTAACCAGCGCGGACTTCGACGCGTTTCTCGAACCAACAACGGCTGCCTCTCGTGCCGGTGCAGGCGCGCGCTCGTCGTCGAACACACAAGCGGGGACGCCTTCCGCGGCGCCGCACGCCACAGGGCGATCGCGCTGGGAGCCGGCATCCGGCGCGCACGCCGTCCAGCCGCGACCCTTCGGCGGTCTTGGTCCAAGTCATGGAGCGGCAGCGCAGCGGCGAGCGCTGCGCGAACGGATCGAAGAGTGGGCGCGTGCTCTCTCTCCGCGTCTCGTCGAGCTCGGGATCTCGATCGAGGTCGTGGTGCCTGACGAGGTCGAGCAACATCTCTCGTCGGGCGCGCCACGTGCGATCGCGCAGCGTGTGCTCTTCGTCCGCGACTCGTACGCCCGTAGCTTCGTCCCGCGCACCGAGCCCGAGCTCGATCCGCTGCGCTCGCATGCGTATCTCGCGCTGACGATCGACAGCGTCCACGTCGCGGTGAGCCTCGAGGTATGCCCCGAGGCCGAGGCCGACGTGAAGAACACCCGCGCGCGCATCGCCGATCCCACGGCGCTCCTCGAGCTCACGTCCATGCTCGAGCTCATGCCCGACGAGTTCGCGATCGGCGTCATCGGCGTCCCGAGCTTCCCGCGCGCGCAGACCGCGAGCGCCGACGACATCCGCGCGCTTCTCGATGATAGCCAGCGCAACCGGCGTCCGCTCTGGATGGGGTGGTCGGTCAAGCGCGAGATCGCGCTCGCCCATCACGACGAAATCGACGAGCTGCTCGCCGACGCCATCGTCGCGCTCGGTCATGTGTACAAGCTCGTCGCGTGGGCTCCCGACAACGATCTCATCGCCGCCACACGGCGTGGCGCTTGGCGTGCACGTCGTGCGCGTGCCGAAGAGCGACGTGAACGTGGTCGTGAAGAGCGTCGAACACGCCGCAAAGGAGTGCTGAAAGGTCCCGTGCGCAAAGAAGGGTCACGACGCGAACGCGAAGACGTTCGCCGCATTCTGTCTGCCGCCGAGCGCGAGGCGGCGACCGGACCGACGTCACGTCGAGGCTCCGGCCCATCGCCTCACGCGCATCATGACGAGAAGAACCCGGAGAGCTCGCACCACGATCGGGAGCGGCCACTCAAAGACGCCGCGCGGATGGCGCTTCCGCGCCGTCCGATTCTTCCGACGTCGCTCCGCGCCCGCGGCGCGCCCACGTCGAACGACGTCGATCCATCGCTCCCGATCGAAAAGGGAGCAAAGGTGCGCGTCCTCGCGGGCCCCTTCGCGAACCGGCTGGGGATCGTGCAGGAGATCAACGTGAAGGGCAGGGCGCGTGTCCGGCTCGGCCTGCTCGTCGCGACGATCGACATGAAAGACCTCGCTGTCAGCAGCGAAGGCGCGAGGCCGATGCTCGCGTCATCCCACCGGCGTCCGCGGAACGCGCGCGGTCGCTAGAGAGGCGCGTCCGGTGATGTCCTTCGCGCGCTCGTTCTTCATCGGTTGAGGAGGGGCGCGCGATGGTCGTCTCGTCCCGTCTTCGTGTCATTCGCCAGCATGCTCGCACCACCTTCGACGCGCGCTTCTACGAGAGGCACGAAGACTTCTGGCCGATCGCGCGTGCTGCTTCGACGTTCGCGGACTACCAAGACGAATGGCCGCGCGTCGCCGACTACGCGAAGGCCTACCGCGCCGGCGGCGAGCGGCCGGTGCGCTTCGAAGAGGCGCCGCCGAAGCGCAAGCGCCCTTCGGGCATCATCGACCGCGACAAGCTCTACGACGCGATGATCGTCAAGCAGGGGATCGTGTCGACCCGACCACGGATGTGGCACGACTACCTGAACGCGCTCGTGTGGATGACGTTCCCAAGAGCGAAGCTTGCGTTTCATCGACGCCAACACGCCGCGATCGAGCGATGGATTCCAGAAGGCGCGACGCAGCTCCCCAACGCACGCTCGCGTGAGCTCGACGCGCTCGCGCTCGTCGACGAAGGCGGGATCTTGATGCTCGACTGGGGCCCCGATGCGCCTCGCCCTCCGACGCGCGTGGTGTTCGGTCATGCGCTCTTCGAGGGCCTCGTGTTCGAGCAGCCCGCGATGATCTCACGTGGCCTCGTGCTCGACGCGCGCGGCCGCAACGTCGACGCACGTGACCGCGATGTCGACGGGCGCGGCCGCGATGTCGACGCACGTGGCCGCGATGTCGACGCGCGTGGCCGCGATGTCGACGCGCGTGACCGCGATGTCGACGCACGTGGCCGCGATGTCGAGGCGCGCGGCCGCGATGTCGACGCGCGTGGCCGCGATGTCGACGCGCGTGGCCGCGATGTCGACGCGCGCGGCCGCGATGTCGACGCGCGTGGTGGCGGCCTCGATCACACCGCCTTTGCCGCGGGCTCTTCGGCCGTCGAGCGTGCGGATCGCGCCGCAGAGCATGAGGCGCTGGTGACGCTCGCCGACACGCTCCTCGCCGAGTATCTCGCGGACGAGACGCGGATCGTATCGACCGAAGAGCTTCCTCGGCGAGGTCTCCCGTCGTAGTGAAGGCGCCCGTGCTCCGGTTGCGAGGCACGCCCTATCCTCCGCTCGCGTATCGAAGCTCCGGTCTTTTCAGCTGAAATTGTGAGCAACGGTGCGAGCTGAAGCAGCATCCAAGTCGACGCGAGGGTCTGCTATGAAGAGTGCTCCGCCGCTCTCGCCCGCTCGCGTTCGTCTCTCCGCGTTCTCTCCGTCGTAACCCACCTTCGCGTCGTATCTGCATGTCCCTCGATCCCACTGCGCTGCCGGTGACACTCGGCGGTCAGTTCAAGAGACACCTCCCCGCGTACCTAGGAGGTGGTTTGCTGCTGGCCGGGTTTCAGCTCGCGCTCAATCGGATCGACTGGCTCGCGAAGGCTGCGATCGACAGCGTCTTCGGCGCTGACCCGGGACAAGTCACGCGACCGGCCGTGACCATCCTCGTGCTTGCGGTGTTTGCGTTCGTGGCGCGCGTGGGCAGCCGCTGGTTCATCTTCAACGCCGGGCGAGACGCCGAGTACGAGCTCCGCGCGCTCCTGCTCCATCGGCTGCATCGCCTCGGGACGGCGTTCTACCGAACGATGTCGGCGGGCGAGATCATGAGCCGCTCGACGGGCGACCTCCAGCAAGTACGCCTCCTCCTCGGCTTCGGCATCCTCAACATCGTGAACGTCACCTTTGCGTTCGCGAGCGCGCTCCAGGTCATGGTGCACGTCAGTCTGAGGCTCACGCTCGTGTCGTTCGTGATGCTCCCGTTCCTGTTCGGGACGACGCGCGCGTTCTCACGATCCATGTTCACGCGAACGCGCGCGAACCAAGTCTCGCTCGGCAAGCTCTCCGAGGTGCTCCAGACGAACCTCGCCGGGGTCCGTATCGTCCGCAGCTTTGCCCTCGAGCGACGGGAGCGTGCGCGCTTCGACAAGGCGAACAACGCCTACCTCGAGGCGAGCCTCGCGCTCGCGCGTCTGCGAGGCCTCATGGGGCCGATGGTCGGCGCCACGAGCGCATTCGGCGTCCTCGCGTTCTTCTGGTACGGAGCCTCGCTCCTGCAAGAAGGCGGGATCACGCGCGGCGACTTCTTCGCGTTCTGGCTCGCGTACGGACGCATGACCTGGCCGATGGTGGCGCTCGGCTTCTCGATCGCGATCATCCAGCGCGGCCGCGCCGGCTACGCGCGCCTCGAGGAGATCTTCAAGGCGGTCCCCGAGGTCCTCGACGGCTCTCTCCCCGCGCCGAAGGAGATCCATGGATCGATCTCGGTGAAGCACCTCTCGTTCGCGTACGGTGATCACAAAGTCGTGGACGACATCTCGTTCGAGGTCCCCGCCGGAAAGTCCGTCGCGCTCGTAGGGCGAACAGGGTCGGGCAAGAGCACGATCGCGATGCTCCTCGCGCGCCTCCTACCGACGCCCCCGAAGTCCGTGTTCATGGACGGACACGACGTCTGCGATCTCCCGCTCTCCGCCGTGCGCGCCAACATCGGTTACGCCCAACAAGACGCGTTCCTCTTCTCGTCCACCGTCTCGCGCAACGTGGGCTTCTCGCTCGACGACTACGAATCCGAAGACGCGACCAAGAGGATCCGCGACGCCGCACGCGAGGCCCAAGTGCTCGAAGAGGCGCTCTCCCTTCCGGAGCAATTCGACACCGTCGTCGGCGAGCGAGGCGTCCAGCTCTCGGGCGGCCAGAAGCAGCGCATCGCCCTCGCGCGCGCGCTCGTCAGGGAACCGAAGGTCCTCGTCCTCGACGACCCGCTGTCCGCGGTCGACGCAAAGACCGAGGCCGCGATCCTCGACGCGATCGACCGACAGGCAGCGCATCGCACCGTCATCCTCGTCACCCATCGCGTCGCCGCCGCGTCCCGCTGCGACGCGATCGTCGTCTTCGACGAAGGCAAAGTCCTCGAGCAGGGAACCCACGACGAGCTCGTCGCCGCCGGTGGCCTCTACGCCGCCTTCGCCGAAGAGCAGTCCGCGAAGAGCGAGCTCGAAGACCTCGACGCCGCCTTGAAGAACGCCGACGTGGAGCCGGTGTCCGCATGAGCACGGCATCGTCGTCGTCGTCCTCCGGGACGTCAGCGTCGTCTTCCTCGTCGTCGCCGTCGCCGTCGTCGTCGCCGTCTTCGGCGTCTTCTTCTTCTTCGCCGTCGTCCTCGCCGTCGAAGCTTGGCAAGGCGTCCGGCGCGAAGGGAAAGACGTTGCGGGACTTCCACGAGGAGGAGCGCCTCGGTCGCGCCTACGACACGCATCTGCTTCGCCGGCTCTGGCCGTTCATGAAGCCGCATGCGAAGTACCTCTACGCTTCCCTCGTGATGGTGCTGTTCACTGCGAGCCTGAACCTCGTCCGACCGCTCGTGATGGGAAAGGTGGTGGCGGGCGCGCAGGACGCGGAGCCTGGAAGCTTGATGCGCCACGGCATCCTCCTCGCCGCGATCGTCATCGGCATGCAGCTGGTCACCTTCGTGCAGATCTACGCGATGCAGATCGCGGGCGCGCGTTCGATGGCCGATCTACGTGCGGCCTTGTTCGACTTCATGCAGCGCCTCGAGCTGCGTTACTACGACAAGACGCCGGTCGGGCGTCTGGTGACGCGTGCCACGAACGACGTCGACGCGGTCGGTGAGCTGTTCGCCTCGGGTGTGCTGAACGCGTTCGGCGACCTCGTCGCGCTCGTGGGCATCGTGGTCATGATGCTCATCCTCGACGTCAGGATGTCGCTGATCTCGTTCGCCGCGCTGCCGTTCGTCATGGTCCTCGTGTACTTCGTGCGGTCGCGTGCGCGTGAAGCGTTCCGTGACATCCGCACGAAGACGGCGCGACTCAACGCCTTCCTGAACGAACAAGTCTCGGGCATGCCCGTCGTTCAGGCCTACGCGCGCGAAGAGACGATGGCGTCGGAGTTCGACGAGATCAACTGCGAGTACCGCGACGCCAACAAGCGCAGCATCTTCTACGAAGCCGTCCTCGACGCCGCGATCGAGATGGTCGGTACGGTGTGCATCGCGAGCGTCCTCTGGTGGGCAGGCCTCAAGCGCATCGGCGACGGCTCGATGGGCCCTGCGATCACGTTTCCGCTCGTCGTCACCTTCACGTCGTACATCAAGCAATTCTTCGAGCCCGTCAGCCTGCTCGCGCAGCGCTACACGATCTTGCAGTCCGCGATGAGCGGCGCCGAGCGCATCTTCAAGCTCCTCGACGAGACCGCGGTCGAGAGCGCCGATGGCGTCCCCGCAGGCGCCGCCGCGCCGTCGCTTGCTTCTTCGTCGTCCTCGTCGTCCTCGTCGTCCTCGTCGTCCTCGTCGTCCTCGTCGTCCTCGTCGTCCTCGTCGTCCTCGTCGTCCTCGTCGTCGTCCTCATCCGCAGGCGACTCCCGCTCGACGGCAAAGACGTCATCCTCGTCGACGTCCGACGACGCGAGCGCCTCGGTCGCTCCCGACGAAGCGATCGGCATCGAAGACGTGACGTTTGCCTACAAGCCAAACGTCCCAGTGCTCAAGGACGTCACGCTGCACGTCAAACGCGGCGAGAAGGTCGCGCTCGTCGGCGCAACCGGCGCCGGCAAGACCACAGTGACCGCCCTCCTGCTCCGTCTCTACGATTTCGACAAGGGCGTCGTTCGCGTCTTGGGCAAAGACGTCCGCAGCTACGACCGCGGCAGCCTCCGCGAGCTCTTCTCCGTCGTCCCCCAAGACGTCTTCCTCTTCTCCGGCACCATCGCCTCCAACATCGCGATGAGCGACGAGTCGCCCGACAACGCAAAGGTCGAGGCGGCCCTGAAGCGCATCGGCGCCCTCGACCTGTTCCTCAAACGACCAGGCGGCCTCGACGCCCGAGTCGACGAGCGAGGCGCCAACTTCAGCGCCGGCGAGCGCCAACTCCTCGCCTTCGCGCGCGCCCTCTACCGCGACGCACCCCTCCTCATCCTCGACGAAGCAACCGCCAGCATCGACTCCGACACCGAAGCACGCCTCCAACATGCCCTCGAAGCCGTCGTCGAGGGTCGCACCTCCCTCGTCATCGCGCATCGCCTCTCCACCATCCGCGCCGTCGACCGCATCGTCGTCTTCCACAAGGGCCGCATCGTCGAGAACGGAAGCCACGAGGAGCTCCTCGCGAAGGATGGCGTCTACGCCCGCCTCTACCGCTTCCAATTCGCCGTCGAACAAACCGAAGGCCTCACCGACCAGCCACCCGTCCTGAGTTCACGAACGTCGTAGGTGGATCGGAGCGCCCCATCATCGCTTCACGTCGCATGGGGCAGTGATGGGGAACGGGCGCCGCAGACTTTTTCAGCCGAAGCCGGCGCAAATTGCGGCCGCTCTCATCCCTGAGCTCATCTTGGCCAGTTCAATCAACGAGAGATCACACGCCCGGACACACCAGGACAAACGCGATCGACGCGGCTGCTCGAGTGTTCGTGCAGTCGACGAACAGGTCGAACAGTAGTGCACACGCGACCATCAGCAGGGCAGCTTATGCGGCGATCGGGATGGGCACCTCAGGACCCTCCGTACGGAAGAAGGCCCGCCTCAGCCGATAGGTGCCGTATGGGAAGATGACGTCCGGCTCTCCACCCAACAGGCGAGTCAGAGCATCGAGACGCCTTCTTCGAAAGCTGGCGAGCTTTGCGAGCTCGACGGCGCGTCGAAAACGATTGCGACACGCCACGTGCGGACGCAGCCGGCGACGAGGCTCAAAGGTTGTCGGATGGGAGAATGGTGAAGCGGCGAGAATCGCTTTGCGGCCGAGAACGCGGCGACCCATCGCGTGACGTTGCACACGCGCACTCTCTTCTTCGGCCGCAATCGCGCGCTTCACTTTCCCGACCCAATCTTCTTCCGAGAGGTCTTCGAAGCCTTCCGGGCGCTCTACGCGAAGGGTGACCTCCGCCGGCATGTTGCCGTCTTCTCGAAAGTACCCGACCGGACGCTTGACGGTGATTGTTCGTCCAGCGAGCGTGAGACCAAGCGATGAGGCTCCGGGCCAATCGCTCACGCGATCGACGAGGTCGTCGGCGACCGGATTCGCGAGGAGGTAGATCAGCTTTGCGAAGCGGTCCGCCGGCTCTACGAGCCACACAGCGCTCGGCTGCTCTGTGGCCCAGAGGTTCTCCCACCGTCCGAGTCGGTGGTTCATCACCTTCGCAAGCATCTTGTGAAAATGGGCAAGGAACAGAGGGAAGTTCGCGTGATTGTCGCGAATCGCCAGGTGTTGATGGTTGCTCATCGCGAGGAAGCCGTGGAGCGTGATGCTGAAACGTTGCGCGGCCTCGCCAAGGCAATACAGATAGATCTGCTCAACCTCGGGGTCCGGACGGAGGAGGAGCTGCCGCTGGGTGCAGCGGCGGCTGATGAGATAGGTTCGACCAGCAATGACCTGACGTGCGACAGTCACGAGTGCCTCCCGAACTCAGCGCGCACAGCAGGAGTCACGCCGACAACGCGATCGAACGATCTCAACGCCTTATGGTCGGTGACCATATGGCCGGGCCAGGCCAGGCCTGGCCCGGGGCCACCCGCCGCCCCGCCTTCACGTCGAAAAAAGGAACTCAGGACGGGATCGATGGCTTAACGGTGGGGTGGGGCAAAGCGCCGATTTCTTTGTTCCTTGACGCCAGGCGTGGCAAACGTGAATAGACGACCTGCCGCAAGGCGTTGTTGTCTAGCCACACACCATGGATCAACGCGCTCGAGAGCACGCCCTTCGTGATGACGACTCTTCCTCCTCGCTGCCTGCGATGCGACGACGGACGGATGCGCCCGATAGCGTTCGCGTGCTGAAGCCGCGGCGGGCTGCTCCGGCGGATGCGGTTCGACCGACGCGGGCGGAGGTGAACCTCGCAGCGCTTCGTCACAACCTCCGGGTCATCGCGCGACATGCCGGGCGCGCGCGTGTTTGGCCGGTGCTCAAGGCGGACGGATACGGCCATGGGGCGCCGGCGGTTGCTCGCACGCTCGAGCGTGCTGGCGCGGAAGGCTTCTGCGTCGCCTTGCTGGAGGAAGCCGTCGAGCTTCGTGATGCAGGGGTGCGTACGCCCATCCTCGTGATGGGTGGCTACTACGGCGGTGCGTACGAGGAGATCGTCACACGCGGTGTCGTGCCCGTCATCTACGACGTCTCACATCTCGAGGGGCTTGCGCGCGCGGCGCGGCAGGTCGGTCACTCGGTCGATGCACACCTCAAGATCGACACCGGGATGGCGCGCCTCGGCGTTCGCATGAACGATCTCGAGAAGTTCGCCGAGGAGGTCGCGCGGTTTCCGGAGGTTCGTATCGCTGGCCTGATGACGCATCTCGCCTGCGCGGAGAGCGACGCGAACGGTGCGAACGCTGGCTTCACCGAGGAGCAGGTTGCACGTTTCGAAGAAGCCACAACGCGCCTTGCCAAGAAGGGCATCACGCCCAGCGTGCGCCATGCGGCAAATAGTGCGGCCGTTCTGCGCGGTGCCGCGCTGTTCGATGCCGTTCGTCCAGGCGTCGCAATCTTCGGCGTTACGCCGCTGTCCTCGTCGGCCGCTGATCTTCAGCTTCATCCGGCGATGCGTGTGCGGTCCGAGATCGTTGACCTTCGCACGATCGACGCAGGCGAGTCCGTTGGCTACGGGGCGCTCTTCCGCGCCACGCGCACCTCGCGCATCGCGACCCTTCCGATGGGGTATGCGGACGGCCTTTCACGCCATCTGTCGAACCGAGGCCACGTGCTCGTTCGCGGTGTTCGTGCTCCGATCGTCGGAGCTGTGTCGATGGACATGTCGATGATCGACGTCACCGATGTCCCGAACGTGAGCCTTCGTGACGAGATCACGGTGCTTGGTGCACAGGATGGTCCGCTTGGCAAAGACGCGCTGACCGCTGAGGAAATCGCCGCGCGATCTGGAACGATCGCGTGGGAAGTGCTCACGTCGGTCTCGCGCCGCGTTCCCCGCTTTTATCGCGAGCCGTAGGCTCATACGGGAGGGGTCCCCCGCGGTGGCCTCGACGGAAGAGACGGTCCCCGCGGCACGGAAGAAGATCCCCGCGGCGGGAAAGTCGCGTCTAGACCACGGCGGCGGCGGTCTCTCCGCTCCACGCGATCCGTTCGAAGACCAGCTGCAGCTTCGCAGCTCGCTGCGGCTGCACCGATCGGAGCCACGCGAGTCGGCCAAGAAGGTGGGCGCGGAAGTCTGGGTGGCCCTGACGGTTCTGCGCCTCGACGCCGAAGCGCGCGCAATTGTGCAGGATTGCCTTGAGCTGGTCGTACTCCTCACGCGGCATCGACGGCGCCTGGTTCACGACCAGGCCAGTCACCTTCTGTCGTGTCGCGGATCGCATGATGCGTGTCTTGCGATGGTTCACCGAGAACCCCTCGTCGAGGACGATTCCGCCGACCAGCGAAGAGAAACGCCACGCCGACCGCGCAAAGTGATCCTCATCCGACGAGAAGACAAGGTCGTCTGCGTAGCGGGTGTAGGTCACACCGCGTGAGGCTGCCGCCGCGGAGAGTCGGACGTCGAGCCCAAAGGCCGCGAGATTTGCGAGCGCTGGAGACGTCGGTGCTCCTTGCGGCAGGTGCCGCTCGCGATAGCGCATACGCGCCTTCGAGATTCTCCTCACCTCGGCTGCATGGTTTGCTCGCGGAGACGAGCTCACCGAGGTCGGCGAAGCTTCAGGCGCGAGCGCGGAGAGCGTGCCCGGTGAGGAGACCGTCGTACAAAGACAGGTCAGCAGGCGTGAGACTTCTTGCGGGTATCCAACTGCCCTGAAAATGGCGAGCACCCGTGATGCTCGAACCGTGGGGAAGAAGTCCTCGAGATCCATACGGAGCACGGCACGCTTCGACGCATGCAGCGACGCGTGGGTGAGAATGCTCCGACCACGACAGAAGCCGTGGGCTGCATCATGCTTCGGAATCCGGTCCAGAATTTCGAACAAGATCCGTCGCTGTACCTCCTTGAGCCAGCGCTTTGGGGCCTCGATCAGCCTCTCTTGCGTGGAGGGCGACGACCGCTTCCTCACCCACCGGCAGGTGTAGTGAACGAGCTTGGGTGGACGCGCACGGCGCGCGAAGGCCTTCGTATCGGCGAACCACGCGAGGTCCTCGACCGAGAGGCCAAGCCAGGTTGCGACGTCGCCCGTCGTGTCGAGTCGCCGCACGTTCCAATCAAGGTGTCGCGTGGCCATCGCGATGGCCGACGACTCGACGAAGCGCATCCGAAGGTGACCCGTCGCGCGCGCGGTCGCCTTCGCGATCTGCGGGTCGGCCGCGATGGCGTGCGAAAGATCCTCGAAGCGATCACGCGGCGCTTCGTCCGGAAATCGCTGAAAGATTCGCTCTGCGAGACCCGCGAGCCAGCGTGGACGGCGTTCGAGGCGTCGGGCTGCGCGTTCGGCCAGCTCAGGTGGTGATGTCCATTCGCCGTCCAGGAAAGCGGCGCCGATCACATCGGAGAGGAGACGAAGTCGGTGTCGGTCCATAGGAATGCAGCTCGCGTCGATGAATCGCGGGGTTCAACGAACAGAACGGACGAACGGAACGAATGCTCCAACGGCTCGTGATGCGTGAGCGGTCCTGCGTTGTGGCGCAGCCCCGCTCGAGCGCTGAAAGGCAGGGTTATCAACATTCCCCGGGGTAACCCCGGAGAGGTGAGACCTCGAGATGTCTGCGCGAACGAGACTTCGACTGACTCACCAAGCTTGGAGCTTGTTCTTGTTTCTCCGTGCGCGTCTTCGTGTCTTCTGGCGGTGTCTTGGTGTTCGGTGTTTTGCCTAGATTCGCGACTTCTTTGCCGTCCTGAGTTGATTTGCGCGACCGAGATCGACGCGAGCTGCGGCGAGCATGATGTCTCACGAACGCTCGCCTTTGCTATAGTCGCGGCAGCGTGGCGGAGACCGAACAGTTGGACGATACGAAGCCCCATCCACTGATGGGCTTTATCGACGCTTTTTTCGATCCGGCGCTTGGCTTGCTTGACGACTTGGGGGCGACGGTTCTCCTCTTTGGTCGCTCGCTCACGTGGCTCGTTCGTCCGCCGTTGCGGATCGGCCAGCTCATGATCGCGATCGAGTTCATCGGAGCCGGTTCGCTCTTCATCGCCGGCCTCGTCGGCATGTTTACGGGCATGGCGTTTACTGTCAGCTCGATCATCGGTTTTCGGCAGTTCTCTGCTGAGGGAATGGTGGGTGGCGTCGTCGCGCTCGCCCTCGCCCGCGAGCTCGCCCCCGTCCTTGCGGCTGTCGTGGTGACGGCGCGCGCAGGAAGCACGATGGCGAGCGAGCTCGGAAACATGCGCGTCACCGAGCAGATCGACGCGATCACCACGATGGGCGTCAGCCCGATTCAGTATCTCGTCGTGCCGCGCATCCTCGCGACGTTCCTCGTGCTTCCGCTCCTCTCGCTGTCCTTTGGCATCGCAGGAATGTTTGGCGCCTACGTCGTCGGTGTCCTCTGGCAAGGCATCGACCCTGGCGTGTTTTTCGAGCGCGTAGAACAGTTCGTCAAGTGGAACGACATCTGGATGCTTCTCGTGAAGAGCGGCGTGTTCGGGCTGATCGTCAGCACGATCTGCTGCAAGAAGGGCTTTCATGCATCGGGCGGTGCCCGCGGTGTCGGTGAAGCCACGGCGAAGGCGGTCGTCGCGAGCATCGTCGCGATTTTCGCGGCCGACTACATCACGACGACCGTGATGACCGATCTGTAAGACTTTTCCGGTTGTAGAGATGTCCGCGTCTCTCGTCCGAAGCTCAGAACGTCACGCGCACCGACGTACCGCGTTCGCCAGGCGAAGAGACTGGTGCGGTTGCGGAGGGCACGGCGGGCGGAAGCGAACGCGGCGCCCATTGGCGTGTCGCCCCTTCCTGCCGGATCGTCGGGCTTGCAGCCATCATCACCCCTCCGGTCATGAGCGTGGTTCCGCCAATCCCTACGAGCACGGGCATCGTCGAGTCCGTCGCGGTGTGAGCGGTTCGATGTTCTTGCGCTTGCACGAGCCCAACGCCCACGCCAATGCCGACCACCACCGACCCAATCACCGACAAGACGCCGAACCCCGTCGCGGGATCGTCCGAAGGGACCACCGAGCGTACCCGTCGTCGATCGCCGGTTCATCCCCAGGACGTGATTGACGATTTCGGTGCGATGCCGCACTCGAATCGTCGCG
This sequence comes from Labilithrix sp., assembly GCA_044227045.1. Taxonomy (GTDB): domain Bacteria; phylum Myxococcota_A; class Polyangia; order Polyangiales; family Polyangiaceae; genus Labilithrix. The sequence goes on from JBGAFW010000016.1 coordinate 76,707, forward strand.
GTGCTGGCGCGCGTCGGGTCGGAGACGGCGCTTAGCTTTAGCTCGTAGTCGCCGTAGGGCAGAGCGACCGTGCAGGGTGGACGCGCAAAGGAGCGTGTCGACGTCGGTCACATACGACCGCGTCTCACGTCCGCGGTGGACGATCCGATCGAAGTGTCCGCCGATGCGATCGACGCGCGCCGTGACATTTGTCCCAATGATGACCCGCCTCTCCTTCGGGGACTTCATCATCGGACGTCATGGGGATCGTCGGCTCGGGTGGCCTTGGCGCAGGGATGTTGCGAACGCATCCCGTGGTCAGCGTGCCGAGCAGGGCAAGGTAAGCGACAGAGAGACCCGCTCGGCGAAGCGAACCCAGCGAAGAAGGCATAGTCATCGTTGGCGGTCGGCGCGTACCAGCGTCGGGGCCGGCTCAATCGCGCAAACGCACTCCCTCGGTCCGCCGTGAAAGCGGAGGGGATCGTCGGGCGAATGCCGTCTCTGAACGATGCGTAGACGGGCGCCCTATCCACGCCATCGGGCGAGTCGTTCGCGCCGTGCTTCACGTTCGGAGCATCAACGCGCGTTCACGAAACGACCCGCGTGGCCGCCTCTCGGATTCGGCGACGAGCAACTACTTCGAGAGCTCGAGCATCCTATCGATCGGGACGCGTGCGGCGCGCATGAGGGTTTCGTCCATTTCGAGACGAGGCTGGAGATCACGGAGTGAGAGGTACACCTTCTCGAGCGTGTTCTTTTTCATGTGCGGGCATTCGTTGCACGCGCAGTTCGCTTCCGGAGGAGCAGGAATGAACGTCTTGCTCGGTGAAGCCTTCTGCATTTGATGAAGTATGCCGGGCTCCGTCGCCACGATGAACGTCGATTGGTCGCTCTTCGTCGCGAAGTTGAGGATGCCCGTCGTCGACCCGACGTAGTCGGCCATCCGAAGAATGACGTCGTCGCACTCGGGGTGGGCGAGCAACAGCGCGCCGGGGTTGCGCTCCTTCAACCCGAGAATCTTCCGTTCGCTGAAGGTGTCGTGGACGATGCAGGTGCCCGGCCAGAGCACCATGTTTCGCCCGAGCTTCTTGTTGATGAACCCACCGAGGTTCTTGTCCGGCGCGAAGAGGACCGTCTTTTCCTTCGAAATCGACGAGACGATCTTCTCTGCGTTCGACGACGTCACGATGTAGTCGGAGAGCGCCTTCACTTCGGCGGAACAATTGATGTAGCTCGCGAGCACTGCGCCCGGATAGCGCGCCTTCCAAGCAGCGACCTTCGCCGCGGGCGCACCCGACGCCAGCGAGCAGCCCGCTTCGAGGTCGGGCACCACGACGATTTTCTCGGGGTTCAGGATCTTCGCCGTCTCCGCCATGAAGTGAACGCCCGCGAAGCAAATGACGTCCGCCTGAGTCTTCGCCGCCGCCTGCGCGAGCTGAAGAGAATCGCCGATGAAGTCGGCCACGTCCTGAATCTCACTGTCTTGGTAGTAGTGAGCGAGGATGACCGCCTTCTTCTCCTTCTTCAGCCGCGAAATCTCTTCTTCGAGATCGAGCGAAGGATCAATGCGCTGAGGAGCAGCGCGACCAGCAATCGGAAGCGAACGCGTCATCATGATCGTCAACCGGAACGTAGAGCCGAGGCGCCAAGGGGTAAAGGCTCGCCGAAATACGCCGCAAACCCGCGCTTCTTTCGCCTCGACACTGTCGCTCCTCACACCTCGGCTCGACCTGCCGAGACCTGCTCACGCCTTCGCGTCCGCGCCGTCGTTCGACGCGCGCGTCGCAAAACAACCACGAACAGCCCATCAGGAGCGATTGTTTTTAACGAGGAACTGTCCAGCGCCTCGGCTCCCCAACGTCACGTCCCTCACTCCGGGCCAACGTCCATCTCGCAGCAACGTGCATCTCGCAGCAGGCCGGCGTGAAGTCGCGTTTCGCAACGAACACGCCAACCTGGATGGCCTCAAAACGAACTCAGGACGGTCCGTCAAAAACGAACTCAGGACGGTGCCGCCCCGTCATAAACGAACTCAGGACGGTGGCGCGCCCGTCATAAACGAACTCAGGACGGTGGCGCGCCCGTCAAAACGAACTCAGGACGGGCGCGTCACAACGGTGGCCTGACCTGGCCCTGGGGTCGACCGACCCCACGAGGCCCGCAAAGCGATCCGCATGCCAGCCACCACCCACCCGCTCATAGCAACGTTAAAAACGAACTCAGGACGGGGGGATGGCTTGGAGTTTTCAGGACTTGGTGGAGAGGAGCTTCTGCGCGAGGTGGTCGCCGAGGGAGGAGCGCATGAGGTCCGCGACGAAGTGCTCGACGCGCTCGCGTTCTTGGTCGTTCCGGAACACGAACTGGATCCCCATCCCCGCGGGACGCTCGTGGGTGGCCTCGTGCTCGTGGATGATCCACTTCACCTCGCCGGTGAGCTCGAGGCGGACGGGGGCGTTGTCGAGCTTCGGCTCGGGGACGGTGAGGACGAAGACGAACTCGGTGCCGACGTCGAGCGGCTTGGTCGTGCGGATGAACGTGCCGCCCTTCGAGATGTTCTTCGTGTAGTCGGCGAAGAACGTGTTGAGGCGCTTGTAGTCGACCTTCAGCGTGATGGCGGCGCGGTTCTCGTCACGTCTGTCGCTGTCGCTGTCGCCAACGCTGCTGCTTTCGCCGGTCTTCGAATTCCCGTCCGTCATCTGATCGTACAGGATAGCGACCAACCGCGCGCAGGGCCCTCTTTTTGCGGTAGCCTGTCGTCGATATGTCGAATACTTCCGGCAGGCCCTCGCTCGCAGGCGAGATCGCGACGGCCTTGGGGCGCGCCAGGCAGCGCGTGAAGACGATCGAAGAGCAGCTTCGCGACGCGCCCGACAAGGTGCGCGTGTCGACGCGGCTCTCGCGCCAGAGCGGTTTCCTCTGGTCGATGACGGGTGCGGGGCTGGTCGAGCTCCTCAAGGTGTTCGCGAGCAATTCGCAGAATCCATCGCTCATCTATCGGGTGCACGCGCGGAACTCACCGAGCAAGCCGGCGTTGATCTGGCGCGGGCGCACGACGACGTGGGCGGAGCTCGATGAGCGGATCGATCGGTTTGCGTCGGGGCTCGCGCGGCGGGGCATCGGGCGCAAAACGAGCATCATCCTCATGATGCGCAACCGGCAGGAGTGCGTCGAGCTCGGGGCGGCGGCGGCGCGCGGCGGGGCGGCGGCGGTGAGCATCTCGTGGCGCTCGACGGCCAAGGAGCTGACGTACCTCGCCAACCACTCCGGCGCGCTCGGGATCGTCATCGAGCCCGAGCTGCTGCACGCCCTCGAAGAAGCGAGCCCGGAGCTCTCGGAGACGTTCTTGTCGAACGTCTTCGTCGTTGGGTCGGCGCCGGTGTCGTCGCAGCGCTTGCGCACGACGCCGCTCGACTCGCTCCTCGAGGAGCCCGCGCGGATGGACGACATGGATCCAAAGGCCGACGAGGACGCGGCGGTCGTCGTCTACACGTCGGGCACCACCGGGAAGCCGAAGGGAGCCGTTCGCAAGTTCCCGAAGGACACGATGGCGGCGGCGATGCGCTTCATCAACGAGACGCCCATGCGTGTCGATGACGTGCATCTCGTCACCTGTCCGCTCTATCACTCGACCGCGTTTGGATTTCTTTCGCTCTCGCACGTGCTCGGCAACACCGTCGTCATCATGGACGAGTTCAAGCCGGAGGCATTTCTCGACGCGATCGACCGATGGGGCGTCACCACCACCGCGATGGTGCCGACGATGCTCCATCGCGTGCTCGAGCTGCCGGAGGAGACGCGCCGGCGTTACGATACGCGGTCGCTCCGTGTCGTGTTCTCGGGCGGCGCGCCGCTCCCTGGGCCGCTCGCGATCGACTTCATGGATACGTTCGGGGACATCGTCTACAACTTCTACGGCGCGACCGAGACGGGGCTCGTCACGCTCGCGAAGCCCGAAGACCTTCGCTTCGCGCCTGGGACGATCGGCAAGGCGGTCCCTGGAAACGACATCCGGCTCCTCGACGACGACAAGCGTGAGGTCTCCCCGGGGGTCGTCGGCGAGCTGTACGTGAAGAACAAGCTCCTCGTCGCCGGCTACCACAAGGATCAGGAAGCGACGAGCGCCAGCATGATCGACGGCTACTTCAGCGTCGGCGATCTCGCGCGTCGTGATCGCGACGGTCGCTACTTCATCGAAGGGCGCAAGCGCGACATGGTCATCTCTGGAGGCGTGAATGTTTATCCCGCCGAGGTGGAGGGGGTGCTCGAGCAGCATCCCGACGTCGCCGAGGTCGCCGTCGTCGGCGTGCCCGATCGCGAGTGGGGGGAGCGCGTTCGCGCGTTCGTCGTCAAGCGGTCGTCGGGGACGGGCCTCGACGAAGGTGCGCTGAAGGCCTACGCGAGGGAGCGATTGGCAGGTCCGAAGGTCCCTCGTGATTTCGTTTTTATCGACGCTTTGCCCCGAAATCCCACGGGGAAAGTGCTGAAACGCGAGCTGAGAGAACGTCAGATCTAGCGCGGTCCCGTGATACGCTATTGCCCTAGGGAAGTGTAGGGAGTGGCGGTCAAAGCAGGCGACATTCTACGCGACAAGTACCGCATCGACGCGCTGATCGGTCGAGGCGGAATGGGTCACGTGTTCGCCGCGACCATCCTCGACGCGCCCGTTCGCACGCAGGTCGCGATCAAGGTCGTCAGCCGACTTCTCGTCGACGACATCCTGATGATGCGCCTGCATCGCGAGGCCGAGGCCGCGCAGCGCATTCAGAGCGAGTTCGTCCCTCGCGTGCTCGAGGTGAGCGACACGGAGGACGGCGAGACGTTCCTCGTCATGGAGCGCCTCGTCGGCGAGCCGCTGTCGCAGCGCATTCGTGACAACGGCGCGCTCCCTTGGACCGAGGTGGCGCGCATCGGTGAAGACGTCCTCCGAGGGCTCATCGACGCGCACGAAGCCGGGATCATCCATCGCGATCTGAAGCCGAGCAACGTCTTCCTCGCGTTGAAGAGCGGCAAGCTTCGCGCGATGGTGCTCGACTTCGGTGTCTGCAAGATGGCCGGCCTCGACGCCGAGCGTCTCACGGGCACCGGCGAGTCGATCGGCACCGTCGCGTACATGGCGCCCGAGCAGATCCGTGGCGCGGCGCGCGTCGACGAGCGCGCCGACCTCTACGCCTTCGGCGTGCTCGTGTTCGAGATGTTGAGCGGGCGTCTTCCACACGAAGGCCCGAGTCAGATGGCGATCTTGGCGAGCAAGCTCGAGAAGGAAGCGACACGCCTCCGCGACTGTACGCGCGTCACGATCCCTCAAGCGGTCGATGACCTCGTCGCTGCCGTGCTCGAGCGCGATCCCGAAGGCCGGCCCGCGAGCGCGCGCGAGCTGCTCGACGCATGGGTCACCGTCAGCGGTCGTGATCCGCGCATGGTCGCGGCCACGTCGTCGGCGCCCACGGCCACGTCGTCGGAGAACGACGTCACGGTGGGTCGCGGCTCGTCTCCACGCGACGCCGCGCGCGATGCGCCCACGCAGATCTCGAAGCCGCCGCCTGCGCTGCTCGCGGACATGGCCGACACCGACAAGGACCTTCGCGACGAAGCGCGTCGATCGTCGGCGGGGATCACGCGGAGGTCACGTCCTTCGTATGCGTCGGGGCCGACGCTTCCGCCCACCATTCCATCGACCCCGCGGGCGTTCGTGCCGTCCACGCCGCCGCCTACGCCGTCGTCACCTCCGTCAGCGGCGGTCGCGTCGTATCCGCCGGCGCCGCAGTCGCTGCCGCCCGAGCCGCATCCGACGCAGACGTCGCTGACCACGTACGCGGGCGGGACGAGCCGCCGTGCCCAAGGTCGCAGCGCCCGTGTCGCGCTCGTGTTCGCTGCGTGCGGCCTCATCGCCGGCATCGCGATCGTCGGCATCTCGTTCACCCGAGACGAGCCGCCGGCGTCGTCCTCGACGTCCTCGATCAACGGTGCGGCCACGGCAAGTGGTGTTGCCACCACCGCGTTCGCCGCCGCTGCGACCGGCGAGGGCGCCTCCATCGCGCCTGCCGTGTCGCCCAGCGTCATCACGATCGGAGACCCGCCGGCCGACAGCGACGACAACGCGTCGGCGACGTCGATCGAGCTCCCTCCCGAGCCGCCCACCGCGGGCACCACGAAGCCCATATCGAAGACCGCAGGCGGTGGTGGTGGCGCGCATCATCGCGCGGGCTCGCCCCGTCCTCCCGGTGGCGGAGGCGCAGCCGCAAAATCGGGGACGCCGCGAATCACGTCGCAGCCTCGGTATTGAGATAGACTGGGCGGCGGCGTGGCCCTTTCACGATCGCCTCGACGCTGGGTACTTCGCATCGCTGCGCTCACGGCCATGCTGGCATGCGAATTGGTGCATTCTGCACCTGCCGCGGCGAAGCCGCCCGAGGACGGCCAAACGCAGGTCGATCCCGCGGCACGCGAGAAATCACGCGCTGCCTTTCGCAAGGGCGTCGCCCAGCTCCGCGCGCAAGATTGGGCGGGGGCGCGCGCCTCGTTCGAAGAGGCGTGGTCGCTCGTGCAGCACCCGAGCATCCTCTTGAACCTCGGCATCGCGCGTCTTCGCACCGACGACCCCGTGCTCGCCGAGCAAGACCTCGTGCGCTTCCTCAGCGAAGACTCCGGCGCTGCGCCGGAAGAGCTTGCGAGCGCGCGGGAGGCGCTGAACGAAGCGCGCTCGAAGATCGGGACGCTTCGTGTCGTCATCTCGCCCGCGTCGGCGCGCGTCGTGGTGGATGGAAAGGCGATCGCGGTTCGCGCGCCGCCGGAGGGCAACACCGAGGGCGTCGCCGAGGCGCGGCTCAAGGCCGGCAAGCACACGCTCGCGGTCGAGGCGGAGGGCTTCGCTCCGAACCAACGCGCGGTCGACGTCGCGGCGAAGAGTGACGCCGAGGTGCGGGTGACGCTCGCGGCCAAGGACGCAGGCGGCGGAAAGGTGATTGTGCCGGGACCCAGTCACGACGACGGGCCGACCACGCGCAAGATCGTGGGCTGGTCGCTCGGCGGCGTCGCGGGCGCCGCGCTCGTCGTCAGCGGCGTGATGGCGCTCCGCGCGATGTCGCTCTCGAGCGACTACGGTGACGCGTCCAAGCCGTCGTTCCAAGACCCCGACGTGAAGAGCGAGGGCATCACCTTTCGAACGGGCGCCGACGTGAGCCTCGTCATCGCCCTCGTCGCAGGCGCTGGCGCGGTCGTGCTTCTGTTCACGGACGTCGGCTCGCAGCAGCTCGCGTCGTCTTCTTCGGCCAACATCAAGTCTTCCGCGCGCTCCGGGACGCCATTTTTCACGGGTCGTTCGCCGCTTCAACTTCGCTGGTAAGATTCGCGTAGAGATGGCCGAGCGCACCACCATGTCGCTTCCCGCGGCGAAGGATCTTCGCGCGCGTGCCGATCGCGTCATCGAGCGTGCGGCGCTGAGCGGGACGCCGCGCTCGCGGTTTCTCCGCGAGCAGCGCAATCGTCTCCTCTCTCGTCTCCTGCCGGCCCTCGCGCTCATCGCGGTCGCGACGGGCGCTGCGGCGGTCGCCGACTTGTTTCACGAGCCGCCCGTCGCGCGCTCTGTCACGCTCGCGCAGGGGCTCACCGCGACGGCCCTCGCGGCGCTCGCGCTCGTCTCCACGCTCTCTTTCGCCAAGAAGAACCAGGTCGCGCTGATGACGATCGCCTTCGCGGGCGCGACGATCCTGATCGCGGGCTGGGCGACGGTGACGCACGAGACGGGCGGCGTGACGAGCCCGTACGCCCTCTCGGTGCCGATGGGGCTCACCGTCCTCTTGATCGCGGTGCCGCTGCTCCCGTGGCATGTCCCTGTGCTGGCTGCGTTCGGTGCGTTCGCGATGTTCCTCGGCGCGCCCGGCTCGCCGCTGTCCGCGTACATGACGTTTGCGCTGCTCGGCGGCGGCGGCTTCGCGATCGCACGCACGCGAAAGCGCCGCGCGTTGATCGCATTTCGACGGGTCGAGCGTCTCGCGGCGGCGGTCGCGCGGATCCGGCGCGTTCAAGATCAGCTTGTCGTCGTCGAGAAGCTCGAGGCGCTCCGCGTGCTCGTTGGCGGTATGGCTCACGAGCTGAACAACGCGCTCGCGGTGAGCATCGCGTCGACCGAGCAGATCGTGCGCGTCGCGGAGAAGGATCCCGTCGCCGCCGCCAAGGCGGCGACGCGCGCGTCGGGCGGGCTCGTGCGCATTCGCGCGACGATCGATCGCTTGAAGCGCTTCGCCCTCGCCGAAGAGGGCACGATGGAGTCGGCGGATCTTTGCGCGATGCTCGACTTCGCGCTCGAGAGCGCGATTGGCCGCGCGCGGTCGGGCGTGATGATCGATCGTCACTATGACGAGGGGTTGCCTGCGATCGACACGCACGTGGCGGCGCTCGCCGAGGCGCTCTTTCAAGTGGCGCGTAACGCAGTCGAGTCGATGCCGAAAGGCGGCACGATCCGGGCGTCGGTCACGCAAAACGGCGATCGCGTCATCCTCGCGGTCGCCGACGAAGGGCAGGGGATCCCGAAGGCACGCCTCGCGAAGGTGTTCGATCCGTTCTACGCGCGCGAGAACAACGACACGACCTTCACCGGCGGCCGCATCCTCGCGCCGCTGCCAGGTCGCAGCGGGCTCGGGCTGTCCGCTGTGTATGGCCTCGTCAGCGCGATCGGCGGCAAGGTGGACATTCGAAGCGAGGTCGGAAAGGGGACGGAGGTGTCGATCAGCCTCCCGACCGCGGGCTCGCGCCGCTGAGGGAACTTTCCTCGCGCGAGGACGTCTCTACCCTCAGACCAAGGCACGAGACGCGAGTAGTGCAAGGCGCGCCCTGCACTTCGACCAGGATCTGCACTTCGTGTGCAGTCTCTGGACAGTTCGCCGAGCGGACCTCACTTCTCCCCTGAAATTGCGGCAGATCGTGATGGAACGGCCACTGCAGAGGCTGCTTCCCACGCTGCTTGATGATGTCGCCGAGGGCACGTCATCAGGCTCACCGTGATCGACGAGAGAGGGAGCCGACACCATGCACGTGCCGTACGGATACCAGCATTTCTATCCTCAGCAGCAGCCTCAGCAGCCGCAGCCTTCGCAGTATCCGCAGCCGCAACCGCAAATGCAGGTGCAGCATCACCCCTCGACGTACCCGCAGCAAGCGTACGGACAGATGCAGCAGCCGATGCCGATGCAGCAGCCGATGCCGCCGCAGCAGCCGTATGCATCACCGCTTCCACAAATCAGCCCATCGTGGGGCAACGTGCAGCTCCCGAGCTTGGGACGTAACGTCCCGAACCCGTTCGCCGCGATCAACGCGAAGGCGAGCGGTCTTCCCGCGCCGCTCGCGTTCGGCCTCGCGCTCGTCGCGGTCTTCGTCGCCCTCGTCTTCGACGTGGTCTTCTTGAAGGTCAGCGTCCCGGGCGTCGGTGGTTACGCGTGGTACCTGACGACCGCGCTCTCCTTCATGGCGGCCGGCTATGGCTCGATGATGTGGACGCGCGCAGGCAAGACGCTCAGCTTCGTCGCCGTGGGTATCGCCGCCGTCATCTACGGCGTGTGCGACGTTGGCCTCGGCCTCGTCCTCGAAGACCTCTCGCTGAGCGGCGCGATCGTCCTTGGCGCGCAAGGCGTCGCGATCGGCTTCTTCACCGGCTTCGGCGGCGTCTACCGCGCGCTTCGTGCGAAGAGCGACGACTGAGACAATCGACAACACCGACACCTGACGAGACGAGCAGCGCCGGCTTCGATCACGAAGCTGGCGCTTCGCTTTGTGCGTCGTGCGCGGGCTCAGCCGATGACGTGGACGCGGATCGAGTTCGTGCTTCCGCTCACGCCGAGCGGCGCGCCGAACACGACGACCACGCGCTCGCCTGGCGACGCGAGGCCGTTCGCCATGAGGTCGCCGGTGACCCAATCAACGAGCGCGTCGGTGTCGTGGAGCGGGGGGAGCTCGCGCGGGATCACGCCCCACAAAAGCGCCATGCGGCGTCGCGTCTGCGGGTTCGGGCTGAACGCGATGATCGGGACCGGCGGGCGCGCGAGGCTGACGTTCGTCGCGCTCGAGCCTGTCTCCGTGAAGGCGACGAGGAACTTCGCGCCGATCTCGCGCGCGGTGTTGACGGCGCCGCGCGCGATCGCCTCCGGCACGCTCGTGGCGCGGGTGGCGTAAGGCGCAGACTCGAAGAAAGGGCTCTTCTCCGCCTCCATCGCGATCGCGCTCATCATGCCTGCCGCGAGCATCGGGTGATCGCCGGTGGCGGTTTCGCCGGAGAGCATGAGCGCGTCCGCGCCGGAGAAGACGGCATTCGCGACGTCGCTTGCCTCGGCGCGCGTCGGCCGCGTGCTCTTCGTCATCGACTGGAGCATCTCCGTCGCCACGATGACAGGCCGGCGGACGCGCCGCGCGACGAGGAGGATCTGACGTTGAATGACAGGGACTCGCTCGGGCGGGAACTCGACGCCGAGATCGCCGCGCGCGACCATGACGCCGTCCGACGCTGCGACGACGCTCTCGAGGTTCTCGACCGCGTCGGGCGTCTCGATCTTGGCGATGATGGGCGTGGGCTTGCCCCACTCCTGACAAATCTCGCGGACGAGCCGGAGATCGTCGGCGCGGCGAACGAACGAGAGCGCGATGTAGTCGACGCCTTGCGAGAGCCCGTAGGAGAGGTCGGTCTTGTCCTTCTCCGTGAGCGGGCTGATCCGCATCGTGCGCGTGGGGAGGTGAACGCCGACGCGGTTACGCATCCCGCCGCCCTGCGTGACCTTCACGCGGACGCGGTCCTTTTGGGTCGTGAGCACCTGAAGGACGATGCGGCCGTCGTCGAACATGATGCGATCACCGACGTGGACGTCCTCACCGAGGCCTTCGTAGTCGATGTAGATCTTCGACTCGTCGCCCATCTCCTCGCCCTCGATGAGGTCGATCTCGGCGCCTGCCTGGAGATCGAAGGGGCCAGGGAATTTGCCGGTGCGGATCTTCGGGCCGCAGAGATCTTGAAGGGCGGCGACGGGCTTGTTCTTCGCGGCGCTGGCCTCACGCAGGCGCGCAAGGCGGCTGCCGTGCTCTTCGTGCGTGCCGTGGGAGAAGTTGAGGCGCGCGACGTCCATCCCCGCGTCGATCAAGGCCTTGAGACCTTCGACGGAGTCGCACGCAGGACCTAGCGTGCAGACGAGCTTCGCTCTACGAATTGGCATTCTTGTTGGGGTGTTTGACTACCACAAAGAAAGAACGGCAAACAGCGCAACGGCTTTTCCCCCAGCCGCACGAGAACGCACGAGAAGCGCGCGCGGCAGCATCATACGTCGAGCCGGTCTTGGCAAGCTTTGCCTCCCATGCGAGAGCTATGTGCGGCATATGCAAACGTCTTCGAATTCTCCATTGCCGGTAGCCCAACCGGCGGTGCAGGTGATTTCCACCAGCGTCACGCGGCAAAACGGAGTGCTTCACCTCGGTGCGTTCTCCCTCGGTGACGTCTCTCGTCATTCCGTCAATGTCGATCGCGACGGCGGTGAGCGCATCGGAACACCAACGTACGTCTACGACCTCGACCGCATGGCGGCAGAGGCACGGGAGCTCGAGGCGGCGTTCGAAAACACGCCGCATCTCGTCGCGTATGCGGTCAAGGCCAACAGCGCCGGACCGATCGTACGTGCCCTCGTCGCCGAGGGTTGCGGCGCAGACGTCGTGAGCGGCGCCGAGCTTCTCCTCGCGATGCGGTGCGGCGTGACCCCCGAGAAGCTCGTCTACAGCGGCGTGGCCAAGCGCGATGACGAGCTCGACCTCGCGATCGGCGTCGGCGACGCGGGCATCCGTGCGATCAACATCGAGAGCGTCGAAGAGATCGATCGCATCGCCGCACGCGCGAACGCCCAAGGCCGCGTCGCGCGCGTCACGTTGCGCATCAACCCCGGCGTCGACGAAGAAGATCTCGCGACGCATTCCTACATCGCGACCGGGCATGACGAAGCGAAGTTCGGCGTGCCTCAGTCGAGCGTCGCCGATGCGTGCGCCGCCCTCGAGCGCGCGAAGGCGGTCGTTCGTCTCGTCGGCGTCACCTCTCACGCCGGGTCGCAGCTCACGTCGGTCGACGCGTACCTCGCGTCGGCGAAGGCGGTGTTCGAGAATGCACGCGAGCTGAGAAAGCGCTTCCCGCTCGAGTTCGTCGACACGGGCGGCGGCTTCGGGATCGACTACGGCACAGGCTGCCCGGTGCGCCCCGCCGACTTCATCCGCGCCGCGCGCGCCCAACAGAAGGAATACGGATTGGGCGATCTCGCGCTCTACTGCGAGCCTGGCCGCGCGCTCGTCGGCGCGCACGGCGTGCTCGTGTCACGCGTGATCCAGCGCAAGATCGCGGCGCGCGATGAGCCGCCGCGCCGCTGGATGATGATCGACGCGGGGATGAACGACCTGATGCGTCCTGCCCTCTATCAAGCACGCCATCGCGTCGTCCCCGTGCGTACGAGCGACAGCACGAAGCTCCTCCCGTTCCGCGTGGTCGGTCCTGTCTGTGAGAGCTCGGACGATTTCGGCGTGCACGATCTGCCGGAGAGCCCGCCCGTGCTCGGAGCTCCGAGCGGCTCACAGCCACCGGGCACCGTGCTCGAAGAGGTCGCGCTCCTCGACGCGGGCGCCTATGGCTACTCGATGGCGAGCCGTTACAACGGCCGCCCGCTTCCTGCCGAGGTCTTCTTGCGCGGCGGCGTCGTCGCGACCGTCCACGCACGCAAGGCGATCACCGACTGGGTCGACGATCGACGCTGACGAGCGAGGGCGCTGGCACGGTGAGTCTCGAGGTCGCAGCGAGAGACACGCGTCGTCTCTTTACGCTCGAAAGAAGGCAGCCCTATGCTCGCTCCGAGAGGGGAGAGAGCACGATGGCGCCTGAACGCGGCGACATGACGACGCCTATTGATGACGACGCCTATCGCGAGCTGAGCTTCTTCTCCTTCAACATCAGCCTCCTCGCGACGGCTCGTCACTTCGGCTAGGCCCCTCGTTCCATGAACGACGCGAGCTGAAGACCGAGACCGAATGGCGCGACGCGGACGTCACTGTCCGGATGATGGGCTCGGGCGCGATGTGCGAGGTGGAGGCGTTCTTGAAGCGGCTTATGACAGGCTCGTGTCCAGCAAGCGCTCCGAGGTCACGATCGACATCCGATCGCTCGTGGTCATGAGCTCCTCATGTTTCAAGGCGTTCGTGTCGTGGATCGACCGATTGCAGGACACCCCCGACGACACTAGATATCGCGTGCGGTTCGTCTATGACGAGCATGAGCACTGGCAGAGTCGGAGCCTCGGAGCGCTCGCGGGCTTTGCCGTCGACCTCATTCGCCTCGAGACGTCCTGAATTTCGCCGTGAGCCACCTCACCAAAGCCAACGAGAGAGAGCGCATCAGCATCGTCGTGCGCGGTCAGGTCCAAGGCGTGGGCTTTCGACCGTTCGTGAGCGCGCTCGCGCGGCGGTTGTCTTTGGGCGGCGTCGTTCGGAACGACGTGCACGGCGTGAACCTCGAGATCGAAGGCGGCCCCGACGACGTCACGCGCTTCGTCGAGGCGCTGCGGGAGGATCCCCCGCCGCTCGCGCGGATCGAGGAGGTGCATCTCACGCCCGTCCCGCCGATCGGCGAGGCGTCGTTTCGGATCGAGTCGAGTCACGAGCAGAGCACGGACGACGTCGCGGACGACGCAGCTCCCGTCGCGTTCATCACGCCCGACACCGCGACATGCGAGGCGTGCACGCGCGAGCTGTTCGACGAGACGAATCGTCGCTACCTCCATCCGTTCATCAACTGCACCGACTGCGGGCCGCGGCTGACGATCCTCGATCGGCTTCCCTACGATCGCGAGCACACGACGATGGCGAGCTTCGCGATGTGCGCGCTTTGCCGAGAAGAGTACGAAGAGTCGAAAAACAGGCGCTTTCATGCGCAGCCGATCGCTTGCCGCTCGTGCGGCCCACGCCTCGAGCTCCTCCGCCCGAACGGCGCGCCGGTGGCGATCACCGATGACGGCGTGGGGCCGAAGGAGATCACGGTCGTCGCCAAGGCGATCCGCGAAGGCGCGATCGTCGCCGTCAAAGGCGTCGGTGGCTATCACCTCGCCTGCAACGCGCGAGACGAGCACGCGGTCGCGCGTCTTCGTCGCTCGAAGGATCGCGACGCGAAGCCGTTTGCGCTGATGGTGGCATCGCTCGAGGACGCAGAAGCGCTCTGTGAGGTGTCGAGCGAGGAGGCAGAGCTGCTCTGCGGTCACGCTCGTCCGATCGTGCTGCTCGCGCGTCGCGCCAGCGCGGTCGAGGAGATCGCGCCGGCGGTCGCGCCGGACCAGCATCGGCTCGGGGTGATGCTCCCGTACACGCCGCTCCACCTGCTGCTCGTGCGTGCGTGCGGCGTGCCTCTCGTGATGACGAGCGGTAACGTCCGCGACGAGCCGATCGCGTTCGCCGACGACGATGCCGTTGCGCGGCTCGGGCCGCTCGTCGACTGGATCCTGCGCCACGATCGCCCGATCCGCACGCGGGTCGAAGACTCGATCGCGCAGGTCGTCGACGACGCGCCGGCCCTCCTTCGTCGTTCGCGCGGGTATGTCCCGGCTCCGCTCGAGCTCCCGCTTCCGCTCGCGAAGCCGACGATCGCGCTCGGTGGTCACCTCAAGGCGGCCTTCGCGCTCGGCGTGGGCCAGCGCGCGTTCACGAGCCCGCACTTCGGCGACCTTGATCACGTCGAGGCGCTTCGGTCGTTTCGCGCGATGCTCGAACACTACGAGTCGCTCCTCCACATCGCGCCAGCGTGCGTGGTGCACGACCTCCATCCCGACTACGCGACGACGCAGATCGCCGCCGAGCTCGAGACCCAGCTTGGCCTCGAGCGGATCGCGATCCAGCATCACGAAGCTCACGTCGCGTCTGTGTTCGCAGAGAACATCGATCCCGACCGGCGCGCGATCGGTGTCGCCTTCGATGGGGCGGGATGGGGCCGCGACGGCACGGTGTGGGGCGGGGAGTTGTTCGTGGGATCTCTCGCGAGCGGGCTCGAGCGTCGCGCGCGGCTTCGTCCGGTCGCGTTGCCAGGCGGAGACGCAGCGGCGCGCGAGCCTTGGCGGATGGCGGTGAGTCACCTGCTCGACGCCGAGATCGAGCCCACGATCGATCGCGTCGCGCTCTCGACCACGAACATCACGGAGCGAGACATCGAGGACGTCGCGCGGCTCGCAGAGAACGCCGCGCTCACGCCGAGGACCTCGAGCGTGGGACGGCTCTTCGACGCGGTCGCCGCGCTGATCGGTGTCCGCACGCGCAGCCACTACGAGGCGCAAGCCGCGATGGAGCTGCAGGCGATCGCGGCCAAGCGGAGATGGACCGAGTCGGCGAGCGATCGTGATGAAGGATACCCCTTCGAGGTGCACACGCGGCGAACCGGCCTCCTCGAGATCGACCCGCGGCTCGTCATCGAAGGGATCGTGGACGACGTGACGAACGCGCAGCGCGACGAAGACGCGATCAGCATGTGCTACGGCTTCCATGTCACGATCGCGAAGATGATCGTGAGCACGTGCGAAGAGCTTCGCGCCGCTGACCCCACCCTCGAGCATGTGGGCCTCTCGGGCGGCGTGTTCGCCAACGATCTCCTCGTCGAGCTGACGCTCTCCTGCCTGCGTTCGAGCGGCTTTCTGCCGTTCGTCCAACGTGATGTCCCGACGAACGACGGCGGGCTCGCCTTCGGCCAGCTCGCCCTCGCAGCGGCGCGAGCGATCTGATGTGCCTTGCGTCGCGGCGATCGCTGACAGTCGAGCAAATCCGAGATGGCGTGCTCTCGGAGATCGAGGCGTGGTCGGCGGGCGTCCAACACGACGACCGGACCGCACCCTCCTGGTCATGCGCTATGTGGGGCCAGACTGATTCAGGGCTGCATGACAGTAAGGAGAAACTGCAGAAACGAGGCCTTGGCACCTGCGCGCATGACACCGCGTTCGAGGCGCTGATATCATCAGAATGTGCAGGGAAACCTTTCTTCACGTTCCGTCCGACACTCCTCGATCCGACGGGGGCTTCGCCCCCATACCCCGATCGTCATCACCTCGCTGGTCGTGACCGCGATCAGCCTGATCGCGTGCAGCGACGACACCGGGACCACGGGTAAGTCGTCGACGTCGAGCGGCAGCTCGGGGACGGCATCGTCGGCGAAATTCGAAGCCGACGTGATGCCGATCCTCCTCAACAACTGCGCCTTCACTGCGTGCCACGGCTCGAAGGAGTCGCACCTCGGCATCTTGCTCACCGCGGACAAGGCGCAGACGTACGCGGAGCTTCAGAAGACGAGCCCGACGTACAACAGCGCGAAGTTCGTCGTGCCGGGCAAGCCGGACGAGAGCTTCCTCATCGCGAAGATCGAGAACAAGCAGGGGAGCTTCGCGGGCTGCAGCGGCGGCTGCGGCAAGCAGATGCCGCAAGACGAGACACTCGCGAAGGCGGACATCACCGTCCTTCGCACGTGGATCACGAACGGCGCGAAGAACGACTGACGTCGCGCGACGTCGTCGAGCGCAGCTCAGTCGCCGCTCTGGACCTTGACCTTCGGCAAGCGAGCTGACGACGACGTACGACGGCGCTCACCCGACGTGTTCGGCGGCGGCATCGAGCGGGCGCGCACGACCTGACCTTCGACGACGACCTCGACGCCGACGGTGCGGCAGCGCCGCGCCAGGCGATCGAGATCGACTTGCGACGACACGAGGAGCCCACCCTGCGGAGACGGATCGAGGAAGAGCTCGGCGGTCGAGCGACGCGTTCGGAGCAGCTCGCGCACGTTGGGATCGTCGACCCAGAGAAAGCCAATCGACGGCACGAAGGTGCCGCGACCGACGACGACGCTTGCTTGCGCGAGCGTCCGCGAGAGCGTCTCGGGAAGCGGCGCGATCGCCTCGATGCGCTGCCGTAGCGAGTCGGCTTCGTATCCGGCGGAGAGAGCGCGGGCGAGCGTCTGCGGCGCGACGACGAGGTCGAGCGTCTCGGCGACGCGACCCACATCGACGAAGCCGAAGATGCCGAGGATCGAGCTCACCCTGGCGCTGCCGCCAAGCCGAAGGACATGCGTATCGAGGAACTTCGACGCGTCGCCGTCGAGCACGGGCGCCTTGTCGGCGACGAGCGCACGACCGCGCGGCGTGAGGCGAAGCGTGACCTGCGGCAAGCGCATCTTGCGCTCGTCGCCGTCTTCGCCTTCCTCGATGTCGGCGTCGGTGTCGTCTTCACCGAGATCGATGATGCCGAGCGCCGGGAGGCTCTCGAGCACGACGCGGCGCGCGACATCCATCGGCTCGGGAACGGGCGTACCCACGCGCTCGGCCCAGCGGCGAAGCAGGCGATCGACGCCCGGGATGCGATGATCGGTCGAGAGATACCCATGGAGGCTCGTCCACGGGATCCAGCGGTTTTCTCCGAGATCGCGCAAGGCTTCGAGCACGAGCTCGCGGACGACACCGCATGCGCTCGAGTCGCGCTGCTCGGCAGGCAAGCGAAGCGTCTCGGGCTCCGAGCGTGCCTCGTCCCATGCACCGCCGCGCCGCCATGCAGAGAAGAGGAGGGGGACGAGCTCGTGGAGCGACAAGGCGCCGGGCGGCGCGCTTGCGCTGATCGCGGACGCGTCCCACAGGCCAATCGCGCGCGAGAGCGCGACGAGGAGCGCGACGTGGTACGGGTCGCGACCGAAGCGCGTGCCAAGCTTCGCCACCAACGACTTCGGGGTGCCGATGCCCGCGCGGACCTCGTTGCCGGGCTCGCGCGCCGCGAGGGCGAGGGCCATCGCCAGCGGCGCAGGGTCTTGTGAGAAGCGCGCGCGACGAGGCGCGTGATCGCCTTCGAGCACGAACGTCTTGACCTGCTCGCGCCTTGCTTCGCGCTCCTCGTTGCGCGCCTTGCCGATGATCGAGGCGACCTCGGTGGGGACGACGTGACGATTCGGATGAATGGGGATGAGGAGACCGCGCCGCTCGAGCGAGAAGCCGACGCCGCGTCGTGAGGGCGTCGCGCCCGAGGCCGTTCGAAGACGAAGCGGCTCGCGTTCGAGCTCGAGGAGCTCCTCGGTGTCGACCTCGCCGCCGAGCTCCTCGACGCCTTCGAGCACGCGCCGCTCGGTGGCAGAGAGCTTCTCGATCTCGGCCTCGAGCTTCTCGGCATCGCCGAGGATCTCCCAGCCCGTCTCGAGTGAGAGGGCGATCGGAGGCGTGGCAGGACGACCGAGGTAATGACCTGCAATCGCGCTCACCGTCTCGAAGGGCGCTTGTGCGAGCAACGCACGCATGCCGCGCGGGTCTTCACCTTCCCACGAACGAAGCTGCACGAGGTACGCGGCGGGGAGGACGAGCTCGACCTCCTTCTTGTTGTCGCGCTTCTTGGAAGACTCGCTTCCCTCGGCGCTACGCGCGAAGACGAGCCCGCGCTCGGCGAGTGGTTGAAGCGCGGGCGGCACCGTTGGAACGGTGAGGATGCCGCGTGCCTCTGCGACGCGATGAAGCAGCTCGACGCTTGGCTGCGGCAACCGGCTCGGATCGCGAAGCTCGGGAAGTGCGACGAGCGCGCGTGCGATCTGCGCGGGCGGATCGAGACGCTTCGCCGGATCGATGCGCACGCCGAGGCGTGCGACGAGCGAGTCGAGCTCCGTCTTCGGGAGTGCCTTCAGGATGTCGACGAGGCGCAACGGCATTCGCGAACTAGCCCCCACAGTATCCGATGAACACTAACGCAAATCCGCCGCCGGCACCATGAACCACGCCTCCTCTTCCATCGACGTGGTTACGAGCGGATGGGCGTCTACAGCTGACGTCTTTCGCCACC
Organism: Labilithrix sp.; assembly: GCA_044227045.1. Taxonomy (GTDB): domain Bacteria; phylum Myxococcota_A; class Polyangia; order Polyangiales; family Polyangiaceae; genus Labilithrix. Next base: position 95,520 of record JBGAFW010000016.1, read on the forward strand.
AGGTGGGGCCGAGTCGTTCCTCTTCGAGCCGGACACGCACCTCCTTAACAGTGGTAGAACCAGCCCTTGCATGACGGCGTCTACGAACCGCACGAAACGGTCCGCCAAAGAACGTGAGGATGGCGGTGTTCGTCTCACATGGCCGGGCAAGCGGTGGCGTGGATCAAGCGCGACCACGCGACCAACTTTTGTCGAGCCCTCGGTCGATCCTGGGCGCCCGCTGAGCGCGATCGAGATCGTCGGCCAACCAAGCCCTGCCTCACCGTTGCAACGACTCGTTCATGGCGATGGCCTCGAGGTCGTTCGCGCGCTTCATCATGAGGGGCTCGCGGGCAAGGTTGATCTCGTCTACGTCGATCCACCCTACGCCTCCGATCGCGACTACGTCGCCGAGGCGCGGCTCGACGGTCCTGCCGATGGTCGCGCGCTTCGCACGCTCGCCTACGAAGACAAATGGTCGCTCGAGCGAGGTGGCGTCGCGGCGTATCTCGAGATGCTCGCGCCACGCATCGAGGCGCTGACGTCGCTGCTCTCTCCGACCGGAACGATCTGGGTGCATCTCGACTGGCGCGCGGCGTACCTCGTCCGCGTCGTGCTCGACGAGATCCTGGGACGCGACGCGTTCCTGAACGAGATTGTCTGGCGGCGTGCGCCGAACCTCGGGCGTCAAGCGACGAGCGGTCAGTTCGGTCGTACGCTCGACACGCTCGTGGTGTACGGGCGTGAGAAGGCGACGCTCCGTCCGCCGACGCGCCTCGAGCCGATCGAGCCGAACGCGATCCGTTGGGACGACGAGGGAAGGCCGTTCACGAGCGCGCCGCGCGGTGACTACACCGATGCGTCGATCGCGAAGCTCGACGCCGAAGGCCGCGTGCATCGCACCGCGAGCGGCCGCGTCTACATCAAATACTTCCTGGTGAAGAACGCCGAGGGAGTCCTCTGCCGTGAGCGGCGCGTCGACGCGCTGTGGACCGACGTGGCGCCGCTTCGTCACGCGATCGCGTCCGAGCGCACGGGCTACCCGACGCAGAAGCCACGCGCGCTGCTCGAGCGCATCGTGACGTGCGCCACCGAGCCTGGAGGGATCGTCGTCGATGGCTTCGCGGGGAGCGGCACGACCGCGATCGCCGCGCACGCGCTCGGGCGCCAGGCGATCTTGGCCGACACGAGCCCAGTCGCGATCGCGACCGCGCGCGCGAGGCTCCTCCGTGAGAAGGCGCCGCTTCGCGTCGAGCGCGTGGCTGGCGTGACCCTTCCCGAGGCGAAGCCGGTCAAGGTGGACGTCTCGAGCCCCAGCGGCAAGACCGTCGACAGCGTGCGCCTCCTCTCTCCGACCGAGCCGCTCGCGTGGGCGATCGGGACGGAGGATCGTGGCGTGTTCAAGTCGACGTGGCACACCGAGCGTATCCCTGGGGCGCGACCGACGCCCGCCGCGCTCGAGGCTCACATTCCTCGCGGGCACCGTGATTTGCGTGTGCGTGTGTTCTGCGACGATGGCAGTGTCGGCAACTGGAAGGCAGGCCGGGCGTCCCCATGATTCTTCGCGATGCAGTGCACGGTCTCGTCTCGTTCGAGTCCGAAGAAGAGCGCGTCATTCCGCAGTTGATCGACGCGCCCGAGGTGCAGCGCCTCCGCCGTATTCGGCAGCTTGGCGTGGCGTCGTATGCATTTCCTGGCGCCGAGCACACGCGCTTCGCGCACGCGATCGGCGCGGCGCACGTGATGAAGCTCTTTCTCGCGCGCCTGCGCCAGATCCAAGGAGACCTGCCGTTCTGGCAGCAGGTGACGAGCGATCGCGCGCAAGAGGCGCTCGCCGCGGCGTTTCTTCACGACGTCGGGCACGGGCCGCTCTCGCATCTGTTCGAGGACGCGATCGCCGGCTCGTCGCATCACGAAGAGTGGACCGAGGCGATCGTGCTCGACCCCTCGACCGGCGTGAACAAGGTGCTCGTCGCCGCGGACCCGAGCTTGCCCGAACGCGTGGCCGCGCTCGTACGCGGTGAGAACGCGCTGCCCTATCTCGCGCGCGCGGTCAGCGGCACGCTCGACGTCGATCGCTGCGACTATCTCCTTCGCGACGCGCACTCCACGGGCGTCCGCTACGGCATCTTCGACCTCGACTGGCTCTTTCGCAGCCTTCGCTTCGCGCCGGCGGATCCTGGCAAGGCGCCGGGCCTGGCGATCGACGGCGCGAAGGGCCTGCCGGCGATCGAGGCGTTCATCCTCGCCCGCCTCTTCATGTTCCAGCAGGTGTACCTCCACAAGGCCACCCGCTCGGCCGAATGGATGATCCGCACCGTGCTCGGTCACGCGAGCGCGCTCGTCGCGGATGGAACGCGCCTGCAAGGCACTCCGCGCGCGATCGAGCTGGCGGCACATGGGCAAAAGGTGTCGCTCGCCGACTACCTCGAGCTCGACGACGCCGTGCTCTCGGTCGCGATGCGCGCATGGGAAGACGCGAAAGACACGTCGCTCGCCGACATCGCGCATCGCGTTCGTGCGCGTCGTCTCTTCAAGACCTACGAGCTGTTCGGCGAGCAAGCGCTCCCCGACGGCCGCGAGCGTGCGTTCGAGATCGCGAAAGACATCGCGCGCTCGCACGGGCTCGATCCGAAGCTCTACGTCGGCCTCGACGTCGCCGCAGACACGCCGTTTGGCGCGGAGGCCGAGCCGCTCATGGTCGTCTTCGCGAAGGGACCGGCGCGTCCGTTGAGCGATGTCTCGTTCTTGCTGGCGCGTCTCGCAGGGCAGGTGATGTCTCGCGTGCGCCTGATCGTCGCGCCCGAGCTTCGTGACGAGATCGCGCAGGCGCTCGCGTCATGATCGCGACGTCGCGTCGCATCGCGATCGCGATCGTCCTCGCGGGCGTCGCGTCGTCCGAAGCGGCGCATTCAGGAGAAGACGCTGGCGACAAAGGGGAAGACGCGTCCCACGGTCGCTTCGACGGTGACCTCGCGCTGGCCGGCGCGGCGGGCATGACGGTCGGTCCGCGGGGACCCCGCGCGAGCGCGGACGTTCGGTTTCGCTACCTCTCCACCGCCGGTCTGTTCGCGACCTACGAAGATGGGCCGCTCGTCGGCTCGAGCGCCGAGCCACGTCGCGCGCTCGCGTTTGGTGTCGAGCTACGTCCGCTGTTTCTGGCGCGCTGGGCGACCGGAAACGAATTCGGCTCGCCCCGCCTCGACTTGCTCGTCGACTCGTTCGCGCTCGAGCTCGGTGCGGTCTTCGCGCAGCCCGAAGGCGCGCGGTTCGGCGCGCGGCCAGGGATGCAAGCAGGCATCGGGATCGAGCTGCCGATCTTCGCGCGCGCGAGCGGTCCGTTCTTCGCGCTCCACGGCGGCGCGCGATGGAGCGACGCCGCGCTCTCCGGCGGACCACTCGATGGCCCAAGCGATCGCGCGCTCTACCTCACGATCGGCGTCGGCTGGCAGCAGCTCTTCGGCGCGCACGTGGTCGACATGGGGGACCGCCGCAAGAGCCGCCTCGGCGACGAAGAGCGCGAGCGAAAGCGACGGGAAGAAGACGACCAAGAGCGCCGAGGGAAATGACCCGCCCGGGACGAGCGCCCACGCCCCACGCCGTCCTGCCACCGGACCTCCGCGCCGAAGGTCGTCATCGGGCCGCGATCACGCACGCGACGAAGCGCGCGCTCGCGCGGATGGATCTCGCGCGTCATGTCCGTGATGCGCTGCCGGAGGCGCCGTCTGCGCGCATGGCTCGTGCGCGCGTCCACGTGATCGCGATCGGTAAGGCCGCGCCCGAGATGGCACGCGGCGCGCTCCTCCGCTGGTCGTCCTTCATCACCGAGGTCCTCGTCGTGACGGCCGAGGAGACGCCGGTCGCCGCGCGCCTCAGCGATCGACGCGTCGAGGTCCTCATCGCGAGTCACCCGCTTCCGGATCGACGGAGCGTCCGCGCGGGGGCGCGCTGCCTCGAGATCGCCGCGCGCGTCGCGAAGGATCGCGACGTGCTCCTCGTGCTCGTGTCGGGAGGAGCCTCGGCGCTCGTGTGCTCACCTGCGAAGGGTGTCCGTTTGGCCGACAAGATCGCGGTGACGCGCGCCATGCTCGCGAGCGGCGCGTCGATCCAGGAAATCAACGTCGTCCGGCGGCACCTCTCTCGGATCAAGGGCGGCCGGCTCGCGCACGCCGCGTCGCCTGGCGAGGTCATCACGCTCGCGGCGAGCGACGTGATCGGCGGCTCGCTCCTCGACATCGGCTCTGGCCCGAGCGTGAGCGACACGTCGGCTCTCTCGAGCGCACGCGACGCGATTGCGCGCCATGCGCCGTCGTTTCAGCGCCTCCCGCTGGCGAAGAGCCGGCGCGTTCGAAACGGAGCCTACGAGCGGATCGTCCTCTCGCCCGAGTCTTCTGCGCGCGCGCTCGCGGGCGAGCTCGACGCTGCCGGCTTCGTCGCGCGCGTCCTCCCCGCGAGCCAAGCGCCGGTGGTCGAGCTCGCGAACGACTACCTTCGCCGCGCCCGCCGCATGAAGCCAGGCGAGGCGTTCGTCCGCGCCGCAGAGCCTTCCTTGCACGTGACGCGAAAGGGGAGAGGAGGGCGCTCGACCCACCTCGCGGCGATCGTCGGTCAGGGGCTTCCGCCACGCGGCGTCCTCTTCGCGGCGATCGCGACCGACGGCGTGGATGGGATGAGCGGGACAGGAGGCGCGATCGTCGGAGGCTCGTTCGCGGCCGCGGCCGGAGGTCACGAGGCGATCGCACGCGCGCTCGCGCGGTTCGAGAGCGCGTCGCTGCACGAGCGAGCCAAGACGACGCTCGCGATGCACCCGTCCGGCCACAACCTTGCCGATCTGCACGTCCTCTTGCGCTATGAATGAGAGCGCGACGAGCGTCACGCTCTAGCCAGCGAGAGATGGAGCGACCTCTAGAAGCCGATGCACGCGAGCCCATTCGCGTAGGGCTCTCGCTGATGATCGAAGACGACTTTCGTCTCGCCGCGCTTCCGTTGTTCGCGGAAGGCCTCGTGGAGGTGCTCGAGTGGTCGTTCGACACCGTGTGGGAGCACGGAGACGGAAGGCCTGCGCGCCCGATGCCTGCGTGGGCCGAGGCGCTCATCGACCATTACGCGAGCGAGGGCCAGCTCCTCGGGCATGGCGTTCACTTCTCGATGCTGAGCGCGGTCTTCGAAGAGCGCCAGGCCCGATGGCTCGAGGACCTCGCGCGCGAGACCACACGCCGGCCCTACCGCCGCATCTCCGAGCACTACGGCTTCATGACGACGCCGTCGTTCGCGCGCGGCGCGCCGCTGCCGATGCCGCGGAGCGACGCGATGATGCGCATCGGGCGTGATCGCCTCGCGCGGATCCGCGCCGCGCTCTCGACGCCTTGTCCGATCGGGATCGAGAACCTTGCGCTCGCGTGGAGCCGTGACGAGGCGCTCGCGCATGGCCGCGTCCTCGCCGATCTCCTCGGCGATCCCGACGGCGACGGCGCGAGCGACTTCATCGTCTTCGACGTGCACAACGCCTACTGTCAGATCGTGAACTTCGGGCTCGATGCCGAGGCGCTCCTCGCGAGCTACCCGGCCGATCGCGTGAGGCAGATCCACGTCTCGGGCGGGAGCGATCGGCCTGCATGGCCGCCGATCGCGAGCTCCCACCCCAAAAAGAGCGACGTCGTCCGCCGCGACACGCACGACGAGCGCGTGCCGGAGCCTGTGTTCGCGCTCCTCGACGCGAGCCTCCGACGTTTCGCGAACGTCGACGTCGTCACGCTCGAGCGCCTCGGCGGCACGATCACGGCCACCACGGAAGGCGAGCAGCTCCGCGCGGACTACCTGCGCGTGCGCGAGATTTGCGCGCACGCGAAGAGCTCTCTTGTGGAGAGGGCCGAGTCGTTCACGCGCGCGCCAGCCAACGAGGCGACAGAAAGCTCAGCTACGGAGAGCTCGCTCGCCGCCTTGCAGGACGCGCTCCTCATGCTGCTCCTCGAGCCTTCGCTCGACGAAGCCACGCTGCACGCTCGGCTCCGCGCCGACCCGGTCTTTGCGCCGCTCCTCGCGATCGATCCTGATCGCCGATCCCTCGGAATTGCCGAGCAAATCGTGCAGCGATGGACCCGGCGGAGCGCCCCGCGCCGTTTCGGCTAGGATCCTTCTCGAAGCTCGTGCGTACGATCCACCTGTGAAGATCCCCCCTCGCATCCTCGGGCTTCTCCTTCTTGGCGGCGCAGCTGGGGCGGCAGCGGGCTGCGGAAAAGATCAGATTCGCGAAAAGACGAGGCATGTCGTCATCCCTGCAGGCGCGCAGCCCGCGAGCCCGATGGGCAAGCCCGACGGTGGTCCGCCGCCGGATCCGTGCCCCGGCTGCGGAATGGGATGACCTGCCGTCAGCGGTGACCGGCGTCGGCTGGCGCGCCAGCGTCACCCGCAGGCGCCGCGTTCGTGTCGTCGCCCTTGATCGCAGAGGACACGAGCTGCGCGAGCGCGCAGTTGTTCACCTGGCGCTTCATCGCCGCGAGCGTGTAGGGATCGCGCACCATGCGCTCGCCGGCGAAGCGGAAGTCGGCCTCAGCTTCGCGCCGCAGACGGAGGACCTCTTTGTCCGCCTTGAGGTTGTAGAGATGAACGCGCGTGGGGTGGGCGAGCTGCTGGAGGTTCTCCTCCGTGATCTTGCCTGCGTTTCGTCCCGCGTCGGGGGCGTTCTCGCGCGCCTCCGGCACGTCCTCGTCGAGCACGAGGAGGAAGAACTGCGCGCGCTTGATGATGTCGATCGCGAGCGGGATCTCTTCGGTCTTGGCCTTCTCGTACTGCTGCGTGAAGACGCGAAGGTGGATCTCGTCCTCTGCGTTCTTCACCTCATCCACCCACTCGTCCGTGAGGATGCGGGTGGACTGGTACGCGAGGCGTAGATTCCAGGGCTGATCTTGCCAGCCGGCGCCCGCGTCCGACTCGCCGCGGGCGTACGCCGCCATCGAGGGGTTGTTCTCGCGAAAGAGGCAGCCGACGAAGCTGTCGCGGGCGGAGTCCTTTGCCTTCTTTCGAAGCGCGGCGACGTCCTTGGCGTCTTCGACGCGCATGCGGAGGTAGATGCCGGGCATCGAGCGAAAGTCCCACTTCGACAGATCGGGATCGATGAAGTCGCCCTTGAAGCTCGCCGCGTTCTCGAGCGTCAGCTTCTCCATCTTGTCGCGAATGGGAAACCACTCCGCGCCGACGGTCGTGAGCGCGGCGCGCTGTTTGGCGAGGACCTCCTCCTTCTCGGAGGAGAGCCCGCGTTCGCGAAAGAGGTACGCGCCGAGCACGACGGCGAGCACGGCGCCGATTCCGATGAGCCACGACGTGCCCGAGATGCGGCCCGTCTTCGAGCGCTCTCGTTCGACGCGCGCCTCACGGATCGCCTTCAGGCCGATCTCGCGCGGCTTGTCACCGGGGCCGGACGGGCCCTGAATGTTACCCAAGACAGATCTCCGTTCGCATGATCACCCTGCCAGACCCACCAATGAAAAAGGAGCCCGAACGAGCTCCTTCATCAACACAACCAAACTCCGCGCGGAGCGCGGGCCGACCACCCCAAAATGAGAAGAGGGGGCTCAGCCGCCCTTGTTCGTCTTCGGGATGTTGCCGACCATGAAGCTGACGTTCGGGTAGCCCGCGAACGCGGCCGTCTGGAAGACGCTCTTCACGACGATGGCCTGGACGTCTTGGTCGATCTGGAGAACGACGATGCCAGGGAACTCACGGCCCGGGTGAAGCTGCTTCCAGACTTCGCGCTTGGCCTTGAGGATGTTGAAGAGCTCGTCGATGCGCTGGAGACGCTTGCTGTCTTCGATCGCACGCGTGTTGCCGGCGGGGTTTCCGTCGACGAGGATGAGGCTTCCCGAGATGCCCACCATCGGCGCGTCGACCATGTCGAGCGTGTTCTCGGCGTCGGGGAGCTTCACGCCCTTCGCGGTCGGCGTCTCGCCCGAGGCGCTGAACGTGATGAGGAGGAAGACGACGGTAACGACGAGGAAGTCGATCATGCTCGTGAGCGAGAGCGATGCGTTCGTCGAACGATGGGATCCGCCCGTTACGCGCTTGTGCACGAACTTCAGCGGCACGTGGTGCATGAGGCGCCGGCCAGGCTTTGCGATCGTCATGATTCTCTCTCTTCCGTCTGGCTCAGTTGACCGCGAACGTCACGTTGAACGCAGGGACCTGCTCGGCCTTGCCTGCGATGTTGAACGGACGGTGAGGTTGGTAGATCGCATCGATCACGCCGATCAAGAAGACGTAGGGCGTCTCGTTGTCGGTGTGGAGGATGGCCTGATCGAACTTCTTGTCCGAGGCGTCGCGATGCGCGCCGACCGTCTTCCACTCGGACTCGATCTTCGCGGCGAGCTCCGGAAAGCGGATCGCCTTCTTGCCGTCCTTGACGACCATGTTGTCCTTGCGCGGAACGTCGACGGTGCTGATCACCGTGCCCGACTGCTTCCAAACGAGGACGAATTTATCGGGCGAGCGCATCTCCACGTGGAGCTGCTTCTCTGGTTCTCTCTGCTCCGGCTCTACCTCACGCGGCGGACCAGGCACCTGCGCATCTGCGTTGATGCGCGCCATGTGCGTCCACACTGCCGTGATGAGAAGGAACGAGATCGTCACCATCAGGAGGTCGATCATCGGGATCATGTTGATCTCCGAGTCGAGCGTCCTGCGCGGACCCTTGCCTCCACCGACGTCTACGCCACCCATAGTTCTACTCCAGTGTTTCGAATCGTGGGGTCCTCCTCCATCGAGAGGACCCCACTCATGGCTTCAGAGAGACGAGTGATTACCCAATCGCAAGATCAGGCAGCGACCGCCGAAAGGTTGACCTTCTGGCGATTGGTGACGACGAGGTTGAGCACTTGCACGCTCGCCTCGTTGATGTCGTCTTCGAGAGCCTGCGTCTTGCCGTTGAGGACGGCGAAGCCGATGAGGCCGATGATGGCGACGAGGAGACCGAACCAGGTGCAGTGCATGGCCTCGGAGATACCTTCTGCAAGGATACGTGCCTTCTGGGCCGGGTCGACGCTCTCGCCGGAGACCGCGCCGAAGGAGGTGATGAGGCCGGTCACGGTGCCGAGGAGGCCCGAGAGCATGGCGAGGTTGGCGAGGAGCGCGAGGAAGCCCGTTCGCTTGGCGATGCGGGGGATCTCGCGGAGAGCGGCTTCATCCATCGCCGCTTGAACCTCTTCGTCGGGGCGATTGACCTTCACGAGGCCCGCCTGAACGATGCGTGCGAGCGGCGCGTTTGCGGCCGAGCACATCTTCACTGCCTTGGCGACGTCACCTGCCAGGATGCACTTCTGCATCGTCGCGAGGAACACGTCCTTGTTGATCGATGAGCCATAAAGATAGAGCGCGCGCTCGATGATGATGCCGATCGTGAAGATCGACCACACGAGGATGATGCTCATCATCACCACGCCGCCTTCTTTGTATGCCTTCCACAAACCAGCCATGTTGCTCCGTCCTTCTCTTAGGCTCTTACGCCCACGTAGTCGTCTCTCTCGTTTCGACTTGATCAGTGTCTCGCCTCGCGCGGGGCGAGGTGAAGTTTTGGGCGCAAGGAGCGCCACTCTGCACCAGCACCAAGGAGATTCGAGTTGCTCGAGATCTCGATTGATGGCTGGAGGCGTTGTTGTACGCGGGCGGACGATATCGTCTCGCACGCGAATCACGCAAGCCTCCTTCACGCTTGTCTAAGCAAGAGGTGCCGTTGTCCCTTTACTTCTTGCTCTTTCATCCAAGTCTCACGTCGTTTTCACGCGTGCGGCCCGGCGCCTTCTGTTCCTTCGTTCGCGGTTGATGCTCACGCGTTTCGTTGACGATTCCACCAACAACGGTTTCCACTCTGCAGTGCAAGCCGGAATGTGGGTGGTTGATTCGCGAGAAGTCTGACCGTTGAGACCGCGCGGCGTCAATAGAGCTTTGGTCAGTTCGTCACTTTTCGAGACGGATTAAGGTTGTGGTATCAAAGGTTTGCGAAATATTATGCCGTTACTGTAATGCGCACTTGACAGATTCCTGCTCGAATCTGGAATGCGCTTCCAGACGTCCGCCACGTCCGTCATCCGAGCAAATGTGTGCGCTCGCCTTCGAGAGACCACTTTCCAATGAAGAGGTTTCCACCGCGTTGGTCCCAAGCGCGCCTCGTCCGCGACGCGACATATCGAAGCGACACGAGATCGCTTCTTCGCGGGTTTCGAGCCGAATGTGTCGCCACGTTCGAGAGTCCTCGTACGAGAAGAGGGGCGTCGTTGACTTCGTCCAAAATCCCCAGCTATCGTGGCCGGCGAGCGATTAAACCCGTCGCAGCTTGGCAACGCGATTCGATTTTTTGAAGTGCCTGACACGACCGGCGGGAAAAGTTTTCTGGGCGCGCGCTCTCGTCATGAGACGACGCTCCCCTTCAGCGAGTGAGATAGGAAAGGAGCATCGGGGATGTTCGTGGCTCTTCTGAGCAGCCTGAGTGACATGGCTGACATGGCTCCAGCAGCCGCTGCGGGAGGCGGTGGCGGCGGTAGCGGAGGCTTCATGGAAGCCTTCAAAGAGAACCCCACCTTCCTTTCGATCAATCTTGTCGTGAGCGCGCTCGTCATTGCGCTCATCGTTGAACGCACCGCGTTCCAGCTCGGCAAGTACCGCGTCAACTCGAAGGAGTTCTTCGCGCAGATCAAGAAGCTCGTGACCGCCGGCAACATCGATCGCGCGATCAAGCTTTGCGACGCGGGTGACTACCCGACCTTGCAGCTCGTGAAGGCCGGCCTCACCCACGCCAACAAGGGACCGGACGAGATCGACGCCGCGATGAGCGAGAAGATCGGTGAGCTGAAGCCCGCCGTCGAGAAGCGCATCGGATCGCTTTGGTCGCTCGCGAACATCGCGACCCTCGTCGGTCTCCTCGGCACCGTCCTCGGCCTCATCCACACGTTCGGAGCCGTCTCGGCGCCGGGCCTCTCCGCCGCCGACCGCCAGCGCATCCTCGCGAACGGTATCGCGGAAGCGATGTACAACACGGCGCTCGGTCTCGGCATCGCCGTCGTGTGCATGATCGCGCACCTCCTTCTTCACCAGCGCTCGAAGACCATCCAGCACGATCTCGACGCCACGCAAGAACGCGTCTTCAACCTCCTCACGATCCAAACGCGTCCTGGCGGTTACTGAGAGCCTCTCGGCTCGAAGCGCTCACAGGAAGTAGGAAAGAAGATCGCGATGGCGGCAGGCGAGAAGCTCAGCGCAGCGCAACGGAGCAAGATCCGGCGGCTCTCTGCGCCGAAGGAGCACGCTCCGGACGAAGCGGGCGGCGAGCTCAACATCGTTCCGTTCCTCGACATCATCACGAACGTCCTGATGTTCGTGCTCGCGACCATCAGCGTCACCTTCACGGCGACGATCGACACATATCCTCCGCGCGCGGGCAGTGGCGCTCGCGCGCCGACGACGCCGACGTTGAGCCTCACGATCCTGGTCGTGCCCGACGGCTTCAGCCTCAAGGCCAAGGGAGGCAACGTCGCTCCAGGATGCAACGACACCGGCCCCGGCATCGCGATCCCGAAGAAGGACGGCGACTACGACTACGACGCGCTGAAGGCGTGCGCCACGCGCCTCAAGGCCGCCGCGCCCGAGTTCAAAGACGAGATGGGCGTCACGATCAGCGCCAACCCGCCGATCCCGTACCAAGTCGTCATCGGCACCATGGACGCCGTTCGCAAGAACGAGGGCGGCGATGACCTCTTCCCCGAGGTCACGTTTGGAGTCGCCCGATGACGTGTCATGATTCCCAGATGGTCGAGGTGCTCTCATGATGCCTCCGGGACAAGGACCTCCGATGGGGCCGCCGCCCGGCGCGCCGCCTCCCGGTGGTGCAGCGCCTCCAGGTGGCGCGCGACCCGCCGCGGCTCCGCTCGCTCGCCAGAAGCCCGCGAGCATGGCGCGCTACAAGCGCGAGCTCCGTCGCGAGATCAACAAGAAGCACAAAGAGCCGGAGATCGACTTTCTCAACATCACGGCGATGCTCGACATGATGACGATCATCCTCGTCTTCTTGCTCAAGAGCATGAGCCAGTCGTCGGCGTCGCTCCCGCAGTCGGGCGACCTCACGATGCCGAAGTCGGTGCTCACGACCGAGGCCTCGCAAGAAGGCGTCGCCGTGCTCATCTCGAAGAGCTCGATCATCGTCGACGACAACATCGTCGCGACCGTCCCCGCGGACGCCACGCACGGCGTCGAGGGAAAGTACAAGCGCACCGGCCCGACGGACCTCTACATCGTCCCGCTCGCGAACGCGCTTCAGAGCTGGCGCGAGCGTGACCGTCAGGTGCGTCTCGCCACCGGCAAAGATCCGAGCTCGAGCGAAGCGATCATCATCGCGGACGCAAACACGCCCTACCGTCTCCTCACCGAAGTGCTCTTCACGCTCGGCCAGAGCGAGTTCGCCAAGTTCCACTTGATGGTCTTGCAGAGCGGCACGCCGGTGAAGAAGTAACGAAAGGGCTCGTTATGGCAGCCAGGATCTACGTCGCCGCCGCGTTCGGCGCGGTTCATCTCTTCGCGTGCACCGGCGGCGGCGGCACGATCGATCAGAGCAGCGGCACGCCCACGTCCTCGACGGAGAGCTCGGGAAACAAGGGCGAAGGCAGCCCCAACCAGAGCGGCGGAGACATCGGGAACGTGACGCCCACGAGCCCCGCCGACGCGGGCAGCGGCGACTCCGGCAGGCAGTGCACGCCAGGCGCGTTCGTCTTCTGCCGCTGTCCGGACAGCTCCGAGTCGACGAAGCGCTGCAGCGACGATGGCCTCAGCTTCGCTCCCTGCGCCTGCGACGGCGGCTGATCCGCACGACCGCACACCGACGAACGAACAAAACGAAACGAGCGGACGCCCCACGCATGGGCGGCCCGCTCGTCTTCGCTTCGCCTCTGGTCGAGCGAGCGCGCGCGTCTTACTTCGCGACGCAGCCGAGGCCGAGGTAGCAGCACTCGGAGGCGCTGCAGGGGCACGAGGCCGGGCTGCTCGCCGAGATGAACTCGATGTAATAAATCGGGTTGCTCGTGTCGCAGTCGGCGCCCGTGGTGGGCGTGCCGGAGTCGACCGGCGGCGTGCTCGAGTCTTGCGCGGGCTTCGCGTCGGCGACGCCCGCGTCCTTCGGGGGATTCGAGACCGGCGTGGCGGACTGCTGCGGCGCAGGGGTGTCGCTCGCGGCGGGGAGCTTCGCGCTCGGCGCTTCCTCGCCCTTCGGCTCGGTGGGCTTCTGGTCCTGCTCGAGGCCACTGAGGTTGTCGTCGACGCCCGGCGCCGTCGCGCACGCCGTGATGGCGATGCTGAGGGCCGTGAACGCGAAGGTGACGAGGCTGGTCAAAACGGTGCGACGCATGACCAGCACACTACCAACGCCGAAGCTCGGCTGATGGAGGCGGACCCAGAAGAGACTCAGTAGTGACAGACACTTAGGCGCACATTGGATCCGAGTTGATCCAGGGGAAAAATGGGCACTTCCATCGTTCACCCACATCGTCACATCGGGCAGCGCTTCCCTTACTTCGTCTTTCGGTCGCGAAGACACCTGCGTCTGGGGCTTCACCAGCCCCGCGTCGGGCAAACGCACCAGCGTACGCGCCTGGTGAGACATGTGCAGAATGCATTCAATTGAATGCATAATGCATACTGTTCGTGCGGCGCGGAGGCGAGACGCACCGCACGGCCGAGTCCCGTGCTACGAAGGAGAGGTGACACGACGCGGGGCGATCCATCTCGGCTGGGGGTTGGCGGTGGGGGGCAGCGCGGCGCTCTTCGCGGCGTGCAGCAGCTTTGGCTCCGCCGACGTAGGCGCCGTCGACGCGGCGACGCCGGACGGTGGGGATGGCAGCGTCGCCGATGCTCCGTCGTCGCTCGACGTCGTCTCGGACGGGACGCCCCCCGATGCCGACCCGGACGGCGGAAACTACTTCGCGAACGGAGGCTTCGAGGAGCCAGGGCCAGGCTGCGGAGGGACATGGGGCCTCGTGGGCTTCAACTCGACGCTCGAGCAATCGAACGAGCACAACACCGGCTCGCACTCGTGCAAGGTGTGCAGCAAGAGCCTCGGGGCGACAGGCTTCACGTTGGATCCCGGCGACATCATCACGAGCGCCCAAAACGGCGAGACCTACGAGCTCAGCGTCTTCATGAAGATCTACTCGCTCAAGGGCGGTCCGCTCAATGGCGACGTCGTGATTCGCGTCGCGCAGCCGAGCGATGGCGGCAAGGCGCTCGATACAAGCCCGGCCGGCGCCACCGTCATCGACGACACGTGGCGACTCCATCAGCTCAAGTACACGCTTCGCGCCACGGGGCCAGTCAACGCCTACGTGTCGTTCGGGGGCGGTGAGGGCTGCGTCTTGATCGACGATCTCAGCCTCCGCCGCGTGCCGTGATCCGCGCCTCTTCGATCCAAGGTCATTCGCGGATCGTGAGGCCCTCGCCGAAGCGATGACGGAGCAGGCGCGCCTCCGGTGACATCGAGGTCAGAGAAGGCGCGCCGAGCTCGAGATGCGTCAGCCCCTCGAGGTTCGAGGAGCAGACCGGCGCCGCCGCAGAGGCCTGCGGCGGCAGCAGGTACTTGATCGCTCCGAGCGCGTCGCCGTCGTGCAACGTCAGCGACCGTAGCGACGCGCGGCTTGGATGATCGATCAGCTCGCCGATCGATCGTCGCCAGCCGAGCTCGAGGCCACGAAGGCCGAGCACGACGAGCTTCGTCATCGCCGCGAAGGCCTTGTGCATCGCGTCGTCGGTCGACGACGGATAAAGCGACGCTCGCTCCCCGAGATCGAGCACGGTGAGCTCCTCGAGGAACGACGCCTCGGCGAGCGCAGGGAAGAGGATCTCGTAGGAGCCAAACCCGCGGAGACGAAGCTCACGAAGGGAGCGCGCGCTCTCCGCGCAGAGCCGCATGGCGGTCTGCGGGCGGGGGAGCGAGGTCTTCAGGATCGCGTCGTCCGCGCCGGTGATGTAGGCCTCGAGCGAGACGAGCTGCTTCTTCCGGATCGCGTCGAAGAGCCGCGCCACGCCGAGCGCGTCGCCGCGCGTCGTGATGTGCGAGGCGCGTGGCAGGAGCGAGGTGAGCACCTCCGCCGCGCAGCTTCGCTCGACGTAGGCGTTGGCGTTCATCGCTCGTCGCGGCGCGCCGACGTCGCGGCACGTCACGTGGGAGAGGTCCACGTGCGTCGCGCCGGCTGGCTCGAGCCACGAGAGCGAGCGGAGAGCCGCTTGGTCCCATGACGTACGCGCGAGGCTCAGCGACGTCATGTGCGGAGAGCTGACGACGCTCTCCTTCGCGAAGATCGTCTGGATGCGCCGTCGATCGAGCGTCGCGCCTGGAAATCCGATCCCATGAACGTGTGGTGATCGGGGTTTGGGGGTGAAGCCCCCTTCGGATCGCGCGAGCGGACCGCTCGCGCCATCGAGCAGCGCGGCGAGGTCCTTCGTCCGGAGCTCCTCGATCCCGGTGAGGTGCACGACCTCGATCGGCTCCTCGGCGAGGAGGGCGCTCGCGTGGCGTTCGAACGCGGTCGCGGCGATCGTGATCGCGGACGGGAAGCCACGACGAAACCTGACCTCTTTGACGCCGCGCTGCGTGAGCGTCTCGGTCCAACGTGCCGCGTGCGCTTCGAGGAGCTCGGCCTCGCGGAGAGGCAGCGCGGGTCGCTCGATCGCACGAAAGCGCGACGACGCCAGCTCGCAGCCGATCGCGATGAGCTCGGCGCGGTCGGGATCGCCTGCGAGGGCGAGCGCGTCGGCGTACACGAGGCGCGGCGCGTCGTCGTCGGGCTGTTCGAGCGCAGCCCGCCGGAGCGCGAGGACGCGATCTGTCTCGTCGAGATGCGGCATCGGAACCCCAGGCTGGCCCCAAGCTAAGGCCGAGAACCGAGAGCGCAAACATGCGCGTCGATCTAGCCGCGCGAGAGGAGGCCGGTCATGCGGGCCGGAGACACCCAGAAGCGACGCATCGAGACGTTCATGAGGAGGCCAATTCCAAGCATGATCGTGAGCACGCTCGAGCCGCCTGCCGAAAAGAGCGGCAAGGTGACCCCGACGACGGGGAGCAGGCCGGTGACCATGCCGAGGTTGAAGAGGGCATGCCAGAAGATGAGCGCGCCCACCCCGATCGCGAGCACGGCGCCGAAGCGATCCTTCGCGGTCGCGGCGATGCGGATCGCCCAGAGGACCAAGAAGCCATAGAGGCACACGAGCACGAAGCAGCCGAGAAAGCCCCAGTCCTCCGCGAAGACGGCGAACGGGAAGTCCGAGTGCTGCTCGGGGAGGAAGTGGAACTGGTTCTGTGTACCTTGCATGAACCCCTGTCCCTTCCAGCCGCCGGCGCCGATCGCGACGCGTGCGTGGTGGGCGTGCCAGCCGGAGCCGAGGAGGTTGGCTTCGGGGTTCAAGAAGACGAGCACGCGCTGCTTTTGGTAATCCTTGAGCACGTACGTCCAGAGCACCGGCAACGCGATGCCGCTCGAGACCGTGATGCCTACGAGCGTCTGCCACTTGATCTTCGTCAGCAGGCAGATCGTCACGAAGATGAGAAGATGGATCAGCGCGGTGCCGAGGTCGGGCTGCTTCAAGATGAGGAGTGTCGGGATCGCCGTGAGCACCGCGGGCGCGATGAGGTCTTTGAGGTTGCGCGCCTCCGTGCGTGGATCGTCGTGCAGGTACTTGGCGAGCGCGATGATCAAGAACAGCTTCATGAACTCGCTTGGCTGAAAGCCGAAGCTTCCGATCGCGATCCAGCGTGAGCTGCCGCGGATGTCCTTGCCGAGGATGAAGACGAGGACGAGGAAGACGATCCCCGCGCCGTACAGCAAGTAGCCGAGGCGCTCGTAGTGTCGGTAGTCGATCACGGCGACGACGGCGCCGAGGATCCCGCCGAGCACCAGCCAATACACTTGCTGGATGTAGATGTCGGAGAGCGCCGCGCGCGCGACGCTCGTCGCCGAATACAGGTTGATGACGCCGATGACGGCGAGCGCCGACGCGGTGAGGAAGAGCGTCCAGTCGAAGCTGTCGCGCGGCATCCCGAAGAAGCGCGCGTGATCGCGGCGGAGCATCATGGGCTGTCGTCCTTTGGATCCTTGTCGGAGGGCTCGTCCTTCTCCTTCGACGGATCGGGGAGCCATGCCGGCGGTCCGTTTGGATCGGGAGGCGGCGGATCACGCGGGAGCGCCTTCTTCTCGTCGGCGTCTTTGTCGCCCTTCGCATCGCCCGGCTTCTTGCCTGCGGCGGCGAGCTTCGCGGCGCGCTGCGCTTGGAGGCGGTGGTACTCTTTGATCACCTGCATCGCGACCGGCGCGGCTTGCGTGGGGCCCGAGCCGCCGTGCTCGATGAGGACGATGACGGCCACCTCGGGCGCCTTCGCGGGTGAGTACGCGGCGAACCACGCGTGGTCGCGCGAGAGGTACCAAGCCTTCTTCGGATCGTCGTTGCCCGGGTTGACGTAGCCGGTCTGCGCCGTCCCCGTCTTGCCGGCGACGTCGAGCGTGCGGTCGCGCACGGGGAACGCGGTGCCCTTCTCTTCGTTGACGACCGCGTAGAGCGCCTCGTTCACGCGCGCGAGGTTCTCGGGGCTCACCTTCGCCTTCTGGCGGACACGCGGCGGGAAGTCTTGCACGATCGCCCCGTCGCTCGTCTCGACCGCGCGAACGAGCTGCGGCGAGTAGACGGTGCCGCCGTTCGCGAGCGCGGCGTACGCGAGCGCGAGCTGCAGCGGAGTCACCGTGGTCGCGCCCTGGCCGATCGACGTGTTGAGCGTGAAGCCGATGCGGAACTGGCCCTTGTAGCGGAGCGAGTACCACGAGCGCGTAGGGATGCGGCCGGCCGCCTCCGGGTTCACGCCGATGCCGGTCTTCTGCCCGAGGCCGAACTCCGTCGCGATGCGCGCGATGCGATCCATGCCGACGGACTCGGCGAGCTTGAAGAAGTAGATGTTGCACGACTCTTCGATCGCTTCGCGCATGTCGACCTTCCCGTGCACGTGGGTGCAGTGGAAGATGCGCCGGCCGAACGAGAGGAAGCCGTCGCAACGCTCCTTGTCCGCGGGGTTGATGATCTTGTCTTCGAGCGCGGCGAGCGCCGAGAACGGCTTGAACGTGGACCCAGGGTGGAAGACGCCCGACATCGTCTTGTCGAGCATCGGGCGCAACGGATCGGTGTAGAGCTTGTTGAACGCCTCGCGGATGCGATCGTGACCGGAGCCGCCGGCGAGATCGTTCGGATCGAAGTCGGGCTTCGAGTAGAGCGCGAGGAGGCGGCCGGTGCGTACGTCGACGACGACGACCGCGCCTGCGGTGTGTGCGCGCATCGATCGCTCGACCGCTTGCTCGAGCTCCATGTCGACGGTCAGACGAACATCGCGGCCCGGCAGCGGCTCTTGCCGTGACGGAGAGTCGAGGAGGCGTTCGGCCTCCGGGCCCGTGCGGTAGCGACCTCGCGCGTCGACGACGCGCTTCTCCCAACCACGCTGGCCGCGGAGGTAGCTCTCCCACGAGTGCTCGACGCCCGTGGCGCCGACGATGTCGCCGGGCTCGTAGCCGAGCGGGTTGAGCTTCTGCTTCTCTTCGGCCGAGAGCTGGTCGTAGTTCGGCGGGCGGTACTTCGCGAGCGTCTCGCCGTCGATCTCGCTCGTGTACCCGAGGAGGTGCGCGCCCTGGCTTTTGTAGGGGTAATAGCGGATCGGCTGGCTGATGACCTCGGCGCCCGGCAGCTCGCTCGCGTGCTGCTTCAGCTCGGCGACGATGTCGCGCGAGAGATCCTCACGCACGAGGATCGGACGCCAGCAGGGCGATCGGTCTTCGTCGGTGATGCACGCGTCGCGAATGCGCGTGGCGAGGCGAAGCCGCTCGTCGGGGTTCAGGCGGAGCGTGTCGGCGATGCGCGTGAAGCTGTCTTGCTCTTCGGTCGCGCGCGTCGTTCGTCGCTGCGGCCTGGCGCTCGGCATCACCCGGCCCGGCACGAGGAGGACGTTGAACGAGGAGCGGCTCGACGCGAGCACGCGGCCCTGCGAGTCGCGGACGACGCCGCGCGTGGTGGGCAACGTGACGCGCCGGATCACGTTCTCGTGCGCGGTCTGCGCGTACTCGGCGCCGCGCACGATCTGGAGCTGGAAGAGCCGGCCGACGACGATCGCGAAGGCCACGAACGCCGCGAGCGCCATCCATCGATAGCGCTTTCGAAACTCGCTAACGTCGGAGCGCGGGACGAGCAGGTTGCTCATCGCGCGACCTCCTTCGGTGCCCCCGTCACGGTTGCTGCATGGATGCGAGCAGCGAGGCGGAAGACGAGGGGAGCCACCATTCCCGTGGCGATGACGTGCGGGAGCGTCATCGGGTAGAGCGCACGTGGCACGTACGCGTCACGACCGAAGATCGCGAGCAGGACGAGGATCATCACGCTGTGGACGAGCGTGAACGCGAGCGCGAGGCCGACCTGCATCAGCATCGTCTGCGCGGCGAGCCGCACGCCGGCCGCGCGCGCCAAGATGTAGATCGCGACGTACGTCGAGGTGTAGAGGCCGACGGGGGCGATGCCGACGAGATCGGTGAGGTAGCCGAGCGCGAACGCGACGCCGGCGCCGCGCACGAGCGAGTACTCGTGGACGCCCATGAACAAGATGAGCGGGAGGACGAGCGACGGCACGAGGCCCGGCATCGACAGATCCGCCTTCGCGCGGACGATCCATCCGATGAGCTGGAGGAGGAGCCGGATGAGCCGAAACAGGTTCGACTGCACGAGCAGGAGCACGACGCCGGCGATGAAGAACGCGGTGTTCCTCATTTGCTGCCGCCTTGCTTCGCCGACGCGGTGGAGGGCTTCTTGCCGTCCTTCGCGGGCTCTTCGCCGTCTTCGGACGGCGGGGCGACGAGGATGAGGACCGCGTCGAGGCGTGAGAAGTTGACGGTGGGGACGGCCTCGATCTCTTGATCGCGGCCGGGCTCGCGCTTGACGACCTTCGTGACGCGCGCGACGGGCAGGCCCTTCGGGAACCACTTGCCCTTGCCGCTCGTGACGAGCAGGTCGCCGATCTCGACCTCGTCGCGGGAGTCGACGTTCTCGACCTTGCACGCGTAGCGCGACGGATCGCCCGTGCCGCGCGCGAAGCCACGCGCGTGCGTGCGCTCGTCTTCGACGTCGATGCCGAAGGCCGCGTCGACCGCGAGCTGCACGTCGACGGCGTCACCGGCGACGCGCATCACGGCGCCGACGACTCCGTCGGGAGAGACGACCGGCATGTGAGGGCGAATGTTTCGCGAGCCACGGTCGAGGACAACGCGCGTGACGCGGAAGAATTCCGTGAAATCTTTGCCGACGACCTGCGCGCTGACGAGGTCCCCGGGGATCGACTCGCGGAGCTGGAGGAGGCGCCGCAGCTCGCGGTTCTCGGTCTCCTTCTGCTCGAGGCGGTGGACCTGCTCGCGGAGGCGCGCGTTGTCGTAGGCGAGGCGCTCGTTGTCCGCCTTGACGTCGACGAGGTAGACGTAGCTCTCCCAGATGTTCGAGATGCCGCGCGCGAGGCTCGACGCGGCGAACTCGATCGGCGCGCTGATGCGCAGGATCACGCGGTCGAGCGCGTTCAGGTTCGAGGGCGCCTTCATGTTGGCGCGCAAGAAAAAGAACGGAACCGCGAGGAGAATGATGACGATCCCGACGTCCCTGTACCGCTTGAACGCCGACACGACTTCTTCCTATGAGAGGCGCGATCGCGAAGAAACCCTCCGAGGGGCTCCTAGCCGATCGTGACCTCCTTCAAGAGCTCCATGTGATCGAGCGTCTTGCCGCTTCCGAGAACGACTGCGCTGATCGGATCGTCACACACCATGACGGGGAGGCCGGTCTCTTCGCGAAGGAGAACATCCAGGTTCGCGAGGAGGGCGCCGCCGCCGGTGAGGACGATCCCTTTGTCGACGATGTCGGCGGCAAGCTCGGGCGGAGTTTTCTCGAGCGCGACGAGGACGGCCTCGACGATCGCGTTGATCGGCTCGTTGAGCGCTTCGCGGATCTCGTCCGAGTTCACGACGACCGTCTTCGGGATGCCGGCGACGAGGTCGCGGCCCTTCACTTCGGTCGTCTTCTGCGTCTCGAGCGGATAGGCGTTGCCGACTTCCATCTTGATGCGCTCGGCGGTCTGCTCGCCGATCGCGAGGTTGTACTTGCGCTTCAGGTACGCCTGGATGGCCTCATCCATGCGGTCGCCGCCGACGCGCACCGACTGCGAGTACACGATGCCGGCGAGCGAGATGACGGCGACCTCGGTGGTGCCGCCGCCGATGTCGACGACCATGTTGCCCGACGGTTCGGTGATGGGGAGCCCGGCGCCGATCGCGGCCGCCATCGGCTCTTCGATCAGGTACACCTCGCGGGCGCCTGCGCTCTCGGCGCTCTCCTTGACCGCGCGCTTCTCGACCTCGGTGATGCCGAAGGGGACGCAGATGATGATGCGGGGCTTCACGAGCGTGCGCCGGTTGTGGGCGCGCGCGATGAAGTAACGGAGCATCGCCTCGGTGATCTCGAAGTCGGCGATGACGCCGTCTCGAAGTGGGCGAACTGCTTTGATGTTTCCCGGCGTGCGGCCGAGCATCTCTTTCGCTTCACGACCCACCGCGAGGACCTTGTTGCCGCCGCGCACGTCACGTTGGACGGCGACGACGGAAGGCTCGCACGAGACGATGCCTTTGCCCTTCACGTAGATGAGCGTGTTCGCGGTCCCGAGGTCGATCGCAAGATCGTTCGAGAAGAGGCCGTGAACCCAGTCGAAGATCATCGGGGAGGGAGTCCTAAAGCCGGCCAGTGCTGCGCCGACGGAGTGAGGGTCGTTGGCCTCCAACCGCTAAGCCGCGGCCTGAATAGCACACAGAGGCTCCCTGTCTACCCGCCCCGCCGTTCGGAGGCTCCACGCGAAGCGCGGGCCGACCCCCGAAAATGAGCTCCACCGGCAGAGAGCGCTGCGCTGTTGTTCAGCTCGCATGAAACACGAAAAGCCCGCGTCGGCGTTCGACGCAGGCTTTCGTGAGGATCGGCTTCGCGTATGCGAAGGCCGAGAGAAGGCTCAGCCCTTCGAGATCTTTCCCTCTTTGTGAGGGAAGTGCTTGCGGCAGGTCGAGCAGAACTTCTTGATCTCGAACTTCTCCGCCATCGTGCGCTTGTTCTTCGTGGTCACGTAGTTCGCGCGGTTGCAGTTCGCGCAGCTCATTTTGATGATGTCACGCATCGCTAAATCCTTCGCACTCTCGAGGGGCCGCGGACCTTATTACCAGGCCACAACCAGGTCAAGCCCGTCTCTCGGCGGGTGTTCTTCGCGAGCTCTTTTCTAAAAGCTCGGCCTAGGTCAGACGGATGAGCCGTCCGGCCCCAGGGCTCATTCGTCGTCTTTGTCGCCCGCTTTGCGCCAATCGAAATCGTCATTGCTGTCCTGACGACCACGACCACCGCCGCCACGCTTCTTCGGGCCGCCTTCGCCGCCCTCGCCGCCACCACCGCCGCCTTTGCGACGGCGATCGCTGTCGAACGTGCGACGTGAGGGAGGAGGAGGACCGCCGAAGCCGCCGCCGCCACCGAAGGAAGGAGGACCGCCGCCGAAGCCGCCGCCGCCACCTCCGAAGCCACCACCACCACCGCCGAACCCACCGCCACCGCCGCGATCGCCAAAGCCTTCGCTGCGCGGAGGGCGATCGCCCTTCGGATGCGCGATGTTGACGATGAGGCGACGACCGCGAAGGTCTGCGCTCTTCAATTGTTCGGCCGCTTGCTTCGCCGACTCCGAGCTCGCCATCGTGACGAAGCCGAAGCCGCGTTTGCGTCCGTCGGGATCCATCGGGAGATGAACGCGAACGACCTGTCCCTCGCCGACGACGCTGTTGATGAGCGTCTCGACCTCGGGCTGTGAGCAGTCGTACGGGAGATTTCCCACGTACAGCGTGCGATCGGGCGCCTGCTGCGGCGGTCCTGCCGATCGCGGGCCGCTCGATCGCGGGCCGCTCGACATCGGACCACTCGCGCCTTCGCCTTTGCGCGGGGGCTCGGCTTGGAAGGGTCGCACGGAGATCGATCGGCCGCCTTGCAGCGAGCCATCGAGCGCGTCACGTGCGGCTTGTGCTTCCTGTGGTGTCGATAGAGTGACGAACCCAAATCCACGTGGACGGCCCGTCATTCGATCCTTTGGGAGGCTCACGCTCACGACCTTGCCGCCGGTCGCTTCGAAAATCTGCTTGAGCACCTCTTCTGAAACGCTGTCTGGGAGCCCTGCTACGAAAAGCTTTGCTTCCTCATTCTGATTCCCAATCGCCATGCCGATACCCTTGAATTACCTCCCAAACAGGACGTGTCTGAACGCAAACGCGCGCCGTGCGCGCTGCACCATAAGGCATGAAGCCTTCAAGATCACGATATCTCGTCGAAGAGCCTCGTCAACTCAGCCGTAGCGCGACCACACGTGCATTTCGCGCGTTTGCTTCACGTCTGCTCCTCGGCGTGGGTCGGATGGCTCGCGGAGTCGCGGCCATCGGCTTTTTCGCTTCGATCACGCGGCTGTGGCCGCGGTCCAGCGGCGGGGATCGAGAACGAGAAGGTCGAGCCCGTCACCTCGGTCGATCGGCTCGAGTCGCTGCTCTCGGACGATGATTTTACAGAGGAAATGACCCAAGCGCGGCCGCCGTGGCTCTCGGCGATGTGCTTGACGAGGGCGAGCCCGATCCCGCTGCCGCGGACCTGGCTGTCGCCGCGGGACGCCAGACGAACGAACCGGTCAAAGATGCGCTGCCGGTCATCGGCGGGCACCCCGGGGCCGCGATCGACGACGTCCACGCGGACCTCGTCGCGTGCTTCGTCGAGCGAGGCGCGCACCGTGATCTCCTCGCCGTCTGGCGCGTACTTGAGCGCGTTGTCGACGAGGTTCACGACCGCGAGCTGAATCGCGCGCTCGTCGATGTGCGCGCGTGGGAGGTTCGGCTCGACGTCGACGGTGAGGCGCACGCCTTCGCGCTCGGCGCGGTAGCGGTAGACGTTCGCGGCGCGCGTCACGGCGTCACCGACGTCGCCCTCGGTGAGCTCCAAAGTGCCGCGGCCACGCTCGAGGCGCGCGAAGTCGAGCACGTTCTCGATCAACGCCGAGAGGCGCTCGCTCTCACGCACGATGATGTCGAGGTACTCCTGTCTCTTCGCGTCGGTCGAGACGCGGCCCGACTGTAGCATCTCGGCGAACATGCGCACGAGCGCGAGCGGGGTCTTCAGCTCGTGGCTCACGTTCGCGACGAACTCGCTCTTCAGCGCGGAGACGCGGCGCTCTTTCTCGGAGACGAGGACGATGACGATCGCCCCGATGACGATGACGATCGCCGAGAGGCTCACCATCGTGATCTCGAGGAGGCGGCGGTTCTCGACGCGCGACGCGATCTCCTCGCCTGCTTGGGGAGAGACCTGCACGCGCCAGTTGTAGAGCGTCGTCGGGAAGCGAACGCCGACGGTGAACTCACCCGTCCGGAGCGGCGGGCCGTAAATGATGCGGCCTTCTTCGTCGATCACGTTCACGCGGCTCGCCGCAGACGATCGCGCGACAGGCGTCGCCTCGTGCGCCGCGCTCGGCGGGTCGATCGCGAGCGTGGGCAGGGTCTCGCGGACGATGCGTCCGATGTCGTGCCACGCGACGATGAGGTAGCGGCGCCCTTGATGAATGCGCTGCCAGTACGAGAGCAGGTAGCTCTGCGCGGCGTAGTCGCGATGGAGGTGACGAAGCTCGTCGGGCGGCAGCGCGGCGCCGAGCTCCATGTCGCCGAGGATCTTCTCGGTGAGCAGGCGGCGAAAGCCCTCCTCCTCCGAGAAGGCGCCGCCTGCGCGCGAGGCAAACGCGAGCACCGTTCGGCTCTCGTCGAGCACCACGATCGCGCGGACGCTCGGTGTCTCGCGTCGCGCGGTGGGCAGCCATCGATCGGACAGCTCGTCGAGGCGCGCGGGATCCGCGACGGCGACGACGACGTTGTCTTGGTCGATGATCTGGCGATCGAGGCGGTTGGCCTTCTCCGTCGCGAGGGCGAGCGTGGCCTCGAGCACCGATTGCTGGCGAAGCGTGTCGACCTGGAGGGTCGTCCGAAACGTGAAGTAGGCGAGCACTCCGACGGCGACCACGACCGCGGGCAAGAGCACGAACACCTTCAATCGATCACGCCAGCGGGACACCGGATAACTCTTCCTTCGCGAGCTCGTTCAGACGCACGATAGCACTCCCGTCGCGCGTGTTATGAGTCGGAGGTGCGGCCGTCTCGAGGAGCGCCAGCAGCGGCCCACTTTCTTCTAGATGACGGAATGGATTGAGCGGCGATGAGTGAGAAGCGAGCCATGCGCGTCATCGCCCTCCTTGCGCTCGCGGCGCTGGCGCGTGCTCGACCGGCTCTTCGTCCCCGACGACACGTATTACACGCTGAGCATCGCGCGATCGTTCGCGCGCGGTCTCGGCCCGACGATCTACGGGACGCACACGACGAGCGGGTTTCAGCCGCTCATCGCGTTTCTGCTCGTGCCCGTCCTTCGCTGCTGCGATCGCGATCCCACCGTCGCGTTTCGCGCGGCGCTCGTCATCGGCGCCGTCGCCGACGCTGCCACCGTGTGGCTCCTCGGGCGGATCGCGTGGCGCCTCGCTTCCCGTTCGCTCACGGCGCACGCGGGGCGGGCGGCGATCGGGGCCGCGGGCGCCTGGGCGCTGTCGACCTCCGCGATCGCGACCTCGCTGAACGGCCTCGAGTCTTCGCTCGCGATCACCTGCGTCTTGGGCGCCCTGCTCGCGTGGATGCGGGCGAGCGAGAAGACGGAGAGCGTGGCCTGGGCGCCGGTCGGCACGATGCTCGGCCTCTGCCTCCTCGCGCGCGTCGACACGGTGTTCTTCGTCGCGATCGCAGGGCTCTTCATGCTCCGCCGCGCTGGCGTTCGCGCGGTCGCCGTCGCGGTCGTCACCGCGCTCGTCGTGGTCATGCCGTGGTGGCTCTACTCGTTCACCACGTTTGGCTCGATCATCCCCGAGAGCGGCGCGGCCGTCCGCGAGCAGACGATGATGTACAAGGAGCAAGGCATCGTCGTGCGCGACCAAGTCGCGTGGGCGACGGGCGCCGTCGTCGGTCCGCCGCTCTTCGACTGGACGTGGCTGCGTGAGGCGCTCGGAAGCGGCGCCTCGGGGGTGGGCTTCGCGATCGGGATCCTCCTCGTCGCCGGCGCGCTCCTCCTCGCGCGTCGCCGCGCCTCCCATGACGCGCTCAAGATCCTCGCGATCAATGCATCCTGCATCTTTCTCTTCTACGCGCTCTATCTCCCGGCGACGTGGTTCTTCCGTCGTTACCTCGTACCCGTGCACGTCTTCACGACGATCGCGCTCGCCTTGGGCTACGCGCAGCTCCTCGAACGCCATCCGAAGCACGCGCGGCTCGTGAACGGCGCGCTCGCTGCCTGCGCGCTCGTCGCGCTCGTGCGGGTCATCGACTTCGCGACCGCGACCCCGACGATGAGCGCCGACCACGGACATCACGGGGCGAAGGGATACGCCGACCCAGCGAAGCACGTCCTGTCGATGGCACCGCGCGGCGCGGTGATCGGATCGTTTCAAAGCGGCGCGCTCGGATGGTTCGCGACCGGATCGGAGCGCGACGTCGAGAACCTCGACGGCGTCGTCGACGGGGCAGCCGCGCGCGCGGTCCGTGAGCGACGCATCGCCGCGCATGCACGCGCCGTCGGCGTCACGCACCTCGCCGATTGGGAGGTCAACGTGAAGCTCTTCCTCGATCGCTCCGGCGACCCGCGCATCACACGCAGCTCCCTTCATCCGGTCGGCCAGACCGAACGCCAGGGAGACGGCGAGGTGTTCGTCCTCTACGCCATCGAGTGGCCGAAGGACTGAGCTACGTACGAGGCGACGCGGCGCTCTGGATGCGCTCGCGATCGAGGACGATGCCGCGCGAGCCGAGGTACTCGGCGTATTGCTCGGCGATGTACGTCATCGCGTTTCCTTCGTCTTCGGTGAAGGGCATGCCGTCGAGCGGGTTGATGATCTCGATCGCGCCGAGCGCGCGGCCTGCCTGCATGATCGGAGCGATGATCATGCTGCGGCTTCCGCCGAGCGTCTGGTAGCGCGGCGCGGTGGCGGCGGATGCGTTGGCGGTGACGACCGCACGCCTCTTGCGCGCCGCATCGCGCAGGAGATCGTCCTGCTCGGGCGTCCGCATCGTGAGGAGCTTGCCGGTGTCTTTGCCGCGGGTGCAGGCGATGACCCACTCGCGCTTCTCGACATCGAAGAAGTGGATGATCGCAGCGCGTGCGGGGAGCACCTCGGTCGCGAGCGCGAGGCAGAACTGGCCACCATCGAGCGCGTCACGCAGAAAGTGGAGGTCGTGCATCGACTCGAAGAGCGCGGTGATGAGCTCGTCGCCGGTGGTGCGCCCGCGGACGAAGCGTCCCGAAGGCGTGCGCACCATGCCGTCCGGGCCCGGCGGATACGACGGGCGTCGCGGCGGCGGCTGGCTCGGCTGCGCCGCAGGCGACGCGGCCGAGGCGGGCGGCTGCTGCGGAGGCGGAGGCTGCGAGTGCGTCGTCTGCGGAGGCGGAGGCTGCGAGTGCGTCGTCTGCGGAGGCGGCGGGGTGGAGGGATGGATGACCGGCGCTTGCTGCGGCGGAGGAAAGGCGGGCGGCGGAGGGATCGATCCGTGAGCCTGCGGCGGCATCGAGCCAGGAGGAGGGATCGATCCCGGCTGCTGCGGCGTGAACATCGCGACGGGCGCGACGACACCGATCGCGGGTGGCGGCTGCGAGGGCGAGAGCATCGGCGGCGGCGGAACGGATCCGGGATGCTGCTGCTGCGTGATCACCGGCGCGGTCGCCGCGGGCGGCGGGATCGATCCCGGCTGGGGCTGCGCAGGTTGTTGCGGCAGGACCGCCGGCGCGATCATCGGCGCGGTCGACGTGAAGGGATTGGGGACGGACGCGGCCGCGGCGGTCGCGACGACCGGCGGCGCAGGCGTCGCGCCGGGCGGTGACGTGGACGGCGCGGCGCCGATCGCGCCAGGTCGTGGTTGCTGCGGTTGCTGCGGGATCGTCCCGCCGGGGAACGACGTGGGCGCGGGGAAAATCTGGCTCGACGGCGCAGAGACCGGACCCACCGCGGCGGCAGGAGACGTTCCGGACGGCGGCTTCACTTGCTTCTGCGCAGCGCCGCGTCGCGGGTAACCGACGATGGGCTCGCCCTTCCAGTCTTTCCACGTGAGCGTGGCGAGGGGAGGTGAGGGAGGCTTGCCGGTGAACTCGACGTCGAAGACGGCGAGGTTCACGAGCTTGCCCATCTTCGCAGCCGAGAGATGCGAGTCGACGATCTTGAGCTGCGCGCGAAGCACCTCGACCGCGGCATCTTCCGACGTGCCGGCGGGGACGGCGAAGGAGTACTCGCGGTAGGTGAGCGGAGAAGCGTCGGTCGGGTTCTGCTCGCGTGAGGTCAGCACCTTCACCGGCGGGAGCCCTGGCGTGGGCGTTCCGACGGAGACCGGCATCGCCGAAGGAGGAGGCGCCACCGACGGCGGCGGCGGCCGCTCCGACTTGGTCTTCGCTGCGGCAGGCTGCTGCGCGGACGCGGCGGCACCCGCAGGCTTTTGATCGACCACCGTGTCGACGCTGAGCCCCTTCTTCTGGGAGGCGGGCCCGTTGCTCTTGTCCATCGGCCGCGGCGGCACGGACTTCTTGCCCGGACCTGCGATCGACGCGGTCGCTGGCACCGACGACGTCGGCGCGGGCGGAAGCTTTGGCTCCGTCACGTTCGTCGACGCGGACGACGCCGGCGCGACGATAGCGCCTGCGGCAGACGGCGGGGACGGTGCGACACCTTTTGCGTCCTTCGCCACCGGCGCGGTGACGGGCATGTCATCGGGCGCGCGTTTGACGACGAAGCGAACGCGCGAGACCGGATCGACGGCGCGGTAGCCCTCTTCGAGCAGCTCGATCGAGAAGCCGCTCATGGGCCCCTCTTCTCCACGCTGCGCACGCGCCGCTTGGAGAGCGCGCTGCCACGATTCGGCTTCGACCACGAACTTCTGAAGATCCGTCTTGCCGATCGACGAAACTTCGACGACCCATCGCATGCGCGAGCGAAGTTATCACCGATAGGGCGGGATTTGCAGGGAAACTAGGAGAGGCCTCGAACGGCGCTCTACTCGGCCCGCAAGCCGTCCGACGGTCGCAGCCGCGCCGCATAGAACGCGGGAAAGATCGTAGCGAGGAGGCAGATGAGGATGGCGACGATGCCCGTGATGATGAACTCGGTTGGGCGGACATTCACAGGCAGACGGGAAATGAAATACACCTTCGGGTCGAGCGGGAAGCCGTACGACAGAAGGAACCGGCAGGACACATAGCCGAGGATGAGCCCGAGCGCGGTGCCCACCAGACCGATGATGCCGCCCTGGTACACGAACACCCGCAGGATCGCGTCGTCGCTCGCGCCGATCGCCTTCAGAAGCGCGATCTCCTTCTTTTTGTCGAGCACGACCATGATGAGGGTGGCGATCACCGTGAACGCCGCGACGACGATGATGAGGGTGAGCACGACGCTCATCGCGATCTGCTGAATGAGCAGGGCGGTGAAGAGCCCGTGATTGAGCTCGCGCCAGTCCATCGTGTGGTAGACGCCGTTGGCGAGGACCTTGTCGACCTGCTTGGCGATGTCGGCCGCCTTCTCGATGTCGTCGACCTTGGCTTCGACGCCGGTGACGCTGTCACCTTGCTCGTAGAACGCTTGGGCTTCGTAGAGGTCGGTATAGACGAGCTTCGAGTCGTACTGATCGAAGCCCGCCTCGAAGATCGCGATGACGCGAAACTGCTTCGCGATCGGCGGGCGGGAGCCGCTCGCGCCGTAGGTCATGCCGATCTGCGGAGAGGTGATCTGGAGGCAGTCGCCGAGGCCGACCGCAAGTCGCTTCGCGAGCGAGCGACCAATCACGACGCCCGGCAGCGTCTTCACTTGCTCGGGGCTGCGGCACGGATCGGGATCGATCGACTCGGGCAATTCGTCGCTGTCGGGGAGCTTGCTCGCGTAGCCGCCTTTGGGCGTGACGTCGCCCATCGGAGCGGGCGTAAGCGCGGCGGACGGCGTCTTTGCCGGGGCCTCGCCGCTCGGCTCGCCGTCGCCGAGGATCGCATCGAGCGGATCGGCCGAGGGCTTGGGCGCGGTAGGCTTCTTCGCCATCTCGCCTGCGGCTCCCGTCGCGATCAACGTCGCGAGGTCGGTCGTGCCCGCGTCGGCGAGCGTGTCCTTCGCTTTGTCTTCGGCGATCTGCTTCTCGATCGCCTCGAGCAAGCTGAGCGTGCCGGCGTCGCCGCCTGAGTCGAACGTGGACGACGAGCCCGTCTTCGTGCCGAGGCCGGGGGAGAACGAGTCGCGCGGCGCGTCCGGCGGCTTTGCGCCGGGCTTGCGCATGCCTTCGAGCGACCCCTCCACGATGTGGCGCGGGAGATCGAGCACCTTCGGCATCTGATCGGGATCGACCCCTTTCAAGAGGACGCCCGTGGCGGTGCGCTCGCCATGCGTGACCATCATCGGATTGATCACGAAGGGCGCGACGGCGACGACGCCCGGCACCGCCTGCACCTTCTTCATCACGTCGCGGTAATCGCGGAAGTGCACCGCGTACTTCAGGACGATGACGTGCGCGTTGACGCCGAGCACCTTCTCGCGGAACTGCTCTTGGAAGCCGCCCGTCACGCTCATCACGATCGCGAGCGCCGCGACGCCAAGCGCGACGCCGAGCATCGCGAACGCCGTTCCGACGGAGACGAACGCTCGCTTCTTCGAGCCGAGGTACCTCAGTGCGATCTGAACGGGGTAGCCCATGAGGAGGAGCGGAGACGAAACGTAGGTGGAAGGGAGACGCAGCACGCGTCCCTGTGTGTAGCCACCGCACCTCTAGCACGGGGCTCGAGGCGGCCATTCCCAATTCTTCAGAATTCCCGTTCGAGCTTGATGGGATGAGCCATGAAAACCAGCTCGGGCGGACGGTGCGCGCGAGTGGGCGCGGCTCTCGACGTGTGGGGTGGATGGCGATGCACGAGCGCGACTTCTGGGCACGATTCCTCGGTGTGCTGGCTTTCGGATTTCGCGCAAACCTCGTAGATCTGAGAAGTCTGCACGGATCCCCGCGCACGACGCCACGCTCGTCCATCTTCTCGTCTTCTTCTGAATGCCCGACCAAAGGGACAGATCTGCGCCCCACATGATGACGGTGCCGAATCCTCCGCGTGAGGAGGCGGTGGAGGCCGCGGCGCAGTCATCGCCCAAGATGACGATGGACGGCATCACTGTGCACAACGCGCCGCCGCCCGTGTCGTCGCAGCAGCGGATCGACGCCTACCTCGGCAAGACCCTCGAAGGTCGCTACATCGTCGAGGCTCTCCTCGGCGAAGGCGGCATGGGGTTCGTGTACCTCGGCCGGCACAAGCTGATCGACAAGCGCGTCGCGATCAAGATCCTCCGGAGCGATCTCGCCGCCGACTCCGAGATGACCGAACGCTTCCTCAACGAAGCGAAGGCGGCGTCGTCGATCGGCAATCCGCACATCGTCGACATCTCCGACTACGGCCGTCTGCCCGACGGCGCGGCGTTCTTCGTCATGGAGTTCCTCGAGGGGCCGGCGCTCTCGGAGCTGATGAACCAGCTCAAGGTCGTCTCGGTGAGCCGCCTCCTCCACATCGCCAAGCAGATCGCGCGCGGCCTCTCGGCGGCGCATCAGCGCGGCATCGTCCATCGCGATCTCAAGCCGGACAACGTCATGTTGATCCCGCGCGGCGACGATCGCGACTTCGTGAAGATCCTCGACTTCGGCATCGCGAAGGTCGGAGGGGAAAACCAGCGCCTCACGCGCGCCGGCAGCGTCTTCGGAACGCCGCATTACATGTCGCCGGAGCAAGCGGCAGGCGTGCCGGTCGATCAGCGCACGGACATCTATTCGCTCGGCGTCATCCTCTACGAGATGGCGTCGGGCAAGGTGCCGTTCGACGCCGACAACTTCATGGGGATCCTCACGCAGCACATGTACAAGGCGCCCGCGCCGATCCGCGCGGTCGTCCCCCAGCCGCAAGAGGTGCCGCCGGGGCTCGAGGCCGTCGTCTTGAAGGCGCTCTCCAAAAAGGTGGAGCTTCGTTACCAGTCGATGGATGAGCTCGTGCTCGATCTCGAGAAGGTCGAACGCGGGATGGTCCCCGACGCCGTGCCCGAGATGATGGCGCGCTCGGGCGGCTTCAACGTCCCGGCCGACTATTTCCGCAACCCGAAGGGCGGACAGGGCGGCGCGGCGATGATGCCGGCAACGCCGTACGGCCCGAAGCGCAAAGGCATCCTCTTTGGCGCGCTCGCCGGAGCGATCTTGCTCCTCGGCGTGGTCGGCGCGATCATGATCGTGACGAGCGTTCGCACGAACGCGAACGCGACGACGAACCCCACCGTGACCGCGGTTCCCTCCGAGATGGATCCGGCGACGCCGAAGCCGGCCGGCGAGACGCCTCGGATCGTCTCGAACAAGATGTCCGTCGTCATCACCACCGAGCCCATCGACGCGACGATCGCGATCGAGGATGGCGCCGACGCGCCGCAGCCGCAGCCGCGCTCGATCCTCGTCGGGGCGGACGAAAAGGTCTCGGTTCGGATCGAGCGGCCAGGCTTCGTGACGCGCCACGAGTCGATCGACGGCAAGAAGATCGATCCGAAGAACCCGTCGTCCACGCGCTTCGCCTTCCGCTTGAAGCGCGAAGAGAACGGCGCGGCCGCGGGCAAGCCCATCACGCCGACGAAGCCTCTCACGACGCCCACGCCGAAGACCGCGCCGACACCGACGGTCTCCACGCCGCCGACGCCGTCGGTGAAGCCGCCGCCGCCGCCCAACACCAACTGCTCCGCCGAAGAGAAGGATCCCTTCACCGGCAAGTGCATGGTGAAGGGTCACTGACGGCGCGGACCCTGACGCGCTTGCTCAGAGGCTGAACTCTTTGCCGTTCCACGTGTAGCGGGAGCTCGGGATGTTGCCCCACGGAAGGAGCAGCGGCTCGACCGGTCCGCTTCCGGGCTTGTCCTGCGGGAACGGGTAGGTCTCTTTCGTCCAGCCTTTGGCGGTGCCGGGGCGGACGTCGATGTCGAAGCCTTTGCCGCTCTTCGCGGGCACGAACTGCACGAGGCCCTGCACGCGCTTCCCGCCCGTCATCTCGCGGCCGGTCTCGATCGCGAACACGCGCACGATGTTGCCGCCTTTGACCTGGTAGACGAAGAGTCCGTCGATGTCGATCGTGTCGCCGGCGGTGCTCTTCGCGTGACGTGCGCCGCGCACGACGATCTCGGCGCCGCCGTCGGCGGTGAGGTCACGCGCGGTGAGCTCGGTGATGTCCTTGTCGTCGCTGAACTGCGTGAGCGAGATGCGCGCGTATCCGGTCCCGCCTTTGAAGCCGGGTCCGAGCACGACGATGTCGCGACCGAAGAGCGCGACGCGCTCGGGCTTTGCGTCACCGTCGACGTTCACCTCGAGATCGAAGCGCGGCTTCGTCCCCGCCGCGACGCCGGCGTCCTTCATGTAGAGCTCGAGCACCTGCTTGCTCAGATCGGAGCTCTTCTGCACCGCAGGCGCCGGCGGCTCGCGGGTGGGCTGCGAAGGCTCGCTCGGCTTCACGCTCGCGCCGCCCGAAGGAGCAGACCCCGCTTGCGCGACCTCGCTCGCCTTCGTGAACTTCCCACTCGGTCCATCGAGCTTGAACGTGCGCGACTTCACCGTGCCCCACGGGAGGAGAAGCGGCTCGATGCTGTCGCCCGCGGCGAGCTCGCTGTAGCTCGAGGCGTCGAAGCCGACGGCGGGCTCGACGGCGATCTCGATCTCCTTCGACGAGAGCCGCGCAGAGCTCGTCACGCGCTTCTTGCCGTCGCTCGAGGTGACCGCGATCTGGTGAGCGAAGATCGTCTGCGGCTCTTCGCTCGTCTGCGGGATCGACCACACCTCCAAGATGTCGAGCTGCGTCCCGGCTTGGGTAGGGACACGCCGGCGCACGACGAGATCTTCTTTGCCGCGGCCGGTGAGATCGCGCGTCTCGAGCGAGACGATGTCTCCGGCGACCTCTCGCCAGAAGAATTGACGACCTTTGCGATAGCCCGGCCCGCAGATCGTGAAGAAGCGACCGAACACGCTCACGCGCTCCTTCCGGTCGTCGCTGGCGATGTCGGCGTAGACGTCGATCTTGGGCTTCGTGCCGGAGAGTCCCTTCTGCTCGAGCAGCCCTTCGAGCACGGCTTGCTCGGCGGCGATCGGTAGCGCGGGGAGCTCGGACGGCTTGTCGACCGATCCGTTGCCGGTGCCGAGCACGCCGGTGATGCTCGAGCCGTCGCCGTCGTGATAGCGAAACGCTGCGCGCATTCCTACTCGGACGGTCTGCGCCTCGGGGAAGAACGACGACCACGGGAGCGTCGCCTCGATCGTGACGCCGCCCTTCACGTCGTTCTCGACGAGCTTTGCGCCGGCGACGGGCTGCCCTGCGTTCGGTCCGGCCGTCCACTTCACCACCCCTGCCGTGCTGCCTGGCGTGCCTGGCCAGAAGCCGACCTCGTACGCCTTCAGCGCGCCGCGTCCGGACGGAAACGCGATCGTGAGCGTGACGTGATCTTCGTTGTCGCCGTGCTTTGCGGTGCGCGTGAGCTTCGCGTCGGTGACCTCCGCGGCGATCCACACCGTGTCGTCGCTCGCTTGCATCGCGACGTCGAGGCCGAGACCTGCGGTGTTGCCCGAGAGCTTCTCGGTCGCCGGCGCGCGCGCGTGCCACTCTTTGACGAGGCCGTCGAGCTTCGGCGGGTTCTTCTTCGAGAGCGTCTCGGCGCGGAGCGGTCCAGCGAAGGAGACCTCGTTGCCGGTGCCTCCACCTTCGCGGTTGCCCGCGCCGCCGAGCGCCGAGAGGCCACCTTGCTGGGCGGCGATGTCGCCGATCGACTCGTGCTTCTCGTCTTTGCCGTTCGCGTCGGGCGCTCCCTCTTTGGTGCCCGCCGGCGACTTGGGCTCTGCTCCGCCGCCGCAGGCGACGAGGAGAAGGAGCAGCGAGCCCGACAAGCCGGTGAGCGTGGAGACCGAGGACGAACGAAGCGGACGGATCATCGAGCGTGAAAATACGCTCCCTGCGAGGTTCGGGGAAGGACTCGCTTCGTTCCGGCTAGGTCGAGCGGCGGGACATCGGGCCGAGGTCTTTGCCGACGATGCCGAGGCGCTGCAGCACCTTCAGCACCTCGATCATCGGGATGATCGAGGCAGAGAGCGCGAGCAGCACGATCCATTCGTAGGAGCCGAGCGCGTAGGTCTTGAAGACCTCACGAAGCGACGGCACGAGGATCGCGACGAGGTGAATCGCGGCGCTGATCGTGATGCCGAGCACGAGCGACATCGGAAGAAGGGGCTTCATCACGAACATCGACGCCGTGGCCGAGCGGCAGTTGAGCGCGTGGAAGAGCGGTGAGAGCGCGAGGAGCGAGAACGCCATCGCACGCGCATACGGCGCGAGGAGCGAGGCCTCGACGTTCCACGGCCACATGTAGCAAGCGATCGCGAGCGCGCCCATCAAGATGCCGACGACGGCGATGCCGAGGTATTCGCGCGCGCCGAGCAGGCCGCCGGTCGCCTTGCGCGGTGGCTCCATCATCTGCGTCGGATCCGGCGGATCGACGCCGAGCGCGAGGGCAGGGAGGCCGTTCGTGACGAGGTTGATCCAGAGGATCATGAGCGGACGGAGACCGAGCATCTTCGGCATCACGCTCGCGACGAACACGGTCACGATGAGGCCGGCGTTCGACGAGAGGAGGAAGAAGATGAACTTCTGGATGTTGCGCCAGATCGCGCGGCCTTCGCGGACGGCGTCGACGATCGTCGCGAAGTTGTCGTCGGCGAGCACCATGTCGGCCGCTTCGCGCGCGACGTCGGTGCCGTCTTTGCCCATCGCGATCCCGATGTGAGCTTCCTTCAAAGCGGGCGCGTCGTTGACGCCGTCGCCCGTCATCGCGACGACGTGACCACGCGCCTTGAACGCCTTGACGATGCGCAGCTTCTGCTCGGCGGTGACGCGCGCAAAGACGCGGACGTGATCGATCCGTCGTGAGAGCGCGTCGTCGGAGAGCTTCTCGAGCTCGGTGCCGGTGAGCGCGATCGCGCCTTCGTCCCAGAGCCCGAGCTCCTTGGCGATCGCGACGGCGGTGAGCTTGTGATCGCCGGTGATCATGACGGCGCGAACCTGCGCCTCGGCGCACGCGCGGACGGCCTCCTTCACGCCGACGCGCGGCGGATCGATCATGCCGACGAGGCCGAGGAAGGTAAGGCGCTGCTCGATGTGGTCCGCGCTAGGTCGCTGATCGCTCGACGGCGGCTGCGAAGGAGTGTGGCCTCCCGCCGTGAGCTCACGGCGCGCCACAGCGAGCACGCGGAGCGAGAGCTGGCTCATGCGCTCGGCCTCGGCCAGGATCGCGTCGCGCTTGGCGTCGTCGAGCGGATCGAGGCCGTCTTTCGTGAGCTGGTAGACGCAACGCGGGAGAAGGATGTCGGCGCTGCCCTTCGTGTGCGCGACCTCTTTGCCGGTCTCGTCGAGCGTCACGACCGTCATGCGCTTGCGGTCGCTGTCGAAGGGGATCTCCTTCAACACTTGATGGGACGGCGCGACCGACTCCTTCGGCAAGCCGCCCTTCGCCGAGAGCGTGAGGAGCGCGCCTTCGGTCGGATCACCGACGACGCGCCACTTGCCGTCTTTGCGCTCGAGCGACGCGCTGTTGGCGAGCGTGATCGTGGCGAGGAGCTCTTTCAGCGCCGGTCGGTCCGCGCACTCGACCGCCTTGCCGTCGAGGTCGAGGATGTCGCCAAGCGGATCGTAGCCTGTGCCCGACACGTTGTACGAGGCGGCGCCCGCGTAGATCTCGCGGACGGTCATCTCGTTTTGCGTGAGCGTGCCCGTCTTGTCCGAGCAGATGACCGTGGCGGCGCCGAGCGTTTCGACCGCCGCGAGCTTGCGCACGATCGCGCCCTTCTTCGCCATGCGCTGCATGCCGAGCGCGAGCGTGATCGTCGTGATCGCCGGCAGGCCTTCGGGGATCGCGGCGACGGCGAGGCTCACGGCGGCGAGGAGGAGCTCCTGCCACGTGCTCTCTCCGCGGACCATCCCCCAGCCGAACATGATGACGCTGATCGCGATGCACGCGATGAGGATGCGCTTGCCGAAGTGATCGAGCCGCTCTTCGAGTGGCGTCTTCTGCTGCTCCGACTGCTGGAGCATCGTCGAGAGCTTGCCGAGCTCGGTGTACTTGCCGGTCGCGACGACGAGCGCGCGACCCTTGCCGCGCACGATCGACGTGCCGGTGAAGAGCATCGTCGTGCGATCGCCGATCGGCGCGTCGTCGGGCAGCTCGGCGCGCGCGTCCTTCGCGATCGGGAGGGACTCGCCGGTGAGCGCGGCCTCCATCGTCGCGAGGTTGATCGTCTGGAGCAGACGCGCGTCGGCAGGCACGGCGTCTCCCGCCTCGACCTCGAGGACGTCTCCAGGGACGACCTCGGACGCAGGGATGATCGTGACGACATCGCCGCGACGCACCCGGGCGTTCGGCGTCTGCATCTTCTTCAGCGCTTCGAGCGCCTGCTCTGCGCGTCGCTCTTGGTAGAAGCCGAGCACCGCGTTGAGCACGACGATGAGGCCGATCGCGATCGCGTCGCCGTAGCGGGCGAGGAAGCTCTCGTTCGACGCGCTCGCGCCGTTGACGGTGGCGATGACCGCCGCGACGAGCAGCGTGAGCACGATCGGGTTGGCGAACTGCGCGAGGATGCGGCGGATCGCCGAGGGCCCCGGCGGCGCTTCGAGCTCGTTGCGACCGTGCTTCTCGAGGAGGCCTGTGATCTTTGCCGGATCGAGCCCGCGCACGGGGTCGGCGTCGAGGCGCTCGTAGAGCAGCTCGATGGCACCGTTGTGAAACGCCTCACTCGGCGCGACGTCGCGCGTGGACGCGTCGCTCTTCGGGCGTGCAGAAATGGGCGCGACTTCGGTGCTCACGGCAGTGCGGTGCCGGAGCTTACTACGCAAAAGGCACGAAGGGGTGGAGAGCCGCGCGCGAAAGGCACTCCCCGATTTTCGGGCAGCGTGGAAGCCGTCGCTCTTGCTTCATTTCGCCTGATCAGGCTCGATCACCATCCGTCTCCGCTGCGTTTTGCGGGGCCAACGTCACCCATGCTTCGCCGCTTGCTCGACGCCTCTGCCGCGGACATCGCGGGCCTCGCCGCCACGATCCTCCTCGTGGTGGTGACGTTCTTGATGTCCCGTCTCATGGGCATCGAGCGCGATTCACCTGGGCATCCTCCAGCGACCGAAGGACGCTCGCACGGCTCGAACGACGCCAACGACGGCGACGGCGAAGGCGCCGTGGTGACGACGAACGCAGGCGGCGGGAGCCGAGCGACGGACCAAGCGCGTCACGACATCCGCGCGCACGGCAAGACGTACAACGTCATCTTGATCACGGTCGATACGCTCCGCGCCGACCTCGGCTTCGCGGGGTACCCGAGGCCCGTGTCGCCGAACATCGACGCGCTCGCGGCGCGCAGCGTCGTCTTCGAGCACGCCTACGCGATGGCGTCGTTCACGCCGAAGTGTCTCGGTCCGCTCCTCATCGGGCGCTACATCGGCGAGACGAAGCGCGACTACGAGCACTACACGCACTTCTTCCCCGACAACGTCTTCGTCGGCGAGCGCATCCAGGCGGGCGGCGGGCGCACCTTCGGCGCCGCGAGCCATCGCTACTTCGGCTGGAAGAAGGGCTTCGATCAAGGCTTCGACGTCTGGGATACGTCGGCGATCCCACCGAACTCGACCGACAACGATCCCACGCCGACGAGCGCGAAGCTCACCGACGTCGCGATCGCGCAGCTCTCTTCACCGCACGCGACGGATCTCCCGCTGCGTGCCCCCGCGAGCGCGAAGGCGCGAGAAGGCAAGGCGAAGAGCCATTTCTTCGCGTGGGTGCACTACCTCGATCCGCATCTGCCATACGTCGCGCACGAAGGCGCCCCGTCGTTCGCCGCGAGCGTGGGCGGCCAACCGATCCCGAAGGAGCGCGCGCCCTACGACGGCGAGGTGTGGTTCACCGATCAGCATGTCGGCCGGCTCCTCACGCACATCGCCGCGCAACCGTGGGCCAACGAGACGGTGATCATCTTCACCGCCGATCACGGCGAGGCGTTCGGCGAGCACGGGCACTGGGGTCACGGGCGTGAGCTCTGGGAGCCGCTCGTGCACGTGCCGATGCTGATCTACGCGCCCGGCGCGCCGGCGCATCGGATCAAGACGAAGCGCTCCCACATCGACGTCGTCCCGACGATCCTCGATCTGATGGGCCTCCCGATCGATCCCGAGCTCAAAGGAAAGAGCCTCGTCACCGATCTCACGGCGCCCGCCGACAAGCTCGAAGAGCGCGACGTCTTCATCGACATGCCGGAGGGCCCGTACAACGACATGCGCCGCGCGATCATCACGGGGCGCTCACCCGGCCTGAAGCTCATCGACTCCGGGCCAGGCAAGCATCAGCTCTTCGACCTCACGACCGATCCGAACGAGCTGAAGAACCTCGCGAGTGACGCCGGACGCCTCCGCGAGGCGCAGACGGCGCTGTCGCGCGTGCGCGCGTCGATCAAAGAGCTGCCGCCGGTGAAGTAGCGACCCTCGGGGTCAATCGAGCGGGGCTTCGGGCGGCGCGATGTCCGAGACGGTGTTGAAGTCTTTCTCGGTCGGCCAGATCCGCTTGGCGTGAAGGACCGCTTGGCTCTGGCGAATGCGCTCGATCGTGTCGCGGAGGATGACGAGCTCGGAGGCTTGCTGCGCGTCGAGGTTTCCTTCGCCTCTCGCGAGGAGGTCGTCCTCTTCATCCGTGTCCTTCGAGAGATCGTAGAGGTGCTCCTGCTGCGCCGCTTCGTGCGCCTCGAGCTTGAAGGGCCAATGGACCGCGACGAGCCGCACGCCGTCGTAGGGCTGCACCATCGGCGCGACCCACGGCCGCTCGCCGGCCGAAGACCCGATCTCGAGCAGCGATCGGCCCTGGAACGTCGACTTGTGATCGATGCCGGTGAGATCAGTGATCGTCGGCGCGTAGTCGATCTGCGACGCCGCGTGGTCCGTCACGATTCTCGGCTTCACGTGACCGTTCCAGCGAAGAGAGAATGCGGTGCGAAACGACTCCTCGCGCGCGCCGAGACCGTTGAAGTGAACCCCATGCTCGTCGGCAGGGAAGCTGTGGTCCCCGATGAGCACGACGATCGCGTCTTTGAAGGCGGGCCGGCGATCGAGCTCGTCGAAGAAGGTCGTCAGCCACGCATCTGACGCGCGCAGAGAGCCGACGTAGTTCCGGCCGTACTTCGTCGGGAGCCCAGGCTCGGGCTCGTGTTTCGGGTTCCGGTTGAAGGGGTAGTGGTTCGATGCGTTGATCGCGACGGCGAACAGCGGCTGCTGTGGGTGCTGAACGAGCTCGTCGTCGAGCATCGCGAACAGCCGCTTGTAGTACGCGTCGTCTTGCAGGCCTGCGCCCCACATGAGGGGGTCGACACCACGCTGCTTCGGATCCTCGAAGCGCACCTCGGTGAAGCCCATGTGGTGGAAGAAGGTCTCCGACTTCTCGAAGCCGGGCTCGTCCGCCGCCGAGTAGATGAACGAGTGGTAGCCGGCTTCGTTCATCACGTGTGGCAAGCAGTGGAGGGGAGCGCTCTCGAGGTCGTTGAACTCCTTGCCGCGGTAGAGCGGAATGAGCGAGCACATCGTCGCGAATCGCCCGCGGCTGCTCTGGATCGAGCTGCCGTAGAAGTGATCGACCGCGAGGCCTTCACGCCGGTGCGCGTCGAAGACCGGCGTGTACGGCTTGCCCGCCTCGTTCTTGCGATCGGTGTAGATGCCGCTCCACGACTCGAGAAAGAGCGTGATGACGTGCGGCTTCGGCGCGTCGGGCGCGATGCCTTGCCCCGCCGTGGTCGTCTTGAACTCGTGCACGAACGGGTAGCGCGCCCCACCGATCGCGACGTCCATGCGCTGCGCTTCGGCGTGGAACCGCCATGCCGACGAGAAGAACGACGTGATCGGCTCGTGCGTGCTCGTGCGCATGGCGAACGACGCCGCCAGCAGGGCGACGCACGTCGAGACGCCAAGCACGCGTGACCGACCACTCAGCCGCAGCGCGCCGCGCTGCGGTCGCGCCGGCCAGCGCACCGTCGCGAACGCGAGGAGCACCGGCAACGCGAACAGGAAGACGATCTCGAGCGGACGCACCTGCGCGGTGACGATCCGTCGACCGAGCGGCGTCGCGAGCTCACGCACGTTCTCGTGGAGGAAGCCGTAATCGAACGTCCCCGTCGTCTCGAAGTGCGCGAAGTCGAGCGTGATGAACAGCACGAGCACGCCCGCGGTCGCCGCGCGCGCCCGCTTCGAGTCAACGCCGAGCGCGAGGTGCAGCGGCGCGAAGATCGCGACGACGAGCGCGAACGTGAGCACGACGCGAAACCACTCGTGGCTGCGCGCGACGTCGTACCCATCCGTCGCCGCGAGCGCGACGAGAAAGACCGCCTCGAGCACGATCGCGAGCACGATCCCGGGTGGCACGCGCCGGAGCGTCGGGACCACGCGCGTCGACAGAGCCACCCGCACGCGTTTCGCCAGTGATGCAAAAGGAAACAACAACCGCCTCAGAACGCCTTGATGCCGCGCCTCGGCCCGTCGCGCCGCGGAGATCCGACCAAGCAGTCGCAATCTCGAACGAACGGGGATCGAGTCGTCACTCCACGACAATGCAGCAAAGAACGCGAGTCTTCAGCTGTGAATTGGAGTCACAACTGGACGCGCCAACGTTCACCTGCGACGCACTTCAGTGAAACGACGCACATCTTTCGCAACCGATGCAAAGTGCATCGGCGCCCACCACGCTTTGTCTGGCGCGCGCTGGCAGCATCAGCAAGTGCGCGAAGGGTCGAGCTCGGTGGCGCGGCCGGCACGCCGGTCGTTCGGGCCACAATCGCCAATCGCCAACCGCGGGCGTGGGTCGTTCGTCGCGCGCCGTGCCTTGTTGAAGAGGTGCCGCGCTGGCGTGGGTCGGTCGCTCGCGCGAAGTACCTTGGTTGAAAAGGTTGGCGCGGGCGCATGGCCACGCTGGCGTGGGTCGTTCGTCGCTCTGTTGAAAAAGTGCCCGCGCTGGCGCGGGTCGGTCGGTCGCGCGAAGTACCTTGGTTGAAAAGTGAAGCCGCGCTGGCGTGGGTCGCGCGGCCGGCACGGATCACGAGCGGCATGCGACTGGCGTGGGACGGTTGGTCGCGCTGGCGTGGGCCGCGCTGGCGTGGGTCGCGCGGCCGCTCAGGTTCGCGTCGCGCCTTGTTGAAAGGGTGCCGCGCTGGCGCGGTCGGTCACGTGCGGTGCCTTTGTTGAAAAGGGAGCTGCGGCGGTTGGCGCGCGGCCGGCACGCCGGTCGGTCGGGCCACAAAACGAAGAACGCACCGGTCGCGGGCGACGGTGCGTTCGACGTTGGGCGCGTTTGGTTAGCGGCCGGCTTTTCGTTGCTCTTGTTGTTGCTGCTCTGCTTCGAGCTCCTCGAGGGCGGCGGCGAGCTCGTCTTGCTCGGTGCGGGAGGGGCCGGTGTTTTGGACGGCGGGCTGGACGGGGGCTTCGACGCGCTTTGGGGTCTCGGCGCGGACGGCGGGGGCTTCCTCGGGAGGGAGCATGCCCATCTTGCGCTTGAGGGCGGCGAGATCGTCCTCGGCTCCGGCGCTGCGTTCGAGCGAAGAGAACTTCGAGGCGAGGATGTCGCCCGTGTACTCCTCTTGGATCTCGCCTGCGGCTTCGGCCTCGGCCTCCATCTGATCGATCTTGCCGGCCATGCGCTCGAACGTCTCGAAGGCGCTCTGATCGCGGAGACCGTGCATCGTCTCCTGGATCGCCTTCTGAGCCTCAGCGCGCTTCTTGCGGGCGATGAGGACGTTCTTCTTCCTCTTCGCTTCCTCGATCTTGTCGTTCAGCATCCGAAGCGCCTTCTTCAGCTGATCGACGGCGTTCTTCTGCTTCGTCCACTGCTCTTTGAAGGTCTCGGCGAGCTGGTCGTGCTCCTTCTTGCGCGCGAGGGCTTCTTTGGCGAGCTCCTCGTTACCTGCGCGGAGCGCCATCATCGCGCGACGCTCCCATTCGGCAGCGTGCGCCATCTCCTGCTCGAACTGTTTCGCCAGACGCTTCTCGTCTGCGATGGAGGAGGCGACTTGCTTCTTCGCCTCGACGAGCTGGTTGTTCATGTCGAGAACGACCTGGTTCAGCATCTTCTCCGGATCTTCGGATTTGCTGATGAGGTCGTTGAGGTTCGACTTGATGAGCTGAGCGAGCCTGCTGAAGATGCCCATTGTTGATCAGGCCTTCCCTTTATCGGATGCGGATGAAGGACGAACCGACGCGACGTGCTTCGACAGCTCTACGAGTGTCGGGATCTGTTGGGTGAGCGTCATGTCGATCTCGTCGAGCGTCGCCTCGAGCTCGTTGTAATCGAGGTTCTCCAGCTCGAGAGCGCTCGCGAGGATGATGCGCGAGTCTTC
Source organism: Labilithrix sp. (assembly GCA_044227045.1). Taxonomy (GTDB): domain Bacteria; phylum Myxococcota_A; class Polyangia; order Polyangiales; family Polyangiaceae; genus Labilithrix. The sequence continues at coordinate 139,127 of JBGAFW010000016.1, forward strand.
GAGGCCGAAGCTCGTATGGACGAGCGCCTTTGCGTTGAGCATGAGGAGCTTCTTGAAGAGCTCACCGTTCGAGTCTGCCGTTCCATCGACGTCGCCGACGTGGACGCGAAGCACCACGAGCGGTGGATCCACGCGCAGCGCGGTGGGCGGCATGTTGTCTCCGCCGTGTACGAGAAAGGTTCCGGGTTGGTCGTCCACCGGCGAGTACCGCCGGTTCATCTTGCCGAGGTAGGCCTCGACGTCATTCACGCTTCGCATGGGGTTCGTCTTCTTGTCTCCGTTAACGAGAACCAGGTAACACGCGGACACGGTCGTTATGAGTCGATCGAACGTGCTCGATTCTTTCACTCGAGCGAATGCTAACCACGCGATCGCATCGGCCCACTTGGCACTCTTCTTCATTCACGACGCTGCTCTCGCGAGACAGTTGTGCTTGGAGAAGGAAGAGCGAGGGTAAAGGGCCTTTTCTCACCAAGCAACGGCCTCCTCGGGTTCGGAGACTCGCGCTGAGCTCGATGCCTTGGCGACGGGCTCGATGACGTGGGCGAAGCATCGTTTCACGCCTGCTTTCGAACGCCGATTCGACGTGTTTTCCAGCCATTTTTGCGCGACGCGACGTGGTCCTGTGGAGAAGACGGCCGAAACACGCTTTTTTTCGTGCGTCGCGGGTTCCCGAGCGGAATGACCATGCTACGCTCACCCGTGATGGCATCTGAGCCTGGCCTCGCGCCGGGATCGATACTCGGCGGAATTTACAAGATTCGTCGGCTGATCGGTCAGGGGGGCATGGGAGAGGTCTACGCCGCAGAAGGGCGTGGCGGAGAGAAGGTTGCGCTCAAAGTTCTTCATGAACGCGCCGCGCAAGACCCGGATCTCGTCGCTCGTTTCAACCGCGAAGCCGACATCGCCAAGAAGATCTCGTCCCCCTACGTCGCCGCCATTCTCGGGTCGGGCAAGGAGAAGGACGGGCGCCTTTGGATCGCGTTCGAGCGCCTCGTCGGGGAGGGGCTCGATGAGCGTCTCCGCCGTGAGCAGTACCTGTCGTTCGCCGAAGTCGCGCCCATCATCGAAGACTCATTACAAGGACTCCACTCCGCGCATTCCGCACACGTCGTTCATCGCGACATCAAGCCGGCCAACCTCTTCATCGAGAAGCGCAAGCTCACGCAGGAGGAGATCCAGGCAGGCGAGCACGAGGAGCGCACCCGCATCCTCGACTTCGGCGTCTCGAAGATGAAGGCGAACGCCGCGCGGCGGAGCGAGCCGTCACTCACCGCGTTCGACGCCACGCTCGGAAGCTTCGCGTACATGGCGCCCGAGCAAGTGCGTGGCTCCGCTCGCGTCGACGAGCGCGCCGATCTCTATGCGCTCGGCGCCGTCGCGTTTCGCGCCCTGACCGGCCGCCTGCCGTTCGAAGGATCGAACGCGCTCACGTTGATCGCGCTCAAGCTCGATCGCGATCCCCCGACCCTCGCGCAGACCACCGGTGACACCTGGCCTGCCGCGATCGAGCGCTACCTCTCGAAGATCATGGCCCGCGAGCGCGATCGACGCTTCGGCTCCGCGATGGAAGCGCTCGATGGCTGGCGAAAGGTCTGCAAGGTGATGGGCAACGTCCGCCGTCGCCAGCCCCCGCCCGCCGCCAACCCCGCCTTCGCCGCCATGCGCGATGATCGCACCGAGGTCACCGCCGCGTCCTTCACCGACGCCGGCCCGAGCTCGATGCACCCGCCGACCCGCCGCCGCTAGCACCACGGCAAAGCACCTGGCCGCGCAAGGCGAAACACCTTGGGCGCGCAAGGCGAAACACCTTGGGCGCGCAAGGCGAAACACCTTGGCCGCCCAAGGCAAAACACCTTGGGCGCGCAAGGCGAAGTCAGTCCTTGCAGGCGCCGCCGTCAGGGTGAAGCAGAGCGCATTTCTCGGGGTTCTTCGCGGCGGCGCGGAGCGCGAAGAGGCGGCAGTTGAGCGTGTCGCCGCTCGCGGGACCCTGCGGGCCCTCGCCGCCGCCGTCGATGCCCGCGTCGCGGTACGAGAAGCTCGCGCAGTCCGTCGCGCACTCCGAGGCACTTCCATAAATGGGCGTGCCGCCGTCGGGCGAGCAGGCCGAGAGCAGGACGTCGCAGAAGGCCTTGCAACGGTCGCCACAGACGTTGCCGCCGAACGGGCCAGCGGCCAGGCAGTAGGCGGCCGGGTTCGTGTGCGCCGGGCTATCGGCCCAGTATTGGCGGCAACTTAGCGAAGGGGCCTGCTTCGGCTCGCCGTCACCCGTCTGCGGGAGGTGGGCGCAGAACGCCAGGCACTCGTCCTTCGATGCATATTGCACGTTGTCGCCCGTGCAGCTCGACATCACGAGATCGCAGTACTTCCCGCAGCTCGGGGCTGGGGGCGCGCCGCTGTCGGTCGCCGTGCCGGTGTCCTCGAGCTCGACCGGCGCGCCGTCCTTGCGGGTCATCCCCGCGTCTTGATCGCGGTTCGTGGCGACCTCGTCGAGACCGCTGCTTCCACATGCCCAGAGCATCCCAAAAAACGCGGCTGAGACCGCACTTAGGGCAAAGGCTTGCGAGGAAAGCTTGGAGATTCGAAGTAAGCGCCGCATTCGGTTGCTACACATCACGAGGCGGGGTGCGGAAGATGAAGGATCGACGGAGGGAGAATCCGGCGGCCCGCGGCCTTCAGCAAGGCGCTGCACCACGACGACTCAAGACAAAGAAACGATGCTCCTCCAAGCCTAGACGCTCGCGCGCGAGAAAACAAAGCGGAGCAAAACAAGCAAAGCGGCGCGCTTTTCGGTTATTTGATCGGCCTCGAGCATTCCGCTTGCCGTGTGCCTACGCAAGCGTGATACAACGCAAATCCGTGGATGCTACTGTCGTAGCTAAGGGTCGGCTCGAGGTCCGTGGCGGTTCGCTTAAGGTGAACCGCGGGCAGGCGAATAAGCCTGCGCTCGACATCGGTCCAGAGACGCAAGTTGTAGGGCGCAACGAAGCTTGCGACCTGGTTCTCGACGATCGCAAAGTGAGCGCGGTTCACGCCGAGCTCGTTGCGACGGAGCGAGGTGTGCGGGTTCGCGATCTAGGGTCGCGGAACGGCACATTCATCGGCGACACACGTGTCGGGGAGGTCTACCTCACCAAACACACTGTGCTCACTGTCGGTGAATCGTCGTTGGAGTTCAATCCAACGACGCCCGAGCAAGTCGACATTCCAGAGGTCGCTCAGTTCGGACCGCTCGTAGGTGTCAGCGCAGGGATGCGCGGTGTGTTCGAGCGATGCCGCAAGGCAGCGCCCACCGACCTCACCGTCCTCATCCTCGGCGAGACCGGCTGCGGAAAGGAGCTCGTCGCCGCCGCGATTCACGGCGCGAGCGCACGCTCCACGAAGCCGTTCGTGGTCGTCGACTGCGGCGCGATCCCGCCGAGCCTCGCCGAGAGCGCGCTCTTCGGTCACGAGCGTGGCTCGTTCACCGGCGCGGTCGACAAGCGAATCTCGCCCTTCGTCGAAGCCGACGGCGGAACGATCTTCCTCGACGAGCTCGGTGAGCTCCCCCTCGACGTCCAGCCGAAGCTCCTGCGCGCGCTCGCCGAGCAGCGCATCAAGCCAGTCGGCTCGAACAACTACCGCCCGGTCAACGTCCGCGTCATCGCGGCGACCCGTCGCGATCTCGTCCGCGAGGTCAACGCCGGCACGTTCCGAAGCGACTTGTACTTCCGCGTCGCGCAGCTCCGCATCGAGCTGCCTTCGCTTCGCGACCGCCTCGAAGACATCCCCGCGCTCGTGCGCAAGATGATCAGCGATCTTGGCGATCCGAGCGCGTACAACCGCATCACGAACGATTCGCTCGAGCGCCTCATGCGCCACGACTGGCCGGGCAACGTCCGCGAGCTCCGCAACGTCATCGCCGTCGCGCTCGCGTTCGGCAAGGACGGACCGATCGACCTCGCGCAACACCTCGCGCCGCTCGTCGCCGCGAGCGAGTCGACCCCCACCCGAGGTCGAACGTTCCAAGACGCCAAGCGAGAGGTCCTCGCTCGCTTCGAGCGCGAGTACTTCACGGCGCTCTACGCCGAGTGCTCGGGCAACGTCAGCGAAATTGGCCGCCGCGCCGCGATGGAGCGCGCCCACGTGCGCGGGTATCTCCGCCGTCACGGCATCGGCGATCCGAAGAAGTCGAGCGACTAGCTCGGCTCTCGACAGAAACAGAAACGCCTTCTTCTCCGAGCGAGAAGAAGGCGTTTTTGATCGTGTTCGCTGCGTGGCGCGTCGTGGTGTCAGCCGACGCGCTTGGCCACGCGCATGTGCGAGGACGAGTGGAACGAGCGCGGCGACGCTTCGAATTCGGCGTCGGCTTGGCGCAGCGCCAGGTCGATCGCGATCGCGTTTCGTTCGTCGCCGAGCTCCTCGAACATCTCGCCTGCGTCCTCGAGGACGGCGCGTCCGCTCGGATCGTGCAGCGCGAGGAGCGTCTTGGCGAGGCCGACGCGCGCTTTGGCGGCGCGCGCGACGTTGCCCGTGTCGTCGAAGTGGTGAGCGGCGATCTCGAAGCAGTCCTTCGCGCGATGCGCCTCGGAGAGGAGCATGAAGGCCTCACCGACGGCCTCGGCGGCGTTCGCGGCGAGCTCGTGATCCCGTGAAGTGCGGCTCGCGGTGAGCTGCTCGATCATGAGCATCGCGTCTTCGCAGGCGCGGCGCGCGAGCGCTTGCTCGCCTGCCGTCGCGTGCGTGTGCGCCATCTTGGCGAGGAGATCGCATGTCGCAGGCCAGCCCGCGTAGGGCATCGCTGGCATCGGCGACACGTCGATTGGGCGGCGGATTTCGCGGATGTCACTCTCGAGCGTCCCGAGCGTCTCGGGCCGTTGCGATGGCGGTGCGTCGAGGATGGCGTCGTCCACCGATCCCCGGAAAAGCGAAGCAGGCTTGTTCACGAGCAGTTCCTCCCGGCATGCGCCGTCTTTCTCTCTCCTCGGCCACCCATCAGCAGAGGAGCGAATCCAAACGGCCAACGCCATGTACGAACGCGACCGACATGCCTTTCCTCAGGATCGGCACGGACGCAAGTAGTCCGGACGAGGACGGTGCCGAAAAAGGCGGCATCCCTACGTTTCTTGTCTCACCGCAACTTCCTACGAAAAAAAAGCCAAAGAAGGGAAGGCCTTCACGTCATGCGCCGTACGTGAACGCCCCAAATAGAACGAACCATGAAGTGGATGATCGCCCCCGTACTTGCCGTGTTCTCACTCTCGCTCATCGCGTGCGTGGGAGACGACGAGACCGTGACGAGCTCTGGAGGTGGGACCTCGTCGGGAGACCCGACGAACACCCCCCAAACGAATGACTTCGACATCGACAAGGTCGAGGCCGCCCCGCTCGTTCAAGGACAGAGCGTTCAAGTCAGCGTGACCATCAACCGCGCGGCAGGCTTTCAAGGACCTGTCTCGGTCGCGGCCGCCTCTCTTCCTGCGAACGTCAGCGGCGCGCCGCTCGTCATTCCGGCAGGTGCGAACGAAGGCAAGCTCACGCTCAACGCCACCACCGCGGCCCCGCAGGGCGTCGCGAACGTCTCGATCACCGCCTCGGACGCCGAGGGAAAGAAGACGCATACGAAGCCGCTCGCGCTCCTCGTGCGTGGTCCGGCGGGCTCGCTCGACACGACGTTCGGCAATGGCACAGGCAAGGTCATCGTCGACACGGCCGTCTCCTCGCTTTGGGGCATCACCGCGCAAGCCGACGGCAAGCCGATCCTCACGATCGACTCGGAGGGCGACTTCGTCCTCTACCGATTGAACGCCGACGGCACACCCGACGCGCCCTTTGGCAACACCGCGCGCGCGGTGGCCGATCTTCGTGAAGGCGGCAACGCGACGACTGACTCTCCGCGCGGCGCCGCGGTCTCACCGGATGGGACCGTCTTCGTCGCCGGGTACACGACGCAGCCTTCGTCGAAATACGCGCTCGCGCGCTTCACCACCGCGGGCAAGCTCGACACCGCGTTCAACAGCACGGGGTTTCTCTTCTCGGAGTACGCGCCGAACCCCGACTACCTCGGCAACGTCCTCGCCAATGGCGTAGCGACGCAGTCGGACGGTAAGCCCGTCCTCGCCGCACAGATCATGAACAAGGCGAACAACAACTACGACTCGCTCGTGTTGATTCGCTTCAAGCAGAACGGCGCGGTCGACGAGACCTTCTCCGGAGGCTTCCCGACGAACCACTCGTCGGACATGGCGGCGAACGAAGTGTGCGCTTCGGTCGCGGTCGCCGATGACGGCAAGATCGTCTGCGCGGGATCGTCGGACCTCCCTGGGACCGGCGCGCGCATGGTCGCGTGGCGCGTCGACGGCAACGGCGCGAACGACACCTCGTTCCACGCTGGCGACGGCGTCGTCGTCGTGCCGAGCGCTTCGGCGCCGAACGCGCGCGCCGCGTCCGTGCACACGCTTTCGCAAGGGCGCGTCCTCATGGTCGGCAGCTCGACGGCCGACATGGCGAAGTACAAGGTCGCGGTCGCGCAGCTCACCTCGGCAGGCACGCCGGATGGATCGTTTGCAGGGAGCGGCATCGTCTCGTTCGATTGGGGCACGCCACTTCAAGGTGGGCGTGAGCCTCGCTCGGCGGTGGACGCGCAGGGTCGCATCGTCGTCGTCGCCGCGACCGGCAACGATGACGCGATCGGCGTCGCGCGCTTCAACGCGAATGGCGCGCCCGACGAGTCGTTTGCGCCGGGCGGCAAGATGGTGAAGCCGCTCGAGCAAGCAGGCGGACAACGTGTGTATGTTGCACATGCTCCCGACGGCCGGATCCTCGTCGCCTCGACGATGGGCCCGCCGGCCACGCCGAAGGCGGTCGTCTTCCGCCTCTGGCCGTAACGACACACTCTCTCGACGCTTGATCCACGCCCTTGAGGCCTGCTGCCAGCAGGTCTCGAGGCTGGAAAAATAGACTCTGCGTGGCTGTCCTTGAGTCGGGGAGGCCATGCCAGGTAAGGTCCCCCGCGTGGCTTTGCCATCTTCTTCCGCCAGCACCGATCGGCCGCCGCCGGCACCCCTAGGCAAGCCGCGCGTGCTCTACGCGGACGACGAAGAGGACGTGCGCGAGGTGTTCGCCGCCGTCTTCAACGAAGACTTCGACGTGACGTGCGTGGGTACGGGCCGCGAGGCGCTCGACGCGATGTCGTCGCGTGAGTTCGACGTGCTCGTGAGCGACATGCGGATGCGGCCGATGAAGGGCTCCGAGCTCCTCGCGGCGGCCTACGAGTCGTATCCCGACACGCAGCGCATCCTGCTCACCGGCTTCAGCGACCACGACGACCTCGCGGACGCGGTCAACCACGGCCATGTCTTCGCGTACGTGCTGAAGCCGTGGGACAACGCGCAGCTTCGCCTCGTCATCCAGCGCGCCGCGAAGCTTCGCCAGCTCGAGATCGAGAACCGACGGCTCACGACAGAGCTCCGCGCGTCGAACTCACGCCTGCGCGATGACGTCGAAGCCGTGTCGCGCACCGCGTCGGCGTCTCGTCCACGCCTGCTCGCGACCTCACCCGCGATGCAGAAGGTGATGGCGCAGGTCATCGCGGTCGCGGGCACGGACGCGAGCGTCCTCCTTCACGGCGAGACCGGGACGGGCAAGGAGCTCATCGCGGCGGAGATCCACGAGCGAAGCGGCCGCCGGCGCGCACGCTTCGTCGCGCAGAACCTCGCGGCGCTCCCGCCCGAGCTGATGACGAGCGAGCTCTTCGGTCACGTGAAGGGCGCGTTCACCGGCGCGCAGCAGGCCCGTCGTGGTTTGTTCGAGCTGGCAGATGGCGGGACGCTCTTCCTCGACGAGATCGGCGAGGCGCCGATGTCGCTCCAGGCGTTGCTCCTTCGCGCGCTCGAGTCGCACGAGTTCTGGCCGGTCGGCGCGAGTGAGCCACGCCAAGTGGACGTCCGCATCGTCGCCGCGACGAACCGTGATCTCCTCGCCGACGCACATCAGCAGATGTTCCGGCTCGATCTCTACTATCGCTTGGCGGTGTGCCCGATCGAAGTTCCGCCGCTCCGAGGACGCACCGACGATGTCCGCGGGATTGGCTTGCCGCTCCTCGAGGCGGCGGCGCGCCGGATGAATCGCGAGCAGCCGCGCATCACCGAGATGGCATGGCGCGCGCTCGAGCATCACCCGTGGCCTGGCAACGTGCGCGAGCTTGGTAACGTGATGGAGCGCCTCGTCATCTACCACGCCGGTCGTGACGTCGCGCCCGAGGACCTCGGCTTGCCGCAAGCGATTCGCACGAGCCTCTTCCCTTACGTGCCCCAAGGAGCGACGCCGCCTTCGTCGGCGACCCCCGCGTCGGGATGGCCGTCGAGCGAGCGCATCCCGAACGTCCCGCCCGCGTCGCACGGTGACGCGCCGCCGCCGTCGGTCCGTCGCCCGAACTACTACCCGAACGATCCTTCGCCGCCGTCGTCGCCGCTGCACTTCCCGACGCCGAACGCGTTCGACGTTCCTCCGTCGAGCGGAGACTCACCGATGTCGTCACCCATGATCGATGCGCCTCCGATGTCGCGGCCACGGATGGACGTCGATGCCGTCGCTCCAGGGTCGCTGTCTCTCGAGCTGCCGGAAGGTGGGACGACGTTCGACGATCTCGAGCGCGAAATCCTCGTGCAGGTGCTCGCACGCGCGGACAACAACCAGTCGCGCGCGGCGCGGTCGCTCGGGATGAGCGAGAGCACATTCCGATCGCGGATGAAGCGTCTTGGATTGAAGAGCTAGGAGCGCTGCGGGCGTCGACGTTCCACGCGGATCGCGGGTGATTCACGAGCGATCCACGGCGTTCGGCCAGGAAATCAGGCCCCGCGAGACGACCCGGAATGAGATAGGTCAGTCCTCGACCGAACGGCTATTCTTGCTCCGATGGTGGCGAGCGTCGGCAGCCCTGCGTCTGGGTCCCGATCAGGATCGCGCGCGCCCGTCTTGGCCAAGTACGACGTGCTCGAGGAGCTCGGTCATGGCGGAATGGCCACCGTCTATCGAGCGCACGACAAGCGACTGAGCCGCGACGTCGCGATCAAGGTCCTGCACCCGCACCTGCGCGAGAGCCAGGAGATCGCACACCGCTTCAGCGTCGAGGCGAAGGCCGTCGCCAAGCTCCGTCACGCGAACATCGTCGAGGTCTTCGACGTCTCCTCGGAGGACGAGAACGAGCAGTACCTCGTCGTCGAGCTCGTTCGCGGTCCGACGCTCCGCAAGCTCCTTCAGAAACATGGATCGTTGCCGCCCGAGATCGGCGCGGCGATCACGCTCGAGCTCCTCTCGGGCATCGGGCACGCCCACGAGTCGGGGGTCGTGCATCGCGACGTGAAGCCGGAGAACGTCCTCATCGAGCATCGCATCAAGGCCGGCACCGCCGCGGCCGGAGGACCGAGCTCGGGCAAAGCGACGCCGATCCCGAGCGCGCCGACCTCGCAGCCGACGCCGACGCCGATCTCGAACCCGTCGCCGCTCGGATCGAGCGGCTCGTCGATCTCGCTCTCACCGTCGAGCGGTGATCGGAAGACGCCGCATCCGAACGCCGGAGAGCGCGCGGTCGTGAAGCTCACCGACTTCGGCATCGCCAAGCTCCTCGACGCGCAAGGCGTGACGTCGACCGGACAAGTGCTCGGCAGCCCCGCGCACATGGCGCCCGAACAGATCGAAGGCGGTGATGTCGACGGACGAGCCGACGTGTTTGGCCTCGGCGTCCTCCTCTACGAGTGCATGGTCGGACACCTGCCGTTCCTCGGGAACAACCCCGCGCAGGTGCTCCGTCGCGTGCTCGACGGCGTGTATGCATCGGCCGAGCGCGAGAAGCCGACGATCGGCAAGGTGTGGAGCCAGATCATCGACAAAGCGCTCGCACGCAAAGCGGAGAATCGTTACGCGGACGCCGGCGCGATGCGCGACGCGATCTCCGCCGAGCTGTCGCGGCTCGGCATGGCGTCACCACGCATCGAGATCGAAGCGTGGCTCGACGATCCGGAGGGCTGGTCGGCCGAGCATGAGCGAAGGCTGATCGAGCGACTCTGTCAGACCGGCGCGGCCGCGCGAAAGCGTGGTGACTCGATCGCCGCGGCGGCCGACTACAACCGTGCGCTCGCGTACGCGCCGAACGATCCGACGCTGCTCCGCGTCGTCGTCAGCATGCAGCGCTCCGAAGCACGCATGCGTCTCGTGCGCCGCGTCGCGCCGCTCGTGCTCGGCGCGATCGTGCTCGGGACCGGCGCGTTCTTCATCGCGCGTGCGTTCAAGAGCGAGACGGACAAGCCGAGGGTGCCAAGCAGCGCGAACCCGAGCGACACCGCCCTCGCGTCGTCGTCCGCTCCACAGACCATCGCGAGCGCGATCCGTTCGAGCACGGTAAACACCAGCCAAACGGCGAACGTCCCCACCCGCGTCACCGCCACGCCGGTCGTCGCGTCGAATCCGAGCGCGAAGCCTGGATCCCAACGCATCGTCTCGCTCGTGTCCGTGCGACCTGCGTTCGGTGTTCGCATGGCGGTCGACGGCACCGCGATGGGGGAGGCCGATCCGAGCAAGACGCTGACGCTCGACGACAAGCCGCACACGATCCAGTTCACCTGCACCGACGATCTCTGTGTGCCGAAGACGATCACGCTCCCAGCTGGCGACAAGACGGAGGCGCTCACGGTCGATCTCGCGATCGTCCCCGCCAAGCTCTTCATCGAAGGCGACAGTAGCCATTCGTATGGCATCGAGGAGATGCCCAACCTCGTGCTCGCCGCAAACGTCGACACGGACGTGTCGCTCCAGGCGCTCGGCAGCAAAGACATTCACGTCTTCGACCGCACCGACCCGACCGTGAAGCAGCAGCCAACGACCTTGAAAGCCGGGAAAAAGGCCAGCGTGTCCTTCAAGTCGCGTTGAGGATTCGTACGAGGTTAGAATGCTCCGGTGGTGAAGGCCCCCGTTCGCTCGAAGAAGACACTCCTTCGCCTGTGCGCGATGGTGGCGTTCGGCGCCGCGACGGTCCTCGGCTCGCCTGAGGCTCACGCGGACGCGCGCGCGGAGCTCGAGAAGGCGCGCGCCTCGTTCCTCGCGCGCAACTGGGCCGACGCCGAGGAGCGCCTCCGCGTGCTGCTCGATCCGAAGAGCGGCCTCAAGGAGCGCTCGATCATCTCGCAAGCGCGCATGTACCTCGGCGCGTCGCTCCTCGTTCAAGGCAAGAAGGACGAGGCGAAGGAGATGTTCGAGAAGCTCGTCCTCGACGACCCCACCTTCGATCCCGATCCTCTGAGCTTTCCGAGCGAAGCGATCAACACGTTCATCGACGTTCGCTCCTCCTTGCTCGAGCAGATCAAGCAAGCCACGCAGACCGCGGCGCGGCTCGCGGCGGAGCGCAAGGCGAAGGAAGAGGCGGAGCGTGAAGCGCAGCGCGTGTGGCTCGAGAAGGTGAAGGCGCAGGCGCAGGAAGAGAAGATCACCGTCCGCCACAGCCGTCTCGTCGCCACGTTGCCGTTCGGCATCGGCCAGTTTCAGAATGGCCAGAAGCTGCTCGGCTGGATCTTCTTCGGCACGGAGACCCTCGCGATCGCAGGGACCGCGATCACGTTCGGGATGTACCGCTACGCCCGCGATCGCCAGAACGAAGTGTCCTTCGCGAACGGCAATGATCCGACCGGACAAGCGGACTACGCCTCGCTCGCACCGCAGTACCAGCGCCGCGCCGACGAGATCCGCAACGTCAACCTCGGCTTCGCGGCGGGCTTCGCCGTCGTGGCGGGCATTGGCATCGTGCAAGCGCACCTCGTCTACGTCGACGAGACGCCCGAGAAGAAGAAGCGCGACCTGCCGCCGATGGGAGCGCGTCCGCTGCCCGCGAGAGCCGTGAGCGCTCTTGCCCCGATCGTGTCGCCTTTGCCAGGACGTGAAGGTGCGGCAACGCTCGCACCTGGCGGCATGATGCTCGGCGTGCGCGGCCTTCTCTTCTAGCTCGCGCTGCGCGCTTCACTCTCGTCTGCGCGACACGAGAACGCATCGGATGGGTCGTCACGGACCCGGTCCGCGTCGTGCTTTTTGTTTGGCCACACCCCTGATCGCTTTCTTCGTGCGGCCGTACTCCATCTTGTGATCGTTCCGCCCGGCAAGCACCTGCATCTGTCCGCGCTCGAGAAGACGCGAGAACCCCGCCAAGTAAACCCCCCGCTGCCGTTCGTCGTGACGCACAAGAGGTATGACCCGTGACACCACAAACCCGTCGCCGTCGTTTTGCGCTCGCGCTTACGCCTCTCGCGACCGTCGCCGTCATGGCGATGACGCCCTCTTCTGCATTCGCCCAAGAAGGAACCACGCCTTCGCCGACAGCCTCGCCGCCGAGCGGCAACGGCTCCGCATCAACGCCGCGCCAGCAAAGTGATCGTCCCGCCACGTCCGAGGGCGAGAAGAAGGACACCGAACACTTTCGCATCGGACCGCTGCTCGGCATCGGCTTTCCGCGACCGCTCGAGATCGAAGGCATGGTCAAGCTCGAGAAGCTCGTCGGCATCGGCCTCGAGTACAGCCTCATGCCGAAGATGAACATCATGGGCGCGGAGGCCACCTTCAAGGGCATCGCCGCGGATCTCCGCATCTTCCCGTTCAAGGGAGCCTTCTTCATCGGCGCCAAAGCCGGTCGCCAGTGGCTCGACGCACGCACGACGGTCACGGTTGGGCAGATCGGCTCGTTTCAGGAGTCGATGTCGGCCAACACGTGGTTCGTCAATCCGCGCATCGGCTTCCTCAAGACGTGGGACAGCGGCATCACCGTCGGCATCGACGCCGGCGTGCAGCTCCCGATCAACGCCACCTACCAGCGCAGTGGTCCTGCGACCGACGCCGGGCTCATCTCGCAGACGAACATCGATCAGACGCTCGCGAGCGTCGCGGGCGCGCTCGGCAACAACACGACGCCCACGATCGATCTGCTCCGCGTGGGCTTCCTCTTCTAGAGAACGCGCGGTCCTCACGCACGCGGGAGGCGCACGACTGCTCGTGTGCCCGCGCCGAGGTCGCTCTCGATCGTGAGCGTGCCGCCGTGGGCCTCGACCACACGGCGCGCGAGGACGAGCCCGAGGCCAAGGCCGCCGGTCGCGCGCGTGCGGCTTCGATCGACTCGGAAAAATGGCTCGAAGAGACGCTTCTGGTCGGCCTTCGAGATGCCGATCCCCTTGTCGGAGACCTCGATCACGATCTCGCGCTTCGCGTCGTCCCTGCGCGCGGACAGCGCGATCGGGAGCGCCGGGTCGTCGGTGTACTTCTGGGCGTTGTCGAGCAAGTTGTCGATCACGCGACGAAGAAGGACGGGGTCTGCCTTGACGATGGCGTCGTCGCCGAGCTCCGTCATCGTGTCGAGCGTTCGCTTCGGATGCGCCGATCGAAACCGCGCGATCGACTTGTCGAGGAGGGAACGGACGTCGAGGCCTTCGCTACGAACGAGGAGCGAAGGTGCTCCAGAACGAGGACCATCGAGCGCGAGGCGCGCCGAGGCGAGCACATCGTCCACGATGCGTTCGAGCTCGGCGAGATCGTGCGCGATGTCCGCGAACGACTCCACCGCCGCCACCGGATCGGCTTCGCTGGCGAGGTCGAGCGCCACGCGAATGCGCGCAAGCGGCGTCCTCAGCTCGTGCGAGACGTTCGCGAGGAGCTCACGCTCGGCGAGGAGGAGCGCCGTGATGCGATCGGCCATGTCGTCGAAGGCCTTGGCGACCTCGCCGATCTCATCGGCGCGGTCCATCCGCGCACGCGCATCGAGCTCGCCTTTCCCGAACGCACGCGTCGCGACGCTGAGGTTCGCGAGCGGACGCGCCATCGACCGCGCCGTGAGCCACGAGCTGACGCCCACGACGATCAAGACGACGATCGACGCCAGTCCCAACGGGAAGACGGGCGGAGGGGGATGAGGTCCCCCTAGCGGCGGAGGATGCGGTGGAGGGTGCGGTGGAGGATGCGCGCCAAGAGGTGGTCCGTGATCCGGTTCACCGAGAGGCGGCGGACCATGGGGCGGGCCCCCGTGCGGCGGCGCGTGTGTCCAGAGCTCGAGCTTCGCCGTCCGTCCATCACGCATGACGATCGGCGCGGTCGACGATGCCCCGGTCGCCCGCCCCGACGACGGATCGGCATGCGCGAGCAGCGCGCCGTCCGGATCACGAACGTCCACGCTCCATTGAAAGGCTTCGGCGAGACGGGTGACCTCACGCTCGAGCGCCGGTCGATCGTCGATGACGCGCGCGAGCCCTTCGGCGACGTAGCGTCCTTGCGCTTGCCACGGAGGTCCCGGCAGCGGTCGTCCCTGCTCCTTCGCTTGCTGCTCGGCGGCGGCCATCTGCGCGGCGATCTCGGCGCGTCGCTGCGACTCCCACACGTGCCGCGCGCCTTCGAGCACGCCAGCGACGATCAAGAACTGCACGAGCCCGATCGCGTAGATCCGGAGCGCCATGCGCGACGGCCTTCGCAAGAGCCGCGCGAAGAGCGAAGGAGGTGATGGATCGGGGGAC
>JBGAFW010000140.1:0-17025 GCA_044227045.1 Labilithrix sp.
ACGATGACGCTCGCGGAGGCGAGCGCCTGCAAGCTTTACTGCGCGCAGGCCGCGATGGAGGTGTGCCACGAGACGGTGCAGCTCTTCGGCGGCAACGGCTACATGGCGGAATACCGCGTCGAGCAGCTCTATCGCGACGCACGCGTGCTCCAGATCTACGGCGGCACCGACGAGATCCAGATCTCGCAAATCGCACGTAGCCTCCTCGACGCGAGCTGAGGCGCGTCACTGCGCGCGACGACGAGAGGACGCCCGTGCGCACGGAGCGTGCGAACGAGCGAGGCCGTGACGTCTTCTCGACCGCGGGAGCCGCTTGGATGTCCTTGCGCGCACGACCAAACCTGGCTCTCAGAGGTGCTCGCGGAAGAACGCGACGAGCTTCGTCCAGTGCTCTTCTGCGCCTTCGGCGTCGAATACGGGCACGTCCGGCACACACCAGCCATGAGACGTGCCGGCGTAGAGCTCGACGCGATGCGGAACCTTGGCCTTGGCGAGCGCATGCTCGAGCGCCTTCGTGGTCTCGGGCGTGTGACGGCGATCGATCTCGGCGACGCCGATGTAGATCGGGCACTGCACCTCGGCCTCGATCACGGCAGGGGCGTCGGGCTCGACGAGGAATCGGCCGCCATGAAACGAGGCCGCTGCCGCGACGCGATCGGACAGCTTGCACGCGGCGAAGATCGAGAGGCCGCCGCCGAGGCAGTAGCCCGTCGTCCCGTACGTCGCGCCGCGAACGCGCTTCGTCTTCGCGAGGAGATCGAAGCACGCGGTCGTGTCGCGCATGGCGCTCGCGTTGTCGACGGAGGTCACGAGCGCGGTGATGCGATCCATCTCGGGCCCTGGCCCCGCGAACACCGTCTTTGGATCGAACGGCGCGTACGCACCCTTTCGCCAATACATGTTCGGCGAGACGACGAAGAAGCCATACGACGCGAGCCGATCGCACATCTGGAAGATCGCGTCGCGCAGCCCGAGGCCATCCATGAACAGCACGACGCCTGGCCACGTCTCGTCGTCTCGCGTGGCGACCGGATGCGTGACGTACGCATCCATCGCGCCATCCGGTGTCGCGACCTCGATCGCGGCGCCTCGCACGGGCCTCTCGAGCATGCCTTCCATTCCTTCTTTCTACCGAAGGAACGCTGACTAAGCAACTTGAGTTGCTTTATATCGCAACTTGAGTTGCTTTATCGTCTCTTCGTCTTCGACGCGCCGGCCAGGACGAGGTCGATGACGTTCGTGATGAACGCAGGCTTGATTGGATCGCCGAGGATGACGGCGCGATGAAGGATCGGCGCGAGCAGCAGCTCCGCGAGGAAGGTCGGGTCGGTCGATTTGGGGAGCTCACCGCGATCGATCGCCGCGCGGATCACCGCGGTCGGAAGCGAGAAGCGGTTCGACCGCAGGGTGGACGCCATCCTCTCGTCGTCCCCGATCGACATGAGCGCACGCGCGATCGTGCGGCCGCGTGCGTTCGACAGCCGCTTCGCCTTCACCGCCAGTACCGCCTCGAGATCCGTGCGCAGGTCTCCCGTCTCGACGAACGGCGGCTCGTCTGTCTTCGTCGCGGAGAGGGCGGCGATGACCAGCTCGGCCTTCGTCGGCCAGCGCCGGTAGATGCTCGTCTTGTTGACGCCGACGTGCTTCGCGATCTCGTCGACGCTGAGCGCGACGTATCCGCGCTCGCCAAGCTTGCTCAGCGTGGTGTCGAGGATCGTCACGACCAGATCGTCGCTGCTCGCGCCGGCGGGGCGACCGCGCCTCCTCGCCTTCTTGGCGGTCGCGCGCGGCGTACGCGTCGTGCGCTTCGCCTTCATCCTCTCCTCGCCACGAGGCGCGGCTCCGAGCATGCCCTGATCGCGTCGGCGTGGACGCCTCTCAAGGCGACGGTTCCGTCGGAGTGGATCCACATCACGTCGAGCGTGCGACCGATCACGAGCCGCCTCCACGCGAGGAGCCCCGCAGCGCCTCCACCGAACGCAAGCGCGACGCCCGCGATCTGATGGTCGTTGAAGATCAACGTGAGGGTGACCAAGAAGATGACGATCGCGCCGAGGATGATGAAGCGTGACGCCGCCAACGCGTCGAGGCGTCGCTCTTCGCACGGCCGGCAGAGCGAGTAGACGATGTCGCTCTGCTTTCGCAGGATGGCCATCGCGACGAGCGCGAAGAGAGGCATCAAGAACCATCCGAAGACGAGCACGGCGGGTACCCAGGTCATGGTCCGCGGCCCCGTGCGGAGCTTGATCGACTTCGGCGCGTTCGGATCCTTCTTCCGCTTGTCGCTCTTCGGGACGTGCCGCGCGGCGATCCCGCACTTCAGGCACACCTCGGGGAGCATCGCGCCGCGAGGGACGTGCAGCTCGTCGCCCACGACGGTGGCGACGCCCGCGATGACATCGGGCTCGGGACGGTACGCCATCAGGCTCCGAACGCGGTCGCGCCGCCGCACACCGAGATCGCTTGCCCGGTGATCCCGTCGGCCCCTTTGGAGCAGAGAAAGAGGACGACCTCGGCGATCTCTTCCGGCTCGAGGAAGCGGCCGAGCGGGAACGCGGCGACGGCGTCCTTCTTGACCTCGCCGCGCGAGCGGCCGGTCGCGGAGGCGATCTCCTCGAGACCGATGTCGCTCATCTTCGTGTCGACCCATCCCGGCACGATCGCGTTGCACGTGATCCCCTTCTTGGCGACCTCGTGGGCGGTCGCGCGGACGAGGCCGAGGATGCCGGCTTTGCTCGCGCAGTACGCGGCGTAGCCTGGGACGCCGAACTTGCCGAGCACGCTGCTCGTCGCGATGAGCCTCCCGGGGCCCTTCATCTTCGGGACCGCCGCGTGGAACGTGTAATACGCACCGATCAAGTTCGTCCCGATGATCGCCTCGGCGCGGCCGAGATCGCCGTCCCCGAGATCGATCCGGCCAGACTGACCCGCGTTGGCGATCGCGATGTCGAGGCCGCCGAAGACCTCCACCGCCTTGGCGACCGCCGCCTCGAGGTGAGCCGGATCGCGGACATCGCCGGCGAGGTGCCGCGCCTTCCCTCCTCCATAGGCGATCTCTCCGACCGTCTCGCCGAGCGCCTTCTCTTCACGTCCGGTGATGACCACCCGGACGCCCTTCGCCGCGAGGGCGAGGGCGATCGCCCGTCCGATTCCTTTTCCGCCGCCCGTCACGAGCGCGACCTTTCCGTCGAGGCCCTTCATGCTCCTTCTCCTTTACTAGGTTCTTAGGGAGCCGAGCAGGCGTGAAACGCCGCGCTTGGGACGGTCGCAGCTAACGGATTGACGCCCGAAGCGGCACGAGGGTACACCCTCCGGCGGAACGATCGCCCCCGATGACCCCGAAACAGCGACTCGCACGCGTCATTTATGGCGTGTTCATCGTGATCGTCGCGGCGTTCGTCATCTCGAACATCTGGCAAGTCGCCTACGTCCTGTTCGTCGCCGAGCCCGCGAGCGACGCCGACGCGAGCCGGACGCCCAAGGTCACAGGGGCGTGCAAGGCCGCCATCGCCGAGGAGATGAGCTCGATCGCGGCCGCCGCCGAGATCGCCTCTCGCGAGCCCGATGGGGACACCGCCCGGAGCCGCTACATGAAGGAACGACGAGGAAACACGAGAAGCCCGGGTGCCGCATGCACGTCGGACCCCCACGGGACGGAGGCCATGGCGGCCCTCGAGCGTCTCGATCGAGCCTCGCAAGCTCATACGGTTCGTGACGCGACCGAGCTTAGAGCCGTGCGCCTTTCCGCGCAGTCGTTTATAAGTGGTCCCCAATGACTCAGGGCTCTCCCGCTGTCGGCCAAGGCGAAAAACAAGACGCGGCCGCGCCCGCTGCACCGACCTTCAACGCACTACCCCTCAGCCCCGACCTGCGAAAAGCGGTCGATGCTCTCGGATACGTGCATCCTACACCCGTTCAGCTGGCGGTCTTCGAGCCTGCGACGCGAGGGAAAAGCCTCGTCGTTCAGGCCCGCACCGGCACGGGTAAGACCGCTGCGTTCGGGCTCCCGATCGTCGACTCGCTCGTCAAGAAGTCCGAGGCGGGCGTCCAGGCGCTCATCCTGACGCCCACGCGCGAGCTCGCCCTTCAAGTGGCGCGTGAGCTCGAGCAGCTCGCCCAGTTCCGCGGCACGAAGATCGTCCCGATCTACGGCGGCGCGCCGATGGGGCGACAGATCAGCGCGCTGCAAGAGGGCGCGCAGATCGTCTGCGGGACGCCCGGCCGCGTGCTCGACCACCTCCGTCGAGGCACGCTCGACCCGAAGTCGATCCGCATCTTCGTCCTCGATGAGGCCGACGAGATGCTCAGCATGGGCTTCGCGAAGGAGCTCAACGCGATCATCGAGACCCTGCCGAAGGATCGCCAGGGCTTGTACTTCAGCGCGACGATTCCGCCGGACGTCGAGCGTCTCGCGAACAACCACCTCAAAGATCCCGAGTACGTCACGCTCTCGAGCGATCAGGTCGGCGCGCTCGAGATCAACCACTACGTGTACCTCGTCCGCGAAGGCGACAAGCGCGGCGCGCTCGCTCGCATCATCGAGGTCGAAGATCCCGAGAGCGCGATCCTCTTCTGCAACACGCGCGACGAGACGGAGCGTGTCGCCGAGATGCTGAAGAGCCGCGGCTACGAGGCCGACTGGCTCAATGGCGACCTCGAGCAGCGCGAGCGCGAGCGCGTCATGTCTGCGACGCGCGAGGGCAAGCTTCGCTTTCTCGTCGCCACCGACGTCGCGGCACGCGGCATCGACATCTCGCATCTCACGCACGTCATCAACGCCGACTTCCCGGAGTCGGCCGAGCAGTACGTGCACCGCACCGGCCGCACCGGTCGCGCCGGCAGGACGGGCACCGCGATCTCGGTCGTCGGCCCGAAGGACGTGGGGCATCTCTACATGCTCCGCCTCACGTACAAGATCCGCCCGATCGAGCGCATGCTCCCCACACAAGGAGAGCTGCGAACGCGCGCGGAAGCGGACATGATCGCGTTCCTCGCCGAGGCCTACGCCGGCAAGGCGCAGGATCCACAACACCTCGCTGTCGCGCGAAGGCTCCTCACCGCGGACAACGCCGAGGTCGTGATCGCCGGGCTCCTCGCCGATCATCTCGGCGCCGCCTCGCGTGACGTCGCGCAAGACGCGGCTGACGCGCGACGCGCGAAGAACCCGCCGCCGGTCCGCTCGGAAGAGCGTCCTCGTGAGCGTGATCGCGATCGTGACCGGCGTCCTGCCCCTGCGGCCGCCGCGCCCCCTCGTGCCGAAGCGGCAGGACCGCGCACGCTCCGCGACGGCGAGAAGCCGCGCGAAGGCGAACGCGAACAGCCACGCGAAGCGCGTGATCCACGTGGAGGCCGCGATCGTCGCGGCCGCGAAGGACGCGAGCGTCGCCCGCAAGCCGCGCTGTCGAACTGGGAGCCGCCGGCCGAGAAGGACGACGACACACCCCTCTTCCACGAGAGCGGGACGAAGCCCGGCCTCGGACCGAAGAGCGCGCCTGGCGAGGAGCTCCCGGCGACGGAAGCGAAAGACCAAGCTGCGAAGGATCAAGCGCCCGCACGCGACGAGTCACGTCGCGGCCCGCGCGATCGCAACCGCCGGCGGATGATCGTCGACGAGGATGCGGCCGCCGACGCCGAGACGATCGACATCCGCCGCCCGCCGCTCCCCTCCTATCACATTGAGGATGAGCCGACGGTCGTGTTCGGCGGCCGGCTTCCCATGCCGCCGAAGGCGCGCGTCCGATCGGGCGAGGCGCGCGAGGGCGAAGCACGCGAGCCCCGCGAGGCACGTGAACCCCGCGAGCCCCGCGAGCCAGAGACGCCGGATGACCCCGCGTTTACGAACGTCTTTCTAAACGTGGGCCGCCGCGATGGGCTTCGGGTCGAAGACATCCAGCGCCTCCTCCGCGAGAAAGCCGAGCTCGGCGAGGCGGATGTAGGCCATATACGCCTTCGTGACCGCATCACGTTCGTCGGCATCCGCAAGGAGCACGTGGATGGCGCGATCAAGGCGCTCGTCGGCGTGGCCGTGGGCGAGCGCATGCTGAACGCCGAGCGCGCGCGCGAACGCTGATCCTCGAGACCAAGCCGTGTCAAGTGAGGAAGGATTTTTCCTCACTACGCGACGCTCTGCATGTCCCGAAACGAGAGCGAAACGGGGCAGAGCGCGAAGGCGCCGCGCGAAGCAGACCGCGGAAAAAGAACGTGAAAACAGGGCGCTCCTTCTATTGAGTGAGGTTGCCCTCCTCGGGTAACGTTGACTCCATGTCGGCACTCGCCTCGCCCGCAACTCAGGGCGTGCACACCTCCGGAGCGACCACGACGTTTCGCGCGATCATGGAGTCGCGTCGCGCAGAGGGACGTCGTCTCTCGCTCGACGACGCCATCGCCGTCATCGTTCCCGTCTGCGTCGATCTCAAAGAGCGTCACGACCGGGGCGAGATGTACTTCGTTCATCCGTCGGCCATCAGCTCGTCGCCCGACGGCTTGATGCGCTTGAACCCGCAGCTCGCGGTCAATCCGAAGGACGCGAAGGACCGCGCGGCGCTCGCGCCGGAGGTCCTGAAGTCGAACGCGCCGGGTGACGCACGCGCCACGGTGTTCGCCGTCGGCGCGATGCTCTACGAGGCCCTCACCGGATCGCCCGTCGGTCCGGGCATGCGCCGACCGCGAGACGTCGACGCGAGCCTCCCCGAGGCGGTCGAGCACCTCCTCGCCAAGGCGCTCGTCGCCGACCCGTCGCACCGCCCTGACGATCTCGGAGCCCTCGCGAGCGCGATGCACCATCTCGCGCCGATGAAGAGCATCCCGCCGCCGGACGCCGACGTCTCGCGCCTCGATCACACCGAGAACTTCGACGTCGACATCAAGCTCTCGCTGATGCCGCCCGAGCGCGAGCCTGGCGTTCCGCCGCCGCCCGCCTCCGGGCCGATGCCGCAAGCGCACATGGCCAACGCCGCGGCGACCGCCGCCGCCGTGAACGCCGCCGCGCTCGCGCAGCAGGCGAAGGATCCGACGCGGCAGCTCGCGAGCCTCAAGGCGAGGCTCGAGTCCGACCCGCGTCCTCGCTATGTCGTGAACAAGGACCGCATGGACCACGGTCCGTTCTCGGCGGTCGAGCTCCTGCAGCAGATCGCGTCGCACAAGTTCGTCGGCAAGGACATCCTCCGCGACGAGCTCACGGGTGGCTCGAAGACGATCGACGAGTGGGAAGAGTTCGCGCCCTTCGCGCAGCACGCCGGGATGCACCGGCACATCGCGCAAGAGAAGAAGGAAGTCGCCAAGGTCGAGAAGGCCGAGAAGAAGGCCGGCGCCGCGAAGTTCATCATCGGCATCGTCATGGCGGTCGCGCTTCTTTCCGTCGGCGTGTTCTTCGTCATCAAGCAGGTCGGCTCGCGCAAAGACGGCGGCGATCTCAGCGACGACCCCTCCGCGGTCGACCTCTCCGGCGGCGGCTCGCTCAAAGGCGGCAAGAAAGCGGGCGCTGGCGGCGGCAAAGGCGGCGTCGGCGGAGCGGGCGGAGGCGGGTTCGTCGGCGGGATGAGCTACGAGCAAGCCATCGCCACGAACAACCAAGAGATCTCGATGGGCGGCGCCAAAGGCGGCCCCGACCTCACCGACGCGCAACTTTCGGCGCCGATGCGCAATGCCGCGTTCATCAGCGGCTGTGGCGCACCGGACAGCATGAAGGTCACGGTCAAGGTGGCGATCAAGAACGGGCGCGCCTATGGCGTGAGCGTCTACACGAATCCGCCGAACCCGCAGGTCTCTTCGTGCGTCGATCGGCATGTTCGCGGTCTTGGCTGGCCGCCGAACGCCAAGATGGACTCGTTCACGACGACGTACTGATCGCAGCGCGCGCGATGCGCATGGAGGTTGCAGCGGTGCCTTGGCATGGCCCGATCTGCACACGCCCACGCACGCAAGCACGCTGACGACGACGCGGACGGCTCGAGCGACCGCGCGGATTCAGCCCCGGCCGGACGTAGCTCGGCTGGGGCAGGACGCGGCATCTGGAACGGCTCGATCTCGTTCGGCCTTCTTCAGATCCCCGTCACGCTCTTCTCGGCCGAGAGCCGATCGGAAGAGCTGCACTTCCGCCTCCTCGACAAGCGCGACCTCTCCCCTGTCCGCTACGAGCGCGTGAGCGCGTCGACGGGCAAGAAGGTCGACTGGAAAGACATCGTCAAAGGCTACGAGATCGAGAAGGACAACTTCGTCGTCGTCGAGCCGGAGGACTTCGCGAAGGCGAACGTCAAGGCGACGCAGACAATCGACATTCAAGACTTCGTCCCGATCGACCAGATCGATCCGGCGTACTTCGAGACGCCGTACTTCGTCGTCCCGCAAAAGCGCGCGACGAAGGCCTATGTGCTCTTGCGTGACGCGCTCACGAAGAAGAACGCCGTCGCGATCGCGACGTTCGTCCTCCGCACGCGCGAGCATCTCGTCGCGCTCATGCCCGTCGGCGACGCGATCATGCTCGAGGTCTTGCGCTTCGGCCACGAGCTGAAAGACGCCGACGACATGCCGCTACCCACCGCCTCGGAGGGCAAGGCCGTCAGCGAACGCGAGCTCAAGATGGCCGAGCAGCTCATCGAAGGGATGATGACCGACTTCGATCCGAAGAAATACAAGGACCGCTTCTACCGCGACGTCATGAAGATCATCGACGAGAAGGCGAAGAACGGCGTCGCCACCGAGCACCACACCCGCACGACGGGCGTCGTGGCGCATGACGACATCGTCGACCTCCTCGACATCCTGAAGAAGAGCGTCGCCAAGCAAGGCAGCGGCACCGGACGCGCCGCGAACGACTCGAGCGCGCATGGGCACGGTCGTGCCAAGCGCAAGACGAAGAAGGCGGCCGCTAACCACCGGCGTAGCTCCGCCGCGCGGAGGCGAACCGCGTGAAGGTCCTCGTCAAGCGACGGCGTGGGCGCCGCAAGCTCCGCGTGCCGAAGGTGCGCGTGCGCCGCCGTCTCCCGCTCGATCCGCTCGAGAGCGCGAAGGCCGCCTCGCTTCGTTACGTGGACGACGCGAGCCCCGGCATCAAGCGCGTCCCGCGTGGTCGCGGCTTCTCGTACGAGCGTGCCGACGGGCGCGCAGTCACCGACGCCGCGACGCTGAAGCGGATCAAGAGCCTCGTCATCCCGCCCGCCTGGAAGAACGTCTGGATCTGCCCGGCGCCCGACGGGCACATCCAAGCGACCGGCCGCGACGCACGTGGACGAAAGCAATACCGCTATCACCCTCGCTTTCGGCAGATCCGCGACGAGACGAAGTACGAGCGCATGCTCTCGTTCGCCGAGACGCTCCCGCGCATTCGCGCGAAGGTCGACGAAGACCTCGGTCAACCTGGCCTCGCGCGCGAAAAGGTGCTTGGGGCGATCGTGCGGCTCCTCGAGCTCACGCTCATCCGCATCGGCAACGAAGAGTACGCCCGCGAGAACGCGTCGTTCGGCCTCACCACCCTCCGCACGCGTCATGTCGACGTCACCGGCTCGAACATCCGCTTCAAGTTCCGCGGCAAGAGCGGCGTCGAGCATACCGTCGAGGTGTACGACCGCCGCGTCGCAAAGGTCGTCGCCCGCTGCACGGACCTTCCTGGGCAGATCCTCTTCCAGTACGTCGACGATGGAGGCGCGCTCTGCACCGTCGAGTCGAGCGACGTCAACGCGTACCTCAAAGACATCTCCGGCGCCGACTTCACCGCCAAGGACTTCCGGACGTGGGCCGGCACCGTACTCGCCGCGACGGAGCTCAACAAGCTGGCGACGGCCGCGAGCGCGTCCGTGTCCGTGTCCGTGTCCGCGTCCGCGTCCGGTGCGACGACCGACATCGACGCCGCCGCGACGACCACCGCCAAGGCGCTCGGCGCGACGCGGAAGAAGAACGTCGTCCAGGCGATTCGCTCCGTCGCCGAGCGCCTCGGCAACACCGCCGCGGTCTGCAAGAAGTGCTACGTGCATCCCGCGATCGTCGAGTCGTACCTCGGCGGAACGCTCGTCCTCGAGGTCGAGCCATGGACCGTCCGGGATCCAAAGGTCGAGGCCGCCGCTCCTGCCCTCTCGGCCGAAGAGATGGCCGTCTACGCTCTCCTCTGCGCACATGTCGTAGCGCGACGGCGGCAAGAGACGAGCTCGCCTTCGCCACCAACGCAGCCTCCTAGCCCGCGTGGGGGGACCACGGAGAAGAAGGCGGCATGAGCAGGGCTCGCGCGGGAGATGTGCGCATCGGCATCTCGGGCTGGCGCTACCCGACGTGGCGGAGCGTGTTTTATCCGAAGGGCCTTCCACATCGACGTGAGCTCGAGCTCGCGAGCACCAAGCTGCGCTCGATCGAGATCAACGGATCCTTCTATTCGCTGCAACGTCCGTCGAGCTACCTCGCGTGGGTCGCCGAGACGCCAGACGACTTCGTCTTTGCCGTCAAAGGCGGCCGCTTCATCTCGCACAACAAGAAACTACGCGACTGCGAGCAGCCGCTCGCGAACTTCTTCGCGTCGGGCGTCCTCGCGCTCGAGAACAAGCTGGGACCGATCCTGTGGCAGCTCCCTCCGCAGCTGTCGTTCGACGAAGATCGGATCGCGTCGTTCCTCGCGCTGCTGCCGAAGACGATGGCCGAAGCGGCGGAGCTCGCTCGCAAGCACGACGCCCGCATCAAGCATGGCGCCTACCTCGACGTGAAGAACGGCGACCGGCCGATCCGCTACGCCTTCGAGGTGCGCCATGCGTCGTTCTTCGACGCGCGCTTCGTGAACGTCCTTCGCCGGTGCAACGCCGCGCTCTGCATCGCCGACACCGCGGGCAAATGGCCCTGGATCGAGGACGTAACCACCGCCGACTTCGTCTACGTACGCCTGCACGGCGCGACGAAGCTCTATGCGAGCGGCTACTCGAGCGCAGAGCTCGACGTCTGGGCCCGCAAGATCGATCGCTGGCGCACCGGCAAAGGGTCGCCGACCAAACGGCGCCGAGACGTCTACGTCTATTTCGACAACGACGTGAAGGTGCGCGCGCCGTTCGACGCGATGAACCTCGCCGCGCGGCTCGGCCATGGAGAGCCCGTCGCGTTCCCGCGCAAGCTCCACCGCGACGCCGAGGTACGCCGCGGCGTCGAGGAGATCCGAACGACGACCGCCTGGGATCCCCGCTGGCGGCGCCGCGCATCGAACCGCGCAATGAGCGACGCAATGAGCGACGCAACGAGCGACGCAACGAGCAACGCAACCGACAAGAAGAGAGCGACGGCATGAAACGCGAGCCCACCCACGACGACGAACGAGGATCCGTTCACGCGCTCGAACGCTACAACGAGATGCGCGACTTCGAGCGCACCCGCGAGCCAAACGGCCGCGTCGCCCGCTCGAAGACAGGCCACTCGTTCGTCGTCCAGAAGCATGCCGCGCGAAGGCTCCACTACGACTTCCGTCTCGAGCTCGACGGCGTTCTCCTCAGCTGGGCCGTCCCGAAGGGACCGAGCCTCGTGCCGGGCGACAAGCGCCTCGCGGTCGAAGTCGAGGATCATCCGCTCGACTACCGCGACTTCGAAGGGACGATCCCGCAGGGACAATACGGCGGCGGCGCGGTGATCGTGTGGGATCGCGGGACGTGGGAGCCGATCGGCGACCCGCATGCGGGCCTCAAGAAGGGTCACCTCGACTTCACGCTCGACGGCGAGAAGCTCCACGGCCGCTTCATGCTCATCCGCACCAAGGGCGACGAGAAGAAGCCGACGTGGCTCCTGATGAAGCGAAGCGACGAGTTCGTCCAGTCGAAGGACGAGAAGACGAGCATCGTCGACCTCGAGCCCGCGAGCGTCCTGACAGGCCGAACGATCGAGGACATCGTCGCCGGCGTCCCCGCCACGACCACGACCACGACCGCCAAGCCCACGCGCACGAAACGCGTCGCGAAGAAGAGCGCCGCGAAGAAACCCGGCTCGACGAAAGAGCGCAAGACGAACCAGCGCGCCACGAACCAGCGCGCCACGAACCAGCGCGCCACGAACCAGCGCGCCACGAACCAGCGCGCCACGAACCAGCGCGCCACGAACCAGCGCGCCACGAACCGGCCCGCCACGAACCGGCCCGCCACGAACCGGCGCGCCGCGAAACAACGCGCGTCGAACGCGAAAGGGTCGCCGCTTCCTCCCTTCAGCTCGATCAGCCCCCAGCTCGCGACGCTCGTGAAGTCGGTCCCCACCGGCGACGACTGGCTCTACGAGATCAAGTACGACGGCTACCGAACGCTGGCCTGGCTCGACGACGGCAAGGTGCGCATGGCGTCACGTCGCGGCCTCGACTGGACGGACAAATACGAGGCGATCGCCGGCGCCCTCTCGCGCGTCCGCGCGAAGACCGCGATCTTCGACGGCGAGGTCGCCTATGTGCTGGACGACGGCCGTACGAGCTTCCAGGAGCTGCAACATGCGTTGGGCTCGAAGTCGCCCGAGCAGCGCGCACGCCTCGTGTACTTCATCTTCGACCTGCTCTTCTACGACGGCGTCGACCTTCGCGACCAGCCGCTCTCGTACCGCAAGGACAAGCTTCGCACGATCCTCGCCGGTGAGAAGCCGCCGCTCAAGATGAGCGACGACGTGAACGACGGCAAGTCGTTCTTCCGCGAAGCGTGTCGTCTCGACCTCGAGGGCATCATCGGCAAGCGAGCGAGCGCGACGTACGTCTCGAAGCGCACTCCCGACTGGGTGAAGGTCAAGTGCGACAAGCGACAGGAGATGGTGATCGTCGGGTTCACGCCACCCGCCGGCCGTCGCCAAGGCATCGGCGCGCTCCTCGTAGGCGTCCACGCGACGGCGAAGAAGTCGAGCCCGCTTCGCTACGCAGGCAAAGTCGGCACGGGCTTCTCGAACGTCACGTTGGCCGATCTCGCGAAGCGCCTCAGCAAGCTCGTCACCGACGAGCCCCCGGTCGACAACCCACCGCGCAACAAAGACGCTATCTGGGTCGAGCCGAAGCTCGTCTGCGAGGTCCGCTTCTCCGAGTGGACGAAGGACGGCATCTTGCGTCACCCCTCCTTCCAAGGCCTTCGCCTCGACAAGACACCAAGCGAAGTCCACCGCGAAGAATCCTCGCCCTCGCCACCAACATCCGCATCACGGTCGCCCTCACCACCAACATCCGCATCACGGTCGCCCTCACCACCAACATCCGCATCACGGTCGCCCTCGCCGACGCCCTCCCCTTCTTCGCCCTCCCCCTCGCCCTCACGAGCGGCACGAACACCAGCGGCGACGACGCCTTCGCAGTCCACTCGTGCGAAGTCCGCGACGACTCTCGCACCACGCCATCGAGGAGCAGCCGGCATCGACGTCGACGGCGTGAAGGTGAGCCATCCCGAGCGCGTCATGGATGAGGCGACGGGACTGACGAAGCTCGATGTCGTCCGCTACATGGCAGGCGTCGCCGAGGTCATGCTCCCGTACATCGAGCGTCGTCCACTCATGCTCTTGCGCTGTCCGGGCGGCAAGAAGCCAAGCTGCTTCGTCCAAAAGCATCAGGGACAAGGCCTCCAGCACTCGAACGTCGGCCACATGGAGATGGGCAACGGCGAAGAGGCGCTGTTCGTGTCGACCCCGAAAGAGATCATCACGCTCGCGCAGAACAACACCGTCGAGCTGCATGGCTGGGGCTCGCGGGTTCCAAAATGGGATCGCGCCGACTGGATCGTGCTCGACCTCGACCCCGACGAAGACCTCCCTTTCGCAACGGTCATCGACGCCGCCTTCGAAGTGCGCGACGCGTTGAAGACCCTGGGCCTCGCGTCGTGGGTCAAGACGACAGGCGGCAAAGGCCTCCACGTCGTCGTGCCGATCACGCGGCGCTACGACTGGCCGACGATCAAGCGTGTCAGCCAGCAGCTCGCGCTTCTCATGGCGCGCGCCGCGCCGAACCGCTACGTCGCCAACATGTCCAAGAAGGCGCGCACGGGAAAAATCTTCGTCGACTACCTCCGCAATGCCGAAGGCGCGACCGCGGTTCTTCCCTACTCACCACGCGCAAGACCAGGCCTCACCGTCGCGACGCCAATCGCATGGCGCGACCTACGCGCGATCGATTCCCAAGAGCTGACCATCGAGAGCGTCCCGAAGCTCCTCGCGCGCCGCCACATCGACCCGTGGAGCGACATGCTCGACACGAAGCAGGCGCTGCCACGCGAGCTCCTCGACGCCGCGCTGAAGTAGTCACCAAACCCCATCACCGCCCCAAGAAACACCACGTCCAAAAACACGAAGCGACTTCGCCCTCGAAACGAGAACGAAGCCGCATGGTGATCGGCGTGATTCGCCGTCCGTGGTGATTTGCTTTGGTGATTCGCCGTGATGTCACCGTGACGATTCGGCAGTGTGGTGATTCGGCGTGGTGATTCGGCGCCTCCCACCCTAATCGCGACCAGCGGGTCGGCGCCGTGTCGATCACTGCGCGCCAGGCGGCTTCGGCAAGCATGCGGCCGCCGGACCACCCGCGACGAAGCACGACGCGCCCTGGATGCAGTCGGCGTCCGAGACGCAGGGGAACGCGCACTTCTGATACTGCAGGTTGCAACGGTGGGTCATGCACTGCGAGTCGTTCTGGCAAGCGAGCGCGGTCGGGCCAGGCGTCGCCATCTGTCCGGGTACCGGCTGCGTGGGCTGCGGCTGAGGCTGACCATAACCAGGCTGTCCAGGCTGCGGCTGGTAACCGGGTTGGCCCGGCTGCGGCTGCGCGTACGGCTGCGCGCTCGGTGCAGGTGCGGCCGGCGGCGGGTCATCTTTTTTGCACGCTGCGCTGAGCGACACAACGGCGACAACCCCGACCACTGCTCCCAAGATCCTTCGCATGATTCCTCCAAGCTACGAGCTACGAGCCACACTACACAAAGCATCGAACGACGATTAGGTGCATTATGCACCTTTCCCATTCGTGCCCCTCGAAGTTGCCGAGGGCATTACAACTAACGGCCGCGCTCGAGAGCGTCAACCAAGCTTGCGCTTGGCGCTCATGGTATCGTCCGGCGCGCCCTATCATGTCGATGTCGACCCCGTCGTCCCCTCGTCTGACGTTGAAGCAAGCAAAAGTCGTCACGCTTGCCCTTTCTCTTTGTGCGCTCTCCGCTGGAACGCCGCTCCTTGCAGCCGCTTGCACCCCAAAAACGCCGCCGACGCCCGACGTCGATGCGGCCGTAGCGCCTTTGCCGGGACCAGCCGCGAGCTCAACCTCCACAGGAACCGGAGGTGCATCGCCCTCCGGAAGCAACGCGACAGCCTCAGCAGCCGCAGCCTCCAGCTCCACCGGCTCCGCCTCCAGCGCCAACGACGCAAAGACGGCCCTCGTCGACGCCGGCGACCCCGGCGCGCTTCCGCAGACGAAGGACAAGCCTCCTGCCTCGAGCGAAGCGCTCACAGCCCGAGCGGCAGCCCTCTGGGACGGCATCACGCGCGACGATCCCGACCGCGCGATGCCCTTCTTTTTCCCAGTGACCGCGTACGAGCAAGTCAAAGCGATCCCGTCCCCTGCAGGCGATTGGCGTCGTCGCCTCGTGGCCGCCTACAAGCGCGACATCCACGGCCTCAACAAACGCCTCGTCGACACGAAAGCGATCGACTCGGCGAAGTTCGTGCGCCTCGACGTCCCAGACGAGCGAGCACGCTGGGTGGAGCCCAACGAAGAGTCGAACAAGCTCGGCTACTATCGCGTGTATGGTACACGCATCATCTACGAGGTGGACGGCAAGGAGAAGAGCCTCGAGATCTCCTCGCTCATCTCCTGGCGCGGTGAGTGGTACGTCGTCCACCTCACCGGCTTCAAGTGACGCGTCCCCGACGCGTCCGTAAAGAGAAGAAGAGTCGTGGTGGGGCGACCGGGGCACGATCCCGGGACCTACGGATTAAAAGTCCGCAGCTCTACCAACTGAGCTATCGCCCCGAAAGGGAAGCCATCGATTAGGGCAGCGATCGCGCGTCGTCCACCCATTTTTCGCCGCCACACGCCCACGCCGAACCCGCGCGGAAAAATGCGCCGACCGCAAAAAAGAATCAGCGCCCACCCGACCCTTTCGCCAGCACGCCGGCGAACGGCCAAACTCGGATGCTAGCCGCCGAATTTCTCCGATCGCGACTCCGCCCGATCCGCGAATGACCAAACTCGGACGCTAGCCGCCGAATTTCTCCGTTCGAGACCTGCCCGTGCCGCGAACGACCAAACTCGGACGCTAGCCGCCGAATTTCTCCGTTCGAGACCTGCCCGCGCCGCAAACGACCACACTCGGACGCTAGCCGCCGAATTTTTCCGATCGCGACTCCGCCGATCCGCGAACGCCCAAACTCGGCGGCTAGCGTCCGAATTTCTCCGTTCGCGATCCCGGCGCGCGTGTGAGCGACGAAATTCGGCGGCTTGCGTCGGAGATGGTTTGATGTCGCTGACCGCTTGTCAGGTGGCCCGAGGTGGCCCGGGGCCAGCTTTGGCCTGGCCCCGGCCAGGGATTTTGTACCTGTTCCGATTTGGATAGGAACCGAAAGTGACGCCGTTACGCGGCGTTGGCGATCGCTTCGTCGCGGGCTCCTGTTGGCTTCTGGATTGCTTAGCTGATCGCACGTCGGCGCATCGTTCGCGTGGCTGGTCGTCAGCACGCCACCGTCGTTGACGTCGACCTCGTCGTCGTCATCACCACCGTCATCACCACCGTCGTCATCACCGTCGTCATCACCGTCGTCGTCAACGTCGTCACTCAACCTCCACGAGCACGAAGCTCCATGAAGGAGAAGCATGCATCCGATCACCTTTCAGATTAAGCGCCTGCACCTTTCCATCGTGAAGGTCGGCAAGAAGGCTCTCGCGAACGCGGGCGCTGCGGAGCGGCACCCGAGCGAGCTTCCCATCATCACACCTGCGCGGTTTGATTTGCTGCGCGCCATGATCGTGCTGGGGAAGGTGCTCGTTCCGCCGACCTGCGAACCGGGCGAGGAGCCGTACTCTTGCAAGCAGAGCGAGTTGCCCAAGCTTCTCGGGCTCCACAAGTCCACGGTCAA
>JBGAFW010000017.1:0-150935 GCA_044227045.1 Labilithrix sp.
CCGTCGAGATCGAGGACACGCGCACGCCTCACGAGCGGCGTGTCGAGGAGGGAGCGCGTCTCGAGCGCACCGAGCCGCGTGAACGTGTGCGGCCGAAACGCGTGGAGCCGCGGAAACACATCGACGGGGAATTCGTGCAAGCGATCGACGTCGAGCGACGTGGACGACCAGAAGAGCGTGAGCGACTCGACGTTGGGGAGATGAGCCCCGCTCAGCTCACCATAGAGACGCGGCGCGAAATCGGTGAGCTCGAGGGATCGAAGACGCGGGAGGTCCATCCGGCCGAGCACGCTCGGCGCGTCGAGCGCGAGCTCCTCGACGTTCTGCCAGTGCCGGTAGAGCGGTGCGTAGAGCGTAGGCGGCGAGCCCGCGAGCCATCGCACGAGCGAGAAGCGAAGCCGCCTCACGCTGCGCGGAAATCCAAAGCGCTCGATCGCGGCGACCGGATCGCTCGCGGGGTCTGGGTCGTCCCACGCCGCGCTCGCCGGCGCCCTGTCTTCGACGTGGATCTCGAGCGACCGCAAGAACCTGCACGCCGGCGCACTCGCCATCGCCTCGACGAATTCGTAGCCGCGATGGGTCGATACGTCGAGGTAGTCGAGGAAGCCACGCCGCCAGAAGTACGTGACGCCATCGAAGTCGGGCAGTCGACCGAGCCACCGAGGGCCATGCTCTGCGAGGAGCTCCTCTTCCCGCGACCGGTGCCCGAGGTGTTGGACGAGGATGAGCTCCCCGAGCGGATCCCCTCGGCTCTGAAGCCAATCCGCGAAGACGAGCGCGGCGCTCGGATCCTCCGGATCCTTCGCGTAGGCCTGCTCGAGCGCCTCTTCGAACGCTTGGATCTGCGCCGCGTCATCGCTCGTCGTCGTCATGACCGCCGTGCCACGAGCGTACCCTGATCGAGCGCCTCTGCGGACGGCGCGTTGGTCAGGTGGCGTCGTGGAAGATGATGCCCAGCGTGTGACGACGCCCCGACCGAAGCTGGCTCACTCCATGGCGCAGGTTGACTCTGTAGACGCCGCGCGTGCCTTGGACGGGTCGGTGATGCACCGCAAAGACGACCGCGTCACCTTGCTCGAGCGGGATCACCATCGGCCGCGACTGCATTCTCGGCCGCTGCTCGGTCATGACAAACTCGCCTCCCTCGAAGTCGCGCCGCGGCGCGGAGAGGAGGAGCGCGACCTGCAGTGGAAAGACGTGCGCCCCATAGAGGTCTTGATGCAAGCAGTTGTAGTCGGAGGGGCCATAACGCAAGAGCAGCGGCGTGGGCCTCGTCTGGCCTGCTTCATGGCAAAGCTCGAGGTAGGCGTCATGCGACGCGGGATAACGCGTCGCGATCTTCATCGCCTCGTTCCACTGGTTCGCGATCGGCACGAGCTCTGGATAGAGGCGAGCGCGGAGCTCGGCGACGAGCTTCGGGAGCGGATAGGCGAAGTACTTGTACTCGCCACGACCAAAGCCGTGACGCGCCATGATCACCGTGCTTCGAAACGTCGCCGCCTGGCGGCGCGTGTCGTAGAGGGCGGTGAGCGCAGCGCATTGCGCGGGCGTGAGGAGCTTCTCGAGGACGGCGTTGCCTTGCGCGTCGAGCGACGTCGCGACCTTCGGCCAGTCGATCCCGTTCGCGCGCGCCTTGGTGAGGGGCATGAATCGAGACTCAGCGTGACTCACGAGCGAGCAGCGCGCGCTTGCGGTCGACGCCCCACCGGTAACCGGAGATGTTGCCGTCGTTGCGAACGACGCGATGACAAGGGATCGCGATCGCGATCGCGTTGGCGGCGCATGCTTGGGCCACGGCGCGTACGGCCTTCGGCGCGCCGATCGAGCGGGCGAGCTCGGTGTACGTGACCGTCTTGCCGGCGGGGATCTTTCGTAGCGCCTTCCAGACGCGCTCTTGAAACGCCGTCCCGCGAATGTCGAGAGGAAGGTCTCTCGACGTCGCCGTGCTCGCGAGCGGCGACTCCACGAGGCCCACCACCTTCGCGACGAGCGCCTCGAACGTCGCATCGGCGCCGATCAGCCGCGCGCGTGGAAAGCGTCGCTCGAGATCGTGCGCGAGCTCCTCGGGATCCTCGCCGAGGAGGACGGCGCAGACGCCTTTGCTCGTGGCGGCGACGAGGATCGATCCGAGCGAGCACTCCCCGATCGCGAAGCGGATCTCGACCTCCGCGCCGCCGGTCTTGTACTTCGACGGCGTCATCCCGAGCATCGCGGTCGACTTCTCGTAGAAGCGCCCGCTCGACGCGAAGCCCGCGTCGTAGATCGCGCTCGTGACCGATGTCTTCGTGCTCTGCCGAAGGAGCTGGCGCGTCTTCTTGGCGCGATGGGCCGCGGCGTAGTCCTTCGGCGTGAGGCCCGTCACCTCTTTGAACATGCGATGCATGTGCGAGACGCTGAGGTTGGCTTTCGCGGCGATGTCCTCGAGGCTCGGCGCATCCTCACCGCCGTCCATCCGAGCTTCGATGAAGCGACAGAGCTCGGTCACCTGCGAGGCGCGACGCTCGGAGGCAGGAGGCATGCGAGGCTTGCATCGCTTGCACGGTCGAAAGCCCGCCGCTTCTGCGTCCGTGACGGTCGCGTAGAACGTGACGTTCTCGGGGCGCGCGGGCCGCGCCGCGCACGACGGCCTGCAATACACGCCCGTCGTCTTCACCGCGTACACGAACGATCCGTCGGCGGCGGCGTCGCGCGCGACGACACGAGGCCATCGCGGATCGCGCCGCGTGACGAGCGCCGCGGCAGAGCGTGAGGTCGTCTTCGTCGCGCGGGAGGTCATGTCCATGAAAGGCGTCGGCGTCGTCGTGGTGGGTGCTCGTGCGTCCGTCATCATGCAGAGGACCATAACGACGCGGCCCCCGTCCGACACTCCTGGTCTTGCTTTCGAATTCGCTCGGTTACGAGGCTCGAAAGAGTGGCGTCACCGGCATGAATGCGCAAGGCGATGCAAACCTCCACGGAGCATCTCGGGTGGCCATGATCGGGGTGTCGCGGTCGCTGTATCCGTGCGTGCATGCGCCTGGAACCTGCGGAAATTCTCTCGAAATCGCGTGAATGCTCGCGCCCGCCAGGCCGTCAGTCGGCACATGAATGCTTCGCTTCGCGGTGGCTCTCTTGGGGTGCTTGGGCTTGGGCTTCTCTTCCTTATGGGCTGTGGGAACATCTCCGTCGGTCCCTCGGACACGTCGAGCTCGAGCAAGGACGAGGAAGATCCGAACGCCGTCGTCGACGAGACGGCGGTGGCGGGCGCCAACCAAAACGATCGCTCGCTCGGAAAAGACGGTGACGATCTCCAGACGGGCGCGATGGTCGTCTCGCCGAGCGGCCGCTACATCGTCATGCAGCGCAACACGGTGACGTTGATTCACGACGTCGCCACCGCGACCTACTACGAGGTCGCGACGCCTTACCTTCGCGTCGCGTTCGCGAAGCAGAGCGACAGCGTCTACGCGTTCACCGCGAACGGCGCGCTGCAAGCCGTCGACCTCGCAACCCGACAGGCGCGCTGGTCGATCCCGGCCGCAGGTGTCTCACTCCTTCGCATCAGCGAGGGAGACGACGCGCTCCTCGTCGGCGAGCCGTCGGCGCTGCGCGTGGTGGACGCACAGACGGGCGCGGTGCGAAGCACGACGCCGACGGCAGGACCGACGACGTACGCGGCGTTCGTCCCCGGTCAGGCGCGCGCGCTCGTGGTCGGACGAACCGTGTGGCGTGACAAGGGACCCCACACGCCGGTCCTCGACATCGATCTTCGCGCGACCGCGAACGGCAACGTGACCTCGATCGATGTCCCCAACTGCGAGTCGCCGATCGTCGTCCTCCCGACTGCGTCCCGTGCGTTCTTGTCGCCGACGTATTGCTCGCCGGGTGCGCAGGCAGTCCCGGGCGAGGTGTGGACGAACCCCGATCCCGTCAGCGTCATCGAGCTCGGCTCGGCAAGCTCGATTCGCTTCAACAAGAACCTCCCTGGATTTGGCCCTGTCGCGCTGTCGAAGGACGGCTCGCGCCTCATCGCGTACCTCGACGTCAAGCGCATGGACCCTGCCATGTTCGACGATCCGAAGCAGGTGCCGTGGAAAGACGGGCAGCGCTATCACCTCATGACGATCGATCCGAGCGCGCTCACGTTCAAGCTCGCGCCGATCGGAAATGCGATCCCACGCTTTGCGCTGACGAGCGATGGACGTGGTCTCCTCGTCGACGCGTCGGCGAAGTTCACCTCACGCACCGTGCTCGCCGCGAAGGCGGAGGTGACGCTCGACTCGAACGGCCTCAACGCCACCGTCGAGACGAACATCGACGTGTTCGGGAGCGCGTCGAAGTTCGGCTTCTTCGACCTCGGCACGCAGTCGTTCAGCGCATTCTCTGGGCCGATGGCGCCGCTCGATCGCTTCGTTCAGTTCGCGGACGGTCGCTTCGTCCTCACGCTCGGCAAGCGCGCCGACGGACTCGGCGGCGTCCCCTACCTCATCGATCTCTCGTCGAAGAGCACGGTGCAGCTCCAAGGCAACTACGGCAGCGGCGTGCGCGACGTGGGCCTGAGCGCCGACGGCCTCACCGCGCACCTCCGACTTCGCCTCCCCGCGAACGTGCACGACGGCGGCTTCTACAGCCGCGAAGGGTTGTGCTCCTCGAGCAACGGCGTGTGTGGAGTCACGCTGAGCGCGAGCTACGAGGCGTCGGTCGCGTTCGCGCTCGTTCCGCCGCCGCCTCCTCCGTACGAGCCTCCTCCTCCGACTCCGGCCGATGAGTGCCCCGGCGGTCACGACTGCTACTGACCACGGCGGTCGCGTCCTCGGTGATACGTTCCTGGGGGGTGAGCAATCGGGAAAGTGATCCGCGACCGAACGACGACCTCTCTGGGTCGGAGGTGGGCCGCCGTCTGCTCGAGCGGATCGTCGCCGCGCCGGGTGATGACGAGCTCCGCCTCGTCTACGCCGATCACCTCCTCGAGCGCGGCGACACGCGCGGCGAGCTGATCCAGCTCCAGCTCCGCCCTTCTCCGACGCGCTCGGACTCGGATCGCATCACCCAGCTCAAGGCCTCGTACGAGAGCAAGTGGCTCGGGCCGGTCTTGCGCGTCACGTCGGATCGCGTCTGGTCACGAGGCTTTCTCACCGAATGCACGCTCGGCGCGCGGAAGAAGCAGGACTTTCGCGCGGCGATGAACCACGAGGCGTGGGCGCTCGTGACGACGATCCGCCTCCCGCCCGAGCAAACGCGCGGAAGCGCCGCCGAGCCGCTGCGGCCGATGATGGATCTCGTTCGTCATCCGGGCATGCGGTCCCTTCGCACGATCAAGGCCGCGCGGATGAGCGTCGCGCACGAGCTCTTGCTCGAGCATCGGCCCGCGGAGCTCGCGGGCGTCGAGAGCCTCGAGATCGAGCACCACGCCGCCCTTGCAGCGATGCTGCGCGAGGCGCTCGCGGGCGATGGCCTGCCGAAGCTGCGCGAGCTCGCGCTCGTCGGCAGCGACCACGATCGCGACGACTTCTACCTCTTGTCGAGCAAGGTCGTGCGCCGCCTCGACGTGCTCTCGCTGTGGCAGAGCAACGCACGCCTCATGCAATGGATCGAGCATCTTGCCATCCCCGACCATCGCCTCCGCGAGGTGAACATCTCGTGGATTCACTGGTACCCGAAACCCGATGGTTGGACGGTGACGCTTCGCCCGGATGAGACGGGCGCGTGGTCGACGATCCTCGTTCGAGGCAGCGTCGATCGTGCGCCGCGGTTCGCGCGGCAGCTCGGCGTGCGATTGCTCGAGCTTCCACCGGACACGCTGACCCGCTTCGAGCTGCGGCTGAACGGCGACGCAGGCGCGTACCTCCCGTACTTCCGCGAGATCGAGCGAGGCATTCGGGCGCAGTCGACGCTCGACGATCCGAACAGCGTCATCGTTCCCTACGATCGCGATCTGGCCTTTCAAGCGAACACGGACGCGACCTTCTACGACGACGATTACTGATCGAGCGCCTTCGCCACACGCGATGCGTTCGTGCGCCCACGAACCGTTCGTGGATCACGCTCGTGTGTGGGTCGATGGCGCCCGAAACCATTTTGCTCGCAGGCTCGCAAAATGCTCCCCCAGGTTGGTTCGCGTGTCGGGCGCTGCGCGCCCGAGTGCATTTTGCTCGCAGGCTCGCAAAATACACGCCCAGGTTGGTTCGCGTGTCGGGCGCTGCGCGCCCGAAACCATTTTGCTCGCAGGCTCGCAACATGCTCCCCCAGGTTGGTTCGCGTGTCGGGCGCTGCGCGCCCGAAACCATTTTGCTCGCAGGCTCGCAAAATGCACGCCCAGGTTGGTTCGCGTGTCGGGCTCGCAACATGCACGCTCACCGCGCGATCCGATGAAACATCCGCTCTCACGACGCCCGTCGATCACAGCCGTCTTTGCCCTCGCGGTCGTGGGTGCATCGGGATGCACGACGGAAGGGAAGAAGGACGTCGCGAAGTCGGCCCTCCATACGATGAGCACCGAGGACCGGCGCGAGACCTTCGAGGCGACCGCGCGCATCCTCGACGAGCAGCCGCAGCTCGTCGATGAGCTCTATGCCACCGTGCGGAGGCATCCGAAGACGATGCACCGCTTCCTCCAGAACACGGCGCCCGATCTCTCGGACCCCGCGCTCGCGAGCGACATGGGCGAGCTGCTCTCACACGAGCCGGCCTCGATCGAGCAGACGCTCATCTCCGCGACGGACGCGATCGCGAAAGAGCCCAAGGCACGCATGGCGATGGACCGTGCGCTCGCGAAGCGCGCCGAGAAGACGGTCGACATCCTCACCGACGATCCGAACGCGCTGTCTCGGCTGGTGGGAGCAGCGTTCGTGGTCCTCGAGAAGAAGCCGCGCGCTCGCGAGAACGTGGCGAGCGCCGTGTCGAAGAACCGCGAGAAGATCATCGCCTTCGTGAAGAGCGACCCCGAGCTGGCGAAGGCGCTGACCGAGGAGCTTCTCAAGGAGGCGGTCAAGGACAAGCCCACCCTCGACAAGCTTCTCCGCGCCGCCGGCGTCGTCGACGACGTGCCCGCGAAGGAGAAGGCCAAGCGGAGCGCACCGCCGGAGAAGTGAGCGAGGCGCACACGCGCGTACGTTGGGAGCGGCGGCATTTGGGCTCGGAAATCGCGGGAAAAGCGCTCGGCACCACGCCCAGATAACCGCAGCCTATGACGCCCATCACGGGCCGAGCAGTTCCGGCCAGGCGGGCGGTTCTTATGGTGTTGGTTGTGAGCGGCGGGGAAAACGCCCTGAGGCTCACGTCAAAGAAACCAACCCCACTCTCCTTCGGGAAGAGAAGAAAGAACAGTCCTCACCATGTTTCGTTCCTCGTTTGCGTCGCTCTCGATCTTCGTCGTCCTCGCCCTCTCGGCTGTCGGCCTCGGTGGCTGCGCGGTCAACGGCTCGGAAGACAACGGCAACGAAGAGACCGACGTGAGCAGCATCGCGACCACCCCCGCGGAAGGCATCGTGGCGCCGCAGATGATGGGTTACGTCCCGCGCGTGACGCGTGCGGACCTTCGCGCGGCCGGCGCGAGCTGCGCGGGCAACCTCTGCACGCTCAACGGTCGTAGCTGGGATTGCACGGGCGGCGGCCTCTGCTCGCAGATCGCGCGCTGATCGCGCGACGGCGGGCAGCGCACGAAGATGAGCGCTCTCGCCTGAGGTGGCGAAGCCGTCCGAGCACGCCACTCAGCCCACTGGCGACGCGGCGCGGAGCTCGCCGAGCAGCGCACGTGGCGTCACGCCGGCGATGGCGCGAAACTCCGCGATGAGATGCGCCTGGTCGTAGTAGCCCGCCGCCGCAGCGACGGCTGCCCAGCTCGGGTGCTCGACTTCACGCCCTGCGTGAAGGGCGCGATGGAACCGCGCGAGCCTTGCATAGGCCTTCGGACCGAGGCCCACCGTCTCGTGGAACACGCGCCGGAGGTGCCGCTCGCTGACGCCGAGCGCGGTCGCCACATCGCCGACGTTCGCTTCGGCGAGTCGTCGCGTCGCGTCGAGGGCGAGCTTCACGTGAGGACCGAACGTCGCTCGCCGTTCCACGATCGCCTGCTCGAGGACCGCTGCGGCCTCCCTCGTCTCCGCCGTGCCGGCGAGACGATCGGACAGCCGCCGCGCTGCTCCGCTGCCCCACAGCTCTTCGATCGGAACGACATGACCCACGAGCGAAGCGGCGCTCGTGCCCAACACCGACTTCGCCGCTCCGATGGGGAGCCGTGCCATCGCGGCGCGCTGACCTCGGCGTATCAGCTTGCGAACCACGCGTTCTCGCGCGCCGAGCACGTGCACGTCGAGCCCGCCCGGAACCTCGGGCCCGAAGCGCGCCACGATGTGGAGCTCCGGTCGCGGGAGCGCGATGCGCAGCCCATCGCGGTCGGGCTCGAACGCGAAGCACGTCGAGATGGTGGTAGGGCCGACCGGGCTCACGTGCATCTCCGATCTACGATTCCACGCACGCGCTGTCCGTTTCTTCCAATCGCCATTCACCCGCCCTTATTACGCTCCAAGCATGAAAATTCTGGTCACCGGAGCAACCGGCAAAGTCGGAAGTCGGCTCGCGAAGAGGCTCGCCGAGCGCGGCGATCACGTGCGAGCGCTCGTGCGCGATACAAAAAAGGCAGGCGACCTCGAGCGCGCCGGGATTGAGCTCGCGAAGGGCGACCTGCTCGACGCCGGGTCGCTCGAGGCCGCGGTGCGGGGCGTGGAGGTGGTGGTTCACTGCGCTGCGTTCTTCCGCGGCGCCACGCCCGAGGAGGCGCACGCCACGAACGACGTGGGCACGCAGCACCTTGCACGCGCCGCGATCGCGGCGAAGGTGACGCGCTTCGTGTTCACGAGCACGAACCTCGTGTACGGCGCCACGGGAGGTCGCGTCGTGAACGAAGACGACGCCTGTTCACCCAAGCACGGATACCCCGTGAGCAAGCTCGCCGCGGAGCGTTTCCTCCTCGCGCTCGAGGGGCTCGACGCGCGGGTGATCAGGCTTCCGTTCGTGTACGGCGACGGCGACCCTCACATCGCCGAGGTGGTCCCGATGATGAAGGGCTTCCCGTCGACGCAGCGCATGGCGCTCGGCCATCACGCCGACGTCGCGCAGGCGGTGATGCGCGTCGTGGATGCGATCGCGCCTCGCCATCGTGTCTTCAACCTCGCCGACGACGAGGCTCCCACGCTCGCAGAGATGCTCGCCACGGTAGGGGCGCCGCCGCCGGACGGAACGAACGCGGACTTCGCGCGCGACTTCGACGCGATCCCCGATGGCAAGCGGATCCGCGAGGAGCTCGGCTTCGCGCCAACGTATCCTCGCCTCGCAGACGCCGTTCGCATGAGCTCACTCTGAGCACCTCCCGCGTCGCTCGGACGGAGCCGATCCGCGGCGTACCGTCACGAAACCGCGAGCGCGAGCGTCGAGATCACGCCGCTCACTGCATGCGCTGCGCACGCGAGGAAGAGCGCCCTCGTCGCTCTCGTCTGCGCGCCATCAAACGCGCTCGGCATCTCTGCCAGCGCGCGATAGGGAGACGCCGACGGGACCGCCGCTGGCTCGGCGAGCGTCGCGCGAACGAGGCGAACCCCATGGCGCATCGCGATCACGCCGGCGGCGAGAAAGACGATCGCCACGCCGAGGAGCAAGGCTTGGTCGTCACGGGGGAGATGATGCGTTCGTTCGGCCCATCGCGCGGGCTCTGCGGCGACCGGCTCACGCGGCGCGCGGACGAAGGCGCCGATCGCGATCTCCGTCGCGTCGGGATCCTGGAAGGTGAGCACGTAGGTCGCCTCATGCGACGCGTCCGTGGTGCTCGACGCTCTTCGACGGAGCGTGAGCGACGACGGTGCGCAGCTTCGCGGATGTTCCTCACGGATGAGCGGTGACGTTCCTTGGCAGGCGAACGAGAGCGCGAGGGTCGGATGCCCAGCCTCGTCGAGCTGTCCGACCCGGAGGTGATGGAGCGAGGGCGGGCTGCCCGCACAAGCGCTTCCACCTCCCATGCACTGGTCCCAGCGATACTCGACGAACGTCTCGCCGAGCGCTGTCTTCGCGACCCAGACATCGCCGAAGAGCCCGTCTTCGATCACCTTCTTGTCCGCGGCATCTACGCGGGTTCCCAGGGTCGCGACGACCGGGAAGGTGGACCAGTCCGCGGGCACCGCGATCGCGGCCTCGATGTCAGGCCGGGTGATCGCAGGCGAGCTCGGGCTCGAGGCGACGGCGCGCGGCGGCGCAGCGACGCGCCGCACGTGAAGCACGAGCAGGAGCGCCGCCACGATCGCGAGCACGAAGCTCGCGATCCACCACCGCCGCGTGATCGAACGCCCCTTGGGCATTCGTCAACGAGAGCAGATCCGCACCCGCTTCGCCATCGTCAACGCCGCGCGCGGCGGCGGCGCATCGACGAGAGCGCGATCGCGACAAAACCCATGACCACGGCGCTCACATCACGTCCAGAGGGAGAAGGAGAGGCCGAGCAGCCGTTGGCCGTGATCGTGGCCGTCGGGGGCTGCGTCGAGGAGCTCGTCTTCTTCTTCGGGCTCTCGCTCTCCTCCTCGCCGCTGCCTTTGCTCTTCTTGTTGCCCGACGTCGAGGCGGGGTCTTCCTCGTCGCTCCCTTCGTCGCTCGTGGGATCGGCGTTCGTGCTGGCGCCCGCGTCGCTCTTCGGACCCGGCGCGGGGCCTGTGCTGTCACCGCCGCCGGGCGCCGTGGTGCCTGCGCCGCCGCCATCCGTGGCGGGAGCGCCCGCGTCCGGGGTGGGGGTCGGCGTCGTTTGGAGCGGATGGCCGGCCGCGGCGAGCGCGGTCTTGATCAGCTCGGCGTGCGCGGCCGTCGACGAGAACATCGCAGGCGCACCGACGCAGCCAAGCTGCGTGCCGCGCGAGGTCGTGCCGAGGATCTGGCCTTGGGCGTCGAAGAGAGGACCGCCGCTGTCTCCATGGCAGACCGACTCGCCGGTCATGAAGTCGTTGGCGGGCAGATCGATCGTGACGGTCTGACCGCCCGCGGTCGCGGAGCGTGTCGTCGGGCCGATCGCCTGCACTGGGATCCCGGTGCGCATCATGCGCCCTTGAATCTGCTGGTTCTCGTCTTCGCCGTAGCCAATCGCGGTCGTGAGCTCGCCGATGGTCGGCGCGGTGAGGCGGACCTTCTTCACCTTCACGTTCGGGACGTCCTTGTCGAGCTGAATGAGCGCGATGTCCTGCCCGCAGATCGTCGACTTGTTCTCCAAGAAGAGGCGCGTGCCCCGCGCGACGATCGCCTGCGACGACGGATGCTCTCCGAGCGCCACGCCAATCGAGCTCGGCGCCTTGTCTGCTCCGAAGGGCGAGCACTCATCTTGGCCTGCGCCAGCCTCGGAGACGCAGTGGCGGGCGGTCAAGATGACGTTCGGCGCGATGAGCGACCCGGTGCAAAACGAGTTGTCCATCCAGAGGAGGACGACGGAGTCGTCATCGGGGTTCGCCGACGCGGTGCCGCCGATGATGTTCGAGGAGCTCGCACGCTTGCCTTCGGTGGGGGCGGGCGTGGGCGCTGTGCACGCGACGACCGCAAACGAAGCGCAGGCGAGAAGGGTGGGCAGGATAAGTGTATTACGCATGCTTCCGAGAGTTGCATCGAGCGGGCCGTCTCTTGGAATGCGTCGATCGAGGAATCATGCAGGCGTGGTGGCGTCCTGTGCTCTTCGGTGAAAAAGATCCGCGTAGGGAGCACGAAAACGTGCGGTGCCCGAGCCGCACTTGGATCTGCTTTTATCGACGCTGAATCAAGATCGCTCCAATGGGGAAATGTGGGCAAACACGAGAAGATCCAGGCCTACATGATCGGGTTGATCGTAGTGCTCACGGCGCGAGGTCGAGGAAGACGTCGACCTACTAGGCTTCGGGCTGCTGCGCGGGGAGCACCCCTGCGCCTTGATGTTTGGTCATGCCGCCCATGACGAGCGTCATGACGCGAACGCGCCAGCCGCGCGTGAGGAACATCAGCGACGCTTCGAGGAGCTTCGAGAGCCACCCGGGACGAACGGTCGTCCGGCGCGCGAGGAGCGCGTCGAGCGTCGCGCGCGCCACCACACGCGGCGGCTGACCCATCCCCATCTTCATCTTCGCGCGCACGGCGAAGCCCGAATGAATGGGACCTGGCGCGCACGCGATCACATCGACGCCGAGCGGCGCGAGCTCGACGTGAAGGCCTTCGGCGAGGGATTGAACGTACGCCTTCGTCGCGGCGTAGTTCGCGGCGCGGGGGACTCCTTGAAATGCGAGAAGAGAGCTCATGAGGACGATGCCGCCACGTCGCCGAGCGGCGAAGCGGTTTCCGACGTGATGGGCGAGCCTCGCGACCGCTCGGCAGTTGACGTCGATCATTTCGATCTCCGTCTCGACGTTCGCGTCGATGAACCTGCCCGACGTGCCGAAGCCTGCCGCGGCGACGAGAAGACCGACGTCCCGATCCGCGCATGCACGGAGCACGTCGGCGGCGCCGTCCTCACCACGGAGATCCGCGGCGACGACAACGACTTCGATGCCGTAGGCCTCTTCGAAATCGCGAGCGAGCTCCGCGAGTCGGTTCTCTCTACGAGCGACGAGCACGAGGTTCAGGCCCTCGCTGGCGAGCCGAAGCGCCAGCTCGCAGCCGATGCCTTCGGACGCGCCCGTCACGACGGCCCACGAGCCATAGCGTTCGGAGAACCTCGACGGCGAACGCGACCTAGCAAGAGACACGATGGACATCGCCAGACCTCCCGCCCGCGTGAGGCGGACGCACGGATGCCGCGTCGCGTACGTCCCTCGAAGACCCGCTCGGCGCATGCTCCTGCAACATCGTCGTCTGGAACATCACGCGGAAGTGGCCGACGTGGCTCCTCGCAAAGCGCACGTACGCGATGCCGGCCTCGGTGAGCGCTCGCTTCGGGTCGCTCGTCTTCGCGGCGGCGTCGGTCATCGCTGCCGCGAGATGCCGGAAGCCTTCCCGGGCGATCTCGCGGAGGATGCCGATGTGATCACCGAAATGGTGGTACGGCGTCTGATGGCTGACGCCGGCGCG
The DNA here is from genome assembly GCA_044227045.1 of Labilithrix sp. Taxonomy (GTDB): domain Bacteria; phylum Myxococcota_A; class Polyangia; order Polyangiales; family Polyangiaceae; genus Labilithrix. The sequence goes on from JBGAFW010000017.1 coordinate 13,036, forward strand.
GCGAGCGACCTCGCGAAAGCTGACGGCGCGAACGCCCTGCTCGGCGACGAGCTCGATGCTCGCGTCGAGGATCTTGCGTCGTGCATAGACGCCGGGCGGTTCGCGCTCGTCGCTCTCTCGGCCGCGGCGCGAACTGCGAGACGTGTCCGAGGCCACGCTCGCACGATAGCACTTCGCGTGTCGTCAGCTCGGGGGAAGGATGACGGTGTCGATCACGTGCGTGACGCCGTTGCTCGCCGGGAGATCCGTGAGGATGACCTTCGACTTCGCGCCGCCGCCCGCGCTGAGCTCGACGTCGCTTCCGGTGATCGTGATCGTGACGGGACCTCCGAGGGTCGTCACCGTGCCGGCCGCGACATCCTTCGCATACACGGGGTTGCCCGAGATGACGTGGAGCTTCAGGATGGCCTGAAGCTGCGCCTTGTTGGCCGGCAAGAGCAGGCTGTCGAGCGTCGCCTTCGGGATCTTGGCGAACGCCGCGTCGGTCGGCGCGAACACGGTGAACGGACCCGCGCCGCCGAGCGTGTCGGCGAGCTCGCCCGCCGTCAGCGCGGCCACGAGCGTCTTGAACGTCGTCGTGCCGTCGTCGTAGTGGACCGCGGTGTCCTTGATCGTCGGCAAGAGCACGCCATCGACGACGTGGATCACGCCGTTCGACGCGAGGACATCGGGCGTCGTCACGTTGACGCCGTTGTTGATGACGACCTTGCCTCCGTTGCCGTCGATCGCGAGGTTCGCGCCGGCGACGGTCGCGGGCGACGACTGCTTGCCGAGGATGTCGGCCACCTTCACCGACCCCGAGACGACGTGGTACTTCAAGATCAGGCCGAGCTCGCCCTTGTACGGCGCGGTGAGCAGTTTGTCGGTCAAGAACTTCGGGACGTTGCCGAACGCGGTGTCCGTCGGCGCGAACACCGTGAAGGGACCGGTGCCGCGAAGCGTGGACTCGAGCCCTGCCGCCTGAACCGCGGCGACGAGCGTCTTGAACGAGCCTGCCCCGACCGCGGTGTCGACGATGTCTTTCGCGACCGCAGCGTCGTTGCCCGAGCCAGCGTCGGTGCCGCTGTCGTTGGTGTTGTTCGTTCCGGAGTCGGCAGTGGGCGCGGACGAGGTCGTCGTCTCGTCGCTGTCACACGCGGGGAGCGTGGCAGCCAGAAGAAGCGCGGCAGAAGCGATGATGCAAGATGCAACGTGAAGGCGCATGAGAGCTCTCCTCGAAAGTGAAGACGGGTTGGTGGACGGTTGTTCCGACCCACTGTTCGAGGCGACGGCCCGTTTGGTTGCACCCTCACGTGCGTTCGTCTTTGCGTGAGCGTCGAAACGCACGAAGACTCGACGCAAAGTCACGGGCGGATCGAAATCGATCGAAAATCGACGCGGCGGTGCATCCAAGCCGGCGGCGGTCTCGAATGCTGACGGCGCGAAGTCATGTTCTCCGTGATCCAGCATCCCAACGAACGAGCGGCTGAGCTCATCTCGGAGGTCGCCGCATGGTGAGTCTTCCGTCGCCGCTCAGCGTGAGCGTCACGCCCTTCCTCTCTGTTCGTCGAGAGTCCGAGCCGTCCTCGCGAATGAAGAGAGAAGAGGAAGGCGCCGGGCGGACGAAGCAGGTAGAGCAGGAGCCACCTCCTCTCTTGCCGCGCGTCGCGGCGGGTGACGAGCTCGCGCTGAAGGAGTGCTTCCAGCGCTACCGGCGCCTCGTCTACTCGCTCTCGTGGCGCATGTTGAGAGACGAGCGCGACGTCGAAGACGCCTTCCAAGACATCTTCGTCGCGCTCTGGAAGAACGCGGCTGCGTTCGATCCTTCGCGCGGCTCGGAGGCGACGTTCGTCGTGCTCGTGGCGCGGCGGCGGCTCATCGATCGAACACGCCTGACGCGCACGCGTTCCCTCGCCGACCTCGGCAGCGGCATCGCCGCGCTCGAGGGGTCGCCGTCGACCTCCGAGCCGTCGCTCGACAACTACATCGACGCGAAGAACGCGGTCGCGGCCCTCTCGGCCTGCAGCGAGCACCAACGTCACGTCATCATGCTCTCGGCGCTTCACGGTCTCACGCACGAAGAAATCTCGACCGAGCTCTCGCTGCCGCTCGGAACCGTCAAGTCCCACTACGCGCGGGGGATCGAGCGAGTGAAGCGCGCTCTGAAAGGAGATGCGGAATGAGGTACGACGACGACGAGCTCGCGGAAGCCGCGCTGCTCCTTGCTCATCATCAATTCGAGGAGGCGCGACGTCCCGCCCCGGCGATGCCTGCCGCGCTCGACCGCATCCCGCGTTCTCATGACGCGCACGCCGATGGCGCAGCCCCACCCCTGCGTGCGATCTCCACGACCCACGCGGGCGCGCTCGCGATCGAGGTCGACAGGCACGCCAACGACGAGACCGCGACCCCCGAGGTCGGCCGGCGTGGTCGCGACGCCAAGCGCGCTTCGAGCCGCAGCTGGGGTTGGCTGGCCGCGGCGGCATGCTTTGCCTTTGCGGTGTACGAGTGGCGCTCGTCGATGGTCGAGCGCGAAGCCCGTACGCGCGCGGCGGCCTCGCAAGCGCCGGTGCAAGCGGCTCACAACCTCGCCCCGGCGCCTCATGTGCAAGCTCGGCAAGGCGACGGCAAGCTCGTCGCCGACGTCCGCTTCGTCCGGAGCCCGTCGTCGTCGAGCCGTGTCGTCGAGCTGACGATCGAGAGCATCCCCGCGAACGCCGCTGGCGAGCAATACCGCGTCTGGCTCTCGCCGGCCGAAGGGGCGCGTGCGATCGACGAGGCAAGCGCCGTCGGCGCCTTCGTCTGCTCCGACGCATGCGAGCGGCGCGTGTTCGCGATCACGATCCCGGAGGATGACGGCAAGCTCGATCGCCAAGGTGACGAGGGCGTGTCGCGGAGCGTGTGGATCACGCGCAACCACGCCGGCGATCCGTGGAAGCTCGACGCCGGGCTCGTCGTCGCCGAGGGGCATCGAAGCGTGCGCGTGGCGCCTACGCCGGGGGCCGATGCACCCTGATCCGCGTGCCACCGCGGAGGGCGACGTCATCCTTGCCTCGAAATACCGGGCGCGCGAGCGCATCGGCGAAGGCGGCATGGGGATCGTGTATGCAGGCGATCACCTCGAGCTCAAGACGCGTGTGGCGATCAAGGTGCTTCAGCCGAAGCTCGCGAAGGACGAGGTCGCGCGGACGCGGTTCGTGCGTGAGGCACGACTCGCCGCGAGCATCGAAGACGAGCACTCGACCCGCATCTACGACGTTGGGACCGACGATCTCGAGCGCCCCTTCATGGTCATGGAGTTTCTCGCGGGCGAGCCGCTCGACGTCAGGCTCGCGCGCGAGCAGCGGCTTCCGCTCGAGCGGGCCGCGACGATCGTGATGCAGGTCCTCAGCGTGCTCGCCGAGGCGCATAGCAAGAACCTCGTCCACCGCGACCTCAAGCCTTCGAACCTCTTTCTGCTGACGAAGCCGGGCGAGCCGATCTGGGTCAAGGTGATGGACTTCGGGATCTCGAAGTCCGTCGCTCCTCCTTCGGACCTCGTCGCGAGCGACGCGTCGCGCGGGAGCGCCAAGCTCACCGAGCCGCGCACGATCCTCGGGTCGCCCGAGTACATGTCACCGGAGCAGCTGCGCGACGCGACCTCCGTCGACGGCCGGGCAGACATCTGGGCGTGCGGCGTGCTGCTGTTCGAGCTCCTCACCGGCTCGACGCCGTTCGCGGCGCCGACGCTGCCGGATCTGTATGCGAAGATCGTCGGGCAAGAGCCGATGTCGCTCTCCGATGCGGGGCTCGACGCGGCGAGCATGCCGCCCCACGCCGTCGTGACCTTGATCGAGCGATGCCTTCGAAAGGATCCGCGCGAAAGGCCGCAGACGGCGTACGAGGTCGCGCGCGTCCTCGCGCCGCACGCGGCCGCGTCGGCGCGGACGCTGTTGCCTCGCATCCGCGCGTGGTGCGCGAAGAGCCACGCCACGCCGACGCTCGGCGAGACGGACGCGCAGGAGCTGCCTATTTTTCCATGGCCTCATGCGTCCACGCGGCAAGCGCGCGTGGTCGGTGGCGTGAGCATGATGCTCGTCTCGGGCGTGCTCGCCTTTGCGGCGGCGTCCTACCGGCCCGACGCACCGGAGGTGCTCACGAGCGCCGCGAGCGATCGCAGCCGTGTGCGCGCCACGCACGAAGCGCCGCTCTCGAGCGAGGCGACGCCTCTCGAGCCTGCGCCGCCCGCCTCGTCGTTGGGGGTGCTCGCGTCACCTCCGACGACGACGTCCGCGACGACCACGGTGAGCGCCAAGCGATCGCCTCCGCCGTCCGCGTCGTCTTCCTCCGCTCTGCCCATGGCGCCGAGGTCGCCTGCGTCCTCTCTCTCGATGAGCACCCCAACCCCTCCTGCTCAACGGCAGGGCGAGACGTCGAAAAAAACCGACGGAGGCCGCATCCAAGATCTCGATGGCATCGATCTCATTCGGTAAACGAACATGACTGCACGGCCCTCGATATCCATCGCTCCTCTTCTGTTCAGGCTGCTCGCGTGCACGCTGCCGGCGGTCGTTTTCACGACGCCTGCGCACGCGGCCGACGGCTCGGTTCGCGAGACACTACGTGACGACGCACGCGAGCAATTCGATCAGGCGACGCGCCTCTATCAAGCCGCCGAGATCACGGCAGCGCGCGACGCGTTCCTCGCGGTGTATGCGCAAAGTGGAGACCCGCGTGTCCTTTACAATGTAGCCGTATGCGACAAAGCGCTAGGTCGCTATGCGCGCGCGATTGGCACGTTGCGATCCAGCCTTGCGCCAGCGCGCGGCGAGCCGCTCCCTGCGGATTACGTGGTAAGGGCGAAGGACTCCATCGCCGCGCTATCACGTTATGTCGCGTTTGCGACGCTGCGGGCCTCGGTCGACGACGCGGTCTTTGCGGTCGACGGAGAGCCCGTCGCGCTACGTGACATTCCAGCGCCGCTCGAGCCTGGCCAACACACCATCTCCGCGACCAAAGAGGGGTACGACAAGGCGACGACCACCGTCCAAGTGAAGGCGGGCGACGCCATCGACGTCCTGCTCACCTTGGTGAAGTCTCCGCAGCCGAGCGCGGCGACGATCGCGAGGCTGCGGGTGACCACCGAGCACCTGGGCGACGCGATCACGATCGACGACAACCGCGCCGTCACGAGCGGTCGCGACATCGAGCTTCCCGCGGGCGAGCACCGCGTGGTGGTGGCGCGTCCGGACGGCTCGTCGAAGACGATGGACATCGTGCTGCGTCCAAACGAGACGCGCGATCTGCGGATTGGCTTCGGGGACGAGCGGAAGAGCAGCAGCACGGGCGTGTCGCCGTGGTGGTTCGTGCTCGGCGGCTCCGTCCTCGCGGCGGGCGCCGCCGTGGGCGTGTTCTTCGCCACGCGCCCGACGACGTTCGAGGGGAGCTCCGCCGGGACATTGAACCCTTACGTGGTTCCAGCCTCCGGAACCGTCGGAGTCTTTCGATGATGCGTCGCTTCTTGTCCCTCGGACCTCTTGGAGCCTTCCTCGCGTTGGTGATGAACGCGGGCGCGTGCGCGTCGGTCGACAAGGAGACGCAGATCACGCTCGCCCTCGAGAGCGAGACGGAGATCCCCGCCGAGCTCGACTCGTTTGCCGTTCGCGTCATCGCTACGCGCACCGGAGAGCTTCGCTTCTCGCGCGACTACACGCCAAAGACAGGCCGTGATTTCCCGACCACGCTGGCCGTCGTGCCGTTCGACGAAGACTCGCTCGACGGACCGCTGCGGATCGAGATCGAGGCGCGCAAAGGCGGCGCGGTGCTCTTGCGACGGCAGTCAGTGCTCTCCTACTTCAAGAACCGAAACATCCTCCTCACGCTCCCGCTCCGGATGGCGTGCTTTCAGTTCAAAGATTGCGGCCCGAACGACACGTGCGCCGGCGGCCAATGCGTCCCTGCGCGTGTCGACCCGAGCACGCTCGTCGACTACCAGCCAAACCTCGTGTTCGGTGAGCCGGGCGCGTGCTTCGACGAAGAGAGCTGCCTCGACGCGAAGGGCGGTCCGCTCACGATCGATCCCGCGGACTGTACGTTCGAGATCCCCGAGGGCGTCGCCGAGGACCGAGGCAACGTCGCGATCCGCTGGGCGGCGGCTCCCTCACGCCTGCTCGGCCTCGAGTCGAACGACGCGCAGGAAGGATGGACGCGCGTCTCCGCGCGCCGTGGTCGCTTGAGCCAAGGAGCGTGCGACTCGCACCTCATGCGGCGTGACGGTGACGGGCAGCTCATCGTCCCCGACGTCGCGAAGGACATCTATTTCTCGCCGCAGTGCGCGTCGAAGACGAAGTCGCTGCCGTATTGCTTCTCGCCGAAGACGCAGCACGCGGGCATCGGCGCGATCTCGCCGTAGCCGCTGCGCTCACTCGGCGCGACGGCCGCGCAGCTCCTCCGTCTCTTGCTCCACCTCTTCGACGTCGCTCGTGGTGGCCGGCGTCGCTGCGACACGCACGGCGTGGCTCGCAGGCTTCGGCCTCGAGCGCGCCGCGCGAGCGCGTTCGATCTGGCGTACCGTCTCCGTGGCGTCTTCGGCGCCAACGAGGACGCGCTTGTCTTTGCCCTCTTCGACGTAGCGAAGCTCGACGACAGGGCCGCTCGCGGGGACGTAGGCCCAGGTCCCGTCGCGGCCGCGCCGGATGCCCCAGCCTCCGAACTGGGTCCAGTCGTATTCCACCACGTCGCAGCTCTGGATCGCGTCGAGTGGGACGTCGGGCCCCAAAGCCCGTATTTCACATGGACGGCCTCCTCCGTCACGATCGTGCGCACGACCGCGAACATGAGACCGATCACGCCGAGGAAGACGCCGAGGGCAGCGACGCCCGCACACACGAGCGGCAAGACCGCTTCCGGAACGGGCCTCGACGCGGTGCCATTGGCGATCGCGATGTAGACGCTGAGCGCGATCACGAACAGCGCCGGGATGCAAAGCGCAGCGGTCATCCCGCGCGAGACCTTCTTGTCGCGGTGCACGATCGGACTTCCGTCGTGCATGTTCTTCGCTTCGAATTCGTCGGCCGCCACGCGCTCAGCGTAGCGCATGGGGCCTGAGCGAGGGGAATGCTGGCGAGCCGAGCCATCTTGCCGGCCCTCGTCGGCGAGCCTTTACGACCTGCCCCAACCGATGCGACCCTTCCGGTAACGCCATGTCGAACGACCAACCGCCGCCGTCGAGAGTCGCGAAGACACGTGCCATCGAAGCAGGCCCACGCTCCACGAGCCGTCACGGCGTCTTTACGGTCGTGAGCGGGCTCGAGGCCGGGCGCGTGCTCGCGCTTCCAGCCAGCTCGATGGCCACCTTCGGCCGCGCGCCGGAGTGCACGTTCTCCTTCGACGACGAGAGCCTCTCGCGCGAGCACGCGATCGCGATGTTCGGCGCGGGCGAGTACATGCTGAAGGACACCTCGACGAACGGCACGTTCATCAACGACACGCGCGTCTCGGGCGTGAGCATCCTTCGTGACGGAGACCGCGTCCAGCTCGGCTCGAACACGCTCCTGCGGTTCACCTTCGTCGACGATCAAGAGGAGGCCGCGCTTCGCCGCGTGTACGAGGCAGCGATCCTCGACGGCCTCACGGGCGTCTTCAACCGCAAGCATCTCGAGGAGCGCATCGTGAGCGAGTTGGCGTTCGCGGTACGCCATAACGAGCCCCTCTCGGTGATCATCATCGACGTCGATCACTTCAAGAAGGTGAACGACACCTACGGACACCTCTCCGGTGACGCCGTCCTCAAGCACGTCGCGAGCGTGCTCAAGCGAGAGCTTCGCACCGAGGACATCCTTGCCCGCTACGGCGGCGAGGAGTTCGTGATCATCGCGCGGAGCACGACCGCCGCCATCGCCGTCGCGCTCGCCGATCGGCTGCGCACGGCGGTGGGCGCGGAGCCCATTCGCGCGGAGGGCCACGAGATCAAGGTCACGTCGAGCGCCGGCGTCGCGTCGCTCGCGTGCTGCGGTGACACGCGCGACCGCGCGACGCTTCTCGGCCTCGCCGACAAACGGCTCTACACGGCGAAGCAGAGCGGGCGAAACCGCGTCGTCGGTCCCTGAGCGAGCGCTTTGGAGCGGGTCACGGAGGGGTCAGGGCGTCCACACGGAGCCGCATCTCGGCGGCGAGATCGAGGCCTCCCTCGAGCGTGAACGCGTAGTCGGAGGGGAAGCTCGCGCGGAGCTTCGTTCGTCCGACGTCGGGGAAGCGATCGGGATCGCCGAGCACGGTCTCCGTCGTCTCGCCGGTTCCGCCATGCTGATGGCAGCCGATGCAGCTCGTCTTCGCCGCGCGGAGCGGCGTCTCGAGGTACGGGTTGCTGCACCAGGTCGCCGGACCCTCGCCCGCAGCCGCCGCGAGCGCCGCGCCGAGCGAAGGCATCCCGCGCGCGACGAAGGATGCCCCGGGCGCCACATCCTTCTCGCTGTAGGCGGTGACGACGCACATCTTGTAGTTTGCGAACGGGCCTGCGCTGAGAGAAGCCGGCCGATCGGCGCCGAAGTCGGAATTCGGATCGGGTGACCACCAGAGCGTGATCCACGCCCAGTCGCGGAGCTCCTTCGTCATGATGTGGAGCGCGACGAGGCGCATCGAGACGTCGTCGCCTCCGGACGTGCCGAGCTTCATCGTGTAGATGCTGCTCTCGTTGGGGGTCGCCATTCCATCGCCGTCGCCGAAGTTGCCGCTCGCGAGCTTCGTCGTGAGCGACGGCGCGGACGTGTCGTAGGTCGGGATCGGCTCGTCGCCAGGCATCCAGCGCGTCTTCACCGCCGCGGCGGCGAGCGGGAGCTCGCCGTTCAGGCAAGGCGCGAACACGCCAGGCTGCGGCGTCGCGAGCCGCGCCTTGCAGTCGAGGATGTCTCGGTAGCTACCGAGCACGTGCGCGACGTAGTCAGGGCTCATCAACACGCGAGCGTCTTTGCCGAGCGAACGCGCGCCGGCGGCCTCGCCGAGCTCTCGCTTTCGCGCCTCGAGCCGCTCCTCGGTGAAGCTCGCGAGCGAGGTCGCCATCGTCGCGTTCCACGGAAAGACGCTCGCGATCGCCTTGCCGCTGAACGGAGCGTGCTGCGCTTTGTCGGCATCCGGGAGCGCGCGAAACAGATGATCGAACATCGGGAGGATGTCGTCCTTCGAGTACCACGTCTGGAAACGCGGGAGCTCGATCGCCGCTCCCGCCGCTTTCCCCGACACCGGCGGAGCATGGGCCTTGATCTTCACGGGCGCGAGGACCTTCTCGGCGATCGTCCACGCGACCTTGCGTCGCTCGGCCATGCTCGCGTCGAGCACCGCGCTCTTCGCGCGCAGCGACGGATCGGCAGGATATTTGGCGGCCGCGCCGAGGAGCATGCGGTCGATCGGCTGCGCGAACTGCTCGCTCTGCCCGAGCGGATCGTCGCTGGACGGCGCACATCCTTGCGACGCCGCGAGCGCCGCGCTCGCGAGCGCGACCCCAGCCCAAACGAGCGATGCGCGCGTCATCGTCATGCTCAGAGCGAAGCCCGGAGCGCGATGTCCGACGCGACGAAGTATTCCTTCTGCGCGTTCATGTCGCGAACGAGGAAGTAGAGCCAGCCGTCCGCGCGGAAATGTGGGTAGAGCGCGTACTGGCCAGCCTTCATCTTCGTGATCCGCACCGAGGTCCCCGTCTTGAGGTCGGCGATCACGATGTTCGAGGAGCCCGCCGGGAGATTCGCGGCGGCTTGATCGGGCTCGGACGAGTCGGCGTATTGGTGGGCCGCGACGAAGCGCTCGTCGAACGAGAAGCTCGGCTTCGCGACGACGTCGTCGCCTTCACGAAGCGAATGCGGTAGCCGCGTTGCTTGTGTCCGTCGCCGAAGCGCGTCACGGCGAGCAAGCTCGAAGGGGACAGCATCATGTCGCCCTCGCCCGGGAGCGGGACGGCGATCGCCGGCTTCGGCTGGAAGCTGAGGCCGCTGTTGACCATCGGGGTGAACTGCGTCTGCGCCGTCGCGCCGAAGGCCGCGGGCAAAGGAGCGGTGATGTCGTTGCCGCCGTCGTCGTTCTCGTGGCTGCCCCACGTGACGAAGTAGCGGCTGCCGTCGAGCGCCGAGCCGATGCTCTCGTAGACGGAGTTTCCGATCTGCGTGCACTTCGCTTCGGTGAGCGAGATCGCGGGCTGCGCCGCGCTGCCGACGTCGGCGAGCAGGCTCTGCCGGCACACGCGGATCCCGCCTGCGTCCGATCCAGCGAACGCGAAGCCGTCGTTGCTCGGAAAGAAGAACGGATCGTACGGAGCCGCGACGTCGATCGCGGGCGCCGTCGCGGGCTTCGTCAGGTCGATGATCTTCGACGCGTTGTTGTCGCCGTAGCCGAGGTAGCGACCGTCGGCGGAGCTTCGCACCCAGTAGTGGGACGCGAGATCTTGCGCGTGGAGCTTGCGGAGCTTCTGGGTGACGTTGGGCGCGCCGTACGTCGTCGTGACTTCGGGCAAGGTCCCGAGGCAGCCAAGCCCGCTGCCGGCTCCGCATCCGAACATCGGCGTCGAGAGATCCGCGAGCCGTGCGCCCCAGCCTGCCGTCTTCATCGACGCGAGATGCGCGGCGAGCGCGGGCGTCGTCTGCGCCGTGCAGGTCGTCGGGAGGGCCGCGTCGGGGTTCGTCGCCGCGTCGGCGTCGGCGCCCGCGTCCGCCCCCGCGTCGCCTCCACCGGCAGCTTCATCGAGCTGGGGCATGCCGCGGAGGACCCACGCCTTGATCTTGGCGAACTCCGTCGTCGTGATCGCGGTTCCTCCACGAGGCATCGCCGCCTTCTGCGCGAACGCGACGTACTCCGTGCTCCACGTCGCGGCGTCGAACGCGTCTTCGAAGAGGTTCTTGAAGGAGTCGTGACTCGCGTCCGTCGCGTAGAGGCCGAGGCGACGGGCCGAGAACGGGCTCGACGCATTCGACGGGATCGATCGCAAGCAGTTGACCCGCTCTTGCGCGGTGAGGGCGGCCGGCGCGAAGCATTGCGTCTCGACGTCCTTCAGCGCGTTGCCCCACGCACGCACCTTCGTCGCGGTGACGCCGTGGCAGTTCTTGCAGCGTCCATTGGGCCCGCCGAGCAGCGTGAGGATGTCCTTCGCGTCGGCGAGGTCTTGCGCCGTGTTCGCTTGCTCGGTCGACTCGACGTTCTCTTCGATCGGCGAGCATCCCGTCGATGACGTCGAGAGGAGCGTCGCGCCTCCGAGCCCGACGGCGGCGGCGCACAGCGCGGAGCGAGCTCCCAGACCGAGAAGAAAGGATGTCTGTCGCATGCAGACCAGCGTGTAGCGCGCTTCAGCTCACGCGCACGTCCTACCACCCTGGATCCAAGGGAACGGGTCGTTTCCACTTAGGAAATCGAGCGCAAATATCAGATTCTACTCGCTAAATCACTGGTCATGACGACCGGCCTGACGTGCTCAGCCAAGCTTCATGGAAAGCCAAAGAAAGATTCTCCTTGCGCACATTGTATTCGTCGGTCATACAGCGCGCACCTCACCCCAGCCCGCTGCGATGCCCTCGCGACGAGGCAAACCCTTAGGAGATGCCATGAATTTCAAGCTTATTTTGTCGGTCGTGCTGATGGGCTCTGCCTCGTTGCTCGCCGTTCCTGGTTGCGCGGTCGACGCGTCGGAGGAGACGGACGAAGGCGCTGCCGAAGAGACCGCCGCGACGCAAGACGAGCTCACCGCCAACGCGACGAAGCTCGTTGGTGCGTTCAAGCTTGGCAACGATCCGGGCACGTCCACGCGCCCGCCGACGTTCGACGGGATCGTCTTCGAGCAGAGCGGCGACTTCTTCGCCGACGTCGACACCGGCATCCGCTGCTTCCGCGCGCCGTGCCCTTCGAACGTCCGCCTCACCGGCAAGTTCACCGCGACGAAGAGCTACCTTCGCCTCAGCCCGAAGGCCGGCGAGCAAGCGCACTCGTTCCACGGTCGCTACAAGTACACGCTCGGCACCGACGGCAAGCTCACGCTCACGCGTACCGGCGCGACGTGGAACAGCTGGAAGAACGTCCTCGACAAGGAGCTCTCGTACTGCGCAGAGGCCGCGGACTGCGGCGGGCAATCGCTCATCCACATCATGTGCGTCGGGCAATGGACGTGTAGCGAGCAGCGCTCGTGCGCGTACAAGTGCGGGGTCCCGGTCCCCGTGAACGCGATCTGGCCGGCCGACAAGCAGACGCTCGTCGCTGAGTCACCTGGCGGTGGCTTCACGCCGCCCGCTCCGCCAGGCTCGACCTGCGCGATCGGCAAGGCGAAGTTCACGCTCGACGTCGCGACGCGGAAGCTCTCTTGGGAAGAGTGCAACTGGACGAGCAACGGCGCGCCGCTCCACCTCGAGACCGGCTCACGCACGATCACGAAGGCGGAATTCGCGACGGTCGACGCCGCGATGAACGACGTCACGATCTCGGCCGGCGACATCTGCGGCGCCGACAAGCCGATGCTCTCGATCAAGGTGACCTCGGCCGCGCAAGGCACGAAGACGTACACCGACAGCTTCTACTCCTGCATGGGCGGCAGCCGCACCTACGTCGACCACATCGACGGGGTGTTCGGCGCCCTGCGCGATCTCGCTCACTGAGCTAGCTTCCTTAGCTCTTCTTCCTCTCCCCACGAACGCTTTTTGCGCGGTCGTGGGGTTTCCCTATTTCCCCGGATCAGGGGTCGCGGTCGCCGCGCATCTCGAAGGGCGTGGAGCGCGGCTTGCCATCACGATCGAAGCCGAGGAGCTCCTCGACGCGCTTCTGCGCGGAGTCGAGCTTCTCCTGCGACGCGCGCGAGAGGCTGACGCCCTCCTCGAAGAGGAGGAGGGACTCTTCGAGTGGGAGGTCACCGCGCTCGAGCTTCTGCACGATCTCGGAGAGACGCTTCACCGCCTCTTCGAAGCTCAACGTGGAAGCCGCTCGCTTCTTCGAATCCGGAGAGTCGCCCGAGGAGGAGGAAGGAGGAGTGTTGTTCATGTCGATCCGTTTCCGTCGTGCTCGCGCCGCGCGCTCAGAAGGGCGCCTTCTTGAGAGGAGTCGACCCCGGCGTGGTGGGTGGTGACGCCGGAGGTGGGGTCGTCGTCAGAGTCTTGTCCGCCGGAAGTCGTGGCGCAAGAACCAGCCGCACCTCTCCGGGCGGGAGCCCTGGGACGACCGCGTAGCCCTCTTCGTCGAACGTGATCGGGATCGCGAGCCCATCGGACCGCACGAGCGATCCGACGAACGGCTCGCCTGGGGCCTCGCCTCCGTCCAGCGTGATGCGGAGCCACGCCACCTCTTGCACCGCTGCTGGCGCAAAGGGCTCCTTCGCGCCAGCGAGCGCGCGCCTCGCCGCCTGGCGGATCGTGCCATCGGGGTCGAGCTCGGCCGCCATCGTGAGGACCTCTTTGCGGCGTGGCGCGTTGCGGTCTTGGACGCGCGCGGCGAGCGCGAGGATGATGGCGCGCCGAACGTCGACGTCGGTCTCGTCGACGAACGCGTCGGCGAGGCGACCCGTCGCGTCGGGGAGGGAGGTGCTGACCCCAAGGCCACGCGCGGCGTGCGCGCGCAGCACGGCGTCCTTCGACCCGAGCAGCTGGCCGACCTTTCGCGCGGTGGTCTCGTCGGCACGTCGCGCGAGCGCGAGGGCCGCGAGCGGTGCATCGCCGCTGCCCGACTCGGCGCGATCGATCAGCGTCGAGGTCTTCACCGTCCCGTCCGGATCGCCACCGAGAAGGCCGAGGGCGAAGACCTGGCGCGTCATCGGATCGGTCTCCTTCGCGAAGCGCGCGAGGAGCATCGTTTGATCATCGGGGCTGATCGGGCGCGCGAGCATGCCGGTGACGGCGGCCCTGCGCACGCGAGCGTCCTTGTCGTCGAAGAACGACTCGGCGTCGCCGTCACCGAGCGCGACGCGCGCGAGCACGCCAAGCGCGCGCTCCGCCGGCGTCTTGCCTGACGACGCCATCGCCTTGATCGCGCTGCTCGATGCGCTCGAACGCTCGCCTCGAACGAGCGCGCGCACGATGTACGCACGCGCGGCCATCGACGCGAGGCGCGTCGGAAAGAGACCTGCGATGAGGTCACCGGCATTCGGCGCCGGTGATCGCGCGAGCGCCGAGATCGCGTGGAAGGCGAGCTCGCGATCCGCGAGCAGCGCGGGGCCGACGAGGGCCTTGGCGGCGCCTGGATCGGGCGAGCGGCCAAGCGCGCGGATCGCCGCCATCCGAAGCTCGCGATCGGGATGCTCGAAGGCGCGCGCGGCGACGAGCTTCGTGATCTCGGGGCTGAAGACGCGCTCGGCCATGCGAATGCCGATCGCCGTGGTGGCCTCGTCCGAGATGATCGCGGTCGTCGCCTTGAAGCGCTCGGGCGCGCCGAGCAGGATGAAGACGTCGCCCGAAGCTTGTCGCAACCGGACGTCACTCTCCGCGATCGCCGTTCGCGCGAGCAGCGACGCGCGCTCGTCACCGAGCTCGGCGAGCGCCACGAGCGCGGCGCAGCGGACGTTCACGTCGGTCGATTTGGCGGCGCCATGAAGCACGTCGAGGGCGCGCAGATCGCCGAGCTGCCCGAGCAAGCGGACCACCTGCGTCGGCATCGAGGCGCCGGTGGTGCCGAAGAAGCCAGGGTCGCGTGGCGGATACATGAGCAGCGCCACGATCGCGGCGTTCTGGCCGCTGCCGCCGCCGCGGGCCGCGCCGTAGAGCGCCTCGAGCGCGCGATCGCCGCCAGTGCGAGCGAGCGCGATCGCGGCGACCTCTCGGGCGAGCTCGGCGCGCGCGATCGGATCGCCTTCTTCGAGGCCGTCCGAGCCGGCGAGGCTGCCTGGCAAGCGCGTGGAGGGGAGGCGGCCAGCGAGGCCTGGATTGCCGGTGCCGACGATCGACAAGAGACCTGCGCGCGCGCGTTCTTGATCGGCGAAGCGCGCGAGCCCGCGTGCCATCGCGAGCAGCGCACGTGTATCGGATTTGATCTGCGGGCTTCGCTCGAGCGCCTCGACGAGCAGCGCGATCGCCTCTGCCGAGCCGATCCCTGACGCGCGCTCGATGCCGCGGATGCGCTCGTCGGGATCGGCGCTTCGGATCAGACGGCTCGCTTGATCCGTCCCGATGTGCGAGCGAAGGTTCGTCGGACCCGTCGCCGAGGAGACAGGGGTGGGGGTGATCGGCGGGCGCTTCGGCTTGACCGGGACCGGCTGCGCGCCAGCGTCGAGCACGCCAAACGACAGCGCGAACGCACACGCGCCGAGCGCCAAGCGTGCGGCGAACGACGTCTTCATGGATTCGGCTTCGGCGCTGGAGCAGGTGCAGGCGCAGGCGAAGGCGCGGGAAGCGGAGGCGCCGGCGTGTGCGGGATCTGCGCAGGCGCGGTCGGCGCGACCGGTGGAACGTTCGAGGGCGGCGGCGACTGCGCGGACGGAACGCCCGGGGTCACGAGCACGAGGAAGGCCACGCCGTTCTCGGTGGCTTGAGGTTGGTTCTTCACCGCATCCCAGCCGACCGCCTCCGCGATGCCATCGCGATGGGAGAGCCCGGCGAGGACACGAACGACCGCGAAGCTGCGGTTCAAGGCGTCGAGCTGCACCTGGCTCTGGTCACCCGTCGGGTTCGGGCGCGCGCCGATCGCGAGCGTCCAGTCGCGATGACGATTGAGCTCGAGGGCAAGGGCGCGCAAGGTCGGCACGCTCGCCGGATCGACGTCGGGCATCGCGCCGACGGGGTTCGTGATCTTGATCGCGGTGGCGACGCGGACGCGCTTCTGCGCGTCGATCGTGACGAGCGGCTTTCCGCCTTCGTCCGGACAGCCATCGTCATCGGTCACGCCGTTGAAGATCTCGGCGCTGTCGGGGCACTTGTCCTCTTCGTTGTCGAAGGTGTCGCCGTCGCGGTCGGGGTTGGCGCAGCCGTTCTTGGCCGGATCGGTCGAGGGCTCACCGGCGACGTTCGGACATGCGTCGTCCTTGTCGGTGATGCCGTCGGCGTCGTTGTCCGGATCGGGGCAGCCGTCTTCGTCCTCGAACCCATCCTTGTCTTCGGGTTGGGTGGGGCACTTGTCTTGCGCGTCGTCGACGCCGTCACCGTCGGAGTCCTTCGCCTCGCAGCCGTTCTTCTTCGGATCGCTCGAGGGCGAGCCCTTCACGCCAGGGCATGCATCGACCGCGTCGTCGACGCCGTCGCCGTCGCGATCGTTGATCGGGCATCCGTTCTTCTTCGGATCGCTCGACGGTACGCCCTTGAGATCACGACACGCGTCCTCGCGATCGATGATGCCGTCATCGTCGTTGTCGATCTCGGGACAGCCGTCGGAGTCTTCGAAGCCGTCTTTGTCTTCCGGGATCTCCGGGCAGCCGTCGATGTCGTCTTTGACACCGTCGCCGTCGAGATCGTGCGCGCGAGGCGTCCAGCCCACGCCGATGATCGCGCGGAACGCGGGCACGCCGACCGCCTCGGTCAGGCCGAGCTCGCCGCCGACGGTCACGAACGTATCGCGGTAGTGGCCGACCTCGATGCGATCGCTGAGGGCGACCTGCACCGGCGAGAGCGCCGCGCTTCCGGGATCACCCGAGCCAAACGGACCGACTGGGCCGGCGGGGACCCAGCCATGAAAGCCGACCTCGAAGCGCTGGCGGTTGCCGGGATCGATCCCGAAGACGCCCGGTCGCATCGCGAGGCCGATGCTCCACGGGATCTCGTCGCCGAAGCGAACGCCGCCGGCGCTCGGATCGGGCCAGGTGTGGTGCTCGGTCCGCAGCTTGTACCCGACGCTCGCCTGCGCGACGGCGACGAGGAGCGTGTATTCTGCAAGTACACGGAGCGTCGCGGTGGGCGCAGACTCGCCCATGAAGCTCGCGCGATCGCCCGTCGGCAAGCTCACGTAACCGAGCGCGCCGAGGCCGAAGCCGCCTTGCTCGTTGCGGATGAGCGCGCCCTTCACCGAGAGCGCGAGATCGCCAAAGCCGGTCGTCGGCAGGGTCGACACCTCCGAGACGGACGCCGGCAGCGGCTTCGATCCGTCTTGGTAGAGGAACACCGGAAGCGATGCGCCGAGCGCGAGACGCTGACCGATGCCGAGGTTGGCGATCGCGTCGACACCGAGCACGTGCGAGACCGGACGGAGCGCGATGTCGTCGCTGTCCGGCTTGCGAAGGTTGATCGGGTGAAACGCGTAGTGCCCATACGCTCCAAGCGTGAGCACACCTGGACCAGGCGTGACCGCGGGCTCGATGACGAGCGACGCGTTCGGATCGGTGGACGGACGCCACGTCCGCATGTCGAGCGCCGGACGATTCTGCGCGTTCACTTCCCCCGCGGAGGCGAGCAGGATCGCGGCGGTGATGAGCGAAGCGCTGCCCCTACAAACGACCCTGTTTTTCCCGAGCAGATGCGACCGCATTCGAACCGCGCGAGAGTACGCGACGCACGTATGCGGGGTCTACTAGGTACGTACGCAGCGCGGAGCTATTCGGCTTCGCCGGTGACGACGATGGGCGCCGAGCCACGCTCGATGAGCGCGCTCGAGGAGGTCGCGTTCGACAAGGAGAACGCCGGCAGCTCGTGGGCCATCCGCGCGCGCTTCGTCTCGAGATACTGATGGGAGAACGGATTCGGAGCCACCACGACGGGCAAGCGCGCGGCGACCGTGACCCCGAGGGCAGACAGGGCGTCCACCTTCGCGGGGTTGTTCGTCATCAGGAGGACGCTCCTCACGTCGAAGTACTCGAGCATGTGCGCCGCTGCGTGGTACTCGCGCGCGTCGTCGGGCAGGCCGAGGAGCCGGTTGGCGTCGACCGTGTCGTGTCCCTTCGCCTGCAGCTCATACGCGCGGATCTTGTTCGCGAGGCCGATCCCGCGGCCCTCTTGGCGAAGATAAAGCACCGCGCCCGCGCCTCGGCGAGCGACCTCACCCATCGCGGCGTCGAGCTGCTCTTTGCAATCGCACTTGAGCGAGCCGAACACCTCGCTCGTCATGCACTCGGAGTGGATGCGAACCGGCAGCTCGGCCAATCCACGGATGTCGCCAAACACCAGCGCGACGCTCCGCAGATGCGAGCCACTCTGTTTGCGTCTGAGGCCGGATCACCCTCTCGGGGACGTGCATCTCAATTTCTCCTGCTGCTGGTTGGGAACGGGTAAAGGCGGCGCGAAGCGCGCCAGCTCGTGGAAAACGTAAGACCGACGTGGGGTTCTGTCATCCATGCCTGGAGCGTGCAACCCCTCTGTTTGACTTGTCCTATTTAAGGAGGGAAGCACGAGCGCCGGCGGGGGCTTCGTGTATGGTCTTTCTCGTCTGATGCCGGGCAAGCGGCGCGCGTTCCACGTGATAACGGGACCGCGACTTGGCGCGAACCTCCCGGATTTCGGCGCTTTTCGACGGCAGCGCTGGCCGTCGCATTTCGCGGCCGCGTGTGTTCTCCCGTTCAAGCAAGGCTGATAGGGTCCGGTCCGAACTGCAGCAAGGGAGGACGACATGCCCACGTTTACCAAGCATCAACACGGCACATTCTCGTGGATCGAGCTCGCGACGAAGGACGCGGACGCCTCGAAGCGCTTCTACGGGGAGCTCTTCGGCTGGACCTTCGAGGACATGCCGGCCGGACCCGGCATGACGTACACGATGGCGAAGCTCGGTGAGCACCACGTCGGGGCGCTCTACCGGATGGGCGCGGAGATGGCGAACGTGCCCCCGCACTGGGACTCGTACATCGCGGTCGACAACGTGGACGATGTTGCGAAGAAGGCGACGCAGAACGGCGGCAAGCTGATCAAAGAGCCGTTCGACGTCATGGACGTCGGCCGCATGTGCGTCGTTCAAGATCCCGCCGGCGCAGTGTTCTGCCTCTGGCAAGCCAAGAAGCACGTCGGCGTAGGCGTGAAGAACGAGAACGGCGCGCTCTGCTGGAACGAGGTCTACACGACCAACGTCGACGCCGCCGGCAAGTTCTACGTGAACACGATCGGCTGGCAGACCGAGGCCGTCGACATGGGACCGATGGGCACGTACACGCTCTTCAAGATCGCCGGAGAGAAGAGCAACGCGGGCGGCATGATGCCGATGCCGCCGAACATGAAGGGCGTCCCGTCGAACTGGCTCGCCTACATCCAAGTGGCGGACTGCGACGCGAGCACGAAGAAGGCCGAGACCTTGGGCGGCAAGGTGCTCATGGCGCCGATGGACATCCCGAACGTCGGTCGCTTCTCCGTCGTCCAGGACAACCAGGGCGCAGCCTTGGCGCTCTTCAAGACGACGCACTACTGAGCGCTTTCCGAGGATGAGAAAGAGCGAGGGTCGGCTCACGCTGGCCCTCGCGTCGTTTTGTGCCTGCGCCAGGCTCTGCCGAAGTCCGTGACGATGTCGGTCTGAATCGACGCGTTCGGTCGCCGTTGATCAACGACGGAAGGAAAGTTTGGGGGACAGGTGGTCGTGCACAAGACACTGGGGCGTCAACTTCGGCACTTGAAGATCCCGACCGACGGTCGCACGCCTCCAACAGCCCCGCAGTGGGGCTCGCTCCTCGAGCGTGTGAGCAACGCGTACTCCGATGGCGACCAGGCGCGCTACATGCTCGAGCGCTCCCTCGAGCTCTCGTCGGCCGAGATGCTGGAGCTGCACGTGAAGCTCCAGAGCGAGCGTGACAACCTTCAGTCGATCTTCGAGTCGGCCGCGCTTGGCATCCTGCGTCTCTGCGAAGACGGGCACATCCTCGACGCAAACCCCGCCGCGCTCGAGATGTTCGGTCTGTCGCGCGACGAGCTCGTCGGCCGCTCTCTGCAGTACCTCTTCGATGACGAGGCGCGATCGATCCGCGACGGGTACATCGGCTGCCGCCGCACATCGGCGTACGAGCGCCGCTACATCCGAAAGGGCGGATCGATCGCCTGGTTTCACTCGACCGAGACCTGGGTGGAGGCGTCGCCGGGAGCGCGGAAATTCTGCACCGTCGTCATCGACGACGTGACCGAGATCAAGCAGCTCGAGGGCTCGCTCCGGCATGCGCAAAAGCTCGAGTCGGTGGGCCGGCTCGCCGCAGGCATCGCGCACGAGATCAACACGCCGATTCAGTTCATCAACGACAACGTGAGCTTCCTCAGCTCCGCGTTCGTCGCGATCGCCGACCTGATCGCCAAGCTTCCGCGCTCGGAAGAAGCCGAGGAGGCGGCCGACTGGGAGTACCTGCGCGAGGAGGTGCCGGTGTCGCTCGCCCAGACGCTCGAAGGCTTGAAGCGCGTCGCGACGATCGTGCAGTCGATGAAGAGCTTTGCCCACAACGATCGCGGTGAGCAGAACCTCACCGACCTCAACAAGCTGCTGCAGGACACGCTCACGGTCGCGAGCTACGAGCTGAAGGGCGTCGCCGTAGCCCATTGCGATCTCGAAGAGAGCCTCCCGCTCGTCATGTGCTCGCGTGGGGATCTCGGGCAGGTCTTCCTGAACCTGATGATCAACGCCGCGCATGCGATCGCCGACACGAACGCGACGAAGGCGAGCGGCACGATGGGGAACGTATACGTGACCACGAGACGTGACGGCGAGGACGTGGTCGTCTCCATTCGCGACACCGGCGGTGGAATCCCCGATCACATCCGGCCGAACATTTTCGTCCCGTTCTTCACGACGAAGGAGGTAGGACGAGGAAGCGGCCAGGGCCTCGCGCTCGCGCGCTCGATCGTCGCCCAACGTCACAAGGGCTCGCTGTCGTTCGACACCGAGGTCGGCGTGGGCACGACGTTTCATGTACGTCTTCCCATCGCGGGCGTGCGAGCTGGGCAGCCCGCGACCGACGCCGCGGCCTGAGGAGAGGGAGGTATCAGAGCGGGATGTGCTGCAGCGCTTCGCGGATGGCGAGCGCGATCGCGCTCGAGCTGCACGGCTTCGTCAAGAAGCGAAAGACGGCGGCCTGATTCGCGGCGCGGTCCTCGGCGGGCCGACCGGCGCCCGTGAGCACGATGCGGATCGCGGGGTGCGCTGCGTTCTTCATGTGGGTGAGGAACGTCGTGCCGCTCATCGTCGGCATTCGCTCGTCGCAAACGACGACGTCCACCTTTCGCTGCGCGAGCACACGCGAGGCACGCTCGGTCGACGTGACGGTCAAGATCTCGTACGGCTCGCGACGCAGCGCCAGCCGCAGGGATTCGAGCAGACGTTCATCGTCGTCGATGAAGAGGACTGTCGGGAGCGCCTTTGCCGATACCGTGTCTTCGTCCTGAGAAATCATTGCCGCTATCTCTCGTCGATGCGCGCCAGGTAGCGCGTGGACATGAACCTGGGATGAGTCAAGGCGCGCGATGCTGCTCAGGAGGACTGGCTCACGACGACGTCGATCTTCGCGATCATGTTCGCGAGGCGCTCGGCGGTGGTTTGGGTGAGGCGCACTCCGCCACGAACCAGGAGCATGCCACGATCGTCGTGGACGTCTTCGGCGATCACCATGCCTTCGCGGAGGTCTTTGCCTTTGACGCGCGAGTTTCGTCGCTCGGACGCGCGCATCCAGACGTTGACCTCGAGGTCTTCGGCGGTGCGGAACGTGAAGCGCTGGCGAACGGGATGCGCGTCGTAGGCGGTTCGGGCTTCGGCGAGATCGGGCTGCCGCGGCAAGCCTGCGGTGAACTCGTAGTTGTGCTCGCCGAGGACCGTCTTCACGCCACCCATGAGGACGTTCGCCGTCTCGAGGATGAGCGCGCAGCCGCTCTCGAAGTCAGTCTCTTCGCCGAACATCTGCATCGTGAGCTTCTTCATCCCGACGCCGCTCAAGACCACGGCGATGCCGAGCTCGAGCTGATGGACTGCGTCGGAGAGAAAGACCTCGCCGACGACGGCGGCGGGGCTCGAATCCGTGATCGTGGAGACGGAGAAGTCGATCCCGACGAACTGCGCGAGCATCGTCTGGAGCACGGCCGAAAGCCGGTCCCAGGAGACCGTCTCGACGAGCGTCTCTGCCGCCGTCGACGGCCGCCATGCGTCACGTGCCCTCGCGCGGGCGATCGCTTCGCCGGCGGCGAGGTTGTCGATCTTTCGAAGCGCGGCTTCGAGCTCCTGCGCTCGCGCGAAGAGGGATCGCTCGAGATGAACGATGCGGATCGCGGCATGAACGCGGGCGACGAGCTCCTCGGGCTGGAACGGCTTCAAGATGAAGTCGTCGGCGCCTGCTTCGAACGCGTCACGCATCTTGGCTTGGTTGCCCTTGCCGGTGAGCATGATGCAGTAGACATAAGGGGAGGGCGCTGGGCGACTCCGCACCTTCTTGATCAGGTCGATCCCGGTCGGCCCTCCAAGGTTGAAGTCTGCGAGGATCACGCAGGGGATCTTGTCGTCGATCGCGTGCATCGCGGATTCGACGTCCTTTGCGTGAATGACGTCGGAGAACCCGCGGTCAGCGAGCAGCCGTATGGCGAGCTTACCTTCGAGCTCGACGTCCTCGACGATGATGATGCGCACATGGGATGACGAAGATGCCTCGGACACGTTGGTGTGAGGTGCAGCTTCCGTGCTCACGCGCGGCTTCCCACGCGATGACGGCGATCTCACGTGAGCTTCGCGGCAATTCGCAGGTGAGAAGATCGCGCGAGGCCGGGCGGACGCTCCGCACGCGACGCGAAGGGCGCCACCGTTCTGTCGATGTCAACGCGCCAACATGTGGTCCTGTCATCACTCCGACAGAAAGGCTCATTAACGCTGAATTTGCGCCGAAATTCCCGCTGATTGTGCCAACCGAGATCGGCGCTCAAGTTGCTCCTGTCGTGCGTCCATGGAGCAGCAGTCGAACGTTCGAGAAGAGCCCCAGCAGGGAGAAGCTCCGAAGCTGCTCCTCGTCGAAGACGATGTCATCGTCGCCAGGCTCGCGACGCGTGGCCTGACGCGCATCGGATACGACGTCGTACACGTCGAGACAGGCCGGGACGCGATCGCGCGGCTGACGTCGGAGACCGAGCATTTCGCGGTCGCGCTCATCGATCTCGGGCTCCCCGACATGGAGGGAACGCAGGTCGTGACGTGGCTTCGCCGTCACGAGCGCGAGCACGGAGCGAAGGCGCGCACGACGCTCATCATCTCGAGCGCGCAGAAGGAGGCGATGTCCGCCGAACAGCAGGCGCTCCTCGGCGTCGACGCGATTTTGCCGAAGCCACTGTCGGTCGCCGCGTTCGCTGCCGTGATGGATCGCATGAAGAAGCTTGAAGCGAGCGCGGAGGGTGAGTCGCCGGAACGCCAGCGTCAAAACGATGACGCTCCTGCGTCACCGAGCGGAGCGCCATGAGCATGGCATCTCGAGATCTCGACACCCTCGACCTCGAGGCCCTCCTTGCGCGCGCTGGAGACCTCGCGTTTGCGCTCGAAATTCTCCAAGACTTCCTCAGGCTGATGAACCAAACGCTTCCGGCGCTGCGCGAAGCAGCAGGCGGCGCTTGTTCCTCCACGACGACCAAGGAAGAGCGCGACGCACATCTCGTCGAGCTTTGCCGGCTCGCTCATCGACTCGGCGGCGCGCTCGCCGCGATCGGAGCGAATGCAGCTCGCGAAGCCGCGGAGCTCCTCGAGATGTCGAGCAAAGAACGCGACGCCTCGGCGTCATGTGAAGCGCTTCGCAGTCTCGAGCGCGCGCTCGAGGACGTCACGCGTCGCATTCACGAGTTGTCGCACGACGACGCTGGCACGACGACTGCTACGTCGCCCACTGGGCCAAGCAGCGAGAGCGACCGAAGTGGGAGTCGCGCCTTCGAGCCCACCACGAACATGACCACGGACGCTGCGAGCAGGACCGGCAGCACCACGACCACCAGCCGCTGCACGAGCAGCAGAACCAGCATTGGGAGCGAGGAACAGTCACGATGACGATCACCAACGACGACGAAGTAATGCGTGAGTTCCTGTTGGAGAGCGCGGAGAACCTGAACCGCCTCGACCAGGATCTCGTCGCCCTCGAACAGACGCCGAACGATCGTGAGCGACTCGGCGCGATCTTCCGATGCGTCCACACGATCAAGGGCACGGCCGGATTTCTCGGCCTCCCGAAGCTCGAGGCATTGACCCACGCCGGCGAGAACCTTCTCAGCCGACTCCGCGACGGCGAGCTCTCGCTCGACGCGCCGACGACCTCGGCGCTCCTCGGCATGGTCGACGCCATCCGGCGCACCTTGACGGTGCTCGAGACGTCGCCCACCGAGCCCGACGACGATCACGTCGCGGAGCGCGCGGCGATCGCGGCGGCGAACACGGGCAGCGGCGCTCCCTCCCAGGTCGCAGCTCCGAAGCCCATGGGCCTGAAGCTCTTCACCGAGGTGCCGAAGGCGGACCCCGCGCTCTCCACCCCACCCGTGATCGTGGTCCCGCCGGTCGCGCCGGTCGCGGTGGCGCCCGCCGCGGCAGCCGCTCCTCCTCCTCCGCCTGCTCCGCCACCTGCCGCGACGAAGGCGCCAGCGGCGCACGAAGAAGGCGATGGCTCGAACCCGCGCACCTCCGTCCAAGACACGACGATCCGCGTCGACGTCGGGCTGATCGATCGCGTGATGAACCTCGTCGGCGAGCTCGTCCTCGCACGCAACCAGATCCTGCAGTTTGGTACGACCCTCAAGGATGGCGCGTTCGCGAACGCATCACAGCGCCTGAACCTCCTCACGACCGAGCTGCAAGAAGGCGTCATGAAGACGCGCATGCAGCCGATCGGGACGGTGTGGAACAAGTTCCCGCGCATCGTCCGCGACCTCTCGATGGCGTGCGGCAAGCACGTGGCGCTCGAGCTCGATGGTACCGACACCGAGCTCGATCGAACCATCATCGAAGCGATCAAGGACCCGCTCACGCACGCGGTGCGTAACGCGGTCGACCACGGCATCGAGTCCCCCGAGAAAAGGCGCGCCGCCGGCAAGCCCGAGGCCGGTCGCCTGCTCCTCCGAGCCTTTCACGAGGGCGGCCAGGTCAACATCGAGATCTCCGACGACGGCGCGGGCCTGAACCTCGAGCGCATCCGCTCACGTGCGGTCGAGCGTGGCCTAGTGTCGGCCGATCGCGCCGCTCGCATGAGCGATCGCGAAGCGGCTCACCTCATCTTCCACGCGGGCTTCTCGACGGCCGAGAAGGTCACGAACGTCTCGGGTCGAGGCGTCGGCATGGACGTCGTGAAGACGAACATCGAGAAGATCGGCGGCACTGTCGACCTCTCGAGCGTGTTCGGGCGCGGCACCACCCTCAAGATCAAGATCCCGCTCACGCTCGCGATCATCCCCGCGCTGATCGTGACGAGCGGCGCGGAGCGATTCGCGATCCCGCAGGTGAGCCTCCTCGAGCTCGTGCGTCTCGAAGGCGAGCAAGCGAAGCGCGGCATCGAGAAGATCCACGAGACGACGATCTACCGACTCCGCGGGCAGCTCCTGCCGCTCGTCTTCCTGAACGACGCGCTTCGCCTGAAGGCCGCGCCGTCGTCCTCGGACGCGGTGAACATCGTCATCCTCCAGGCGGATGACCGGCAGTTCGGGCTCGTCGTCGACGGTATCAGCGACACCGAAGAGATCGTGGTCAAGCCGCTCGGCAAGGAGCTCAAGGGCGTCAGCGGGTTCGCCGGCGCCACGATCATGGGCGACGGTCGCGTCGCGCTGATCCTCGACGTGCTCGGCATCGCCCAGCGCGCGAACGTGGTCTCCGCCTCGCGAGACCGCGCGCTGGTCGAGAAGTCGTCGTCGTCCTCCAAGGACGCCGACGTCGATCGCCAAGCGCTCCTCCTCTTCCGTGTGGGAGAGCAGAGCCGCATGGCCATCCCGCTCTCGATGGTCGCCCGGCTCGAAGAGATCCCGCGGGCCTCGATCGAGCGAACCGGCGGACGAGACGTCGTGCAGTACCGCGGCGCCATCCTCCCGCTCATCGACCTCGCGCGTGAGATCCACGTCGATGATCCGAAGGCGCACGCCGAGGACGAGCCGCTTCAGGTCATCGTCTTCAGCGACCAAGGACGCAGCATCGGCTTCGTCGTGGATCAGATCGTGGATGTCGTCGAAGACGTCGTCGACGTCCGCCATCGCGTCGAGCGCAGCGGCATCCTCGGCGCAGCGGTGGTTCACGGCAAGGTGACCGATCTGCTCGATGTGCACGGCGTCATCAAGCGCGTCGACCCGACGTTCTTCGCCGCGCCGCCGAGCGATGCAAACAAGAACGGCAAGAAAAACGGAGCAGGCATGGCGATGGGAGCGTTTGGGTCATGAGCACCAATAGCGGAAGCAGCGCGAGCACCTCGGCGAACAACACGCCGGGTAATGGCACGACCACCCGCCAGCTCTGTACGTTTTACTTGGGTGATCTCCTCTTCGGCGTCGACGTGATCGGCGTGCAAGAGGTCCTCCGCTACCAAGAGATGACGCCCGTACCGCTCACGCCTTCGGTCGTGCGCGGCCTCATCAACCTGCGCGGACAGATCGTGACCGCGATCGACGTGCGTGCTCGCTTCGAGCTGCCGCCGCGCGCCTCCGACGAGCTCCCGATGAACGTCGTCGTGCGCATCGGTGGAAACGAAGGCGGCGTCGTGAGCTTGCTCGTCGACGAGATCGGCGACGTGCTCGAGGTCGAGGAACGCAGCTTCGAGCGCGTCCCCGAGACGCTCTTCGGACCGCTCCGAGAGCACGTGCGCGGAGTCTACAAGCTCGATGGCGCGCTCCTCTTGCTCCTCGACGCAGAGCGAATCGCAGCGCTCGGCTCGCTTGGCGAGCGTGAGCGATCGGAGGCGGCATGAGAGCTCGTCGCGCAGGAGTCGCAGCCGCCAAGGTGGCGGATGGCAACACGGATCAGAACAACAGCAGCACAAGCAGCACCAACACGGAGGAACAGAGGGCGATGGAAAACCAGGAAAAGACGAACGGACACGCACAAGGAAACGACCACGGCAGCTCGGACGCAGAATCACCGGGGGTCGATGAGCGCTCCAGCGGTCCGCGCCTGGTTCGCGCCAAGGAGGCGGCTGCTGCTGCTGCGGACCGCGCCGCGGAAGCCGAGCGCATGAAGCAAATGCTCGACGCCGCGCCCGTCAACATCATGTACTGCGATCTCGACCTCACGATTCGCTACGTGAACAGCACGTCGAAGAAGACGCTCGAGGGCCTCGCGGAGCACTTGCCGATTCACCCGTCGAAGATGGTGGGCTCGTCGATCGACGTCTTCCACAAGCATCCGGCGCACCAGCGTAAGCTCCTCGCCGATCCGCGCAACTTCCCGCACCGCGCGAAGATCAAGCTCGGGCCGGAGACGCTCTCGCTCCTCATCACGGCGATGTACGACTCGAAGGGCGCGCACAGCGGCTCGATGCTCACGTGGGAGGTGATCACCGACCGCGAGAAGCTCGAGAACGAGCAGGGCCGCCTTCGTCAGATGGTCGAGAACGCGCCGATCAACGTGATGTTCTGCGATCGCGATCTCGTGATTCGCTACGCGAACCAGACGTCGCTCGACACGCTCTCGAAGCTCGATCGCTACTTGCCGGTCCCGGCGAGCAAGCTCGTCGGCAGCTCGATCGACATCTTCCACAAGAACCCGTCGCACCAAAGGCGCATGCTCGCCGACCCTCGCAATCTCCCGCACCGCGCGCAGATTCAGGTCGGCCCCGAGACGCTCGCGCTCTTCGTGACCGCGATCACGACACCGAGCGGCGAGTACGTCGGTCCGATGCTCACCTGGGAGGTCATCACCGAGCGCCTCGCACAGGAGAAGCGCGAAGCGGAGCTCCAGGCGCGTGAGAAGGCGAACGCCGAGGAGCTTCGTCAGAAGGTCGACTCGCTCCTCGAAGTGGTGGAAGCCGCCAAGCGTGGCGACCTCACCCGCAAGGTCACCGTGACGGGCTCCGATGCGATCGGTCAGCTCGGCACCGGCCTCCTCGAGTTCCTGAACACGATGCGCCAGAGCGTCGGCAGCATCGCCGGCAACGCGACCGCGCTCGGCGCAGCGGCGGAGGAGCTCTCCTCGGTCAGCAAGCAGATGAGCTCGAACGCGGACGAGACGTCGACGCAAGCGAACGTCGTCTCCGCCGCGTCGGAGCAAGTCAACCGCAACGTCCAGACGGTCGCGACCGGCGCCGAAGAGATGTCGGCGAGCATCCGCGAGATCGCGAAGAACGCGTCGGAGGCGGCTCGCGTCGCGACCGGAGCGGTCAAGGTGGCGCAGACGACCAACACGCTCGTCGGCAAGCTCGGCGACAGCAGCGCCGATATCGGCAAGGTGGTGAAGGTCATCACGTCGATCGCGCAGCAGACGAACCTGCTCGCGCTCAACGCGACGATCGAAGCGGCGCGCGCTGGTGAAGCAGGCAAGGGCTTCGCGGTCGTCGCGAACGAAGTGAAGGAGCTCGCGAAGGAGACCGCGAAGGCGACCGAAGACATCAGCCAGAAGATCGACGCCATCCAAAGCGACACACGCGGAGCGGTGAAGGCGATCGGCGAAATCGGCGAGATCATCGGCCAAATCAACGACCTCCAAGGTGCGATCGCCAGCGCGGTCGAAGAGCAGACGGCGACCACGAACGAGATCACGCGCAACGTCTCCGACGCCGCGCGCGGTAGCAGCGAGATCGCCCAGAACATCGTCACGGTGGCTCGCCCGCATGGCCTCCGAGCTCCAGCAGCTGATCTCGCAGTTCACGCACTGAGCGAACGGAACGGCGCGCTGGCACTGAAGAAATGACAACCCGGGCCCGTTCTCTCAAGGAGACGGGCCGGGTTCCCCGAAGAGAGAAGAAAAGGAACGTAGAGGACATCATGGGAGAGCTTATTGGACGCAACGGACACAGCGACTACCCGCGGGCACGCCGCTCGGACGCACCAGACCAGAAGGCCGGCGCAGCGCAAGACGGCAGCGACGAGCGCGCGCAGCTCGCCGCCCTCGACAAGACGATGGCGCGGATCGAGTTCGAGGTGGACGGCACCATCCGTCACGCGAACCGTCTCTTCCTCGATGTCCTCGGCTACTCGCTCGCCGAGGTCAAAGGTCGACATCACCGGATGTTCGTCGACCCGGCCTTTGCGGCGAGCAGCGACTACGAGCGCTTCTGGCAAGAGCTCGCGGCGGGCAAGCCGCAAGCCGCCGAGTTCAAGCGGATCGGCAAGGGCGGCAAGGAGGTCTGGATCCAGGCCTCGTACAACCCGATCATCGACGATCGCGGCAACGTCTACAAGGTCGTGAAGCTCGCGGCGGACGTCACCGACGCGAAGCTGCGCGCGGCGGACGCCGAGGGCCAGATCGCGGCGGTCAACAAGTCCCAAGCCGTCATCGAGTTCAAGCTCGACGGCACGGTGACCCGCGCGAACCACAACTTCCTCGCTGTCCTGGGTTACAGCGAAGACGAGGTCGTCGGCCGACACCACCGGATGTTCGTCGAGTCGTCGGCCTCCTCGAGCGCGGACTACACGCGCTTCTGGGAGGAGCTCAACGCGGGGCGCTTCCAAGCGGGCGAGTTCAAGCGGATCGGCAAGGGCGGCAAGGTCGTCTGGATCCAAGCCGCCTACAACCCGATCCTCGACCAGAATGGTCGGCCCTTCAAGGTCGTGAAGTTCGCCTACGACATCACGCCCACGAAGAACCTCATTCACGGCATCTCCAACAACGCGACGGCGCTCGGCGCGGCGGCCGAGGAGCTGTCGGCGGTGAGCAAGCAGATGAGCTCGAACGCCGAGGAGACCTCGACGCAAGCGAACGTCGTCTCCGCCGCGTCGGAGCAAGTGAACCGCAACGTTCAGACGGTCGCGACCGGCGCCGAAGAGATGTCGGCGAGCATCCGCGAGATCGCGAAGAACGCGTCGGAGGCGGCTCGCGTCGCGACCGGCGCAGTGAAGGCCGCGGAGACCACGAACAACCTCGTCGGCAAGCTCGGCGACAGCAGCGCCGACATCGGCAAGGTGGTGAAGGTCATCACGTCGATCGCTCAGCAGACGAACCTGCTCGCGCTCAACGCGACGATCGAAGCCGCGCGCGCCGGTGAAGCCGGCAAGGGCTTCGCGGTGGTCGCGAACGAAGTGAAGGAGCTCGCCAAGGAGACGGCGAAGGCGACCGAAGACATCAGCCAGAAGATCGAAGCCATCCAGAGCGACACACGTGGCGCGGTGAGGGCGATCGGTGAGATCGGCGCGATCATCGGCCAGATCAACGACCTCCAAGGTGCGATCGCCAGCGCGGTCGAAGAGCAGACGGCGACCACGAACGAGATCACGCGCAACGTCTCCGACGCCGCGCGCGGTAGCAGCGAGATCGCCCAGAACATCGTCACCGTGGCACGCGCCGCGCAGAGCACGCAAGGCGGAGCGACGGACACCGAGCGCGCCGCAAGCGAGCTCGCCCGCATGGCCTCCGAGCTCCAGAGGCTCATCGCTCAGTTCAAGAGCTGACCGGTCGAGCGGGCGGATGCGCTCTGCACGTTCCCCGCTCCACACGACGGCCCCTTTCCCTTCGTCTGTCTTGCACGCAATCCCCCTCAGATCACCACTTCACCAAGGACACCACCTTGAAAGCACTCGTTGTCGATGACTCTCGCGCCATCCGCCTCATCGTCGGTCGAATTCTCGTCGACCTCGGCTTCAGCGTCGTCGAGGCCGCGGACGGAAAATGCGCGCTCAACTGCCTGAACGATAGCGGCCCGTTCGACCTCGCGATGGTCGACGTGAACATGCCCGTGATGAACGGGTTCGAGCTGCTCACAGCCATCAAGAATGGCGATGCCCCTCCGCCGCGTCACATCGTGATGGTCACGACGGAGAACGATCCTGAACAAGTACGCACCGCGCTCGAGTCGGGCGCAAGTGAGTACGTGATGAAGCCTTTTACCCGCGACATCATCCTCGACAAGCTGACCATCCTTGGGGTTGGTCCCGAAGGGAATTCATAGGTCCATCATGGCCAATCTGCGCGTCCTCTTGATTGATGACTCGGTGGTCGTTCGACGACTGCTCACCGAGATCATCTCCGCCGAGCCCGATATGGAAGTCGTGGGCGTCGCGGCGACGGCGTCCATCGGCATCCAAAAAATCACTCAAGTCCAGCCCGATGTGATCGTTCTGGATGTCGAGATGCCTGAGATGGACGGGATTGAAGCAGTTGGCCGCATCCGCGAGACGTGGACGCGTCTTCCCGTGCTGATGTGCAGCTCGCTCACCGAGCGTGGGGCCGATGTCACCCTCCGCGCGCTCTCGGCAGGCGCGTCGGACTACGTCGCCAAGCCCTCCGGCAGCAACGGCGCGAGCCTGAAGAGCGGCAGCAACTCCCTCGCGGAGTTCCGAACGCAGCTCGTCATGAAGCTGCGCGTCCTGGGTGGTCGAGACAACACGCCACGTAGGGTCGTTCTCTCTCGTCCCGCGCGCCCGCAAGTCGCCCCGACGCGGACGCCCGTGCGCATCTCGGCGATCGCGATCGGCAGCTCGACGGGCGGCCCCACCGCGCTCGCGACCGTCTTCGCGAAGCTCACGAAGCTGCCCGTACCGATCTTCATCGTTCAACACATGCCTCCGCTCTTCACCCGCATGCTCGCCGAGCGCCTCACCGCCGGCTCGGTGGTGCCGGTGAAGGAGGTCGCCGACGGCGACGTCGTCGAGCCGGGGCGCGCGTACATCGCGCCGGGCGGTTACCACATGGTCGTCAGCCGCGAAGGCACGATGACGAAGATGTTCTTGAATCAAGACCCGCCGGAGAACTCGTGCCGGCCGGCGGTCGATGTGCTCTTTCGCTCCGTCGCGCGAGTGTACGGAGGAGGAGTCCTCGGCGTCGTGCTCACCGGCATGGGACACGACGGCACACGCGGAGCTCGCGACATCGTCGAGGCCGGCGGTCTCGTCATCACGCAAGACGCCGCGAGCTGCGTCGTGCCGAGCATGCCCACGTCGGTGGCGGGCGAAGGCCTCTCCGACGCCGTCTTGCCGATCGAGCTGATCGGCGCCGAGATCATCACCCGAACCAATGCCCTCACCAACGGTGGTGCGTCGGCATTGTCCAAAGCACGGCTCGCGTTCGAGCCAACCAATTCATTAGCCGTCGCACGCGCAGCGAACGGGAAAGGCGTGTGAGTGCGTCCATGAGCTCTTCCGCTTCCGCTGATAGCCTCCGTTACCTTCGAGACCTCGTCTATCGACGGTCGGCGATCGTCGTCGAGCCAGGCAAAGAGTACCTGCTCGAGGCACGCCTCCTTCCCCTCGCAAAGGAAGAAGCCGCCGCTGGCGGCGCGCCATCACTCGACGGCCTCGTCCGTCGCCTCCGCGAGCACCCCGAGAGCCATCCGCTCCACACTCGCGTCGTCGAAGCGATGACGACGAACGAGACGTCCTTCTTTCGCGACGTGCATCCGTTCGAGACGCTCAAGAACGTCGTGCTCCCGTCGTTGATCAAAGCACGCGCCTCCACGCGCCAGCTTCGCATCTGGTGCGCGGCCGCTTCGACCGGACAAGAGCCGTACAGCATCGCGCTGACGATCCGTGAACACTTCCCGCAGCTCGCGTCGTGGTCGGTGCAGATCGTCGCCACCGACATCAACGAGACCGTCTTGGCGCGAGCGCGCGCGGGCACGTACAAGCAGCTCGAGGTGAACCGCGGAATGCCCGCGCCGCTCCTCATCAAATACTTCGACAAGACGCCGCACGGAGACTGGCAGCTCAAGCCGGACGTGAGGAACCTCGTCTCCTACCAACACCTGAACCTGCTCGAGAAGTGGCCGATGATGGGGCGACACGACATCGTCTTCATTCGCAACGTCCTCATCTACTTCGATCTCCAGACGAAGCGCGACATCCTTCGTCGCATTCGGGAGACATGCCTCAAGTCCGACGGCGCGCTGTTCCTCGGTGGCGCCGAGACGACGATGAACCTCGACGACTCGTTCGAAGTGGTTCGCGCTCCGAAGACCGTCTTCTACATGCAGCGCGACTCGGCGGCTGCGGCCACGCCGGCCTCTCCCGCCGCTCGCTACACCCCGTCGCGGCCGCCGCTCGCCGCGGCCTCTGTCGCGGCCTCCGCAGCGGCCGTCAACAGCTTCGCTAAAGGAAGGATCTCGATCAATGCTCCGGCCCGCTGACGAAGACATTCAAGAGCTGACACGCACGGCCTTCTCGTGCCTGCTCGGCATCGACCTCGCCTCGGGCGGCCCTTCGGTGCTCGCTTCCGCGATGACGATTCCAGCGCGCGCCGAGCAACTGGTCTTCACGATCGACATCCACGGCGCGTGGTCTGGAAGTGTCCACATCGAAGTCGATGACGCCCTCGCTCGCCGCCTCGCCTCCGCGATGTTCGACAACAGCGACGTGAGCCAAGAGGAAATCATCGACGCGATGAACGAGCTCGCCAACGTGATTGGCGGCAACATCAAGGGTCTCGTCCCTGGCCCCTCGCGACTGTCTTTGCCTCGAGCAAGCTTGCTCACGAACGCAAAGGCCGAGCGCCACTGGTTCACCTGTGAAGGTCACCCCTTCAGCGTATCCGTCACGAACCGACCCTCAGACCCTGACTCAGATGAAGAAGAGATGAAGAGCCCATCATGAAAATCCTAATCGTCGATGACAGCAAGGCTATGCGAATGATCGTGCGCCGCACCTTGAGGCAAGCGGGCCTCGAGGACAACGAGCTCGACGAGGCCGCGAACGGCGCGGAGGCGCTCGACGCGCTTCGCCGCGCGTCGTTCGACCTCGTCCTCAGCGACTGGAACATGCCCGTGATGAGCGGCATCGAGCTCTTGTCGGCGGTGAAGTCGGAGAAGCTCGAAGTGCGGTTCGGCTTCGTGACTTCGGAAGGCACGCCGGCGATGCGCCAGCAAGCCTCGAGCGCCGGCGCCGAGTTCCTCATCGCCAAACCATTCACCGCGGACTCCTTCGCCCAGGTGCTTCGGCCGATCGTCGGCTGAGACGTGAGCGAGCAGCGACCGAGCTCACGGGCTCGGTCACCACTTTACGGATGAAAGACTAGGGGAATCGAAGTCATGAACGACGCGCCGCCGCTTCCAGCATCGGAGGAGATCGCGTACCTGCTCGGTACGCTTCTCGACCGTCGCGTCAAAGTGACCGTCGTCGCAAAGAACGCCGGTGTTCAGCTCGCGAAGGGCGCACACGTCGCGCTCTACGTGGACGAGACGAGCACCGCGAGGTTCGTTGGGTTGGCAGACTTGACCTTCGTCGCCGCGGTAGGTGCGGCGCTGGCGCTCATTCCGCCTGCGCTCGTCGGCGAGGCGGTGAAGGCGGGCGAGCTCTCTGGCGCGCTCTTCGAGAATGCGTACGAGGTGCTCAACATCGCGGCGTCGACCTTCAACGAGGCGAAGGGAGCCAAGACCCATGTGAAGCTCCGCGAGCTTCGACCGTTCCAACAAGTCGACCCGGCGATCGTGAAAGCGATCAAGGACGGTCCGAAGCGGCTCGACGTCGAGATCGAGATCCCGACGTACGGCAAAGGCAAGCTCTCGCTGATCGTCTTGCCCTTCCAGCCATCTCAACATCCACATCATCCACCCACGCATCCCCATTAGCGACGTGCAGCGCGAAGGCGAACCGCACGAACACACAACGAACGACCTCGAAAGAAGAATGAGTACCCGTCATGCGCATCATGGTTGCTGAAGACGACGCCATCACCCGAAAGCTGATCCACGGCGTTCTCGAGCGCGCGGGCCACGAGGTGGCCTCGTTCGAAGATGCCGCGGACTTGATCGCCCGATTCGAACAGGATCCGGTCCCGCTCATCGTGACCGACTGGATGATGCCTCGGATGTCCGGGGTCGAGCTCTGTGCTCGCATTCGCGACATGGTGGGCATCCCGTACACGCACATCATCCTCGTGACGACGCTCTCTCCATCCGAGCACACGCTGAAGGCGTTCAACTCGGGCGTCGACGACTTCGTCTCGAAGCCGATCGATGGCAACACGCTCGTCGCCCGCGTCGCTGCGGCGGAGCGATCGCTCACGCGCCAGGAGGAGACCTCCCTTCGGCTCGCGCTCGAGTCTGCGCAGAGCGCGCTCGGCCCCGATCACCGCGGCCTCAGCGAGCTGCTCGGCAACATGGCCACCTTCTATCGAAAGCAGCAGGCGTACACGCGCTGCCGCGCCTTCTTGCGCCGTCAGCTCGCGATCGCCAAGCGCGACGAATGGAGCGAAGAGATCGGGCGCATCGAGGGTGAGCTCAGCGCGCTCGACGACATGGTCGAGGCCGTCTGAGCCATGGGCGCCGCCGACGATGCCCGCGCAAACGACGCGAGTGAACGTGGCGGCGTTCGACTCGCGTTTGGAAAGGACGTGCTCGAGCGGACATTCCCGTGGCACGTCGTCGTGGACGGAGATCTTCGTGTTCGCTCGGCGGGCCGCGTCTTTCGACGGTTCATCCCGGTCCTCGAAGACGTCACGCACCTCGACTCGTTCTTGCGGACACTCGAGCCCGAGAACGTCGAGCTGAACCCGCAGACGTTGCGGCAGCTGCTCGGCAAGTGTTGGTCGCTCGAATGCGTGCAGCTCCCGAAGCTGGTGCTCCGCGGCGAGTTCGCGCCGATGATGGACGGGCTCTTCGTGTTCCTCGGCGGCCCGCGGATCTCCCTCGACGCCGTGCGCTCTTTGGGGCTCACCACCACCGACTTCGCGGCCCATGAGTCGTTTGGCGAATGCCTCTTTCTCGTGGAGGCGCAGCAGGCGTCGCTCGCGGAGGCGCTTCGGCTCTCGAACGAGATCAACGGATTGAATGGCAGGCTCGAAGAGCTCGTCGCCGAGCGGACGCGCGAGCTCGACGAGGCCAACGCCCGGCTCGAGCGCGAGAAGCGAGAACGCGAACGGATCGAAGCCGAGCTGCGCCTGGCGCACCGCCTCGAGGCCGTCGGGCAGCTCGCGAGCGGCGTCGCGCACGAGATCAATACGCCCATTCAGTACATCGGCGACAGCGTGCAGTTCTTGAACGAGGCGTACATCGATCTCGCCAAGCTCTACCCCGGCTACCTCGAGGCGGCGCGCGCGCTCGACGACGCGGGCAACCATGGGATCGCGCACAAGCTCGATGCGCTCCGCGAAGAGGTGGACGCCGACTTCCTGTTCGAGCAAGTGCCGAAGGCGTTTTCGCGCACGTTCGACGGGCTCAACCACGTCGCGAACATCGTGCGCGCGATGAAGGCCTTCGCGCATCCGGGGCAGGAGTCGCTCGCGCCCGCGGACCTCAACGAAGCGATCTCGAACACGATCGCCGTCGCGCGAAACGAGTACAAATACGTCGCGGACGTCGAGACCGATCTCGCCAAAGATCTGCCCGAAGTGGAGTGCAAGCTCGGCGAGCTCAATCAGGTCTTCTTGAACCTGATCGTGAACGCGGCCCATGCCGTCGCCGAGAACGTCGAGGGGACGGCAAAGCGAGGTCACATTCGCGTGCGCACCTATGTGGTGCCCGAGGCGGCGTCGGTGGCGATCGAGATCTCGGACGACGGGACGGGCATCCCCGAGGAGAACAAGGTCCGCATCTTCGATCCGTTCTTCACGACGAAGGCGGTCGGCAAGGGGACCGGGCAAGGCCTCACGATCGCGCTCTCGATCATTCACAAGCACAACGGCAAGCTCGAGCTTCAGTCGGCGCTCGGCGAAGGGACGACGTTCAAGATCACGCTCCCCGTCGTCGCCTCGCATGCACACCCCGTCGGGACGGTGTCGACCCTGGCCGACGCCAAGCTCGGCGCGCCGAACGACAGCGTGGCGAAGTACGAGAGCCAGACGAAGAAGGCGTCATGACCACGCGGATCCTCTTCGTCGATGATGAGGTTCGTGTCCTCGAGGGCTTGCAGGACCTCTTGCGCAAGCATCGCAAGCGCTGGGACATGAAGTTCGTCCACGGAGGCCTCGACGCGCTCGCGCTGCTCGAGAGCGAGTCGTTCGACATCGTCGTCACCGATCTCCGTATGCCGGGGATCGACGGCTTTCGCCTCCTCGAATACCTCGTGATGAACCACCCGCGCACGGTGCGTCTCGTCCTCTCGGGCGATCCCAAGCGCGAGACCGCGCTGAAGCTCGTGCCGCATGCCCACCGCGCGCTCGTCAAGCCGTGCAAGCTCGGTGAGCTCGAGGCCGCACTCGAGAGCGCGTGCAAGCTCGGTGAGCTCATCGCCGACGACAAGCTCCGGAGCATGCTCGGAAAGATCGTCGATCTTCCGCCGCTGCCGCAGACGTACAGCCGCCTCCAAGAGGTGCTCGCCAACGAACGCACCACCCACGCCGACGTCGCGGCGGTGCTGTCGTCGGACATCGCGCTCTCGGCGAACGTGCTCAAGCTCTCGAACTCTGCGCTGTTCGGCACAGGGCAGAAGGTCACAAGTGTGGGGCACGCCATCTCGGTGCTCGGTGTCGACGTGATCCGCACGATCGTGCTCTCCGACGGCGTGATGGGCCGGCGCGAGCTCCCGGCGCTGATGAAGCGCTTCGCGCTCGAGCTTCACGAGCATTCGTCCGTCGTCGCGCGCATCGCGATGGAGCTCGCCGCGGGCAATCCAGAGGCGCGCCGCGATGCGTTCGCGGCGGGCATGCTCCACGACATCGGCAGGCTCGTGATGGCGCTCGAGCTCCCCACCGCGCCCGACGCGACGACGGCGATCCTTCGGATGCCGTCCGCGTTCACCAACACGACGACGCCGGATCACGCCCGCGTGGGCGCCTATCTGCTGGCGCTCTGGGGGGTTCCGCCGTCCGTGATCGATGCCGTCGCGCGTCATCACGACACGAATTTCGACCGCCTCTCCGGCACGGCGAGGCTCGTCGCGGCGGCGGAAGAGATCAACGCCGCGGAGGCAGGCGAGCGACGGCCGACAGAGGAGGCGATGGAGGCCATGCTCCGTCGCGCACGAGAATTTGCACCCGCACTCGTCGCGAGTGGGGGGAGATAGAGGCAGCCATGAGCATCGAGCAAGCAGAGCACCTGACAAAGCCGCAGTCGCCACCGTCCCATGCGCCGCAGGCTGCGCCGGTCATCATCGTGAACACGGAAGGGCACGACGTCGTCGCCATCCATGCCGCGACCACGCCTTGTTCCGCGAGCGCACCAGGGAAGGCCGACGGCGCGAATGCCGCCAGCGCTGCCAGCGCGAGCGGAAGTCGCGCGCCGTCCAACACCCATCCCGCGGCGCGCGCGGAGAAGCCGAAGATCCTCTTGGTGGACGACGAGCCCCACGTCGTCGAAGCGCTCGCGCTGCGCCTCGAGCGCGACTTCGACGTCACGACGGCCACGTCGCCCTTCGACGCGCTCGCGCTCGTCCGCCAGCGATCGTTTCACGCGATCGTGAGTGACCTCCGGATGCCGAACATGAACGGCGTGACGTTGCTCGAGGCGGTGAAGAAGATCTCGCCGAGCACCGCGCGGCTCTTGCTCACCGGTCAAGGTGACGTCGAGTCTGCCGCCGCCGCGATCAACAGCGCCTCGGTGCACGTGTTCTTGATGAAGCCGTGCGTGGCGACGCGCGTCGGCGACTCGATTCGAAAGGCGATGGCGTCGAACAACGGCATCGACAGCGAGACGCTCGCGGAGCTCGGGCGCAAGGCCGCCCTCGGCGGGTTCGCCGGATCGATCGGGCACGAGATGGCCAACCTCGTCGCCGCGCTCAGCGGATCCCTCGCGTCGGTGCGTGAGAGCCTCGCCACTGGCGTGCAGCTGTCGGACGAAGACATGAGCATCCTGGACTTGGTGAACATGCGCCTGCAAGGCCACGTGAACCAGCTCAAGGATCTCTCGAAGCCAAAGCCGCTCGCGATCACCGACGTGGACGTCGCGGGGCTCGTCGTGCAGACGGTGGGCATCATGCAGCGCGTGGGCATGCTCCGAACGGCGCGCGTGCGCACGGAGCTGCCGACGCTGACGGCGATCGCCAAGATCGATCGCGCGTCGGTCGAGGGTGTGCTCATGAACCTCTTCAAGAACGCAGCCGAGGCGATCGATGCGCGCATCGCGAGCCAGATGAGCGAAGGCCGCCTTCCGGACGAGGGTCGGATCGACGTCGTCGTCCGCGTCGACGAGTCTCGCGTCTGGGTCGAGGTGCACGACAACGGCTGCGGGATCTCGTCGGATCGCCTCCCGCGCCTCTTCGAGCCCTTCCGGTCGACGAAGGGTCAGCGCGGCAACGGGCTCGGTCTCGGCATCGTCCGCACGACGCTCGAGCGCCAGCGAGGCGCCATCACAGTCACGAGCACCCTCGATGTGGGTACGCGCTTCGTCATCGAGCTTCCACGAAGCGTCGATGCCTGAGCGCGAGCATCCCGAATCGGACAGTGGTGCCCGGGCATCGCTGCCCGACGAGGAAATGTCCTTCGGGCGGCGCTGCCCGATCGCTTCGTAAGTCGCCGATATGGCGGCTCCCGCGAAGGACGCCACGAGGCACGTGCTTTGCGACACGAAGATCGATGATCAAGGGGCAGGAAAAGGCGCAAATTCAGCACGATTGTCTCTACCTCGAGCGAGGTGCCCCCGAGCTCGCAACGGTCGAGAAACGTGAGACCAGCCGAGGGACGCTCATCGCCGGACCGGCCATGCGCGACGCGCTCACCGTGCTCGACCGCGTCGCGTCGTCGACGTGCACCGTGCTCATCACCGGCGAGAGCGGGACGGGAAAGGAGCTCGCCGTCGCCGCGCTTCACGACGCCAGCCCGCGCGCGAATGAGCCGCTCATCGCCGTCAACTGCGGCGCGATCCCGGAGAACCTCGTCGAGAGCGAGTTCTTCGGTCATGCGCGCGGCGCGTTCACCGGTGCGTCGGCGAATCGTCTCGGGCTCGTCGCCGCCGCCGACGGAGGCACGCTGCTGCTCGACGAGGTCGGCGAGCTGCCCCTCAGCGTTCAGGTCAAGCTGTTGCGGCTCCTTCAATCGAAGGAGTACTCACCCGTGGGCGACACGCGGACCGTTCGATCGAACGTGCGCATCGTCGCCGCCACGCACCGCGATCTCGCGAGCGAAGTCAGGAAGGGGCGCTTTCGCGAAGACCTCTTTTATCGCCTCAACGTGATTCACGTCGAGCTGCCGCCGCTCCGCCGCCGCCGCGAGGACATCGAGCCGCTCGCGCGCCACTTCCTCGAGGCTTGCGCCCGCCGCGTGGGACGTCCCGACGTGATCGGCTTTCGTGACGAAGCGCTCGCGCGCATCGTCTCGAGTGATTGGCCGGGTAACATCCGCGCGCTCGAGAACGCGATCGAGCGTGGCGTCCTTCTCGCGCGCGGTCCGCTCATCGACGTCGTGGTTCCGCAACGCCTCCTCGCGCCGTCGCTCGCGCCCGCGCCGGCGATGCGAATGACGACATCGATCGTGCCGGCGCACATCCCGTCGCATCGCCCCGTCGCCACGAACCCAAGCGCGGTCTCGAAGGTCGCCCCGCATGCGATCTCGATCCCGCCCCAGCCGCCGATCGTGATCGAGGACCTCGCCCGAGGGAGCGGTGTTGATCTGCGCGCGATGGTCGAGGCCTACGAGACGGAGATCGTCCGCAAGGTGCTCGAGAGCTGCGGCTGGAATCGAAGCGAAGCGGCCCGCCGCCTCAACATTCAGCGCACGACCCTCATCGAGATGATCAAACGAAAGCGCCTTCAGCCCGTTCCGCGTGTCGCCTAAAGGCCGTAGCGCTTCATCTTGCGATAGAGCGTCTTTGCGTCGATTTGAAGAAGGCGCGCCGTCTCTGCGCGGTTGCCCTTCGTCGCTGCGAGCGTCTCGACGAGCGCGCTCCGCTCGGCCGCTTCGATCGCTTCGTCGGTGAGCTGCTTCAGCGACTTGCCATGATGGTCGGTGGCGCGGATCTTCACGGCCTCCGGCTCTGCCGCGGCGACCGGCGCCTCGGGGGTCGCTTCGGTCTCTTCGGTCTCTTCGGGCGGAGGCGGCGGGATCAGCGAGTTGATCTGCGCGCGCGTGAGCGTGGGACCTGGGCACGCGAGGACGGCTTGCCGCACCACGTTGCGGAGCTCGCGTGCGTTGCCTGGCCAGTCGTGCTGCGTCAGGTAGAGGAGGGCTTCGCCGTCGAACGACGAGACGTTCTTGTTCAGCTCGCGCGCCGCCTCCTCGCGAAAGCGCTGCGCGAGGTAGGCGAGGTCATCTCGACGAGCACGCAGCGGAGGGACGCGAATCGTAAACTCGGCGAGGCGGTAATAGAGATCTTGGCGGAACTCGTTCGCCTTCACGCGTTGCTCGAGCTGCTCGTTCGTCGCCGCGACGATGCGCACGTCGAGCGCGACGGGCTGTCCGCCGCCGAGCGGCCGGAGCTTTCGCTCTTCGAGGACACGAAGAAGCTTCGCTTGGTTCGCCGGGCTCAAATTCCCGATCTCGTCGAGGAAGAGCGTGCCGCCTTCGGCCTGCTGGAAGCGCCCTTTCTGGCGCCGTCGCGCGCCGGTGAAGGCGCCCTCTTCGTAACCAAAGAGCTCCGACTCGAGCAGCGTCTCGGGGATCGCTCCGCAGTCGACGGCGACGAACGGCTGGTCGTGCCTGCTGCTCGCTTTGTGAATGGCCTGCGCGACGAGCTCCTTGCCGGCGCCCGTCTCACCGAGGACGAGGACGCTCATGCTCGACGAGGCGACCTGATTGATGCGGTCGATGAGGCGTGCGATCTGGTGGCTCGGTCCCATCTTGACGGCGAGGAACGCGGCGCGCACCTCGTCGCGAAGATCGTGAACCTCCTCGAGGAGGCGTTCGCGCTCGAGACCGCGCTGGGCCGACAAGAGGAGCTCGTCTTGATCGACGGGCTTCGTCAGGTAGTCGAAGGCGCCTTTTCGGAGCGCGCGAACCGCGGTCGCGACGTCTGCGGCGCCGGTGAGCATGATGACGACGAGCTCCGATCGCAGCGCCAGGATGCTCTCGAGGACATCGAGGCCGCTCATGTCCGGGAGGTTGAGATCGAGGACGACGAGCCGCGTCGCGTGCTCGCGAACATGAGCGATCGCGCCCTCACCCGTGGACGCCGCGTGCATCTCCACGCCGAGCGGGGCCAGGATCGCCATCGAGAGCCGAATGGCGAGCGGGTCATCGTCGACGAGAAGCAGTCCCCCTCGATTCATAGATGCCGAGAATACCCAGGCTTCGTCCGATCCGGCAGGTCGGGTTTGTCCGCATGTCGCTGCGCCCGAAACCATTTTGCTCGCAGGCTCGCAAAATGCTCACTCAGGTTTGTTCGCGTGTCGGGCGCTGCGCGCCCGAAACCATTTTGCTCGCAGGCTCGCAAAATGCACGCTCACTCAGGTTTGTTCGCGTGTCGGGCGCTGCGCGCCCGAAACCATTTTGCTCGCAGGCTCGCAAAATGCACGCTCACTCCCATACCGCCAGGAAGTGCGGTAGGGCTTCGATATCTCTAGAAACGCACAGGACCCCGTAATGCTCCGTTCACGATCCGACTCCCAACATGCGACACGTTCTCTCTCACGCATGTGCCTGATCGCATCGCTTGGCCTCGCCGGTTTGGCGGGCTGCGCAGGCATCAGCGCCAACCACCAGCCGACCGAGCTCACGCGACGGCAAGCGGCCGGGCAGTTCGTCTGCCACGAGCAGGACATTACGGTGAAGGAGCTCGGCAATGCCGAGGTGCAGGCGACGGGCTGCGGAAAGACCGCGACATGGTCGTGCTCGGGCAACACCGACGGCCACAGCGCCGAAGAGATCCTTGATCGCCACTGCTCGCGCGTCACGCAGATCACAAGCGAGTACGGCACGCCGCCCGCGTCGAAGGCAAAGAACGTAAACCCCCGTGAGGAGTCGAAGAAGAGCGCGGCCGGATCGGAAGACGGCGCTGCCCTTACGCCGCTCCCCGTCATGTTCCCTCGTGACGACGCGAAGACGGCGCTCCGGGCCGCGCAGGGCGGCCTCCGATCGTGCCGCGCGATCGCCAGCGATTTTTCTCCTCTCGAGGCGACGCTCCGCTTCGAGCCCTCCGGAAAAGTGAGCCGCGTCGACGTGGCCCCGCCGACGGCGAACGCCGAGACGGCGTCGTGCGTTCGGTCCCGCCTCGCAGAGATTTCCATCCCGAAATTCACGGGAGATCCCGTCATCGTCAAGATGCCGGTTCGCTTCTAGAGTCTTCACCGCGGATTCATAGTGCCGCCTCCGCCGCGGCGTTATCATGGGCGGATGAGCGTCTTCGACAAGTGGAAGGAGCGCGTCACCGACAAGCTCGCGGAGCGCGCGGCGAAGGCCGCGGCGAAGCAGAGCGCCAACGCCGCGAAGGCGGTCGCGAAGAAGAGCGCCGAGGCGGCGATCTTCGCGGCGAAGGAGGCCGGCAAGAAGCTCGAAGACGCGCTCTTCGGGCCGGACTCGGAAGACGAAGCGAAGGCCAAAGAAGCAGAGGACGAAGCGCCGCCGTCTTCCTCTCTGTCGCGGGCCGAGCGTAAGAAGCGCGACGAAGAGAAGCGCCGGCGTGAAGAAGAGATGGGAGAGCGCCTCCGCGCCGCGGATCGGCGCGTGAAAGAGCGCGACGCCGAAGAGAAGAAGCAGGCCCTCGAGCGCGAAGCCAAGCGGGCGCGCGTGGAGAAGGAAGTCGAGGACGAGCTCGCTGCTTTGAAGAAGAAGATCGACAAGCGCTGACGCTGTCCTGATCAGCGGCGCGTCATGTGGCGCTGCACGGTCCGCAGGCTGACGCCGAGGCGCTTGGCGGCGCGGGAGCGATTGCCTCCTTCGGCCTCGAGCGCCGCGAGGAGGATCTGGTGCATCGAGTCTTCGAGCGACTGATCGAGCGAGACCTGGATCGTG
The DNA here is from genome assembly GCA_044227045.1 of Labilithrix sp. Lineage (GTDB taxonomy): Bacteria > Myxococcota_A > Polyangia > Polyangiales > Polyangiaceae > Labilithrix. Next base: position 56,635 of record JBGAFW010000017.1, read on the forward strand.
TTGGCAGCGCCCGTCACGCTGCTCGGCGATCTAGTGGGCTTTGCCGTCCGCGCTCCGCCTTGGAGCCCGCGCGGGAGATCCGACGGACGAACGGGCAGCCCAGGACGGAGCAGGCATGCGCGCTCCATCGCGTTGCGCAGCTGGCGCACGTTGCCGGGCCACGAGAAGCGTTTCAGCGCGGCGAGCGTGCTCTGCGTCAGGCGTGGCGGCTTCACGCCGTGGAGCGCCGCGAGCTGCGCGATGAATTGATGGGCGAGCGGGGCGATATCCGCTTGCCTCTCGCGTAGAGGCGGCACGTCGAGCGTGATCCCTTCGATGCGGTAGTAGAGGTCCGACCGGAACCTGCCTGCCTCGACGTCATCTTCGAGTGGACGAAGGGTCGCGCAGATGAGCCGCGTGTCGACGCTCACCTTCACGCTGCCGCCGACGCGCATGAAGCGCCGGTTCTCGAGGAAGCGAAGTAGCTTGGCTTGCATCGCGAGAGGTAGCTCGCCGAGCTCGTCGAGGAAGAGCGTGCCCCCGGACGACGCCTCGATCTTCCCTCGAACCCGCTCCGTCGCGCCGGTGAACGCGCCTCGTTCGTGCCCGAAGAGCTCGCTCTCGAACAGCGACTGCGGGATGGCCGCGCAGTTGATCGGCACGAACGGTCCATCGCGCCGGCTCGACAGCTCGTGGATGCGCCGCGCGAGGACCTCTTTTCCCGAGCCGCTCTCGCCGATCAACGTGACGACGACGTCCTTCGGCGCGATCGCCTGGACGACGCGATCGAGCTCGCGCATGACCGGCGCGACCATCACGATGGGGCTCGGAACGGCCTCGGTCTTCTGCTGCTTTGCGCCTCTCACCACGACATGACAGTGGGGTACGTCAAAGTGTCATGTCAATCGTCGCGTCGCTCGGGACTCGTGAAATCCGAAAACGCGGACCTCAGCGCTGGCTTGCGCCGTGGAGCTGCCTGGTCGCGCCTGCACCCTCGAGGTGCGCTCGCTGCGTGTCGGTCATGCGGACGTGATCGTCGTAGGTCGTGCCATCGAATCGCGCGTTTTGGAGATTTGCCCCGCTGAGATCGACGTTCTGCAGGTCGCAGTTGGCGAAGACCGCGCCGCTCAGGTTGGCGTCGACGAAGCTGCAGGTCGCGATGAGGACTCGGTCGAAGGTCGCTCCCGACAGGTCGGCGCGCGAGAAGTCGATCCCGACGAGCTCTCTGGCGACGAAGACAGCGTCCCGCATCGCGCTCGCCTTCTCGTTGTCGGTGAAGACACGTTCGAGCGCTTCGCTGTTCGATTTGTTCATGGACGGGTGTGCTCGCTTTGATGCTTCTTCGACTCGAGATGCGGTGTCGTTTCGTGCGGCCAGGGGGCGTGCGTCTTCTCGTAGCCCTCGGCGAGCGCGTGGTTGACGTGGAGCACGCCGCTGTTGATGTGTGCGAAGGGGTAGTGATCGTCGATGACGCCGAGCGCGTCCGCCTGCTCTTGCGTTCGGATGACGGCGCCTGCGCTGACGTAGCGGCCTGGCGCGATCTTCACGCCCATCACGAGCGCGCGCGGCTCGAGGACACAGTTGGCGCCCACCTCGGCGCGAAAGACGAGCGACTGCATCCCGACGAACGTGTTGTCGCCGACCGAGGCCGGCCCATGAATCTGCGCCTGATGCGCGACCGACACGTTCTTGCCGATGTGCACGGCGAAGACGCGACCCTCGACGATCACCGTGTTCGTCTCGATCACGTGCCCTGCCTCGAATGTCTCGAGGGCATGGATGACGACTCCGTCTTGGATGTTGGAGCCATCGCCGACGAAGATGGGCTGCCCCTCGTCGCCGCGAATCGAGGCGCCCGGCGCGACGAAGACCTCGTCACCGATCTCCACCGCGCCGATGACCGCGGCGAGCGGATGGACGTAGTCGTGGTGATGAAGCCGCGGCAGACGCACGGAAGGAGAGAACGACGTCTGCACGTTCGGCTCGAGGTTCGGGGCGACCGGCGAAGCGACGGGGACCTCTTGCGGCTGCACGGACTGACACCCAAGCGCGAGCGGCAACGGCGAGAGGATCGCCCAGAGGAGCAGGATCGTTCGCGCTTCTCGCGCACAGCTCGATCGGGGTTTGGGGGTGAAGCCCCCATCGGATCGTGGCATGACGCATTCTCTTCTTCCTGGTCCTTCACCAATCACGGACCTTCGCCCAGACTTCGAGCGTCCCCGCGCACGTCTGCCGGTCGACGAGCTGATACTGCCCGCGTGGGAGCAAGCCGCCGAAGCCGCAGTACGTGATGAGCAACGCGCCCACACGCGCGCGTCTCAGGATCTCTTCCATCACGCCGATGTCATGCAGGAAGCGTGCGTCGCTGAGGTCGACCGTGGAGTCGAGCCGGTCATGTCGTTCGGTGAGGTTCTCCGCGAAGGGGTTGAAGAGGTAAAAGCCGTCCACATCCTCGACAGAGAGGTCTGGCCGGGTAGGCAAAAGGTCGTCGATGGCGCCGTCGTGGAAGTGCGCGTTCGTCAGGCCGAGTCGCCGCGACGCGTCTCGTGCCGAAGCGACGAGATGAGGCCGGTGCTCGATCCCATGCACGTCGAACGAAGGGCGGCTGGCGCCGGCGACGAGGCAGAACTTGCCGACTCCGGAGCCGATGTCGAGCAAGGTGACGCGCTTGTTGTCCTTACGGCCCAAGGCGCGGAGCGTGGACTCGAAGAGCTCGACGACGCGAACGGCGACCTCGACCGGCGTCCAGAAGCTCGCCGAGACACGCTGGAATTCTTCGTTGAACAGCGCGTCGTCGAACACGCGGTCGGCGACGAGCACGCCCTGCCGCAGGGCCTTCACGATCGGACGGTGATCGCCGTCACGTGAGAAGTAGAGCGCGCAGTCCCGCGCATCGAAGGCCGAGGTCATGCTCGCCGACCGGTGGCTCGGCGCTGAAGTTGCGGGCCGGCTGCGATTCTTGCGTTCGAGCGGAGACGGTTGGGCAAGACGACCACAGAGAAACCGCCTCACGTGAGTGCAGGTTCCAGACCAGCGCGCGCGTCACCGCGAGGCGGCTTTTCACGGACATTGTGGGATCCAGGATGCTCCGGAGCTACGTCAAAGCGACGCGATCACCCACCAGAAGAGCCGCACAATCGTCGCACTTTACGAATCGACTATGACAAGTTGACGTCAATGGCCATCTGGCGGCTCTGGTCTTCGATCTCGCTCTCGAGACGGGAAATACTTGCGAAGGATTGCAGCGATGGTCTCCTCTGTCTCCGTGGGAATTCGGTGAAGCGACGCGCATCGTATCTGGCGAGACTCGCGGCGCTGCCCGCCATCGCGCTGGCGGTGGTCGTGTCTTGCCAGCCCACGCCTCCCGCGACGTCGTCGGAGAAGGGCGACGCCGCGCATGCCGCGAGCCACGATGCGGGCGAGCGCGAGGCCCTACCCGCGTCGTTGCCGGCCGCTCCACCTGCGTACGAGCCGTATCCGGAGCCCTTCGTGCCGGAGGCAAAGCGGCTCGAGAAGCTGGCGCTCGCAGGTGACGGCAACGCCGCGATCGAGCTCGCCGATTGGATCCTCTCGTCGAACGGCCTGCCTCCCGACGCGACGCGCGCGGCCTCGCTGCTCGATGGCGCCTGCAAGAGATCCGTGCAGGATGCATGCGGCCGCCTCGCGATGCTCTACCTGATGGGCGACGGCGTGGCGCAGAATCGCGGACACGCGACGGCGCTCCTCGATGCTGCATGTGCCGCGGGCAGCGCATGGAGCTGCGCTCGGATTGGCGGCGAGCGTATCTACGGGACGCACATTCGCGCCGACGTCGAGCGCGGCGCGAAAGAAGCGCGCGACGCATGCGAAGGAGGAAGTACGTGGGGATGCGAGGTGCTCCTGAACGCGATGGCGCGTGAGCTCGTCCCCAAAGACGCGGCCGCGCGCACTCGAGCGCTCGATCGTAAGGTCGCGAACGTCAAGAACGCTTGCGAGCGCGCCGCGTCGCCACCACACGGCCAAGGGCTACGTCGCTACGACTGCTTCGAGTGGTTCACCTCGTACCTTCGGCGCGAGAAAGACGACGAGCGTGTGCTCGAGGGATCCACCGAGCTGCTCTGCGCCGCCGGATCGTGGCACGACTGCATCAACACCAAAGACCAGAAGCTCTTCGACTCGCGCGAGCAGGCGTGCAAGCGGGGCGACACGAGGGCATGCAACATCTTCTACGAGGGATCGACGGCGCAATGCCGCCTCGGCAACTGCAACGCCTGCTACGACGAAGCCGATCGCCGTGACGAGTCGACGAGCCCTCTGTCACCAGAGATGAACGCTTCGTTCGAGCGTGCCTGCGCGCTCGGCTGCATGAATGCTTGCGGCACATGGCTCAGGCGCTCCGGCACGCTCGCCCTGCAGGCCGAGCGACGGACCAAGGCCTGCGACCGCGGCCTCGCCTCGGCGTGCTTCGAAGCAGGCGAGGCGGAGCCGAACGACGAGAAGGCGCGCGCCTTCTACGAGCGCTCGTGTCCCGAGGCCACGCGGTACATCGACAAGCCCGATCTCAGCGCGCGGGGATGCATGAAGTCCGGCGACATCCATCGCGTCGGTCGCGGCCAGTCGCGCGACATGGCGCGCGCGCGAGCGTTTTACGAGCGTGGATGCTTCGCGAGCACGAACCAGACGGGGCGAGCATGGGCGTCCTGCCGCTACCTCGGTGAGCTCGAAGAGAACCGGCCGTGGCCCGATCACGAGCGCGCGCTCGCCTATTACGCGGCCGCATGCGAGCCAGGAGAGTGGATGGGCGACTGGGAGAGCTGCCTTCGCATGCGCGAGCTCATCACGCGTCATGGCATTCCGCGCGATCCCGAGCAGCGAAAGAAGATCATCGATCGGCTCACCGTGCATTTGTTCGAGGAGCGACGAAACAACACCATCGTCGATGGAGGCTACCGATGACGCCCCTCCGCCTTCTTCGAGTCGGGATCGCCGTAGCCCTTGCGGTCTTCGCCTCGCCTCTCGCGCATGCCGACGTCGCTCCACCGCCGCGCGCGAACGAGTGCAATCTTCTTCCGCGGGGGGCGACGTGCTTCGTCGGTGATCAGCGAGGCGTGTGTGACGACCAGCCCGATCCGCGCGATCGTCACTACCGGGTGTGCCGCATCGGCGTGACGATCCACCTCCCAGACGCGTCGCCTGGGGATGCGTCGGCGACGCCGGAGCCTTCGCGCGCGTCGGGATGCAGCGTGGCGACCCCGGACCCGGCGCCCGCGGGATGGCTCTTGCTCGCGCTATCTGCCCTTGCGCTCACGCGGCGCGGCGGCAGAGCCGCGTGAACATCTCTTCGAGGATCGCGTCGGGGGAGCGGCGTGAGCTCTTCAGCGCCACGTCCGTCTCTTGGATGATCACGAGCCATCGCTCGAGCTCGCGCGGACGAAACGCCTTCAGCTTCTTCGCGTAGTCACGCGCGCGGAAGGCAGGGTAGATGTTCGCGCGGCGTGCGGCCTCGTCGATCGACGCGCCCTCGCGGAGCGCCGCGTCGAGCTTCAACAGCTGCCGGAGAGACCACGCGATCGCGCCGACGAGCGGGAGCCCGCGGTCGCGCGGATCGTAGACGTCGGCGAAGAGCGCGAGCACCTTGCCGAGGTCCTTCGTGCTCGACGCGTCGACGAGCTTCCACGTGTCGGCGAGGCGGACGCGCGTGACGCACGTCGCGACCGCGTCTTCGGTGATGGGGTTGTCTTTTCCGACGTAGAGCGAGAGGCGCTCGAGGACGTCGTCGAGGTACGAGAGATCGGGGCCCGCGATCTCGGCGATGAGCGTCGCGACGTCGCCGTCGATCGTGTGTCCTTTGGCCTTCGCGCGCTCCTTGATCCAGCCGGGCAGCTGCCGTCCTTCGACCGGCGCGCAGTCGACGAGGAAGCCTGCTTTCTTCGCGAGCGCGACGAGCTTGCGGCGGCCGTCGAGCTTCTGGGCGACGAGCACCATGCAGGTCGAGTCGATCGGAGCCTTGGCGTACTCCGCGAGGCGATCGAGCGGCGGGATGGCCTTGCCGTCGTCTTCGTCGTCGCCGCCGCTGCCTTCGGCCGAGGCCGACGCGTTGTCCCAGCGCTCGAGACCACGCACGAGCACGACGCGCTTCTTGGCCATCATGGGGACCGTGCGCGTGGCGCCGAGGATCTTGTCGATGTGCGCCTCACCGGCGGTGAACTTGTCGAGGTTCAGCTCGGCGAGGCCGCCGGCGAGCGCCGCCTTCGTGATCGCTTGGAGCGCCTGATCGCGAAGAAGCCTCTCCTCACCGGAAAGAAGCCACACGGGCAAAAGGTCGCCGCTCTCGGCACGCTTGATCGCTTCGGTCGGTGTCATCGCCGTGAGGTCTCTCGCTTTCTCTTTTCGAATGGACCGCGCGCTCCGTCAACGCAGAAAAGCTCCGCCAGGACGCGCGTCCGGGCGGAGCTTGTGGAGAAAATGTCGGCGCGGCTGGCGTCAGCGCTGCTTGCGCCGGCGATGCGCGAGGACGCCCACGCCGAGGAGCGGCAGGAGCGAGAAGAGCGCGGCGCCGGAGCTCGTCTGACCGACGACCTCGCAGCCGCAGCCCTTCGGACGCGTCTTGATCTTCTCTTCCTCCGTCTCCTGCATGCCTTCCTTCGGGACGAAGCCGGTGGCGGTGCCCGTCGGCGTGACCTCACTTGGGCCGTTGTTGTTCGCCGGGGTCGGGTCGTCGTTCTTCGCCTGGTTCGTGCCGCCGTCGTAGCCCTCGACCTTCTTGATGCTCTTCTCCTTGGCGTTGAACGCCATCGCGCGGCGGTCGACGACCGGGTTGTCGCCCTTCAACGTGAGGTTCGCGGTGGCGCCGATCGTCGTCCCGTCGGAGGTGCGGACTTCGACCTTGTACTCGCCGGCCTCGTAGCCACGCGCGCGTGTGAGGCCGAAGTCGAAGCGCGTTCCTTTGAAGATCTTGCCGCTCGGATCCGCGAAGTCGACGTCGAGGCTCTCGACGCTCGGCGTCTGGTTCTGGAGCGCCTGACGATTGATGACCGGCTCGGCGTGACCGTCGATGAGCGAGCGCTCGTAGACCATCGTCTTGGTGAACAAGAACTTCATCGATTGGTGCGCGGTGAGCGGCGCCTTCGGCAGCTCGATCGTGACGTACAAGTGCCACGCCCCCGAGACTTCATTCACCTCGGTGCTCTTCAACTTGAAGACGCCGACGGCCGCATCTGCGGCAGTGCTGAAGGCGAGAACAAAGGCGGTCACGACAACCGCGAACAATGCGAGCAGTGCTTGGCGGGATTTGGAGGAGGAGGAGCCGGTGGTCATCTCGAGCGAGACGTTAACCCGTTTCCCCAAGCGAGGAAAAGAGAACCCATTTCGGACAAAACCCTTGGGTTCGTTCTGAAATATGACGCGGAAGTATCCCGAGGGGGAGCCTTCGGTCCTGAGGCCCGTCGAGCGACGGCTGCGTGGCGCGCGAGACGTTCTGGCCGCAGCGCGAGAAATCACGCAGAAAGCCAGGGAAAGCGGGGGAAAGTCCGCGTTCGAGCGTAGGAGGACGCGGGCGTTCACGGGGCCGCTCATCCGTTTCGGCCGAGGCTCCGGAGCCTCACGGAGGCTTCCTCGAACCCGGGTCGCTCCTGGTTCCCTCCTTAATTAAGGAGGGACCTGGCTGGACACCCCCCAACCTGGCAGGCACACTTACCCCCGACGACCCTTATTTTCTGTACGCTTGCGCGTTCTCTTCTTCTTTTGGCTGTCGATGGAGCTCACGTAGACGATGACCGAGGCTGCTGGCGCCGCTGCAGGTAGCGCACAAAAATCAGGGGCACCCGATCCCCTGATCGGTCGCGTCATTGCGGACCGCTTCAAGATCGTCTCGCTGATCGCGCGCGGTGGTATGGGCAAGGTGTATCGCGCCGAGCAGTCGCCGCTCGGTCGCCTGTGCGCCATCAAGGTGCTCAACCCGAACTACAACGGGGACGCCGACCCCGAGTTTCATCGCCGCTTCTTCCGCGAAGCCAGCATCACCTCGAAGATCACCCACCCAAACTCCGTCACGATCTTCGATTACGGCAAGACCGACGACGACATCTATTTCATGGCGATGGAGTATCTGGAAGGCCAGACGCTCCACCTGGCGCTGCGTGAAGGCGGCGTCATGCACGAGGTGCGTGTCGGCAAGATCGCGTCGCAGATCTGCCGAGCGCTGCGTGAGGCGCACAAGCTCGGTGTCATCCACCGCGACCTCAAGCCCGCGAACATCTTCCTCACGCGCCACGGCATCCGCTCGGCGGACGTGAACGACTCTGCGCCGGCGTCCGAAGAAGAGGACGACTTCGTCAAGGTGCTCGACTTCGGCCTCGTGAAGCACCTCTCCGAGCGCCCCGAAGAGCAGCTCACGCAGACGGGGCTCTTCATGGGATCGCCGAAGTACATGGCGCCCGAGCAGATCCAAGGCGGTCACGTCGACGAGCGTACGGACATCTACTCGCTCGGCATCATCATGTACGAGATGCTCGCGGGCAAAGTGCCGTTCGAGCGCGCCACCAGCGTCAACATCTTGATGGCGCACGTGGGCGAGCCGCCTCCGCCGATGCGTGCGGTGAATCCAAATCTCCTCTGCTCGCCGGCCTTCGAAGAGATCGTGATGTGCTGCATCGCGAAGGATCCGAACCAGCGCTTCCCGTCGATGGACGCGGTCCTCTCGGCGATTCGTCGCGCTCACGGAGGCTCGCTCACCGGCCAAGTCGCCGCGCTCGTCAGCGGTCAGTACACGCCGGTCTCGGGCAATCCGCGCCCGCCGGGCGCGCACTCGTATCCGCCGCCTCCTGGTGGATCGGGCAGCGGAAGTCACGCGCCGCCGCCCGCGCTCGTGTCATCGCAGCCGAGCTCGCTCGCGAAGCTTGGCGTCGCCGCGAGCGGCTCGCACACGGGGATGAACGTCCTCCGCGCCGGGGAAGCGTCGAACGACATCGGGCACTCGAGCGCCTTCGCGGAGGCGCCGCGTCCGCGCTCGAAGATGTGGATCGTGCTCGGCGTCCTCGTCGCGGCCGGCGTCGGCGGCGGGCTCGGCATGGTCGCCTTTCACCTCTCGGGTCCTGAGCCCACCGCGGTGACGGCCGCGACCGCGCCGCCTTCCGCGTCACCGCTTCCGCCTGCGTCGACGACGACGGCGTCCGCGGCGTCCGCGGCGCCCTCCGGGAGCGCCAGCGCAGCGCCGGCCGAGAAACAAGCCTCTCTCCACGTCACGACGGATCCGCCCGGCGCGTCGGTTCGCGAGGACAACAAAGAGCTCTGCGCGGCGACTCCTTGCGACGTGATCTGGAAGGGCGAAGCGTCGGAGCCGACGAAGCAGCACAAGCTGTTTCTCTCGCGTAACGGCTCGCGTCCCGAAATGCGCGTCGTGAAGCCCACCGATCCGCCGCTTCACGTGAGGTTTCACTCGGGCGGCGGCGGCGGCAATGTCGTCGCGCCACGTCCGCCTTCGCCTCCGCAGACGGCGACGACCTCGTCGTCGACCCCGAACGGCTTCAAAGACCTCCCGTACTGAGCCGTGCCTTCCGCTCTCCTCGTGGCCCGCGACATCGTCGTCGAGCGGGAAGGGCGCCGCCTCGTGGACCGAGCGTCCCTCGAGCTCGAGGCCGCGTCCGTCATCACGATCGCGGGGCCGTCGGGCTGCGGAAAGTCGACGTTTCTTCGCGCGGTCGCGACGCTCATCCCGATGACCTCGGGCGAGGTCCTCTTCGAAGGGCGAAGGGTCGACGATCTCGGGGTGATCGCGTATCGACGTCGCGTCGCGTACGTCCCGCAGAGCCCGCAGATGTTCGAAGGCACGGTGGCCGACAACGTCCGCACCGGACCTCGCTTTCGAGGCGTCACGCTCGGCGATGGCGAGGTGCTCACGCTTCTCTCCCGCGTGGGCCTCGACCGATCCCTCGCCAAGCGCGCCGCGTCCGATGCCTCGGGAGGTGAGCGACTTCGCATCGCGCTCGCGCGCGCGCTCGCGAACGAGCCGCGCGTGCTGCTCCTCGACGAGCCCACCGCGTCGCTCGATCCCGACGCTGCGCGCGTCGTCCTCGATCTGCTCGTGACGCTGGCCTCGGCGGGGACGGCGCTGCTCGCCGTGACCCACATCGAGGAGCACGCGGCGCATCTCGGCGGAGAGATCCATCGGATGAAGGCGGGGGTGCTCTCGCGATGAGGCTCTCCGCGATCGAGGCCGCGTCGGCGTCGAGCTACGTGGCGATCCCGCTCTGGCGTCTCGGGATCGCCGCGCTCCTCGTCGTCGTCGCGATCGTGCTCTCGCGCATCTCGCGCCTCGGGCTCGCGAAGGATCTCGGCATCGGCGCGATCCGTGCGGCCGTCCAGCTCGTCGCGATCGGCTATGCGTTGCGCCTCCTCATCACGACCGACCACCCCGCGGCGGTGATGGCCGTCCTCGCGGTGATGTGGGTCGTCGCGGCTTACACGAGCACGCAGCGAATGAAGCACGGGCCACCTCCTCGCGTGCTGTTTCCGTATGCCCTCGGCGCGATCGGGATCGGCGCGTTCGTCGCGCTTTTGCCGATCTTCGTCTTCGTCATTCCACCGTCGCCCTGGTTCGACGCGCGCTACGTGATCCCGATTGGAGGCATGATGCTCTCGTCGGCGATGAACGTCGTGGCGCAGGTCTTCGAGCGCCTCTTCGCGTCGGCGCAGGCGGAGCAAGCGACCCTCGAGCAGCTCCTCGCGCTCGGGGCGACGCCCGAGCAAGCCCTCGCGTCGAATGTGCGAGCAGCGCTCCGCGCGGCGCTCATCCCGACGATCAACGGCCTCGTCACCGTCGGTCTCGTGGCGCTGCCTGGGATGATGACAGGGCAGATCCTGAGCGGCACCGCGCCCGAGCAAGCGGTGCGCTACCAGGTCGTCATCATGTACCAGCTCGTCGCGGTCGCCGCTGTCTCCGGCTTCGCCGCCGCGCGCTTCTCACGCGGGCTGATCATCTCGAACGATCGCGTTCAGCTGCGGCCCTGGCCGCGAGCGAGCAAGTAGCGGGCTCAGGTGCCGGTGCCCGACGCGGGCGCCTCGAGCTCGTTCCTCTCGTCCTCGTACGCATCGACCCGCGCCTTCATACGAATGATGCTCTCGTTGACGCGTTGCACGCCGTGGCGAATCTCGAGGAGCTGGCGGCCACCGGGCACGCGAAGGAGCTTCGTCGCGTCATGAAGGTGGGCGCGTGCGTGGGCGAGGAGCACGAGGTTGTCGCGGAGCTCGTCTTTGAAGCTCTCGAGCACGGCGAGGAGCGGCGCGCGCTCTTCGGAAGGCACCGCGAGCATGCCGGCCAAGATCCGCTCCTTCGCCTCGGTCGCGCGCTTGACGAGGACGGGGTCGAGCGTTCGAACGCCGTGTCGCTCGTCGTCGATCGTCTTTCGTAAGGCAGCGCGGAGCTCGTGCGGAGAAATCATGGGACGTACGACTACGTGTTGGTGCTCGAGATCGACAGGAGCTGCTTGGTGACGGCGACGCTGCGCTCGTAGGCGTTCTTTGCGAGCTGGAGATCCGTGATCTGCGTCGCCGGATCGCCGACGACCTCGTCGTTCAGGCGCTCGGCGATCGCGGACTTCGTCGACGTGAGCACGTCCTGCGCGTCACGGAACCGGCCCGCGTTGAAGCCTGCCTGCACCTGCGCCTGGACGAGCTGGGCGTGGCCTTGCGTCAGGTTCGGGAGCATCGCGCGTATGCCGGCCTCGTCGTTGTTGTCGAGCGCGACCGCGAGCGTCGCGAGGTCGCTGAAGATGTCGCGTCCGCCGGCGGCGGTGAAGGTCTGCGCGCCGCTGACGTTCGACGGCGGCGTCACGCCGTCCATGACGGGGATTCGGATGATCTGATCGTTGCCTTGGAACGTGCCGGTCGCCTGGTCGAACGGGATCTGGTCGCTGCGCGTGCCGGCAAAGAGGTACTTGTTGCCGAATTTGGTGTTCGCGATCGACAAGAGCTCCTCGCGCATCGTCCGCACGTCTTCGGCGAGTGACTTGCGCGCGGTCGTGTCTTGCGTGGCGTTTGCGCCGGCGACGGCCGTCTCTTGGGCGCGGCGAAGCACATCCACGCCTGCAGCGAGCGCGTTCTCGGCGACCTCGAGCTCGCCTTGGGCGCGCGAGGCCGTCTGCGTGTGCTGCTCGAGCATGGCGATCGAATAGTCGCGGCGGACGAGCGAGCCATACGCGGCAGGATCGTCGGATGGCTTCGTCACGCGCTGGCCGCTCGCGGCGACGCGCGCGGCTGTCGAGAGGCGCTGCGCTGCGCGGTGCTGCGCCGTCGTCATGACGGAGATGCGGGAGCGTTCGGTGATGCGCATGGTTGTTCTTTCTCTGCTCCCCCCGTAGAGGGATCCCTGTCTCTGTAAGTGAAGTACGTCCCTCGGCGGGCGCGCTTAAGCCGTGGCGGGTGGTACGCCGTCGAACGCGAGCGTGTCACTCACGCGCCTGAGCGCGGATCAGCGGATCGAGTCCATCAGCGTCTGGAACAGCTCGTCCACCGTCCGGAGCACCTTCGAAGAGGCCTCGAACGCGCGCTGATACTTCGTGAGGTCGACCATCTCTTCGTCGATCGAGACGCCGCTCGAGTCGTCGGTGAGCGTCTCGGCGACCGACAGCGTGTCGGTGCGTAGCTGCGTCTCCGAGTCTGCGTTCGTCTTGCGGAAGCCGAGGTCGGTCGCGATGTCGGCGAAGCGATCCGGGAGCGTCTTGCCGCCGAACGACTGCGTGTCGGCGAGATTGGCGAGCTTGAGCATCACGGTGTTGCCGCCGGGGACATCGGCCGCGTTCGCCGAGGCGCCGACGCGCTCGGGATGGCCTGCCATCGACGGGTCGAGCGCCATGACACCGCCAGCGCCCTTCTGCGTCGCGGGCGGCGTGAACAGCGGTCGTCCGTTGACGCTGTCGAGGCCATAGCCCGTCGTGTGCACGCTGTTGAACGCGTTCGCGACGTCGTACGCGTAGGCGTCGAGCTTGTCGATCGTATCGGCGATGTCGACGTCACGTGCTTCACGCAGGCCGCCGAGCGTGCCGGTGTCGATGCGGTTCGTGATCTCCGACTTGGCGACGCCGGTCGCATAAAAGCGCATCTTGCCGGTGTTCGGCTCGAGGTCCATCGAGAGCGTCGAGGCGTTGTCGCCTTCGACGAGCACCGAGCCGCCGGCGTAGAGCGCGACGCGTCCCGTGCCGTCTTCGATCGCGCGCGCGCCCATGCGCTGGCCGATCTCGCGGATGACGACGTCGCGCTGATCGCGAAGCGCCGCCGTGTCACCGCCGACGCCTTGCGCTGTGGCGATCTGCTTGTTGAGGTCGGCGACGTTCTTGATGCGCTGGTTCAGCTCGAGGATGACATCCTGCGAGCGATCGAGGAGGTTTTGAGATTGCGCCTGGAGCGAGTGGTACGTGCCGTTGATCGTGTCGGCGAGGTTCTCCGACTTGGCGATGACGTCTGCGCGAAGCGACGGATCGATCGGGAACGCAGAGAGCGCGTTAAATGCCTTTACGAGCGCGGTGGCGTCGTCGCCGATCGTGCCCGTCGGCGGAGTCACCGCCGCTTCGACCTCGGAGAGCGCGCCGCTCCTCGTCTCTGCCGCGCTGAATTTGCCCTGCTCGTCGATGACGTGGGCATACGCGAAGCGGTTGAACGTGCGCTGCATGCCGACGAAGCGAACGCCTCCCGCGAACGTCGACTCGAGCACCGCGGTGCGGCGCACGTATCCTGGCGTCGTCGCGTTCGCGATGTTCGAGCCTGTTGTCGTCAGCGCCGCGCTCTGTGCCGTGAGCCCGTCGCGTGCGATGCCGAGTAGATTACTGACGCCCATGGTGCTTTGCCGTCTCCTCTCTCCGCTTCCGAATCAAAGCTTCGCTTGGAGTCGCCCACCGCGGCTCTTGGTGGCTGTCGTACAGAGCTCCACCGCGTCACGCAGGTAGTCGCGAGCGTGAGCGAGGAGCACGAGGTTGCGACGAAGCTCGTCGCGAAGCTCGCCGAGCGCGGCGATGAGCGCAGCGCGCTGATCGGCGGGCGCCGAGCGCACGGCGGTGAGGCACTGCTCTTTCGCGTGTGTGGCGCGGCCGACGGCATCGGCGTCGAGGCGGCGGATCGCTTCGCGCTCTTGAACGAGGACGGAGCGCATCGTGCGAAGGAGCTCTTCGGCCGTCATCACGCGGACGGGCGTTGGCGGAGATGCGAGCGCGGAGGCTGGATGTGCGCTCGCGGGCACGTTCTTCACATGGCTGTTCTTCGAGGTCTCCTTGTTGTCGTGCTTGTTGCCGCCGGCGCTCATCTCGTTACCTCAGTAGGCCCTTCTTCACTCACCGTCTTCTTCACCAAGAAGTCGACTGGCGATCACCTTTGGATTCACTTCGTAGGTGCCGTCTTGAATCGACGACTTCAGCTCTTCGAGTCGCGCGGCTCCAGCGGCGAGCTCCTGCGCGCGGTCGGAGACATTGACCTGGACGGCCGCGCCGCTGCCCGCGCTCGGCTTCTTCGCGGCCGGGCCGCGCGCTCCTGCGCTTGCATTCGACTTGTCCGTCTTGTCGACGTTTCGGCCGGCAGACGGACCGACGCGGTCCATGAGGCTTTGGTATCTATCTGCGATGCGCATTTTGAACGTGGCTCCTGACGTTCTTGGGAACGGCAGGTCTTCGCCAGACTTGAGAAGATTTCGTTATTTTTTTTGAGGCGCCGAATCTGGCGTTTTCTTCGGGATTTCCCGGGCCGACTCACGGGGATGGGTGTGGGGCGCGAGCGCCTCTTCGATCGCGCGGCCAAGACCCATCCCACCCGCAGAGGTCACCGACGTGGCGAGCGCCTCCACCGCCATGTCGCCGTACCCACCACCTTTGCCCGCGATGTTCGTCTGCGCGAGGAGCTGCCGGACGAGGATCGCCTCGAAGTCGCGGCCTGCCTTGGCGGCCTCCGCGCGCTTCTTGGCGTCGGGGCTCTCCTTCTTCGCCGCGAGGTCGGCCTTGGGGAGGTCGACCTTGGGCGCGCTTGCGTCGGCGCTTCGTACGGCGATGCTCATTGGATGACGAGCTCCGCCTCGAGCGCGTTCGCCGACCGAAGCGCCTGGAGCACACCGGCCAGCTCACGAGGTGAGAGCCCGAGCGACCCAAGCGCGCTCGCGACATCGGCGAGGGTGGGGGCGCTCTTCATGTAGGTGACGTCCTTCTTCTCGTCGGCCTTCACGTCGGAGCGTTGGAGCACGGCCGTGCTTCCGGTGCCGAAGGGCGCGACCGGCTGCGAGGCGACAGGCGCCTCCTTGACCGTGATCGTCAGGTTGCCGTGGACGATGGCGGCGGGGGCCAGCCGAACGTCGCCGCCCGCCACGATCGTGCCGGTGCGCTCGTTGATGACGACGCGCGCGCGGCGAAGCGGCGTGACCTCGATGTCCTCGAGCGCGGCCATCAGCTCGACCGTCTTGGTCTCGAAGCCCGGCGGCACCCTGACCTTCACCGCGCCGCCGTCCACCGCGGTCGCGGTGCCCGGGAACTTCGCGTTCACCGCCTCGGCGATGCGCGAGGCGACGGTGAAGCCAGGCGTGCGGAGCTCGAGGCGAAGCGCGCCGCCTTCGATGATCGCGGCAGGGATTTCACGCTCGACGATGGCGCCTTCGGGGATGCGACCGGCGGTCGTGGAGCCTTGTTTTACGGACGATCCGCTCGATCCTTTGGCCTCGAAGCCTCCGAGGACGAGGCTCCCTTGGGCGACGGCGTAGGTCTTCTGGTCGGCGCCTTTGAGCATCGTCTGCACGAGCGTGCCGCCCGTCAGCGACTTGGCGTTGCCGATCGACGAGACGGTGATGTCGATCTTCGTGCCTTGCTTCGAGAACGCGGGAAGCTGCGCCGTGACGATGACGGCGGCGACGTTGCGAAGGCGGATCTGGTTCGAGTCGACCTGCACACCGAGGCGCCGGAGCATCGAGAGCACCGACTGCGAGGTGAAGGGGACGCTCACGTCGTCGCCTGTGCCGTTCAGGCCCGTGATCAGGCCGTAGCCGACGAGCTGGTTCTCACGCGCTCCGCTCGCGTCGACGAGGTCGCGCAGGTGCTCGGCGCGCGCGCTCGAAGGACGTCCGACGAGGCAGCCAACGAAGGCCGCGAGCACGACGAAGAGGAGCGGAAAGCGACGAGGACGCATGGTGGTCATGTTTTCTTGGCGGGAGGGATTCAGAACGGGTTGATGGTCTCGACGACGCGCGCCAGCCAGCCTTTGCGCTGTTGGTCTGCGAGGTCTCCGCGGCCGGTGAACTCGATCTGCGCGTCGGCGATGCGTGAGGACGCGATCGTGTCGTCTTGCGCGATGTCGACGCGGCGCACGAGGCCGGAGACATAGAGGTGGTACTCCTCGTTGTTGATGAGCACGACCTTCGTGCCCTCGAGGAAGAGGTCGCCGTTCGGCATCTCCTTGCCGACACGGACGGCGATGTTGCCGGTGAGCTCGCCGTTGCGCGCGGTGTCGCCTGCGCCCGAGAAGCCCGACTTCGAGGCGAACTCGATGAGCTTCGTCGGATCGATGTCCGGATAGGCCTTTTTCAGGGCCGGGACGATGCCGAGCATCGCGCTGGCGCCCGACGATCCGGTGCTGTCCTGCTTCAGGTTCGTCGTCGACGCGCCCTTGGCGTTGGCCTGCTCGTCGATCTTGATGACGACGAAGTCGCCGACGCGGACCGCGCGCGTGTCCTCGAGCCAGCCGCCGTTCGCCTCGCTGAAGAGCGAGCCGTTCGACGGCTTCGCGCCCGCCGACTGCTGCGCATACGCGCCCGGCTCGTAGACGCGATGACGCGGCGTGAACGGGGCGATGTGCTTCGGGCCGCACCCGAGGAAGAACGAGGAGGCGAGCATCGCGAAGAGCACGGCCTTCTTCGAGGCGTGGGCGTGGTCTCCGGTGAGCACGGCCATCGCGCGCTCGAAGTGCATCTTCAACTTCGTCAACATCAGGAGTCCTCCAGTGCGACCGCATGGTCTTTGTCGACGGCCCGCGCACGAATGACGCGACCCGACGGCTTGAGCGTGACAGAGAGGATCGAGCCCACGTCGGCGTCCATCGACGCCGTGGCCGGGACGCTCACCTCGACGAGCCCTTTGCGCACGACCAGGGAGATCGCCATGCCGCGCTGGATCTCGGCGAACGCGGCCTCCGGCGGCTGGACGATGTCGATCGCGACGATCGACTTCTGGAGCGTGGCGTCACCTTCACCGAGGAAGGAGACGATCGCTTGCACCGTGGTCGGGCCAGCGCGACGAGGAAGCGTCGAAGGAAGGTCGACCTTCACGCGCTGGTAGTCGGCAGGGACCTCGGTGGCCGACGCATGCACGCTCGCGAGCGTGGAGCTCCTTGGCAGCGGCTTCTCGGCGAGCGCTGTGCGAATGGCGAGGACGACCTCGGGGGTGGAGAGACGGCGCGATTTGCGCGTGACGCGAACGGAGGTAGGGATCTTCTTCGGCGCGGTCGCCGAGGCGCTCGTGAACGCGCGCTCGATCTCCGCGCGCTCGAGGATGCGCGAGCTGCCGATCGGAGGGCTCACGCCAAAATCGACGTCGGAGCCGGTGTACGCGCTGCCGAAGATGTCCTTTGCATGAATGCGGGCGCCGGCGACCTCGACGCGAAGCGTCCCGACCGGGAGCGCATGGGCCGTAGCGGTCGTCGCGCTCGCGCCCGCGTCCGCGTTCGCGTTGGCGGCGTTGGCGAGGGCAGCGAGGAGGAGGAGAGCGCCGGTGGTCTTCATGACGATGACGTGTGTTCCTGGGGGGGAAGGTTCGAGAAGAAGAAGAAGAAGAAAGCGGCGTAAGCGAAGCGTGGAAGCTCAGCGAACCTGCGTGGCGTTGCGAAGCATGTCGTCCGCCGCGTTGATGACCTTCGAGTTGATCTCGTAGGCGCGCTGCGTGCGGATGAGGCCGACCATCTCGCTCACCATCTCGACGTTCGAGCCCTCGAGCGCGCCTTGGAGGATCGTCCCGCGGCCGTCGCTGCCTGGCGTGCCGCTCGTCGGCTCACCGCTCGCGGCGGTCGCGATGAAGAGGTTGTGACCGATCGCCGAGAGGCCGTTCGGGTTCGGAAACGTCGCGATCTGGAGCTGACCGAGCTGCGTCGGCGCGCGCTGGCCGGCGCTCTGGGCGCTGACCGTTCCATCGGAGCTGATCGTGATCGCGGTCGCGTCGGTGGGGACGGTGATCGGAGGCTCGACCGCGAGGCCGTCGTTCGTGCAGAGTCGGCCTTGGGCGTCGACCTTCAGGTTGCCCGCGCGCGTGTAGCCGATCTCACCGGAGGCGCGCTGGACGGCGATGAAGCCGTTGCCTTCGATCGCGATGTCGAGCGGGTTCGATGTCTGCTGCGTGGTGCCTTGCGCGAACGCGCGTGAAGTGGCGACCACGCGGACGCCGGTTCCGACCTGCGTGCCCGACGGCGCGGCGCCGCCGGCCGCGTTCGGCGTCGCCGCGCGGATGTTCTGGTAGAGGAGGTCTTCGAACTCCGCGTCTTGGCGCTTGTAGCCAGCGGTGTTCGTGTTCGCGAGGTTGTTCGCGATGGTGTCGAGCTTCGTTTCTTGCGCGACCATTCCGGTGGCGGCGACGTTGAGCGAGCGAAACATGAATGGGATGTCCTCTGCTCTCGTCTGTTGCGAACCGGATGCCAACGATCCGAGGCCTTTTTAGGCCGATTTGCGTCGGCCTCGTGACAGCACCGTCATGCATCCGACGCTGCGTCGTGGGCAGCGTCATCGCTCGCATCGCTCGCGTCGGTCGCGTCGGCGTCGCCCGCGTCGCCCGCGTCGCTCGCGTCGGGCGAACCCGAAGAAGAAGAAGAGGAGGAAGAAGAAGAAGTGGAAGGTGCGCCCGAGCTCGAGCTCGAGCTCGACGAGGTCGAAGCCGCCGCGCCGTCCGCGGACGTCGCCGCGACGTTCGGGGCGTCGTTGGCGACTTCGGAGACGCAGGTGCCTTCACGGCAATAAAAGCCGGTGTCGCAGTCGCTCATGCGAAGGCAGCTGCCATCGCCGATCTGGCAGGCGCTCGTGACGATCCACAGCGCGGCGCCCGCGATCAGGGGGACCAAGGCGCCTTTGAGCCGATTCGTTCTCATGGGTCTAGAAATTCACGCGGAGGCCGACATGAAAGAGCGCCTGCCAGAGGACGGTGCGATCCGGGAGATCGGTGCCGAGCACGAAGACGTTGATCTCGGGGCCTGCCGTCAGGACGAACGATTTGGCGAGCGTGTGCCGGTATTCGAACGCGCCGACGGGGCCGACGAGCGATCCCGGCTGGAAGTAGCCGATCGCGCCGGCGCTGAAGGCGAACTTCTCACGCACGACGCGCGTGTAGCGTGCATCGATGCCGAACGCGGTTCGCGGCTCCACCGCCACGAGCACAGCGCCGCCGAAGATGTCTTCGGGGTTCTCGTCGACGTAGAGGTCTGCGCCGATGCGCATCCGCGTCTGCGCGCGGCCGAGGGCTTGCGCGCGACCGCCGCCGCCTTCGATGCCGGAGGCCGCCTCCGACACGCCGCTCGTCACCCACTTCTGCGCACGCGCTTCGGTCGTCGCGAAGATCGCCGTGCAGAACGTCGCGATGGCAGCGGCCTTCGAGGCGAAGGAGGCGAGGGATCGGGGGTTGGAGGTGAAGCCCCCATCGGATCGAACAGGAGACGATGACGACTTCTTCTTCACGGGTGGTCCTTTTCGTTACGCGGCGGCGGGGCTTCCCGCAGGTTCTTGACCGCGGCAGGCCGGCCATTCGGGTAGTCGGCGGCACGCGCGGGCATTCGTCCGTTCGTGGCCGGCGCCGTCATGCGGCTTGGCGGTGCCCCTCCACCTGCACCTTGCGCGCCCGAAGGCGTGTCATCGTCCTGGCGCAGCGACGGCTCGCCGTCGTTTCGACGGTTCATTGACGATGGCGCCGGCGGCGCTCCCGGGGCTCCGTTTCGTTGCTGCTGCGACGCAGACGCCGACGGCGCTGCGTTGGTCTCGCTCTTCGGGCGGCCTCCGTTCGCGTCATCCGCGTTCACTTCTTCTTTTGGTGCAGGGAGGGAGACGACGAGGTCGACGCGGCGGTTCTGTTTGCGCCCATCCTCGGTCGTGTTCGACGCGATCGGATGAAACTCGCCGTAGCCCGCGGCCGAGAGACGTGTGGGCGCGATGCCTTCGGCGGCGAGGCGCACGACGATCGTGGTCGCGCGGGCGGTCGACAGGTCCCAGTTCGAGCGGAAACGCGCGGTGCGAATGGGCCGATCGTCGGTATGACCCTCGACCCGAATGTCGACGCGACGGTTGCGGAGCTCGGCGGCCAAGAGGGAGACGAACGTGCGCGCCCGCTCTTCGAGCTTGTCGTTGCCGCTCTCGAACAGGAGGTTGTCCGCGAGCCGGAGGACGAGCTCGTTGCGCTTCGTGATCACCTGCACGCCTTGGAGCGGGATCTGCGCCGTGGTGCTTTGATTGATCGAGGCTTTCAGGCTCTCGAGCTCCTCGGGGAGCATCGAGCCGTGGCCGTCCTCGGCGGCCACCGTACCGTCGGTGGCGCCGGAGAGGAGACCGTGGCCCGGCTGGGGAAACATGTCGACGCCGATCGCCTTCGAGAACGACTCGGTGAAGCGGCCCACCTTCTTCGAGTCGACCTGCGAGACCGCGAACATGACGACGAAGAACGCGAAGAGCAGGGTGATGAAGTCGGCGTAGCTGACGAGCCAGCGCTCGTGGTTGACGTGCTCGGGATGCTTCTTTTTGCGGGCCATGATGATGTCTTGTTCGACGTTTCGTTGGAGGGGTGCGCGCTACGGCGCTTGGTGACAGGTCCGCTCAGTGCGCCTTCGCGTCACCCTTCTTCTTCGACCCGTGCTCGTGCAGGAACTGCGAGAGACGCTCGCGAACGAGCTTGGGGTTCAGGCCTGCTTGGATCGCGAGGACGCCGGTGAGCGTGAGCTCGCGGAGGAGCGCCTGCTCGCGGACGCCGAGCTTGATGCGGCCCGCGAGGGGGAGCGCGATGATGTTGGCGAACGCGACGCCGTAAATCGTCGCGACGAACGCGGCGGCGATACCATGACCGACCGCGTTGATGTCGGAGAGGTTGCTCATGACGTGGATGAGGCCGAGAACGGCGCCGATGATGCCGACGGTGGGCGCATAACCACCGCACGCCTCGAACACCTTGGCGGCGTCTTCGCCGTGCTCTTCTTCTTGGCCGATCGCGACCTCCAGCGTCTCACGGAGCGTCTGTGAGTCGACGCCGTCGACCGCCATCATGAGCGCCTTGCGAAGGAACGGGTCGGAGGCGCTCTCGGAGACTTTCTCGAGCGCGAGGATGCCGTCACGGCGTGCTTTGTTGGCGTAGTCGACGATCTCTTCGACGATCTTCGCCGGGTCGACCGACGGCTTCTTGAACGTGCCGCCCGCCGCGGAGATCGAGGCTTTTAGCGTGGAAAATGGGTACTGAACGGCGACGGCGCCGATCGTTCCACCGATGACGATGAGCGCCGCAGGTCCACCAACCATCGATCCGGCATGACCTCCTTCGAGGAAGTTGCCGAACATGATCGCGAACAGCGCGAAGATCATTCCGATGAGCGGTCCGGGTTGCATGGTCAGTGACCTCCCTTCTCGTTGTCATCGCCGTCGTCGATCTCGATGATCTGCGGCGGAGGCGACGAGAATCCGATCGGGCGTCCCGAAGGACGACCCGACGCGGACGGCCGATGCGAGGGTCGGGTCGACATGCTCCCCGTCGACGGCATCGCAGGGATGCCGATCGGCGAGCAGCCCACCTTCGCGCGGGCTTCGATGAATCGCTCGACGACCTCATCGACGGT
Organism: Labilithrix sp.; assembly: GCA_044227045.1. Classification (GTDB taxonomy): domain Bacteria; phylum Myxococcota_A; class Polyangia; order Polyangiales; family Polyangiaceae; genus Labilithrix. The sequence continues at coordinate 78,391 of JBGAFW010000017.1, forward strand.
CTCTCGGACGATGACCTTGCGATCTCCGAGAAGGCAGAGCGTTGTATCTGGCGTGGCCTCGACCCAAGCGATGTGGTCGGGATTGATGGCCACGATGCGATGATCGAGTCGTGTGAGCTTGAGCATGATCGTTGGGCACGACCCATCGCAACGACCGGGCCACGACAGCAGCGACAGGACGGTGACGGTCCATCGACGCGGCGACGAGCTCGCGGATGGCATGCTTCATGGACGATGGAGCGCACAGCAACATGGCTCTCATCGACTCCGTGGAACGCTTGCGAGGTGGGCTCGACTATCACCTCGCTCGTCACAACCTCCTCGCCTCGAACCTCGCGCACATCGACACCCCCGGCTACAAGCCGGTCGACCTCGAGCGAACGAACGAAGCCGGAAGCGGGACGTTCGCCGGCGCGCTTCATGTCGCCCTCGAAGCGACGCAAGAAGGACACCTCCCGTCCTCCACCACCGCGATGGCCGCAAACGCCGCCGGTCATCCCCAAAACATCGGCCGCGTGATCGAAGACCCCGGCGCGGCCGCGGGCGGCGACAACAACGGCGTGGATCTCGATCGTGAGGCCGTGAAGATTGCCTCGAACCAGATGCGTTACGACATGCTCGCGCAGCTTGCGTCGAGCGAGCTCGCGTCCCTCTCGTGGGCGGCGAGCGATGGCAAGCACGGCTGATCCCGCCGTGTGAAACGAGCGACGAAGAAGAAGTCTCTGCAGGAACAAGCATCCCATGAAGCCCGTTGGTCCCACACGTCCTGGCGTTTTCTCTGCGATGGAAGTCGCGGCCTCCGGCCTCTCGGCCGAGCGCAGCCGCATGAACATCGTCGCCGGGAACCTCGCCAACGCACGGACGACGCGCACCGCCGAGGGCGGTCCCTACAAGCGGCTCGATCCGGTCTTCACCGCCAAGCCGGTCAACCCGAACACGTTCGACCCGGTCATGAAGAAGGTCGAGACGGTGCAGCTCTCGGAGGTGAAGGCCGATCCCTCGCAGGGGACGCTCGTCTACGAGCCCGGCCATCCCGACGCAAACGGTGACGGCTACGTCGAATACCCGAACGTCAACGTGGTGACGGAGATGGTCAACATGATGACTGCGTCGCGCGCGTACGAGGCGGGCGTCACGTCGATCGAGTCGCTCAAGGCGATGGCCCGCGCCGCGCTCCGGATCGGCAAATGAGCGGTTTCAAGGTCGATTCGAGCGCATCGAACGCGGCGTCGGCGGCCTTTCGCCAGCAGCTCCAAGACGCGCGTGCCGACATGCGCGTAGGTGGTGAGCCTGGCATCGATGGCCTTGGCAGGGCCGGTGCATCTGGACCCATCGGCGAGAGCAAAGAGTCCGCGAACGCCGGACCGAGCTTCGGGAGGATCCTCGAAGAGACCGCGCTCTCCGCCAGCGCCAAAGAACGCGAAGCCGTCAGCAAAGCAGAGGCGCTCGCCCAAGGCCGCACCGACGACCTGCACGGCACGATGATCACGATGAAAGAAGCCGACATCTCGATGAAGCTGGTTGGCTCCGTGAGGGACAAGCTGATGGACGCCTTCCATGAGCTTTGGAGGATCAATGTCTGAGGGTTCGGGTTCAGGAGCACGTGCCGCGACCGCCAAGACCTCGTCGGCGAGCAGCCTCGTCGCCATGCTTCCGGCGGGTGTGCGTCCGTGGGCAGAGAAGGGCCTCGCGTTCGTCAATGGGCTGTCGAAGCCCGCTCGTGTCCTCGCGGTGTCGACGCTCCTCGCCGCCCTCGTCATCGGCGGCTACTTTGGCGTTCACGGGTCGAACGTCTCCTACGTCGTCCTCTTCTCGAACCTCGAGCATGACGACGCCGCGACAGTGGTCGCGAAGCTGAAGGAAATGAAGGTGCCGTACCGCCTCGAAGGCGACGGCTCGACGATCGAGGTGCCGGAAGAGAAGGCGCGCGAGACCCGCCTCGAGCTCGCAGGCGCAGGTCTCCCGCGCGGCGGCGCCGTCGGCTTCGAGAGCTTCGACAAGATGCGCCTCGGCGCCACGGAGTTCGAGCAGCGCATCCTCTATCGCCGTTCGCTCGAAGGCGAGCTCTCGCGCACGATCGGCACGATCGCGGCGGTCCAGAGCGCGCGCGTACACCTCGTTTTGCCCGAGAAATCCGTGTTCGTGACGAAGAACGAAGCCTCGAGCGCGTCGGTCGTGCTGAAGCTCCGAAGCGGCCGCGCGCTCGGCGGCGGCGAGGTGAACGGCATCGTGCACCTCGTCTCGACGTCGGTCGCCGGGCTCAGCCCCGATCGCGTCGCGGTCGTCACGACGGAAGGCGCCGTGCTGCACAAGCCGCGTCGTCCCGGCGAAGACGGCGCAAACGCAGGCGATGACGACCGCGCGTCCCAAGCGCGCTCGCTCGAAGCCACGCTCGAAGAGCGCGCACGCACGATGGTGGAGCGCGTGACCGGACCCGGCCACGTCGACGTCCGCATCACGGCCGACATCGACTCGTCCCGTGTCGAGCGCGTCGAAGATCATTACGATCCGAAGCAGACCGCGCTCCGCAGCGAAGAGCGCAACGTCGAGCACACGGGCGGTCCTGACGACGTGCCCGTCGCTGGCGTCCCCGGCGCCGAGTCGAACCTCCCGAGCGGCGCCGCGAAGGGCTCGGCCGCCGACGGTGGCGCGCCCACCACGACCTCCACCACCGCAGGCATCACGCGCGACTCGCACACGCGCAACTTCGAGGTCGATCACATCACCGAGAAGCGCATCCTCACCGGCGGCGTGCTCCGCCGACTCACCGTCGCGGTCGTCGTCGACGGCGCGACGCAAAACGGCCAGCCGCGCTCGAAGGAAGAGGTCGAGAAGATCGCGAGCCTCGTGCGGAGCGCGGTCGGCGTCGACGAGAAGCGCGGCGACATGGTGACGGTGGAAGCCGTCCCGTTCCTCGTCGAGCCTCCTGCCCCCGCTGCGCCGCCCTCGCTCTTCACGATGCCGACCGAGCCGAAGAAGCTCGCCCCGATCGCCGGCGGCGCCGCGCTGCTCGTCATCGTCACGATGCTCCTCATCGCGCGCCGCATTCGCAAGCGCCGCAAGGAGGTCTCCCTCGCCTTGGCCCTCGCCGCCGAGAAGGAGAAGCAGAACGCGGAAGAGATCACCGTCGAGATCCTCGGCACGCCGTCGAAGAAGGACAAGAACGGCGAGGACGCCGACGCCCTCCCGAGCGGCGACGACCTCAAGCGCCTCGTCCGCGAGCGCGCCGCGATGGACCCCGCGACCGCCGCCCTCGTCGTCCGCGGCTGGCTCGGCAGCGCCACCGACAACAAGTCCGACGCCGCTGCCCCGGCCACGTCCGAAGTCGCTGCCTGATCGCTTCAGCACACGACGGTGACCGCGGCATGAGCCACGCGATCTTCCATGCGGCCCGCACTTCGAAGTAGCCCCCACGTAGTGGTGGGTGTGCGGGCGATGCGGCGACATTCGTTCGTGGGATGTCGGTTCTTCCTTCAGTCTTTCGACAATTTTCCGTTCACCGATACGAGAGAGCACTACCGACGAAACCACCCGCGGCGTCGCGCATTCACGCTCACGCATGTACGCGTCTGCACGCTTGCACGCACGCAGCACTCCATCACGCACTACTTCTTCGAAGTGAATTGGATCGGCCTTCATGTCCACGCCTACGGCGTCACCGCGCATTCTTGCGCCTCGCTACCAAACCCGCTTCGCGTGCATTGGTAGCGCTTGCGAGGACACCTGCTGCGCAGGGTGGACCATCAACGTCGACGAAGAGCACTTTCACAAGATGCGCGCGGTGCTCGGCGAGACGCGAGAAGGAGCCTCGCTGTTCGACGCCAACGTGAAGCGCGTCTCGATCAAGCCGACGAAGGAGCGTCACGCGCTCGTGGTGCTCAATTCGTCGAGCGGGCGCTGCAACTTCCTCGACGATCGGAGCCTCTGCAAGCTGCAGTCGCGTTACGGCGAGCGCGTCTTGCCGACGGTGTGCGCGACGTACCCCAGGCGCCAGAGCGTCGTCCACACGACGACCGAGGATCGGCGCGAGATGGCGCTGCTTTTGTCGTGTCCCGAGGCCGCTCGGCTGGCGCTGTTGGCGAAAGACGCGATGGAGCTCGTCGACGTGGACAGCGCGCAGCCGCCGCGCGAGCGCGAGCAGTTCGTCCAATGGAACGACGGCAGCGTGCTCTACGACGCGGCGCTCGACGTGGTGCGAAGCACGCTGCTCGCGATCATGAGCGGCGCGCCGTCGCTCGAAGGTGGGCTCGCGACGCTCGCGGCGCTGGCAGACGCGCTCGGGGAAGGCTTTTCGCGCGACGCGAAGGCGCCGATCGAGCCGGAGGTGCTGCTCGAGACGCTCGAGGCGTTCACCTCGCCGGAGGTCGCGCAGCAGATTCATCGGGATCTCGCGGCGACGTCCATCCCGCTCGCGGTCCCGATGCGGACGCTCCTCGAGGTCCTGGCCAAGCGCGTCGCGCTCCCAGAAGGGCATTTCGGCGCGCTCCTTCGTCACGTGATCGCGGCCTATGGGGTCTCGCAGACCACGATCGTGCGCGACGTCGTCGAGGCGTACGTCGCGCGGCGCGATCCCGTGCTTCCACTCGTGGGCGTGCGGCTCGACGAGATGCTCTCGAACTACGTCCAGCAGCACGTGTTTGCCTACTGGTACACGCAGGCGCCTGATCTCGGGATTTACGTTCGTGGGATCATCGTGCGCATCGCCTTCTTGCGGTTCCTCGTCTTTGCGCACCCCGACGTTCACGCGCTGAAGGAAGCGAAAGGTGCGACCCCGAGCGACGCGACGCCCACGATCGAGCGCGTGCTCGTCGAGGTCGTCTCGAAGATGACGCGCGACATCGACCATCACGCGTCGTTCGTCGCGCTGCTCGATCGCGTCCTCCCTGCGGCGATGCCTGGCCTCGAGCATGCCCTGACGCTTCTGAAGCTCTGACCGCCACGCCGCCGACGGCTTGGCGTCGCGTCGAGCGTCGGGATGTTGACGATCGGCGGCGATCGCCTGGTTCACCCATTGCACGACGCGGCGGGATGACCAATCCCATGGCGGCAGCGCCGGTCAGCCCGACCGTGCTCGCACCTCGTTACCAGACACGCTTCGCTTGCATCGGAGGTGCGTGCGAAGCCACGTGCTGCGCCGGATGGAGCATCAGCATCGACGAGCCGCACTACCGCAAGATGCGGGGAACGCTCGGCCAGACGAAGGCCGGGCGAGCGCTCTTCGACGCGAGCGTGAAGAAGGTGAAGGGCCGTGACGCGACGCGGGCAAAGCATGCGCTCATCGTCCTCAACCCCGCGACCAAGCGCTGCAACCTCCTCGACGCGCAGAGCATGTGCTCGCTCCAGGGAGGCTACGGCGAGCACCTCTTGCCCGACGTGTGCGCCACCTATCCGCGCAGCCAGAGCCTCATCCGATCCCCCGAAGGCGATCGCGCCGAGACGGCGCTGACGCTGTCGTGTCCGGAGGCGGCGCGCCTCGCGCTCCTCGCGACCGACGCGATGGAGCTCGTCGATGTCGACGAGAGCGTCATCCCGCGCGAGCACTGGATGCAGCTCAGCGAGGGGAACCACATCTACGAGGCGGCGCTCGATGTCGTGCGGAGCGCGCTCCTGCGCATCATCTCGAGCGCGCCGACGCTGGCGGGTGGGCTCGCGACCGCGGCCGCGCTCGCGGATGCGCTCGGCGACTCGTTCGCGCGGAACGCGGCGGCGCCGATTTCGTCGCAGCTCCTCCTCGAGACGGTGGAGGCCTACTCGAACCCCCTCGCGGTGAAGACGATGGCGAGCGAGCTCGACAAGATCGCCGTTCCGCTCACGGTTCCGATGAAGCCGCTGCTCGAGATCCTCGCGGCGCGCGTGGAGCTGCCCGAGGGCGAGTTTGGCCTCCTCTTGCGGCATGCGACCTTGGCCTACGGCGTTTCGGCGAACACGATCGTCGCGGACGTGGCGCAGGCCTACGCGAAGCACCGTGACGCGGTCGCCTCTCGAGTCGAGCAGCGACTGAACGAGATGCTCACGAACTACGTGCTCGATCACGTCTTTGCGCACTGGTACACGAACGCGTCGAACCTCGGCGTGTATGTGCGCGGGACGATCTTGCGCGTCGCCTTCCTGCGCTTCCTCGTGTTCGCGCACCCGGACATTCGCGCGCTGGCCGAAAAGAACGAGCAAGACGAGCAAGGCGCCCAAGCGACCGTCGAGCGGGTCCTCGTCGAGATCGTCTTCAAGCTGACGCGCGACATCGACCACCACGGCCCCTTCCTGGCCATGCTCGACCGCGTCCTGCCTGCGGCGATGCCTGGGCTCGAGCACGCGCTGACGCTGCTCAAGCTCTGATCGTCCGTGCGACGGCAAGCCGGCGTGTCATCGAATTGACTGGCACGAGCCGCGCATCTCTCCAGGCAGCTTCGAAAAAGACGTGACGGCGGTGACGAACCGTCACCGAAGACGAGACGAAGACGACGACGCCACCCATGACGACCCCGATCACCAACGCCGAGAAAGCCGTACTGTTCCTCCTCTCCCTCGACGAGGAGGTCGCTCGCCCGATCGTCGAGGAGCTCGACGAAGAGGACATCAAGAAGCTCCGCGCGGTGGCGTCGGCGATGCGCGTCGTCCCGAAGGACGCCGTCAACCGTACCTTCAAAGAGTTTCTCGAGAAGTCCGACAGCTCGGTGGCGGTGCCGCGTGGCGGACTTCGTTACCTGCGCCGTCTCTCCGCCGGCTCGCTCGGCGAAGAGCGCGCGCGTGCGGTGTTCGAAGATGGCGTGACGAGCCCGCTCGCGCGGCTCGAGAGCGCAGCCGCGGACGACGTCGCGAGCCTCCTCGCGACCGAGCCGCCTCAGCTCGCCGCCGCCGTCCTCTCGATGATGTCCCCAGCGTCGGCCGCCGAGATCCTCGCGGTGCTCGATGAGACCCAGCGATCGCCGCTCGTCATGCACATGAGCCGCATGAAGCAGCTCCCTGCGAGCGTGCTCGAAGACGTGGCCTCTGCGCTCGTCGCGCAGCTGCCCGACGCCGACGCCACCGCGCTCGTCACCGTCGACGGCGTCGCCAAGGCCGCCGAGCTCCTCAACGCGTCGCCGAAGGAAGCGTCGAAGACCATCCTCGCGAACATCGAGGCCGACGATCCCGAGCTCGCGACGAGCGTTCGACTCGCGATGTTCACCTTCGAAGACCTCGGCCGGCTCGACACGAAGGCGATGCGCACGCTCCTTCGCGAGGTCCAGACCGATCGCCTCACGATCGCGCTTCGCAACGCGCCGCAGTCGGTCGTCGACGCGATCTTCAGCGGCCTCTCTTCACGCGCCGCCGACCTCATCCGCGACGACCTCGCGAACATGGGTCACGTGCGCAAAGCCGACGTCGAGGCCGCGCGGCGCGAGATCGTCGACGCCGCGCTGTCGCTCGAGGATCAAGGCAAGCTTTCTCTTGGACGGGGAGACGACGAGTAAGTCATGGGAGCCAATAGCCGAAGAGTCGGACACGAGCTCAAGGTCGCGCCGGTGCCGTGGGCCGCCAGGCAGAAGACGTTGCGGAGCGTCGCGCGCCCGTCGTGGATCGGGCGCATCGCGACGCCGCCTCCGCCGAATCACGCGGGCAACAACAACGCGAGCGCCGCTCGCCGCATGAGCGAGCGACCTGCCTCGCCGTCGATGCCGCCGCCTCCGGCGAATCCGGCCGGGGTCTCGAGGATGTCGGATCCGCCGCCGGCGTCGCGCGGCTCGAACAGCCGTCCGGCGATGGGATCGGGATCGTTCGCGGCGATGGCGCGCCAGTCGGTGATCCCTCCGCAGATGATCCAGACGACGCGCGAGGTCGAGCTCGAGGCCGAGGTCGAAGGCCTTCGGCTCGAGATCGCTCGGCTCGCGCAGACGATCGCGACGATGCGGACGAAGATCCTCGAAGAGAGCGAGCCGGAGATCCTGCGCTTTTGCGTGGCGATCGCGGATCGCGTCGTCGCGCGGGAGATCGCGCAGGACCCGAGCGTGATCATGGAGTGGATTCGCGAAGGGCTCGCTGTGCTCCCCGGGCGTGAGGACATCGTCGTCGCCGTCGCGCCGGACATCGCCTCGCTCATCGCGACGGTCGAGCAGGAGCAAGAAGAGCAAGCGCTGCAAGACGGCACGAAGATGCCGCGCGGATCCAAGACCGTCGTCGACGCCGCGCTGCGTCCGGGGACGATCGAGCTGCGTGAGGGGAACACGAGCGCGGAGATCTCCGCGCAGACGCGCATGGCCGCGATCGCCGAGGCGCTCGGGGTCGACACGACGAGCGCCTTTCCTGCGGTGGCCACGAACGCCCCGGCTGACGGTGGCGGGACATGAGCGCGGCTCACGTGCCGAGCTTCGCGCATCCGAACGCGCTCCCGATGAAGCCCGAGAAGCTCGACCTGACGGCCTACTCCGAGGCGCTCAAGGACACCGTGCTCGTCCGGCTCGAAGGTCGCGTCGAGAAGGTCGTCGGCTTGCTCGTCGAGATCTCCGGGATCCGCGGGGCCGCGATCGGTCGCGAGCTCGAGATCGACGTGACGGAGCACTCGAAGACGAAGCAGATCACGCTCGAGGTCATCGGCTTTCGTGATGGCCGCCTCCTCGCCGCGCCGCTCGGGCCCACGTCCGGCATCGCGCCCGGCGCGCGCGTTCGCATGCGTACGAACGAGGCAAGCGCCGAGATCGGCGATGCGCTCCTCGGACGCGTGATCGACGCGTTTGGTCAGCCGATGGACGGCATCGCGCCGGCGAAGACGACGGGGCGATCGCCGCTGCACGCGAACCCTCCGCAGCCGTTCGCGCGCCGGCCGATCGACACGCCGCTCGAGACGGGCGTTCGGGCGCTCGACGCGCTGCTCGCGTTCGGTGAGGGCCAGCGCATCGGCCTCTTCGCCGGCACGGGCGTCGGCAAGAGCACGCTCCTCGGCATGCTGTGCCGGCACGCCAACGCCGACGTCATCGTCGCGGCGCTGATCGGTGAGCGCGGCCGCGAGGTCGGTGACTTCGTTCGCCACGCGATCGGCGAAGAGAGCATGTCGCGATGTGTCGTGGTGGCTGCGACGAGCGACGCGCCGCCGCTGGTGCGTGTCCGCGGCGCGCTCCGGGCGACCGCGATCGCCGAGCACTTCCGAGCTCAAGGAAAGCGTGTGCTGCTCGTGATGGATTCCGTCACGCGCTACGCGATGGCGCTTCGCGAAGCGTCCCTCGCGGCAGGTGAGCCGCCGCTCACGAAGGGGTACACACCGACGGTGTTCGCCGCGCTGCCGCCGCTGCTCGAGCGCGCAGGACGCGACAGTGGTCCAGGATCGATCACCGCGGTGTACACCGTGCTCGTCGAAGGCGACGACATGAACGACCCGATCGCCGACACCGTGCGCGGCATCCTCGACGGGCACGTCGTGCTCTCTCGAAAGCTCGCCGATCGCGGGCACCATCCGGCGATCGACGTGCTTCGCAGCGTGTCGCGTGTCGCGCGCGACGTGTCGGCGCCCGAGCACACCCATGCCGCGTCACGCCTTCGCGAGCTCCTCGCCGCCTACGAAGAGGCCGCGGACCTCATCCAGATCGGCGCGTATGTCCCCGGTTCGGACCCGCGGGTCGACGCGGCCCGCGCGTTGCAACCGGCGATCGAAGCACTGCTCAGGCAAGCCCCCGAAGACGCCACCCCTCGCACCGAGACGATCGCCCGACTCCGCATGATCGCGGACAAGTCACGAGGCTAATTCATCCACCATGGCCGCGAACAAGCAGACAACGAAGACCATCGCGCGGATCATCGAGACGAAGCGTCGCGAGAGCGAAGCGGCCGAGGCCGCATACGCCGTCGCGTGCTCGGCGCTCCTGAAGGCCGAGGAGCAGAGGAAGAACGCCGAGGCCGCCTGGGCGAAGGCGATCGACGGAGGCGCGCATGGAAGCGCCGTCGCCCTCTCGGTGGCGGACCTCGAAGATCACGACCGTCATGTGCGAAGCCTCCGCCGCGTCGTCGAGACGTGCGAGCGCAACGCGCAGGGCGCACGCGCGCACGAAGCCAAGATGCGCGGCGTGATGACGGAAGCTCGCATCGAGCTCCGGCGCTTCGAGAAGTGGCTCGAGCGCACCACCCATGCGCACGCGCTCGAAGCTCGCCGCGTCGAACGCATCGCCGAAGACGAAGTCGCCTCGAGACGACGATTGGGATAAGAAAACGATGAACCGAATCGATCTCTTCACCACACCGACGACCACGACCGCCACCGCCGCGGCCAACGCCGCTGCCTCGGCCGCGCACGACCGAGGGCATGTCGAGACCAAGAACGCCTTCGACGCGAACCTCGCGCTCTACGACGACCGAGGAGGCGGTCGCGAGAGCTCCTCGAAGCTCGAAGACGCCGACCCGCGTGCGCTCCGAAAGGACGACGAAGGCGACGACAAAGATGACGACAAAGACGACGCGATCGCCGACACGCTCGTCGTCCAAGGATGGCCTTCGAAAGACGTCCCACCGCCGATCCCGGCCCTACCGATGCCGAGCGAGATGCAGGCGCAGATCACGAACCTGATGGATCGCCAAGAGCACGCCGAGAGCGCCGATGCGATCGCTTCGTTCAAGACGCCGCGCGACCCGAAGGATCTGCCGATCGTCACGTCGCCCGGTATGTCGGGTGGCCCGGACGCTCCTGCGTCGCGAAACCTCGCGACGCTCGATCCGCCGGAGCTCACGCTCCCGGACAGCACGGCTCCGGAAGCGAAGACGGACACGAAGCCCGCCGGCGGGTTGACGACGACGGTCGGAAGCGAAGAGCCTCCGATGCTCGCGCCGTCGATCAGCGGCATCGCGCCGAAGCTCCAGCTGGCGCGCGCAGGGATCCCGTCCTTCAGCGGGCTGCCTGCGCCGATGAGCGGGCCGCGTACGACGCTGGCCGGAGCCGCGTCGGCGATGCCGCCGCTCGAGCCGACCGAGATGAGCCTCCAAAAGGCGGCTTTCGTGACGCCGTCGTCGCTCATGCTCTCGCGCCCACCGACGAGCGGTGCGCATGCGCGCGCTGGCCTCGCGGGTGACGCCCTCACGTCGATGGCCGACGAGCGCCCTCCGTCGTGGGCGAGCGTCGCGCAGCCGTCGCCGGCGCACGAAGCAACCCGCTTCATCGGCGTCGATACGTTCGCCGCGATCGCCGCGATGAACGCCCATGCGATGGCGCAGCCGTCTGCTTCTTCTTCTTCTTCTTCGGACGCGCCGCAAGTCGCGACGCAGAGCGGGATCCAGCCGTCGCCGCAAGCCGCGAACGGCGCTCCGCCCAAGACGCCAGCGCGCTCACTCGATGGCGCGACGTCGAAGGTCAAGACGCCGGCTTTCGCGCGAGACACGCGCGGTCCAGGCGACGACCTCGCCTCGCGAGGGAGCGACGCTTCCTTCGCGATGCCGGCGCCCGCGATGGTCGACGTCGGGATGACGGCGGCCGAGCCGAACGCCAACGGATCGTCGATCGTCAACGGTTCGACGACCTCCGCGGGCGCGCCGGCGAAGAGCGAGGGCGGAGAGGCGTCACGCGCGGTGCAGGCGGCGGAGTCGCTCGGGCACAAGCGCACGCTCGCGTCGGGCGAAGCGCACGGACAGGTGCATGTGCCCGAGCTCGGGCGCATCGAGGTCACGGCGCGCGCGCACGGCCAAGAAGCCGCCGCGCGGATCGACGTTCATGTCCGCGCCGAAGAAGACCACGCGAGGCACGTAATCATGGCGAACGCGAGCGAGATGCGATCGCACGTGCGCGTCGAGGTGCCGAACGCGGTCGTTCATGTCGAGCGCCCAACGACGGACTTCACCGATGATCGCGCGTGGTCTGGCGGCGGTCGCCCCGAGCTCGCGACGAGCGAGCAAGGCGCGGGCGGCAGCCACACGCCGAGCGGGCAGAGCGGGCGCCAGAGCAACGACGACGGCGACACGTCGCTCTACAACGGAGCGTCATCGGTTCGACGCTCCGGCGCAGCGAGCGTCATCAATCCGCGAGGGAGGCGGGCCCGGTTCGTGCTTTGAGGAGGGCATGGCCCTCTCTTCCGTCACAGGCTCGACGAACAGCGCAGCAGCAGCCAACACCCCGTCCGACAACGGCAAGGCGAAGGCGACGATGGACAAGGACGCGTTCCTCAAGCTCCTCGTCGCGCAGCTCTCCCACCAAGACCCTCTCCAGCCGACCGAGGGCACCGAGTTCGTCGCGCAGCTCTCGCAGTTCGCGATGGTCGAGCAGTCGATCGCGCAGTCTTCCAAGCTCGACGTGATCTCGACGCAAATGACGGGCATGTCGAGCAACGAGGCGACCGCGCTCGTCGGCAAAGGCGTCACCGTGCGCGGAAGTGGAATGGCCTTCGACGGCCTCACCGCGACGGGCGCGAGCGTGAACCTCGACGCTCCCGCCGCCAAGATCACGATCCAGATTCAAGACGCGAACGGCAAGACCGTCCGCACGCTCAACGTCGGCGCACATGGTGCAGGTGCGCTCCCGATCACCTGGGACGGCAAGGACGACTCGGGTACGCCCGCGCCGAAGGGCACCTACTCGATCAAGGTCGATGCGCAGACCGCGGACGGCAAGAGCATCAACGCGACGCAAGACGTCTCCGGCAAGGTCGTCAAGGTCACGTTCGACAAGGGCTACCCCGAGCTTCACCTCGACTCTGGCGTCACGGCGCCCATCTCGGATCTCGTGAGCGTTCAGTAAGCGCGTTCCACCTACCCATCAAGAAGACTTCGTTTCGGTCAAAACCAAGGAAAAAGGACAGACTCTATGAGCATCAACAAGGCCATGTACGCAGGTGTTTCCGGGCTCGCCGCAGAGGGTGACACGCTCAGCATCGTCGGCGAGAACGTCGCGAACACGAACACGGTCGGCTTCAAGCGATCGCGTGCGACCTTCGAGAACATCTTGGGAGGCGCTGTCGGCGCAGCAGACAACTCTGGCGGCGTGCGCCTCGGCCGAACGCAGCAAATCTTCGCGCAAGGCGCGCTCGTCAACACCGGGCAGCAGACCGACCTCGCGCTCTCCGGCGACGGCTTCTTCGTCGTGCACGGAAACCTCGGCGGCGTGAACGGCGACTTCTACACGCGCGCCGGGCAGCTCACCGTGCGCAACGACGGCATCCTCGTCAATCCGCAAGGCATGGCGGTGCAAGGCTACGGCGTGAACCCGGACGGGACCTTCAACTCGACCCCGGCGAACATCCAGCTCTCGACGTCGCAGCTCTCCCCGAAGACGACCGCGAAGATGACGATCACGTCGAACCTCGACGCCGGCGCGTCGACGCCGACGACGGCGTGGGATCCGCAGAACCCGGGCCCCGGCGCGAACCTCTCCACGTCGATGACGGTGTACGACTCGCTCGGCAAATCCCACGCGATCGACGTGTACTTCCGCAAGACGGCGGCCGGCACATGGGACGTGCACGCGCTCGCGAAGGGCGACGACCTCACGGGTGGAACGCCCGGCCAGAACGTCGAGATCGGGACGGGTCAGCTCAAGTTCGACACGTCGGGCGCGCTGCAAGACGTCACCTGGGGGACGCCGCCGAACCTCAACTTCAACGGCGCGAAGCCGAACCAAGCCATCACGATGGACTTCGGCACGCCGATCACCGCCGGCGGCACGGGCCTCGGCGGGACGACGCAGTTCGGCTCCGCGAGCGCCGTCAGCGCGCAGTCGCAAGACGGCTACGCGTCGGGTGACCTCGCCGGCGTGAAGATCGACGCCGACGGCATCGTCAGCGGCGTCTACTCGAACGGGCAGACGATCGCCGCCGGCAAAGTGTGCGTCGCGAAGTTCCGATCGAACGACGGGCTCGGCAAGGCAGGCCAGAACCTGTGGATCGCGACCCGCGAGTCGGGCGAAGCCGCGATCGGAGCTCCTGGCTCGGGTGGACGCGCCACGATCGTGGCGGGCTCGCTCGAGCAGTCGAACGTCGACATCTCCGAGCAGTTCGTCGACCTCATCGCTCACCAGCGCGCCTTTCAGGCGAACAGCAAGACGATCACGACCGCGGATCAGATGCTGCAAGAGCTGATGACGATCAAGCAGTGATGACACCCTCGTGTGTCATGGAATTGGCGCCCCGTGAGCCGACAGAATCCATCGTGATTCACGTGAATTCGTCGGCTCATCGGTCGTAATGATGGAGCAAGAGCAAGAGATCGATCATGAGCACCGAAGCCGCAAAGCCTGCCGACTCGAAGGACAAGCCCGCTGCGCCGGCAGATGCCGCCGCGCCCGCCAAGAAGCCCTCCGCGATCATGGGGATCTTGAAGGTCGTCGTCACCGCTGTGCTGGCCGCTGGCGCCTCGTTCGGCGGATCGCTGAAGGGCGCGTCGGCACATCCGGCGCCCACGGTCGTGTGCGCCGGTGGAGGTCATGGGGAAGGCGATGAGCATGGCGGCGGCGGCAAGCACGAGGCCGCGCCTCCGGGCCCGACGCTCCCGCTCGATGCGTTCCTGCTCACCGTGTACGACGGCGCGCGCAAGCCGCACCCAATGAAGCTCTCGCTCGCGATCGAGTTCGACGCCCACACGAAGGAAGACCTCAAGAACTTCGTTCCGCGCATTCGCGACGCGGTCCTCGGCTTCCTTCGCACCGTCACGTACGAGCAGATGACCGACCCGACGACGGTCGACAAGATCCGCGCAGACCTCCTCGAGCGCTGCAAAGCCGCGGGCGCGGCGGGCGCGCAACGCGTCCTGGTCACCGACTTCGTGGTGCAGTGAGCGGCCATGACGATGACGACGACAGGCGGGAAGGCCGATAGCAAGAAGACGGCGCAAATCCAGGCGCTCTCGAAGCCTGGTGGACGTGGTCGCGCCGCGTGCGTGCGCGTGGCCGAGTTTGCCGGTGAGCTGGCGACCGCCATTCGCCGCGCCGTGCCGTTTCTCTCCCGCAAGCGCATCGCGATCACGGCGGAAGAGCCGTATTGCGTGTCGTTCGCGGATCTCGCGGCCGACGAGTCGATCGTTCACTCTTCACCCTTCTCCATCGCGACAACCACCGCCCCGAACGCGCGCGGCCTCGTGCTGATCGAGGAGCTCGCGCTCTCTCGCCTGCTCGACGGCGTGCTCGGCGGCGACGGCGCGGTGCCCGCGATGGCGTCCGAGTCGCCTGCGAAGCAGCTCACGTCGGCCCAGATGGCGCTCGCCTCGCGCGTCTCGGCGACGATGCTTCGCGCCTTCGCCGACGTGCTGAACGCCCACTTGAAGGTGGCCGTCACGCCGACCGCGGCGAAGGAGATCGAGCCAGGGGCGGCGGTCATGATCGCCCTGACGATGGAAGGCGGCGGTCGCATCTTGATCGCCCTCCCGATGAGCGTCATCCCGGCGGCGCAGGCCGAGGCGGCGCAGGATGACGAGAAGGCGGCGCCGGCGAAGCCGAAGATCGATCCCAACATCGCCTTCGCGATGAACGAAGTGGAGCTCGACATCGTCGTCGAGCTCGGCAAAGTGCGCCTGCCGCTTCGGATGATCGCCGATTTGAAGGTGGGAGACGTCGTTCGCCTTGGCTTGCCGCTCGACGAGCGAGCGCGCGTGAGCGCCGGCGGGGCGGAGCTCTTTCAGGGCCGTCCGACCGCGAGCGGCGACGTCGTCGCCGTGATGCTCGAGCGCCAGCTCGCCTGAGCGCCGAGCGCGGCGAGCCAAGACGTCGACGGACTGACATCCTTTTGACGCCAAGAGCCCGGCACGACGATTGAAAGAGTGCGTCGCAACATGAACGCACGATCGTCGAACGCAGCTGGTGGATTGGGTCTTCTCCGTGACGTCGAGGTCGAGGTGACCCTCGAGATCGGGCGCAAGCGGATGAAGATCGGCGACCTTCTCCGACTCGGCACCGGCCAGACGCTGGAGCTCGACAAGGCCGCCGGCGAGCCGCTCGAGATCGTCGTCAACGGCCGGATGATCGGCCGCGGCGAGGCGGTGGTGGTGGGCGATCGCTACGGCCTTCGCATCACGGAGATCATCTCGAGCCATGGCGACGACGAGGAGCCGCCTCGCGCGGCGCCCGCGCCGAAGGGACCGCCCGCCTTCACCGAGGAGACGGGTGGCGAAGACGACGGCGGCGCCGGCCCGATCATGGGAGGGGATGCCCAATGAAACGCCTCGCGATCTTCACGAGCGTCATCGCGATGACGCTGGTTTCGGCGTCCGCGTTTGGCGACGACGCGCCTACGGGTGGGGAAACGAATTCCGCCGTGGTCACGAATTCAACGAATAAGTCGGCTCCCGCGCATCGCAGCCGTTCCGGCCAGCCAAGCCGCCTGGCCGCCTCGCAGACGCCTCCGGCCGCCTCGGGCGTCCCCTCAGCCCTGCCGAGCGCATCGAGCGCTCCTGCCGCCTCTGCGCCGGCCGCCCCGAGCGCGAGCGCAGCGATCGAGCCTGCGGCCATCCCATCCTCCGCTCCGAGCGCGAGCGCCGCCCCGAGCGCGAGCGCGACGCCGCTCGCGATCCGGCCCACCGCGCCCGCGACGGCCAAGCCGCTCACGCTCGCCTCGAACGAGAGCAGCACGCCGCTCGGCTACAAGATCCTCGCTGGGCTCGGCGTCGCCGCGGCCGCAGGCTTGTGGCTTCGGAAGCGCAGCAAAGACGGCGGCAAGAAGACGAAGCGCTCGAAGATCGACGTGCTCGGCCGTCAATCGGTCGGCGTGCGTAGCGAGCTGCTCGTCATCGACGTCGAGGGCACGCGCCTCCTCGTTGGGATGACCCCGAACGCGATCCAGACCCTGGCGGTGCTCGAGCCGGCCGAGGGGACGGCGGCGCACGAGGACGAGACCGAGAGCATGTCGCTGATGGCGAAGATGGCGGACGATGTGCGCCGCCGCCAGCCTGCGGTGAGCGAGCCGCCGCCCGCCATCACGCGATCGGCCATCGGATCCAAGGCGAAGGCCGAGGCCCGCGAGCGCGCCGAGCAGGAGCGCGCCGAACAGGAGCGCGAACGCGACGAGGAGATCCTCAGCAACCGCGTCCGCTCGCTCCTCGCCGCGCGAAAAGCAGGCTCGGCGACGCCGCCCGCCACGAAGAAAGAAGACGCGCCCGCGATGCCGCCGCGCCGCCGGAGCTCGGTGAGCATCCCGCAGCAAGCCGCTCCGGCCGCGATCGCGATGCCGCCGCGCCGCCGGAGCTCGATGAGCCTTGCCGCGGTGAACGCCGAGGGCGCCGATGACGACAGCGCGATGTCTCCCGGCGGATCACGCCGCCTCGCGCCGAAGAGCGCGGCGATCGCAGGGCAAGCCAAGGGGCTTCTTCTCTCGATGGATGAGCCGGCCGATGGCTTCGACTTCAACGAGAAGCCGCTTCGCCTCGGGGATTGGTGATGGCCGCTCCCTCGGGGTCGCGCCTGAAGCAGGTGGGGCTCGGCCTCGGCGCCGCCTTGCTCGCGCTCTCCGCCTCGGGCGACGCCCATGCGGTGGCGCCAGCGGGCGGCCTCGACATGCTGTCGATGAACTCGCCCGGCCTCGCCCCGCAGCTGAAGATCCTCGCGATCCTCACGCTCCTCTCGCTCTTGCCGGCGATCGTGCTGACGATGACCTCGTTCACGCGGATCGTGATCGTGCTCGGCTTCGTCAAGCAGGGCATCGGCGCGCAGCAGTCTCCGCCGAGCCAGGTGCTCGTCGGCCTCGCGCTGTTCTTGACGATGTTCACGATGGCGCCCGTGACGAACGTGGTGCTCAAAGAGGCCTACGAGCCGTACGCGGCGGGAAAGATCGACGAGAGCGCCGCGATCGATCGCGCCGAGAAGCCGCTTCGTGCCTTCATGCTCCGGCAGACGCGCGAGGCAGATTTGGCCTTGTTTTACGAGGCTTCGCACGCTCCGTTGCCGACCACCGAAGAGGAGGTGCCGCTCCGCATCGCGTCGCCTGCGTTCGTGGTGAGTGAGCTGACGACAGCGTTCCAGATGGGCGTGCTCGTGCTCCTTCCGTTCCTCGTCATCGATTTGGCGGTGTCCGCCGTGCTGATGGCGCTCGGCATGATGATGGTGCCGCCTGCCTCGATCAGCCTACCGCTCAAGCTGCTCCTGTTCGTGGTCGTGGATGGCTGGCATCTGCTCGTCGGCTCCCTCCTTCGAAGCTTCTCGGCGACGCCATGAGCGGTGACCAAGCGCTCGCGCTCCTGATGAATGCGCTTCAAATCACGCTCTACGTCGCGGGGCCCATCCTCGCGGTGGCGCTGATCACGGGCATCCTCGTCGGGGTCGCGCAGACGGTGCTCCAGATCAACGAAGGAAGCGTCAGCTTCGTCGTGAAGGTGGCGGCCGTCATCGCGGTGCTCGTCATCGTCGGATCAGCGCTTGCTACGAAGGTGGTCGACTACACGCGCGGCTCGCTCCAGTCGATCGAGCACGTCGTTCACTAGACAGACGCGGCGTGGGAAACGCTCGGCCAACGACATGTCGGCACCTGCCTTCGATCTTCCGCAACTGATGCTCGCCGAGTCTGCGGCGCTCGTGCTCGCGGTCGCACGGGTCGCGGGCTTCGTGATGACGTCGCCCTTTCCGGGCAAGAGCGCCGACACGAAGATCAAGGTGGGCCTCATCCTGATGATCGCGTTCCTCGCGCGATCGGCCAGCGCGCCGACGACGGCGTTCGCGCTCGACATGAAGCTGATCGGCTTCGTGCCGGGCGAGCTCGGCATCGGTCTCTTGATCGGGTTCACCGTTCGCGTCACGTTCGCCGCCGCCGAGATCCTCGGCGCGCAGTTCGCGCAGGCGACCGGCCTCACGATGGGTCAGGTGTACGACCCGTCGCTCGGGACCGAGGATCCAGTCCCCGCCCGCGTCATCACGCTGCTCTCGATGCTCGTGTTTTTGGGGCTCGGAGCGCATCGCGTCGCGCTCGCGTACGTGCTCGAGTCGTTTCGCGCGATCCCGATCGGGCAGGCGGTGGAGATCAACGCCGCGGCGCCGAGCTTCGTCGCGTTCCTCGACCAAGCGATGGACGCCGGTGTGCGCCTCTCGTTGCCGATCATGGCGATCTCGCTCGCGGTGCAAGTGTCGCTCGCGCTCGTGGCGCGCGCCTCGCCGTCGCTTCAGGTCTTCAGCGTGGGCATGGGCGTCAGCATCGCCGCTGGCTTGCTCACGCTGATGGGCTCGCTCGGTGACATCACGTCGGGCCTCGGAGCCGAGATGCAGAAGACCACGCCGCGCATCGAGCAAGTGCTCGGCGACGTCCAGCCGTCCGCACCACCACGCCCCCCGAATCGTTTGACGGGTGGTCCATGAGCGAGGACACAGGGGATCGTACATACGACCCGACCGATCAGCGGAAGGAGGAGTTCCGCAAGCAAGGTCGGTTCGCCAAGGCCCGTGACGCGGGCGGCATCGTCGCGACCGCGGCCGTGATCGCGACGATCGCGGGGTCGCAGGCGAACCTCTCGGAGTCCGCGCGCCAGCTCTTCAAAGGAACGCTCGGTGACCTCACCGCGCTCGAGCGGCTCGGGCCGCTGGCCATCCTTGGCGCGACCGGCACGGCGCTCGCCACGCTCGCCGGGACCGCGGTGTTCGCGGCGGTGGGCTCGTCGATCGTGATCGGCCTCGCGCAGTCGCGCTTTCAAACCTACAGCGAGCTGCTCACGCCCGACGTGGGCCGGCTCGATCCGCGGCAAGGCATTTCGCGCCTATTTTCCCCGAAGAAAGCAGGCCTCGAGACGGTGGTGGCGGTGCTTCGCGTCGCGGCGGTGGGGCTCGTCGCGTGGCATGCGCTGTCGAAGGAGCTGCCGCTGCTCGTGTCGCTCGCGCGCGTACCTCTGCGCAGCGCGATCCCCGCGATGCTCGGCGCGCTCGCGCGCACGGCAGGCATGGCGACCGGCGCGCTCTTTTTGGTGGCCGCGATCGACTACGCGCAGAGCTTCTTCACGCTCTCCAAAGAGATGATGATGACGCGCAAGGAGCGCGAGGACGAGGCCAAGCAGTCCGACGGCGACCCGAAGGCCAAGGCGCGGATGAAGGCCCGCGCGCGCGCCCTCGCGAAGAAGCGCGCGATGACCGCGGTGAAGAACGCGGACGTGATCGTCACGAACCCCACGCACGTCGCGGTCGCGCTCCGCTATGGTCCGAAGGACCCCGCGCCGGTCGTGATCGCGAAAGGCCACGACGAGATCGCGCTGCGGATCCGCGCCGAAGCCCGAAAGCACGGCATCCCCATCCTCGAGAACCGCCGCCTCGCGCGCGCGCTCGACGCCGAGGTCCCGCTTGGCCGTCCGGTGCCTGCCGCGCACTTCGCCGCGGTCGCCCGCATCCTCGCGTTCGTCTACAAGCTCCGGGGAAATCGGAAGAAGAAGACCTAGCCCGCGACGGTCTTGGCATCCGGAGTGCTCGATAGCGCTCCGTGAGCACTTCGAGCGTCACCGTTTCGACACCCCGCAAGTGGGACGCGGTCGTACCGATCGCGATCATCGGCATCATCCTCATGATGGTGCTGCCACTCCCACCGTGGCTCCTCGACATGATGATCGCGATGTCGATGGCGATCAGCGTCGGCGTCTTCTTGACGGCCCTCTTCATCGAGAACGCGCTCGATTTCTCCGCGTTTCCCGCCTTCGTCCTCGTCGGCACGCTGCTTCGCCTGAGCCTCAACGTCGCGACGACGAGGCTCATTCTCCTTCACGGCGGTGAAGGGCAGGGGTCCGCGGGATCGGTCGTCGAGGCGTTCGGTCGCTTCGTCGTCGAAGGCAACGTCGTCGTCGGTCTCGTCGTCTTCCTCATCCTCACCGTCATCAACTTCGTCGTCATCACGAAGGGCGCAGGACGCGTCGCGGAGGTCGCCGCGCGCTTCACCCTCGACGCGCTCCCTGGCAAGCAGATGGCGATCGACGCGGACTTGTCGTCCGGCACGATCACGAACGAGCAGGCGCGCGTGCGCCGCCGCGACCTCGAGCGCGAAGCAGACTTCTACGGCGCGATGGACGGCGCGAGCAAGTTCGTCCACGGCGACGCGATCGCGGGTCTCCTCATCATGGCCATCAACCTCATTGGTGGCCTCGTCCTCGGCATCGCGCGCGGTATGGACATCTCGCGCGCCGCCGAGACGTTCTCCGTCCTCAGCGTCGGCGACGCGCTCGCGTCGCAGCTCCCCGCGCTCCTCATGTCGGCGGCGGCCGGTATCGTCGTCACCCGCAGCGCGACGGGCGATCAGCTCGGACGCGCCCTCTCGCAGCAATTCTTCGGCAAGCGCCGCCCGATCGCGATCACCGCGGCGATCCTCGTGCTGCTCGGCCTCATGCCCGGCATGCCGTTCGTGCCTTGCTTCGTCCTCGCCGTCGGCCTCGTGCTCATCTCGCGGAAGGTCAGCGCCGCCGACGCAAGCGCGTCCGCCTCGGGCGGAGCCGCCGCCAAAGCCGGCGCGCCGAGCAGCGGAGAGCCGATCGATCCGAAGGTCGCCGCCGGCGAAGAGATCGATCAGACGCTCACCGTGCACATGCTGTCGGTCGAGGTCGGCTACGAGCTCGTGAGCATCGTCGACGTCAACCGCGGCGGAACGCTCCTCGATCGCGTCGGCAAGCTTCGCAAGGAGGTGGCGAAGGAGCTCGGCGTCGTCGTCCCGCCGATCAACGTCTCGGACGACCTCTCGCTGCCTGCCGGCTCGTACCGCATCATGATCCTCGGCACCGAGGTCGCGAGCGGGGAGTGCGCGGCGGGGCGCGTGCTCGCGATCGACCCGAGCGGAAATGCCCCAGAAATCGAGGGCGATCGCACGGTGGACCCGACCTTCGGCCTCCCGGCGTTCTGGATCGCCGAGCGCGATCGCGAGCTCGCCGAGGCGCTCGGATACACCGTCGTCGATCACGCGACGATCCTGGCCACGCACCTTGGCGAGGTCGTGCGTAGTCACGCACCACGTCTCCTCGGCCGCCAAGAGGTGCAGCACCTCATCGACGTCCTGGCGCGTACGAGCCCGAAGCTCGTCGACGACGTCGTGCCGAACCTCCTCCAGCTCGGCGAGATCGTGCGCGTCCTTCGCAACCTCGTGAAGGAGAGCATCTCGATCCGCGACATGCGCTCGATCCTCGAGGCGCTCGGCGAGCTCTCGACCGTGACGAAGGATCCGGAGCAGCTGACGGAGATGGTGCGCGAGCGCCTGGCTCCGCAAATCACGTCTCGCTTCAAGGCCGACGGCGTCGTCAACGCGTTGACGCTCGATGGACGGCTCGAGCAGATCCTTCGTCAATCGCTCAGCGAAATCGCCAAGGGAACCGGCGGCGCGCTCGATCCCGAGATGCTCCGCGGGCTGACGACGAAGGCGGAGAACGCGCTCTCCCTGTTTGGCGCGCATGGTGCATCACCGCTCGTCGTGACTGCTCCGGATCTCCGCCGCTACGTCCGCGCCATCCTGGAGCGCAAGCTTCCTCAAGTTCCAGTCGTCTCTTTTCGCGAGATCGATGCGAGCGCGCCTCTGCGCGTGATTGATCGCCTCGCTGCCTAAGCCTCTTTTAGGAGCTCAACGTCGATGAATCCGTACGCTTCCACCAAACACAACGCCAGCAGCGCTGCGAAGTCCTCTGCAGCATCCGCCGTCGCCGCGCGCCATCACGCGCAGGCCCATGCGCTGTTTGCGGCCGAGGTCTACGAGGACGACGGGGAATCGACGATCGACAATCGAGATGATGACGGTCGTCAGATTCTTGGCGAAGAGATCGCGCGTCTCCGGATGGAGCTCCGCGGCGAGACGCGAGCGCTCCGAAGCGCGCTCACGAAGCCGCGTGTTCCGTCGGAGCTCCTCGCCGAGCTCGCCACGCTCCGCGCCGCGGTCGGTGAGCTCTTCCTCGCGGGCCAGCAGGGCGGTGGTGACCCGCTCTCGCTGACGATCCGCAAGTGTGGCCTCGAAGGTCCGGCAGCGGCAGCGCTCGCGCGATCGGTGCGCGGCCAGCGCGCCACGGCGACGGTGACGACGATCGAGCGCCTGCGCTACGCGACGCCGTCGGTCGTCGAGACCGCGCTCTGGATGCCCGCGCTCTTCGACGAAGGACCTGCGCTCATCGCGCTCGTCGGTCCGGCGGGTGTCGGCAAGACGACGACGGCGGCGAAGCTCGCCGCGCGCGCGCGGATGGCGAAGAAATCCGTCGCGCTCGTGACGTGCGACAGCTTCCGCGTCGGCGCGATGGACCAGCTCGAGAAGTACGCCGACTTGCTCGACGCGCGCTTTCACACCGCCACGTCGCAAGAAGAGCTCCTCGACATCATCTGCTGCGAAGACGCGGACGTGATCATCGTCGACACGTCGGGTCGCGCGATCCAGGCGGGCGCGACGGAGGCGATCCTCGCCTCGGAGGACATTCGCATGCCGAAGCGCAACGCGCGCAACGTCGAGGTCCTCCTCTGCGTCCCGGCGTCGCTCCGCGCCTCCGACGCCGACCGCGTGAGCCGCGATTTCGCGATCGCGATGCCCACGTCGCTCGCGATCACGAAGATCGACGAGACCGATACACCCGCGGGCATCGCCCACGCGGCCTTCGCGACGAAGCTCCCCGTGAGCACGCTCTGCATGGGGCAGCGCGTCCCCGAGGACATCGCGCCGGCCACCGACGAGGCCGTCGCCTCGCATCTGTTCCCTCTGACGACGTCGCTCGCGACGACCGACGAAGACGATCAGGAAACCATCGAGCGATGAGCAGCGGGCGTGGCAATAGCGGCGGTCCTGGCGGAGGCGATACGGCTCGCCTCCGGCTCGTCGGCAACGCGGCTGTCGCGATGAATGCCGGCGGCGTGGCGACGAAGACGCCCGCGCCGACCTCGAATGGAAAGCGCGCGCTGTCCCGCGCCGAATACGAGCGCTACCTGCCGCTCGTTCGTCGCACGGCGATGAAGCTCGCGCGGCGGCTCCCGAGCCAGATCTCGGTGCAAGACCTCGTGAGCTACGGCTGGATCGGCCTGCTCGACGCCTTCGAGCGCGCGAGCCCCGACATGGATCCGGAGGAGTTCGAGGCGTATGCGCTCTACCGCGTGCGCGGCGCCGTCCTCGATCATCTTCGTTCGCTCGATCCCGCGTCGCGTGCCGCGCGCGCTCTCTCTCGCAGGGTCGCGCGCGTGATGACGCAGCTCACGAGCGAGCTCGGCCGCCCGCCGGAGGAAGACGCGGTCGCGAAGCGACTCGACGTCTCGGTCGAGGAGTACCGCAGCATGATGGAGAAGCTCGGACGCGCCGGGATGGACCGGCTCGAGATGCTCGACATCGACGATCTTCCGATCGGCGGAAACGAAGAGCTGCCCGAGGACTCCGCGTCGAAGAAAGAGCTGTGCGGCGTCGTCGCCGACGCGATCACGAAGCTGTCGCAACGTCATCAGCTCGTCCTCGCGCTCTACTACCAAGAGGAACGATCCATGCGTGAGATCGGGATCGTGCTCGATATCTCCGAGTCTCGCGTCTGTCAGCTTCATACCGAAGCGATCCACTGCCTTCGCGCAGCGGCAGGGAGGGAGTGAATCATGTCACGTGGTGTGTACGTTGCTCTCAGCGGTGCGGTCGCCCAAGAACAGGCGCTCGAGACCACCGCGCAGAACCTCGCCAACGCCTCGACGGCGGGCTACCAGCGCATGCGGCCCGTCTTCAAAGAGGTGCTCGCGAACGCCGCGAACCCCGCCAAACAGGGCGGCGACAAGAACCTTCGCTACGCCGAGATCACCGACACGGCGCTCGATCAACAGCGCGGCGCGATCAAGTCGACCGGGCGAGGCCTCGACGTCGCGCTCCCCGAGGGCAACTACCTGGCGGTGACGACGCCTCGCGGCGAGCGCTTCACGCGCGCAGGATCCCTCACGATGGGCGCGGACGGGACGCTCCGCGCGGCCGGTGTTCCGCTCGCGCGTGAAGACGGAAAGCCGATCGTGGTCGGGACGGGCGGCAGCGAGCCGACGATCACGGCCGACGGTTCGGTGATGCAAGACGGCGCCGTCGTCGCGAAGCTCAAGATGGTCAAAGCCGCGCCTGGCACGTCGTTCGTGCACGAGGGCAACGGCGTGCTCAACGCGCGCGGCGCGACGCAGCCCGGCGAGGGCGACCTCGATCTCGGCGTGATCGAAGAGTCCAACTCCACGCCCGTCGCCGCGATGACGGACATGGTCACCGCCTCGCGAACGTTCGAGGCGTTCCAGCGCATGCTCGACACCTTCGGCGAATGCGACCGCAAGGTGCTCACCACGGTGCCAAGCGCCGTCGAATGACGAAGAATCATGCGAATTGGCGCCTCGACCCCGTACGTGAATTCGGCCGCCACCGAGCCCCGTGCTTCGGCATCCAACGCAAGGCAAGTCGATCCCGAACGCACCTCCGTCACGCGCGCTGACCTCCGCGGCGCGATCGGGCGCGCGTACCAGAAGGTCACGGGCCAAGCGCCGAGCAGCAACGTGCTCGACATGCTCACCGCGCACGCGTCGCTCGAGACGGGCAGCGGCGCGCAGATGTACAACTTCAACTTCGGCGGCATCAAAGGCAAGAGCCCGACGGGCGAGACCGCGCGATGCCGGACGAAGGAGGTCTTCGACGGCAAAGAGGTGGAGGTGCGTGACGGCTTTCGCGCCTACCGCAGCCTCGACGACGGAGCGCTCGACTACGTGCGCCTCATGCGCGATCGCTTCGGCGGCGCCGTGGCGAAGGCCGAGTCGGGCGACGTCGACGGCTTCGCGCATGCCCTGAAACAAGCGCACTACTACACGGCGGACGAGTCGAAGTACGCGAGCGCGCTCCGTCACCTGAGCGGCGTCGCCGACACGAGCAAGCCGAGCGCGGCCTCGCTGCTCTCCCATAGCGCGAGCACACGAAGCGCCGGGTCGAACCAGAACCTTCTCGCAGGGCTCGGTGGACTGGACCTCGACAGCGCAGGCGGGATCGGTGACGCATCGTCGCCCTTTCCGAGCACGGTCGAGCTGAGCCGGGTGATGGACGCGATTGGCCGGCACCACGTGACCGAAAAAGACGACGACGAGGAATAAAAGCTCGCGGAGATCCTCACCGTCGCGGCAACCTAGTCGGTGGCGAAGTCATCCTAGTCGCGGGATGACTACTGCAACGTTGCCCGGCCCGCACGGCAAAGGGCAGATCTCCGAAATCCGGATGAAAGACTCGGCGCAGCCCGCGCCTCCCCCACCTCCCGTCGCCGAAGCTCCTCCCGCGCCCGCCGCAGGCGTGACCGCGACGGCGCCTCCGAAGAAGAAGCGGGCGCCGCTGGTGCTCGGCGGTCTCCTGCTCGTGCTCGCCACGACGGGTACGATCGTGTGGGCGATGGGCCGCGGGAAAGAGTCCACCGACGACGCGTTCGTCGAGGCGCACGTCGCGAACGTCGCGCCGCGTATCGCCGGGCAGGTGACGCGCGTGCTCGTCGCCGACAACGCACGGGTGAAGGCCGGCGATCTCCTCGTCGAGCTCGACGATCGCGACGCGAAGGTGCGCTTGGTCACGGCCGAGGCCGATCTCGCGAGCGCGCGCGCGAACCTCACGGCGGTCGAGACGCAGCTCGCGCTGACGGAGAAGAACGTCAACGCGAACCTCCGCCAGGCCAAAGGCGGCGTGGTGACGGCGTCGGCGATGGCCGGATCGTCACGCGCGTCGGTCGATCAGGCCAAGGCCGACGTCGACGCGGCCGAGTCCCGCAAGGCGCTCGCGGAGATCGACCTCAAACGCGTCGAGAAGCTCGCGGCGAATGGCTCGATCTCGCAGGCCGAGCTCGACGCGAAGAAGGCGCTGTTCGATCAGGCGGTCGCGTCGGTCGCGCAGGCGAAGGCGCGCGAGGACAACGCATCACACGGCGTCACGACCGCGATCGGATCGGTCGAGACCGCCCAAGGTCGCCTCGTCGCCGCCGAGTCGGGCCCTGAGCAGATCGCCGCTGCCCGCGCGGCCGTCGGCGTCGCGACCGCGCGCGTGGCGCAAGCCGAGGCAGCGGTCGATCAAGCGAAGCTCAACGTCTCCTACACGCAGGTGAAGGCCCAAGTGGACGGCGTCGTGTCACGGCGAAGCGTCGAGGTCGGTCAGACGGTCGATCCCTCGAGGCCGCTCATGGCGATCACCGAGCTGAAGGACGTGTGGATCGTCGCCAACTTCAAGGAAGACCAGATCGCCGAGATGCGCGAAGGCCAGCCTGTCTCGATCAAGGTCGACGCGTTTCCTGGTCGCAAGCTGACCGGACACGTCGACAGCGTCGCGGGCGCTTCGGGCGCACGCTTCTCGCTGCTCCCGCCGGACAACGCGTCGGGAAACTTCACGAAGGTCATACAACGTATCCCGGTGCTCGTCCGCTTCGACAACGCGCCGGCGGATCTCACGCTTCGCCCTGGCATGAGCACGTACGTCACCGTCAAGACGTCGCACTAGTCTCGATCTCGGGCAGCGATCATGCAGCCACAGCAAGGCATCGTCACGGGCAGCAAAGCCGGCATCACCTTCGTCGTGATGTGCGCGGCCCTGATGGCGCTCGTCGACATCACGATCGTCAACGTCGCGCTCAACGACATCCGCGCGAGCTTTGGCACGCCGATCGATCAGATCGGCTGGGTGTCGACGGGCTACATGATGGCGAACATCGTCGTCATCCCGATGACCGGCTGGTTTCAGCGGCGCTTCGGCTTTCGCCGCTATTTCGCCGCCTCGATCATCGTGTTCACGACGGCCTCGGCGCTCTGTGGCCTCGCGTGGAATCTGCCTTCGCTCGTCGTGTTCCGCGCGCTGCAAGGCCTCGGCGGCGGCGCGATCATCCCGACCGCGCAGACGATCCTCTTCGCGCGCTACCCGAAGGAGCAGCATGGCATGGCTGGCGGTCTCTTCGGCCTCGGCGCCGTCACCGGACCGCTGCTCGGACCGACGATCGGCGGCTACCTGATCGACTGGTCCTCGTGGCACTGGTGCTTCCTCGTCAACGTCCCGCTCGGCATCACCGCGTCGCTGATGGCGCTCCGGTTCATCGAAGAGCCAGGTTTTTTCCCGTCGAAGCAGAAGATCGACACCTTCGGCATCGCGCTCCTCGCCGCCGGCATGGCGTCGCTCCAGTACGTGCTCGAGGAGGGCAACCGCGAGGGTTGGCTCGAGAGCACGACGATCACCGTGCTGTCGGCGGTCGCGGTCACGGCGCTCGTCACCTTCATCGTCCACGAGCTCGAGACCGAGCATCCGGTGGTCGATCTTCGCGTGTTCAAGAACCGCACGTATGCCGCGAGCACCGGGATCAACCTCTTGATGGGGCTCGCGCTCTTCAGCGGCAATTTCCTCTTCTCGCTGTTCTGCGGCTCGGTCCTCCACTACTCCGCGCTCGAGATCGGCCGCGTCTTCCTCGTCTCCGGCGCGTTCCAGATCGTCTTGATGCCGATCGTGGGCCGCTTCGGCGGGCGCTTCGACCAGCGCATGCTCCTCGGCCTCGGCATCGCGGGCGTCACCGTGAGCCTCTGGATGAACGCGCACCTCACGCAGCAATCGGGCTTCGGCGATCTCGTCGCCTCGATGTTCGTGCGGTCGGTGTCGCTCGCGTTCTTGTTCATTCCGATCAGCATGATCGCGCTCTCGGACACGCCGGCCGAGCGACGCGGCAACGCGACCGGCCTCTTCAACCTCACGCGTGAGCTCGGCGGGTCGATCGGCACCGCGTGGATGGGCCTCCTCCTCGACCGCGGCACGCACACGAGCACGGTGTACTTGAGCGAGTCGATCACGGCGATGAACCCGATCGCGCAAGAGCAGTACGGGGCGCTTCGTGGGCTTGGCTCACAGACCTACACGAGCGAAGGCGTCGGCGAGACCGCGCTCTTCATGAAGGTGAAGCTGCAGGCGCTCCTGCTCGCGTTCCAGAACGGCTTCGTCCACGCCACGATCGCGTTCCTCGGCTGCGTCGTCCTCGTGCTGCTCTTGAAGCGCCCGCAAGCGAACGCGGGCGGAGCGCCCGGCGCTCACTAGGGACGCAGGTACGACCGCCACGTCGATGTGAGCATGCGGCGCACGCGTTGCGTGGGCTGGTCTTCAGACTGTCCGATTCCTGCCGTTTAGGAAGGGGAGGTCGGAGACGAGATCGGTCCAGTCATGATGCGCGGCGACGGTTTGATCAGTGCGATCCCTCGGGACGCGAACATGCAGCCCTTCGAGCAGGTCCCGAAGGAAGCTGAAGCTCACGTCGACTCGGGCGAGCCCTCTGGCGTCGCAAGCAAGGGCGAGGCCGTGGTCGGGAGCATCGCTGCAGCGATTCGTCGTTCGCTCGAGCCACCACGCATCGTGACCGCTCCGCCCTCCGCGGCGGGATCGATCGCGCCAAATTCACGCTCCCCACGGCAGCTCGTGGTCGACGAGAACGTGGCCAAGCTCGAAAAAGCCCTCATCGAGCTGAAGACAGCGCAGTCGCGGCTCCTCCAAGCGCAGAAGCTCGAGGCGATCGGCCAGCTCGCCGCCGGAATCGCACACGAGATCAACACGCCCACCCAGTACGTCACCGACAACGTCGAGTTCCTCGCGCGCGCCTTCGACCGGATGGGCGAGCTCGCGACGGCGTGCCGCGCTCTCGTCGAGGCGACGCGAGGCGGCAAGGCGCCGAGCGAAGAGGTCGTCCTCGCCGCCGAGGGCGCGTTCACGCGTGCCCGCGTCGACTACCTGATGAAAGAGGCGCCGCGCGCGATCCAGCAGTCGCTCGACGGCCTTCATCGCGTCGCGAACATCGTGGCGGCGATGAAAGACTTCTCCCATCCGAGCGGCGGCGAGAAGGCGCCCGTCGATCTCGTCGAGGCGATCAACTCCACCGTCACCGTCGCGACGAACGAGTGGAAGTACGTCGCCGAGGTAGAGACCACGTTCGACCCGGATTTGCCGATGGTTCGTTGCCTTCGCGACGAGGTGAATCAGGTCGTCTTGAACCTCATCGTCAACGCCGCACACGCCATCGATCAAGCGACGATCGGCGGCTCGAAAGGGAAGGGGACGATCTCGATCGAGGCGCGCCTCGAAGGCCATTGGGCCGAGATTCGCGTGCGCGACACGGGCTGCGGCATCCCCGAGCACGCCCGAAGCCGAGTGTTCGATCCCTTCTTCACGACGAAGCCCGTCGGCAAGGGCACCGGTCAAGGGCTCGCCATCGCGTACTCCGTCATCGTCGAGAAGCACGGAGGTGAGATCACGTTCGAGACCGAAGAGAACGTCGGCACCACCTTCATCGTCCGTCTTCCGGTCAACGTCCATGAGGAGCGTCCGTCGACGTTCTTCGCACCCCTGAGGCAAGGCAATAGCCAATGAGAGTCCTGTTTGTTGATGACGAACCGCGTGTGCTCGAGGCGCTCTCGCGAATGCTGTTCGACGCCACTCCCGATTGGGAAGTCGAGACTGCCACGAGCGGGCAGGAAGCGCTGTACATGCTCACGGCGAATCATTTCGACGTGATCGTCACGGACATGCGCATGCCCGGAATGGATGGAGCGCAGCTGCTCGCGCAGGTGCACGAGAAATGGCCTTCGATCACGCGCATCGTCCTCTCCGGCCAAACGGAGAACGAGGGCGCCATGCGCGCGATGGGAAGCGCCCATCAGTTCCTCAGCAAGCCCTGCAATCCGAAGACGCTCACGCAGGTCGTGGAGAACGCGTTCTACCTCCAGGCGCTCACGCCGAATGCACGCATCCGCGAGCTCGCGTCGGCGGTGCATCGTCTGCCGTCGCTGCCGAAGGTGCACGAGCGCATCCTCCTGCTCATCGACAGCCCGAACGCGAGCGTCAAAGACGCGGCGGATCTCGTCGCGCAGGATCCAGGCCTCTGCGCCAAGATCCTTCGCATCGTGAACTCCGCGTTCTTCGCCCGCGGCTCGATCGTGCGTGACGCGCGCACGGCGACGGGGCGGCTTGGCCTCGATCTCTTGCGCGCGCTCGTCCTCACCGAGCGCGCCGCGTGCGGGATCCCGGTCGCACGCATCGAGCGTGTCCAGTCGATGGCGATCGACGCGGGCTCCGTGGCCTACCGTCTCGTGAGCCCGGAAGAGCAGCGCACGGCCTTCACCGCGGCGCTCCTCTGCGACGTCGGCACGCTCGTGCTCGAGCAAGGCGCCCCCGATGAAATGGCCGGCGTGTACGCGCACGCGGTCGAGTGTTCGATCCCGGTGCACATGGCGGAGAAGGAGCTCCTCGGGTCGAGCCACGCCGAAGTCGGCGGCTACGTCCTCGGTCTCTGGGGTGTGCCGCCGGTCATCGTCGACGCCGTGCTCGGTCATCACGAGCTCGGGCGGGATCCGTCGGTGCTCTCGGCGGCCGTCCACGTCGCGCATCGCGTGGCGGCGGGCGACGTCGTCTCGGATCAAGCGATGGACCGATTGAACCTTAGCCAGGAGCGCTTCGATGAGATTCGCGAAGCGTTCATCGCGGAGAAAGAAGCGGCCTAACGCATAACCCGTTAGTCGCTTTGGCAATGCTGTTTGCCGGGCTCGAATCACGAAGGACGAAGACGAGCGATCACGCAAAGGCGGGTCGCTCGCTTGTTTTTATGGGCTTTGGGGCTCGAAAAGGGAGGTGAAAAGCGCACGTCTTCGGCGGCAGAAAGAAAATGAGAAATCGATTCAAGGGTCGGCCGAAGACACCGTTCCCCATCACTGAGAGGACGAGGCAGCGAAGAAAAAGCAGCCGGTCCGAATCAACAACCTCCAAACAACGAAACGAGAATTCACCATGGCACTCTCAGTCAACACCAACGTCACCTCGATGAACGCGTACAACCAGCTCTCGAAGACGCAGGACGCGCTCAAGACGTCCTTCGCTCGCCTCGCCTCTGGTATGCGCATCAACAGCTCGGCGGACGACGCAGCAGGCCTCGGTATCGCGAAGTCGATGAACGCACAAATCCGCAGCTACGCTGTCGCGGAGCGAAACACGAACGACGGTATCAGCATGTTGCAGACGGCGGACGGTGGTGCAGAGCAGGTTCACGGCCTCCTCACCCGTATGCGCGAGCTGGCCGTCCAGGCCTCCAACGGTTCGCTCAGCTCGGGCGACTACGCGAACGTGGACGCAGAGTTCCAGCAAAACCTCTCGGAAATCGACCGCGTCTCGTCATCCGTCCAGTTCAACGGCATCAACCTCCTCTCCGGCACCACGGCGACGAAGAGCTTCCAGGTCGGAATCGGAACGGCCACGACGGACCGCATCGCGGTGAGCTTCGGCGGCGTCGACGCCACGAACCTCGCGGTCAACGGTACGGACGTCACCTCGGTCACGAACGCGCAGACGGCCATCGGCAAGCTCGACACGGCGATCGCGAACCTCAGCAAGACCCGAGCCGCTTTCGGTGCAAGCATGAACCGCTTCCAAGCGACGGTCTCGAACCTCCAGTCGATGCAGACGAACACGGCCGCCTCGCTGAGCCGCATCCAAGACACGGACGTCGCGTCGGAAACTGCGTCTCTCTCGAAGAACCAGGTCCTCTCGCAAGCGGGTGCGGCCATCCTCTCGCAAGCGAACCAGACGCCTCAGCTCGCGCTCAGCCTGCTCCGCGGCTGATACTCGACTGAGTAACTGAAAGGATTCCCCCGGCACAGGAGGTTGCCGGGGGAAACCTTGCCCTAAAGACACGATACCTCCTGGCCGTTGGGTAGAAGAGAAATTAGTCAGTTATGCCCATTCAACTCACAGGCCTCGGTGGATTCGACTCATCGACTGTCATCTCGCAATTGGTCGCCATTGCCAATCAGCCGCTGTCGGCCATCGATACGAAAAAGGGTTTGGTTGACTCTGCCAGTGTGACGATGAACAGCTTCTCGACGAAGCTCACCACACTCAAAACGGCAGCAACGGCGCTGGCTACGACGAGCGGTTTTACTTCGATGGCCGCCACGTCGAGTGACACGGGAATCGTTGGTAGCGTGACGGGCGCGGCGGTCTCATCGTCCTACACCGTCGACGTACAGCAGCTCGCGCGAGCGCAAAAGACGCGCAGTGAGCCACAAACCTCGGCGACGACGGCGCTTGGTCAAGCGGGCGACCTCACGATTCAAGTGGGCTCGAACCAGAGCGTGACGGTCAACGTGCTCGCGACCGATAGCCTCGCCAACATCGCCACGAAGATTGCCCAAAGCGGCGCGCGCGTGAGCGCTGGAATCATCAATGCAGGCGGCTCGTATCGCCTCTCCGTGCAAGGCCTCGACTCCGGGGCGACCAACGCGATTACGTTTGGTGAGTCTGGAACGGTGGCGCTCGGCCTCGCGACCCCTGCCAATACGATTGAATCGGCGCAAGACGCCAAATTGACCGTCGACGGCCTCCAGGTGACGCGCCCGACGAACTCGATCGCAGACGCGATCCCCGGCGTGACGCTCGCGCTCACGAAGCCCACGACCTCCTCGGCGACCATCCGCGTCGCCGGCGACACGACCTCGCTGAAGACGAAGATCGCGTCGTTCGTGACCGCCTACAACGACATCGTCAGCGCCGCCCACACCGCGACGGGCTACGGAACGGCAAAGGCCTCGAACTCGGTCCTCGCCGCCGACAGCGTCATTCGACGCGCGCTCGACAAGGTCGCGTCCCTCACGACGGGCGTCGTGACCGGCGCCACCGGCAACTACAAGTCCCTCGCCACGGTGGGCATTCAATCCACGCGTGACGGAACGATCAGCTTCGATGGTACGAAGCTCGACGCTGCTCTCGAGAAGGATCCCGACGCCGTTCGCCGGCTGTTCGTCACCGACGCCTCGATCGGCGCGACCGGAGTGATGAAGTCGCTCTCGGACGCCATCGACTCGATGATCACGGGAAGCAACTCCCCGATCAAGGCGCGCATCGACGCCCTCTCTGCCCAAAGCAAGCGTTTGAGCCAGTCGCGTGACGACAAGGCGAAGCGCGTCGACGCCTACGAGCAGCAGCTCCGCAAGCAGTTCTCCGAGCTCGACCAAGCGATGAGCAAGTACACCGCGATGGGCAACGCGCTCACGAGCATCACGACCACGGGCTAAACGGCCCACGTCTCTCGCCTCTCTCCTCGAATCCTCTCGAAACCACGCACTGAACCTCGCCAAGCAGCACCCGGTGAATGAGCCATGAACGTTGGGAACGCAAACTCACTACTGAAATCCGGACTGACGGCGAACGCGGCCGCGGCGCGCTACAAGGGCGTTCAAGTGGCGACGTCGTCGCCCGTTCAGCTCCTCGTTCTCCTCTACGACGGCGTCATTCGGTTCGTCGGCGAGGCCGATGAGGCCTTCGCGAGGAACGACCGCGCCCGCGCCGGTGAGCGCATCGGCCGCGTGCTCGCCATCATCGACGAGCTCGTCGCGACCCTCGACCCGGAGCCGGCGCCGGAGCTCGCCGAGAACCTGCTCGGTGTGTACGGGTTCTGCAAAAGGCGCCTCTTCGACGCGAACCTCAAGCGCGACCGCGAGGCGCTCGCCGACGTGATCAAGGCGTTTACGCCCCTGCGCGACGCGTGGGCGCAGGTAGCCAAGGGTCAGTAAAGACTCGCCCAAAAACGTGGCTGGAGACGTTCGCCCTGAAGATCCCCGAAGAGGTGCCGTTTCTAGCTCTCGTAGGCCGATTCGGCCACGAGAGCAGTGAGACAAACGCAGATGAGCACCACGAACGGGTTCATTTCGAACAGTGAGGCGATGGCAGATGTCCTCGACATTCTGCAGCGCGTTGCGCCTTCTCGATGCACGGTCCTCGTGACGGGGGAGAGCGGCACTGGCAAAGAAGTGACCGTACGCGCGCTCCACGACCTCAGCCCGCGAAAGGATCGCCCGTTCGTCGCCGTCAACTGCGGAGCCATCGCCGACAACCTCGTCGAGAGTGAGCTCTTTGGACACGCGCGAGGCGCCTTCACCGGCGCGACGAACGCACGTCGCGGATATGTCGCGGCGGCCGAAGGTGGGACGCTGTTTCTCGATGAAGTCGGTGAGCTCTCGCCCGCCGCGCAAGTGAAGCTCCTTCGTCTCCTTCAAGCGCGCGAGTACACGCCGGTCGGAGAGACGCGGCCTGTGTCTTGTGACGTTCGCGTCGTCGCTGCGACGAACCGCGACCTCGAGGCCGAAGTGCGCGCAGGCCGATTCCGGGAGGATCTCTACTTCCGGCTCGACGTGGTGCATGTGCACCTGCCGCCGCTCCGTGAACGCCGCTGCGAGATTCGCCCTCTCGCAGAGCACTTTCTCCAGGTCTGCCGCGAGCGAACCGGACGCATGGACGTCGTCGGGTTCGAGCCCGGCTTCATCGAGGTCCTCGAACAGGACGAATGGCAAGGCAACGTGCGCGCGCTCGAGAACACGATCGAGCGCGCCGTGCTCCTCGCCGAAGGCCCGCTCGTCGATCTCGACTGCCTCCCCACGCGCATGCTCGCGCGGATCGCCGTGAACGCGGCGCCGCTTCCGATCACGCCGCCTGAGGCGCTCCACGAGTCGGAGCGCCCCCGCCCGCGACCTCTCAGCCTCGTCGTCCCGTCGATGAAGCCCGCCGCGCCGGTCTTGGTCCCTCCGCGATCGAACGATCGCCGCTTCACGCTCCCGCCCACGACCGGGGACGGCATGGTCGATCTTCGCGCCGCCGTCGATGCGCTCGAGAGCCGCCTGATCAAGGACGCGCTCGAGCGCGCGAACAACAACAAGCAGAAGGCGGCGAACATGCTCGGCATCAAGCGCACCACGCTGCTCGAGATGATGAAGCGAAAGCGGCTCGCCGCGTAACGACCACCGGAACGAACGACCGAACGAATCGAGAAGAAAGAGACGCAGCCAATGAATCGTCGGGAGAGCATGAACCAGGGCCTGAGCGACTCGATGCGACCTACGCTTTCGCCCGCCTCGCTCGTCGCTCCGCACCTCGACGCGCCGCTTCCGTTCGTGACGAGCGGCCTCGTCGTTCTTCTCTACGAGAGCCTGATGCTCCTCGTGACGGAGGCCCACGAGGCCCTCGACAAGAAGGAGACTGGACGGGCTCGCGACCGCATTTGCCACGCCCAGGCGGCGATCGACGAGCTCATCGCGACGGTGGAGCCGAAGGCTGCCCCGCAGCTCTCCCACAACCTTCTCATCCTCTACCAGTTCTGCCGGCGCCGTCTTTTCGATGCCACGATGGATCTCGACCCGAACGCGCTCGAGGACGTGATGTGCGCGATCGCGCCGCTCATTGACGCCTGGGCTTTGCCCGCCTGATCGACTAACCTCACCGCGCTTTGTCCCAGCGCGGTCGCGCCCGAAAACTAGCGCTCTCGGCGCTCGCAGCGTTTGCGTTTCTATGCGCCGCTGGCGGGACGGCGCACGCAGACGCGCGGACGGAGGCTCGCGCCCACTTCAAGAAGGGCATGGACGCCATCGCCGCCGGCAAATACGAGGACGGCATCGCGGAGCTCGAGAAGGCCTACCAGCTTCTCCCGCACCCGAACGTCCTCTACAACATCGCGCGCGCCTATGCCGAGGAGGGCGAGCTCGAGAAGGCGGTCGACAATTTCAAGAAGTACCTCGACACCAACCCCGCCGACAAAGACGAGACGCTCGCGATCGTCAAAAACCTCGAGGCGCGGATCAAAAAGCAGCAGGCTGCGCGTGAGGCGGCGCAAGAGAACACGCCCACCGAGAAGCCCACGCCAGAGAAGCCGACGCCGGAGAAGCCCACGCCGGAGAAGCCCACGCCGGAGAAGCCCACGCCGGTGACGCCTGCGCCCGCGATCGGCGCGCGCACCGAAGACGTCTTCGCCGAGAGCATCGTCACCGCCTCGAAGGGGGCGCAGAGCCCGCTCGACGCGTCGAGCTCCACCTCGGTCATCACCGAGCAAGACATTCGCCTCTCGGGCATCACGAAGATCCCGGAGCTCCTTCGCCGTCTCGCCGGCGTCGACATCATGGAGGTCACCGGAGGCCAGACCGAGGTCAGCATCCGCGGCTTCAACCAGCGCCTGTCGAACAAGACGCTCGTGCTCGTCGACGGACGCTCCGTCTATGCCGACATCCTCGGCGCCACGATCTGGCAGACCTTGTCGATCGGCGTCGAGGACATCCAGCGCATCGAGATCGTGCGCGGCCCCGGCTCGTCGCTCTACGGCGCCGACGCGTTCAACGGCGTCGTCAACATCATCACCAAGAAGCCCGGCGAAGGTAAGAGCGGCATCGCGGGCGGATACGGCTCCCAGGCCACCACGCACGGGAGCATCTGGGCGTCGGGTCGCGACGGCGACCTCGCCTGGCGTATGGCCGCGGGCTACGACTACCTCCCGCGCTGGTCGCGCGAGGTCCCGAATGGCCGCGCCGACGTTCGCACCGGCGTCGGCGATCAAGTCGAGAGCTCGCGCACGATCCGCGTCGACGCGCGCGGCTCACGAACATTCGGGAAAACAGGCGTTTTGTCGTTCGGCGGAGGTCTCTCGGAGGGATCGCTCGAGATCCTCGGCATCGGCGTCCTCAACGACATCGTGCTGCCCACGTACGCCGCGACGGACGTGACGTCGGGGTGGACCTCGGAGCATCTCGACGCGCGCGTCTTCTGGAATCGGCTGCGCGCGGCGTCGAGCTTGAACGTCAACTACCTCGGTCAATCGCTCCTCCCGTCGCAGATCGAGCAGAACATCGTCGACGGCGAGCTCGTCTACAAAGCGAAGGTCGAGCTCGGCAAAGACTTCGCGAACGATCTCCGCGTCGGCGGCGCGTATCGCTACAAGAACGTCTCGTGGACGTTCCTCGACATCGATCGCTTCGAGCACCACTACGCGCTCTTCCTCCACGACGAGCTCCAGATCGCCAAGCCCTTCGTGCTCGTCGCCGACTACCGCGTCGACTACGTGCCCTACCTCGAGAAGTTCCAGCAATCGCCGCGCGGCGCGGTGCTCGTGCATCCGACGAAGCAGTCGACGGTGCGCGCGTCGATCGCGACGGCGTTTCGAAAGCCCACGTTCCTCGAGTCGTATCTTCGCCTCCCGATCCAGTTGCCGGTCACCGGCGCAGGGCAATTCACCGACGGCGTGCGCCGCGACGATCCGGGCTTCATCCTCGGCGCCGAGCGCATCTTGAGCGGTGAGCTCGGATACCTGAACCAAGAGAGCGACGTCTTCACGTTCGACGCGGCGCTCTACTTCAACCGCGTCTCGAACCTCATCCAGCTCTCGAGCAACCGGCCGCTCACCGTCGCGGACTTCCCGACCGCCGGGCAGCAAGATCTCGCCACGGGCTTCTACCCTGCGGGCTTCGGCGGCTGGGAGAACCAGTGCCAGGCGTACAACGTGTACGGCGGCGAGGCCGGCATCCGGACGTACCCGACCGAAGGCCTCGACATCTACGGCAACTACACGTTGAACTTCTTGACGCAAGACAACTCGGGGTGCACCGCCGAGCAGCTCTCGCGCATCGTCGCCGACCAGCGTACGAGCCGCCACAAGATCAACGCGGGCGTTCAGCTGCGAACGAAGGCCGGCGTCGACGGCTCGGTCGACTTTCACCTCATCACCGATCAGGTGTGGGGTGAGCAGGTCACGAACTTCGTGCGGCAACAGATCGAGCAGCAGCCATTCGATCTGAAGCAGTACACCTTGCTCAACGCACGCATCGGCTATCGTTTCCTCGGAAATCAGGCCGACGTCGCGCTCGCAGGCTTCAACCTCATCGGGCTCGAGCATCGCGAGCATCCGTTCGGGCAGCTGCTCGGGCGGCGCGTGATGCTCCTCTTCACGTATCGGTTCTAGAGAATGTCGTTCTCCGTTCGATCGATCCTCTTCGTGCTCCTCACCATCGTGATCGCGATGGTGGCGTGCAACGACGTGCCGATCGACGACAAGCGAAACGATCGACGACTGTTCCCGGCGCGTGGCGTCGTGCGCGGCACGGTGACGTACCTCGGGCCGCGCCCGTGCTCGAAGAACGGACACATCGTCGGCAACGCGGTGCTCCTCCTCTTCGATCGCCGAAATCCGCCGCCGCCGTCGGGGCTCGCGACGAGCGCGGTGAACTTCGTCGCGGTGCCGGGCGACGTCCTCTTCGCGAACGAGCCGCGCAACGTGTCGTCGGAGATCTTCTGCCCGTCGGAGTCGACCTCGATCGAGGCGGCGGCGCCGTTCACGATCGCGCCGGTCGAAGGTGGCTCCTACGTCATCGCCGCGTTCTACGATCGCCGCGGTCGCTTCTGGCCTACGTTCAAATTCCGAAACCTCCCCGAGGCCGGCGATCTCGGCGGCGGCTTCATCGACGTCGATGACGCGCGCAAGAACGCGGGCAACCTCGGCTACCAGCCGATCTACTTGCCGGTCGACGTCGGCATCTCGCAGCCGAGCCCTGCGGGTGAGATCCCTCGCTTCACGATCGGAGAGAACGGCTACGTCGCCGACAACGTGCCGGTGTCGATCGGCAGCGTCGTCCCGTTCACGCGCCCTTATTTCCACCCGCGGCATGTCGATCCGAAGACAGGGCAAGAAGACGACAGCGCCGAGAAGATCGGCGAGCCGCTCAAGTCACCCGCCAACCAGAAGGCCGATCCGCTCGCCGTCCCGATCCTCGCGATCTCGCAAGACGTGCACATCCTCGCGCCGCCGACGAACCCGACGCCCGAGACGCTGACGGCCTACCAACGAGGCTTTCCGACCTTGCGTCTCGCGTGGGGCGTCGCGAAGTCGGAGAACGAAGACGCGACCGATCCGAAGCAGCCGTTCGACTTCCAGCTGCCTCCACTTCCACCAAACGGCAAGGGAGGTCTCCTCCTCTTCGCGCGTGGCTCGCAGCTCCCCGACAACCCCGCGGTGCCCGCGCTGTGGCCGCAGGTGGCGCTCGTGAAGCTCGCCGACGATCCGCGACGTCTCGTCGACACCGACCCACGCCCGCCGGCCGATCCACAGTCGCTCGTCGTGCAAGGCACGCTCGAGGAGACGCTCATCACCGGAAAGCGGCCGGGACCGCTCGTCGTGATCCAAGGCATCACGCTCCTCGACGACAGTCTCGCGCGCACGATCGGCGGGCCGATCCCGTCCTCACCGACGACCGCGGCGCTTCGTGATCACCTCACCGCGCTCGTGCGTCCGGCGGTGTTGTGCTTTCCACCGCCGGCGCCATCGAAGGAGGTCGGGCCGTCGCCGCTGCCGCGGATCGACACCGGCGGTGTGCTCGTCACGCCGCATCTCACCGGACGAAGCGCGGACGCCACCGAGACGGCCGACAAGCCGCTCTTCGACGCGAAGGCGATCGCCGCGCAGCCGCTCGTGCGCGAGGTGAAGCGCGGTTGTCTGCCGCTCGGCCGCTACGCCATCTCGCTCGTCTATCCGACAGGACAAGCGTGGACGGTGCCGAACGAAGCCGGCGGCTGCTCGCCTGCCGAAGGCGCGGTCGTCCTCGGAGATCGCGTCGGGTCGTGCGCGGGAAAGCCTCGCACCGTGCTCTTGTCGCAGGGCTCACGCGCGGTGGTCGAGATCATCAACGCCAACGACGCATCGACGTGCGACGCGAATCCAGTCCCGACGGAGTGCATCGCGCAGCCATGAGCACCATCCCCCCGTCGCCGAGCACGATCGCTCGCCGGAAGAACGCCATCATCATCGGCAACCTCGACGGAGTTCATCGCGGTCATCAAGCGGTGCTGAAGCAAGCGCGCGCGATCGCGGACGCGAAGAACCTCTCCACGCTGGTGCTCACGTTCGATCCGCACCCGAACGACGTGCTCCGTGGCTGGACGCCGCCGCGGCTCGCCACGCTCGAGCGCCGCGTCGAGCTGCTTCGCCGTCACGGCGCCGACCAGGTCGTCGTCGAGCCGTTCACCTCCGAGCTCGCGGGCTTCTCTCCCGATCGCTTCGCGAAGGAGCTGCTCGCCGAGCGCCTCGACGCGCGCACGGTCGTCGTCGGCGAGAACTTCCGCTTCGGCGCCCGCCGCGCCGGTGATCTCGACGCGCTCCGGCGCTTTGGCGAGAAGCTCGGCTTCGATCTCGAGGTCGCCGAGGTGATGGGCGACGATCGCGGTCCGTATTCGAGCTCGCGTGTTCGTGACGCCGTCCTTCGTGGCGATCTCGACGAGGCGACGCACTTGCTCGGTCGCCGGCATTCGCTCTCGGGCTTCGTCGAGCAAGGCGACCAACGCGGGCGCACGATCGGCTTTCCGACGGCGAACATCGGAGGCGTGACGGAGGTGCTTCCTCCTCATGGCGTCTACGCCGTGTTCGCGGGTGAGCGACCTGGCGTGATGAACCTCGGAGTCCGCCCCACCGTCGACGGCAAGACGCTCCGCCTCGAGGTGCACCTCTTCGACTTCGACGGCGACCTCTACGGCGCGCCGATGCGTGTTCACCTCGTGAAGCGCATTCGCGAAGAGAAGAAGTTCGCGGGCCTCGACGAGCTCAAGGCGCAGATCGCGCTCGACGCCGAGGCCGCGCGGCGCGCCCTCGCGGGGCTCACGCCAGGCGACGGCGCCGACCTGCCGTAGCGCGCGCCGCGATTCGTGCTTAGCTTTGGCTCGCGTTGGCTGGCAAAGCACCGTCGTCGGGGATTTCGTGGCTGTCGATCGGCTTCAAGACGATCGCGATCGCGTTGATGATTGGCACGCCCCTCGCTGGCGTGTGGCTTGCGTCCTCGCTCGCGGCCTTCGCCAACCGCGCGACGTGGCTGCCGGTGCTCGCGGGCGTGCTCCTCTTTCCCGGGCTTCCGCTCGCGTGGGAAGGCTTCAGCGCGTGGCGGCGAAAGCTCAAGAAGAAGCAGAGGCGCTTTCTCACGTTCGGCGATCGGCTGATCCTCCGCACGCTCGGGGTGAACGTCGTGTTCTTGGTCGTGCTCCTCGCGGCGTTTCCTTCGAAGGCGTTCGTCGCGCTCTCGACGCGCGGAGACTGGATGCTCGATGGGCATCACGGCAGCACGGCGGAGTCGCTTCGACGTGGGCTCCTCACCTGCGCGGGCGCGCTCGAGTGGCTCTACCGCGCGGCGAACGACAATCCGTACCGCGACGACGACCGCGCGAGCCGCGACGTCGATCCGACGCCGGCGCCAACGCCAACGCCCACGCCGAAGCCCGTCCCGACGCCCACGCCGTCGTCGTCCGTCGCGCCAGCTCCCTCGACCTCGACCTCGCCCACGCCGGCGCCCGAGGAGCCGCCGCCGGTCGCGAACGCGAACGCGAACGCCTATCCGCTTCCCGCGAAGCTCCATCCCGCGGTCGTCTCGATGCCGAAGGAGGCCGAGGCGACGATCGAAGGTGTCGGTCGCTACATCGCCGCGCACGAGCAAGATCCGATGCAGCGCGTGAAGGCGATCCACGACTGGGTGGCCGATCGTATCGCGTACGACACACCCAACTACGTCGCGCATCAGGTGCCGGACACCGATCGCGATCCCAACGTCGTCTTCCGCACGCGCGTCGGCGTGTGCGCGGGCTACGCGAAGCTCCTCACCGCGATCGGCAAAGTGACGGGCGACGAGATCCTCTACATCGTCGGCGACGCACGCTCGGAGGACGCTCCGATGGAAGGCGAGAGCCACGCCTGGAACGCGGCGAAGATCAACGGCAGCTGGTACTTGATCGACGCGACGTGGGACGCCGGCGGCGGCGATGGCGGCGTGTTCAAGAAGCACTACACCACCGACTACCTCTTCACGCCTCCCGACCAGTTCGTCGTCTCGCACTTCCCGGACGCCGCGAAGTGGCAGCTGCTCGAGCGACCGCTCTCGCGCGTCGAGTTCTTCCGGCGGCCGGTCCTCGCCCCCGCGTTCTTCCAGCACGGCCTCGTGCTTCGGACGCCGGATCAGTCGCAGGTGAGCACGGGGCGTGATCTCGATCTCAACATCGATAACCCGCGCGATGTCTTCTTGCTCTTCGACTACCAACCGAAGGGCATGGACGACGCGGCGAGCCGCGTGACGTGCACCGGCGACAAGCACACGAAGGCGCACTGCACGTTCCAGCGAGCCGGTACGTACGACGTTCGGATGTACGTCAATACCAAGCAGTATGGAAATTACGACTACGCCGGCTCCGTCGAGGTCAACGCGCGGCCCTAAAACAAATGTGTTACGACTCGGTATCGACCCATGGACCGAGCCGAGCTCGAACGTCTCGATCGCGAAAGCCTCGTCCAGCGTGCTCAAGCCGCGGGCATCAAGCGCGCGCGCGTCCTGACGCGACCGGAGCTCGTCGACGAGCTGCTCCGTCTCGACCCGCAGCTCGATGCCTCGACGTTGAAGAAGTCGCGCGGCTTCTTCGGTCGCGCCCGTGATCTCCTCACCCGCGTCGTCGAGCGTGGGCTTCACTTGCCCGACGCAGCCGATCGCCTGCGCGCGATGGCGCTCGGCACCACGACGCAGGTGCCCCGACCCGAGCCGCAAGCCGTCCCCACGGTCACGCTCGCGGAGATCTACGCCGCGCAAGGACATCGCCAGCGTGCGATCGAGACGCTCCAGCGTGTGCTCGAGGCGGAGCCCGATCACACCGCCGCGCGGAACCTCCTCCAAAAGCTCCAGGCCGCCGACTACGTGCTGCCGAAGCCGCCGCTCCCGCCCGAGCCGACGCGCGAAGAAGAAGAGCGCGCCGAGCTGGAAGCCGAGGCCGACGCTGGCGAAGAAGAGGAAGACCAAGACGACGACCTCGACGACGTAGACGAAGAAGAAGAGGTCGAGGCGTCAGCGCCGATCTCGAGCGCGTCGCCCACGTTGGTCTTCGGCGAAGAGGACGCGAGCGCCTCGGGCGCGGTCGACGAGCGCGCGCCGTCGACGCCGCGGGTCGAAGAGCCGATCACGATCCCGCGCGCCGACAAGCGGCTGCTCGACGAGTGCGTGGCGATCCCCTTCGGCGAGGACGGCACCTACGTCTGGTGGCGCCTCTCGCA
Source organism: Labilithrix sp. (assembly GCA_044227045.1). Taxonomy (GTDB): domain Bacteria; phylum Myxococcota_A; class Polyangia; order Polyangiales; family Polyangiaceae; genus Labilithrix. Next base: position 122,062 of record JBGAFW010000017.1, read on the forward strand.
CCTCACGCATCAAGAGATCCAAGAAGAGCGCTTCGTCGTCCGCGCGCTCGTCGTCGTCCCCTCGTGGGACGGCCCGAAGCAGGTCACGCGGGACATCGCCTGCCAGCCCGAGGAAGGGGAGCTGTCGCTTCGAGGCTTCCCGTCGAACGCGGTCGTTCGGATCGCGGTGGGCGTCCTCCGCGGCCCGGCGAACGACTTCGTGCCGCTCGCGCACTCACCTGCGCTCGAGATGACCACCTCGCGCGAGCTGGTTCGCTGGACGGTGACCGGCGTCGAGGCAGTGTCGTCGGACGATCCGAGCGCCGGGGCGATCGCCCGAGCAAGAGAAGGAGCATCGCGCGCGGGGTTGGTGTGAGACGCACCCGACTCGCGGACGAGCGTGGGGGCAAGAGGTAAGGGCCTTCGAGGAAGGGGAGAGCGAGCAACGCACATGTCCGAGGACCTGCTGCTCTACGCGCAGCTAGGACGAGCCGATCACATCGCACGCCTCATCAAGGAGGGCGCGGATCCGGATTGGCGCCGTGAAGACGGCGTCACGACCCTCATGATGGCGGCGATGACGGGCCGCATCGAGGTGATGGTGTCGCTGCTCGACAACGGCGCGACGGTCGACCTCCAGGCGCCCGACGGGACCACCGCCTTGCTCGCGGCCTGCACGTTCGCGCGGACGACGCGTGAGATCGCCGGGATCGAGCTGCTCCTCCAGCGAGGCGCGGACCCGAACCTGGCGAACACCGAAGGCAACGACGCCCTGATGCTTTGCGCCCGCCATGGCCTGGTCGAGGCCGTGATCGCGCTGCTCAAGGCAGGCGCCGACCCACTCCACAAGAACCGCTACGGGACGACGGCGTTGATGCAGGCGGCGCGCGGCCACCTCGTCGAGACGGTGCGGGTGCTCATCCGTGCAGGGTCGGACCGCGGGCAGCAAGACGAGAGCGGCCTCAACGCCAGCCGGTACGCCAACGAGCTCGGTCCACCGCCGATGGAGCTCAAGGCGGTGCTTGCCCCGAGCGACCTGGGATCGCTCGAGCTGTCGCGTCGCGTCTCCAAGTTCGATCGTCCCGACTTCCGGATCTCGCTTTTGGGCTCGTGGAACGAGAGCAGCGACTCGCCCGAGGCCTACGAGTTCTTGGAGGTCACCGGCGAGCGGCAGATCTTCGTGACGATCTCGCACCTCCCCGCAGAGCTCGATCCCGACGAGCGCCAAGACGCCATCAACCGGCAGGCACGCGAGCACATGGCGAGCATTCGGCTCGAAGCCGGCGACGACTGCCAGTTCACCGAGGTGCGCTTCTTCGAGGCCAACAACGTCGTCCAGGCGCGCTGGAGCGGCCTCTCACCCGCGAACTCCTTCTTCGTTGCTGCATGCATCTATGCGACCGCCACGCGCTTCGTCACGATGGCGTACCGAGACTTTCGGCCCAACCTGAGCGAAGAGACCCGCGGCCGCCAGGCGAGCGAAAGCGTCGCGTCGTTCCGCGTGAAATAGCTGCGTGAAATAGCCGGCCGCTAACGCGCCGAGTCGGATGCGGCTTCACGCGCCGGCGCACGCGGCCAGCGGTCTCGTCGTCGTCTCCAGCCTGTCCACAGGAAGCCTTAAGAAACGGACGAGCCTTGTCGTTCGTTTGTGTGGGCGTGGTGCTCGTGAACGAATCGAACAGAGTGCGTGATCGAAGCATCGGAAAGATCAGCGCGTGGTTGTCTTGTTTCCCCTCGACAAACGACAAAGTGAAGACAGGGTTAATCGTAGGGGGAACCCTACTGGAGCTCCGAACGTGAAGATGTCGAAGAGCGTTGCTGTATTGGCGCTCATGCGGGCAAAGCGCCTGCTTTCTCTTTCGAGCGCTGCGCTGGGATTGGTCGTCGCCTTGTCGGGATGCGCCTCCACGGCCCCCACGAGCAAGACCACGATTGACCGACACGTCGTCCCGAACGCGATCGTTCAAGTCTCGCTCGAAGACTTCGACGTGGTCTCGTTCATCGACATCGATCTCCACACCGCCGTTCAAACGCGCGAAGCCGTCGAGAGCGAGTTCAACAGCGCCTACGGAAAGACGGGCCACCCGCGCTGGTTCTTCCACGCCTTCGACCAGAAGAACCTCGACTTCGTCGTCGCCCGCTTCGAGCCGAAGGACGCGAAGAAGCCTCGCTACGTCGCCGAGCGCCGCCTGCGCGTGAAGCGGACCGCGGAGGCCGAGCGTGCCCTCGGCGTGACGTACGTGGTGCACGAGTACGAGGTCGGCACGCGCGGGATCAAGGCGGGGATGACACGCCGCGAGGTGCTCCGCGTGGCCGGCCGCCCCGAAGCCGAGCGAAGCACGTCGCCGGTGCCCGTGCCGGCGCCCGCGCCAGCGGCCTCTCCGTCACCGCCCAAGGGCACGTTCGAGATGCGCTATCCGGCGTTCTGCGTGCGCTTCGTCGACAACAAGGTCGCGCACGTCCTCCGTCGCGATCAGTGCACGATCTGACGTCCGCTGTCCGCGCAGCGCGTGACCCACTCGGCCATCGCGAATTCGGCAGAGGCTTTTCTGCCGAAGTCCGCCACCCATTCGGCAGAGGCGGCCTTTTCGGCTCTGCCGAAGTCCGCCACCCATTCGGCTCAGCGCGCGAGCAGGTCGTCTTGGCGATCGAACGAGAGCGCGTCGACGCGCGGTGAAGCGCCCGGCCACGACCGGCCGATCGCGTGGTTGCCGCGGATGTCTTCCCAAACGCGGAAGCGCGTCGGCTCGCCGCTCTCGGACGTGCCGTCGTAGGCGGCGTAGGGCTTGAAGGAGAAGGTCTGGTACATGTTGCCGCTCGTCGAGTTGTGCGCGCTCGAGATGCACGTGCTGAGGCCCGTGAAGCGGTAGACGGTGGCGTCGTCGCCGTTCTTGAGGCGGACGTGGCCGACGGCCTGGAGGTCCGCCTTCGGCGTGAAGGAGTCGCCGCGGCTCGTGTAAAAGCCGATGCCCGCGAACGACGGCTGCGACGAGGCCGCGTCACGCACGACGACGCGCGTCTCGACGCGGCTGCAGAAATCGGGGTCGACGAAGAGCTGGCCGTCAGGGAGCCGCTTCGAGATGTGGAAGCGCACGGGCGTCATCACCGGACCGGGCGCCTGCGTGAGATCGAACGGCGCCGCCTTGCCGAGCGCGCTCGTGCAGTCGACCTCGCGGTCTTCCCACGACGAGCTCGTCTGCGTCGTCCAGGTCCGAAGCGTGGTGCACACGTTCGGATCCTCGGCGTGGATCGTGACGTCGCTGGCCTGCGAGCCTTGCCAAGGCTGCGGCGCGATCGGGAAGGCTTTGCCTGCGGTCCAGATCTGGAGGACCTGGACGTCGATGCCGGTCTGATCCGACCCGAGGTTCGCGACGGAGCTCGCCGTGTCCTCGTCGCCGGCGTTCGCCGTGCACGCCACAACGGAAGAAGAAGAGAGGAGAAGGAGGAGAAGCGCAGCTCGTGAGGTCATGTGGGCCTCTGTAGCACCCACCCTCGGGCTCGCAAGGGAATCGTCACTCATTTCAGAGTGACAAAGTTCACCAAGTCCCATGATTCTAAGGTCGTGAAATCTAACTCAGGACGGAAATGACGCCTTGGCGAGCCATTCGCGACGCTACGGATGAGCTTGGTATCAAAGAATGTCGAGCGGATAGCCGCCGTCCGCGCAGGCTTTGTGCGCGATGGCCTTCCGGAGCTCGTCGTCGTTGTCGTCGAAGGCGTGGATGTTCTCGACGAGGCGCTTCTCGGCGGCCCGGGCGAACATCGTGAGGAGATCGATCTCGCGCCGTGAGCCCTCTTCGCCGCGCTTCTCGATCGCGCGGGTGGTTCGCGCGATGCAGGCCGAGATCGCGAAGAGATCGATGGCGCAGTCGGCGACGCGCTTTTGCGTGTACTGCATCTCGGCGATGTTCTTGCCGTGACGCTTCAGGACTTTGTCGACGCTCTTCGCCAAGCTCTGCGCGTACTGAATGACGAGGCTCGCCTCGCGTGAGAGCGCCGGGTGCGCGCGGAGCAGCCGATCGCGGGAGAGGACGCTCCGCGCCTTGCGCAGGGCAAAGTCGCTGAGAAGGCCGAAGCCTTTGATCGGCTCGCGCATCGCCTTCGAGACGTCTTCGAGCTGAAGGCCGGGGCCCTGCATCCCCGAGAGCGCGATGAAGCAGCGAAGGATCTCGTTCGTCCCTTCGAACACCATCGCCGCGCGCGCGTCGCGGATCATGCGCTCCCAGGGCTGGCTCTGCGTGTAGCCGAGCGAGCCTGCGATCTGCGCCGACTCGTTGGCGACGCGCCAGAGCGTCTCGGAGCCGAACACCTTGCAGATGGCGCTCTCGATCGAGAAGTCCGTCCGGCCTGCGTCGACGAGGCCGGTCGTGAGGTAGGTCATGCTCTCGAGCGCGAAGATCTCGGCCGACATCTGCGCGATCTTGTCTTTGACCATCGGGAACTCGGCGATGCTTCGCCCGAAGGTCTTTCGCTCGGTCGCGCGCTCCACCGCCATCCGCAGAAGGCGCTTGGCCGCGCCGATGCAGCTCGACGCGAGCGCGAGGCGCGCGCTGGTGAGCACCTCCATCGCGACCTTGAATCCGCGGCCGACGTCCCCGAGCACGTTGCTGCTGGGTACCTGCACATGATCGAGGACGAGAGTCGTCGTCGCCGCGGCGCGCACGCCGAGCGTCGGCTCGCTCGCGCCGCTCGTCACACCTGCGCCTCGCTCGACGACGAAGGCGGTGAGGCGAGGCTTCGCGCCGTCCTCGGAGGGGGAGGTCCGCGCGAACACGGTGAAGATGTCGGCGACCCCGCCGCTCGTGACCCAAATCTTCTCGCCGTGGATCACATAGTGGCCATCCTCGGTGCGCTCGGCCCGTGTCTGGATGGCGCCTGCGTCGCTCCCCGCGCCGAGCTCGACGAGGGCGAAGGCCGCGAGCGTCTCGCCACGTGCGGCGCGCGGCAGGTACTTCGCTTTCAGCTCCTCGGAGCCAAAGAAGAGGAGCGCGGCGAGCCCGAGCGACTGGTGGGCGCTGACCGTGAGCGCAATCGATGCGTCGTACGCAGCGAGCTCTTGAACGACACGGGCGTAGGCGGTCATCCCGAACCCAGAGCCGCCATAGGCCTTCGGGACGGCGAGGCCGAACAGACCGAGATCACGGAGACCCGAGAGCGTCTCGAGCGGTATAACGCCCTCGCGATCGAGCCGCGCGGCGTCGTGCTTCGCGAAGAAGCGACGCGTGCCTTCGAGCACCGTGTTGATCTCGTCGACCTCCGCGCGCGTCGGCTCCGGATAGGGAAAAAGGAGCCCCTCCGCAGGTGAGCCGACGAAGAGGCTCTTGACGAAGGACTCATCGCCAGCACCCGACGCGCTCGGCATGGGAACGCTCGGCATCGAGCCGGAGGGAGAAGACGGCGGTGGTGGTGGGGGAGGCGGAGGCATGCGAGGGGAGTCCTGTCCGCCTAGGATCGCATGGCTCTCGTTTGACGGCGAGACCGTGCAGGAATATTCCTGAAATGATGGCGGCTAAGGAGACTCCGGCGAACGGTGGGGTGGCGAAGTCCGGGCCTACGCAAAGCGACTGCGCGAAGATGAGCGTGTCGTGCGCCTGCTACAACCTGCGCCGCGCGTCGCGGGCCGTCACCCAGCTGTTCGACAGCTACTTCGACGAGGTGGGTCTCAAGGCGACGCAGTTCACGGTCCTCTCGGCGCTCGCCTATTCCGATGAAAAGCCGCCCACGATCGGCGAGCTCGCCGACACGCTCGTCCTCGAGCAGTCCTCTCTGTCGCGAAACCTCTCCGTCCTCGAGCGCCTCGGCTTCATCAAGCTCGCCCCTGGTGAAGAGGATCGACGCGAGCGGATCGTGACGCTCACGCGGCCTGGACGGGTCGCGCTCGCGAAGGGATTTCCTATCTGGCGGCGCGCGCAGAACGCGATCGCGGCCGCGCTCGAGAACAACGAGCTCGATGCTCAGCTTCGTGCGCTTCGGCGGCTGACGAAGACGGCTCAGCAGCTTCGCCCGACGAAGTCACGCAGCCACACGAGGGCCGCGTCGCCTCCTGCGATCCCCGACGCCGCGCGTGCCGTGGGTCCGGGTGATCGCGCCGCGACCTAGCGCATCCCCCAAAGGAAGATCGCGCGTTTTAAAAAGCAGGAAATCCACGAGAATCATTGCCCGTGGGCGCGCGTCTTGCTACCTGAAGAGATGGTCAGTCATGACGACGCGAAGCTCGAGATTCGCAGGCGTCGTGCGGGGGGCCGTGGTACGCCGCGGCGCTGCCCTCATGGGCATCTGCAACGTCACGCCGGATTCGTTTAGCGACGGAGGTCGCTACGCGGATCCTGCGAGCGCCTGCCGTCACGTCGACCATCTCCTGGCCGAAGGCGCCGACATCCTCGACATCGGTGGTGAGTCGACGCGTCCGGGAAGCAAGCCCGTCCCTCCGCGCGAGCAGCTCGATCGGGTGCTGCCGATCATCCGCTATGCGGCGTCGAAGGGGGCATGCATTTCGATCGACACGATGAGCCCTGAGGTCGCAGCCGCGGCGCTCGATGCTGGCGCTCACGCGGTCAACGACGTGTCGCTCTTGCGCGACGAGGAGCTCGCGCGCGTGGTCGCCGGCAGCGGTGGCGCGTTCGTCCTGTCGCATGCTCGCGCTCCGCAAGAGAAGATGACCGGCTTCGGCGGATGGGCTCTGAACGCGTACAACGACGTCGTCTTCGACGTGCTCGAAGAGTGGGAGCGCGCGGCGCGTCGCGCGATCGAGCTCGGCGTGCCGCGAAGCGCGCTCGTCATGGATCCTGGCCTCGGCTTCTCGAAGGCCTCGCGTCACAGCTTCGAGCTCGTTCGTCGCGCCCACGTCCTCGTCGAGAAGCTCGCGGCGCATCCCGACGGCCCGGTGCCGATCCTCTTCGGCGCGAGCCGCAAGTCGTTCCTCACGCTGATCGATCCGGGCGCCGCGCCGACCGACCGCGAAGGCGCGTCGATCGCGGCCGCGCTCCATGCGGTTCGCGCGGGCGTGCAGATCGTCCGCGTTCATGACGTGCGCGCGACGCGCCAGGCCATCGACATGGAGAACGTCCTCCGGACATCGCGGAGGAAGATCTAATGCTCGAGGGGCTCCGCCACCTGTTCGCGGCTCGACCGCTGCTGCAGGTCTTCGTCGATCTCGCGGACCTCCTCATCGTCACGTACGTCGTCTACCGCGCCCTGCTCGTCCTCCGCGGAACACGCGCGATGCAGATGGGCACCGGCCTCGGCGTCATCTTCCTCGTCTACGTCGTCGCGAAGTGGGCAGGCCTCGTCACCCTCTTCAACTTGCTCTCGTCGCTCCTCTCGAGCGTCATCCTCATCATCGTCGTCGTCTTCCAAAACGACATCCGCCGCGGCCTCATGCGCGTCGGCTCGCGCGCCTTCTTCTCGGGCATGGCCAGACAGCAAGAGACGCGCGTCATCGATGAGGTCGTCGCCGCCGCCACCGAGCTCGCGCGTCACCGCATCGGCGCGCTGATGTGCTTCGAGCAAGACGCCAACCTCGAAGAGTTCGTCGTCGGCCAAGGCACCGTCGTCGACGCGCAGGTCCAGCGCGAGCTGCTCGTCGGCATCTTCATCCCGGAGAGCCTCAACAAGCTGCACGACGGGGCGGTCGTCATTCGAAACCTCCGCATCGCGAAGGCGGGCGTCTTCTTCCCGATGCCCGACATCAAGCTGCTCGATAAGTCGCTCGGATCACGTCACCGCGCGGCGCTCGGCATCACGGAGGAGACCGACGCCGTCGTCGTGGTCGTCTCGGAGGAGCGCGGCACGATCAGCTTCTGCTTCAACGGCAACATCGTGCCGAACCTCGACGGCGCGTCGCTCAAGCAGGCATTGCTCGGCCTCTTCGGCCAGCGCGCTCGCGCGAAGAAGAAGGCCGCCGCGCAGGCCGGCGGAAAAGGGCGGAGCTCGATCCTCCCGAACACGGGCTCCTTCCGCATCACGCTCCCTCCGCAAGCGCCCGCGATCGGTGAGCGGACCTCCACCGAGCCGCGTGAGAAGAGCGGCGCCTTCAATGTCGACGCGATCATCAACGCGCCTCGCCGATCTTCGATCTTGCCGGAAGACTCCGTGCCCGCGCAGCGGATCACCGATCCGAACGCCACCCGTCCGATGCAGCCGTCGCCGGGGATCGGCACGCCCTTACCCACGCCACTGCCCACGCTGAAGCCAGCGATCACGACGCCGCTGCCGACCCCGATCCCGATGCAGCGAAGCTCGTCGACGCCAACGCCTCCGAAGGACGGACAGGACTAAGCGGCAGATGAGCATCTGGGAACGACTGAAGGCCCTCATCACGGAGAACTTGAACCTGAAGCTCCTGAGCTTCGCGTTCGCGCTCGTCCTCTACTCCCTCGTGCATGGCGGGCAGGACGCGCGCGGCTCGATCTCCGTCGACCTCGAGGTCAACCTCCCGCCCGAGAGCGGCGACAAAGTCTTCGTCGGATCGATCCCGCGTGACGTGCGCATCTTCGTTCGAGGCTCGGCGCAGACGATCGACAACCTGCGCGGCGGCGCCGTTCACATGATCGTCGATCTTCAAGACTCACCCGAGCACGTCATCTTCACGCCGAAGATGGTTCGGCTCCCCGACGGCGTCCGCGTCGACGTCGAACAGTTCGAGCCTCCATCGATCGATCTTAAGTGGGAGCAGCGCGTGACGCGCGATGTCCCCGTGCAGGTGAGCGTCGTCGGTTCACCCGCCGACGGTTACGTCGTCAAGATGCCGCTCGTCGCCGAGCCAAAGACGGTGAAGGTTCGTGGACCGCAGAGCGACGTGCTCGTCTTGCAGCACATTCGAACCGAAGCGTTCGATGTCCGAACGATCACCGCCGAAGGTCAGTACCCGCGTCCGCTGAAGGTCGAGAACCCCAACCCTCGTCTCAAGATCGATCCGCCGAGCATCATCGTTACGGCCGAGATTGCGCGCGAGGTCGCCGAGGCCTCCTTCAAGAAGCTCGAGGTCGCCGTCGTCGGGCCGCCGAAGGGAAAGACGATCCCCGCGCAGGTCGACGTTCGCCTCGTCTGCCCACCGGACATCGTGCGTAGCCTTCGCCCAGAGCAGATCGTGCCGCAAGTCGAGGTCACGTCGAAGGAGCCGAGCGGAAGCATCTCGTATCCCGTGACCGTGCGAATCGACAAATGTGACGCATACCCGCAACCCCGTGAGGTCGTGGTGAAGTGGTGAGGCTCGTCTGTACGCGCCGCCTGAGTCTTCGATGATCCACGGCGTGAGAGCGTTGCTCGGCACCCTTCACGCTTGATCGAACGGGCAACGTCTGGGAACGTTGAAGCATTGGCTGACGAGCTGCCTGTTCTCGTAGCCGCTCTCACCGACGAACAAACGAAGAGCCTCGACGAGGCATCACGTCTCGGGCGTCACGTGTGGGTGGATTTGAAGTGGCCGCCAGGCGCGGCGGGGCCGCATTTGCTCGAGGTGTACACGCCGACCTCGAACGTCCCGCTCCGTCTCCTCGCAGAGCCTCTCGGCACGACGAACGAAGCCGGCCACCATGCCCTTCGGCTCTACCCATGGGAGGAGCAAGAGAAGGACGCTCCGCTCTTCAGCGACTCCAATCCGGCGCCCACCCCCGACTCGATCGTAGGTCGAAAGATCGCCAACGGTCGCTTCGAGGTCCTCTCCGTCGTCGGCGAAGGAAGCATCGGCGCCGTGTATCGAGCGCGCCACATGGGGCTCGGCATCGTCGTCGCGGTAAAGGTCCTCCACGAGGCGTTCCAGCGGGACGCCGAGTTCTCGCGTCGCTTCTATGCCGAGGCGCTCGCGCTGTCGCGGCTCGACCATCCAAACCTCGTCCACATCTACGACTTCGGGCAGGAGTCGGACGGGCTCCTCTACTTGTCGATGGCGTTCGTCGACGGCCAGACGCTCCGCACGATCCTCAATCGAGAGCGCCGGCTCGAGGTGCCGCGTGTCGTCGCGATCATGCTCCAAGTCTGTGCAGGGCTTGGCCACGCCCATGCGCGCGGGCTCATCCATCGCGATGTGAAGCAAGACAACGTCATGATCGTCCGCAAAGAGGACGATGACGGCAACGTGGTCGAGAACGTGAAGGTGCTCGACTTCGGCTTCGCGATCCCGCCAAGCGTGTCCGCCGACGTTGCGCAGCGCCTCGCCGGCACGCCTGTCTACATGTCACCGGAGCAGTGTCTCGGCGAAGAGCTCGACGCGCGCAGCGATGTCTATGCATGCGGCGTCATGATCTACGAGCTCGTGACCGGCCGCGTACCGTTCCTCGCGAACAGCGCGGCGGCCATCCGCCAGATGCACATCGACACGCCGCCGCCTCTCGTGTCGTCGAAGGTTCCCAACGTCGATCCGCGGCTCGATCGCCTCGTTCAGCGCGCGCTCGCGAAGTCGCGGGACGACCGCCAACAGAACATGCAGGAGCTCCGCGCGGAGCTGAAGCTGCTGCTCTTGCCGGAGGGCACGCCCGCGAGCGCGGTTCGCACGACGGGCAGCTTCGATCGCCTCTCGATCAACTCGATGCCCGCCGTCTCGGTGGGCTCGGCGAAGAAGCTGACACCGCAGCCTCTGAGCCGCCCCTCGGCGCCAGCGCCGGAGTGGATGGAGACGCGGCAAGAAGGCTACGCCCGCTTCATGGAAGAGGCGCGTCAGGCGCAGACGCCTGCCCATTCGGTCGCCGACATGCTGGCGAAGGACGCGAGCACCTATCTCGGCGAGCTCGCACACGAGCGCGACGAGCGTGCGCTCGCGAAGCGCCTCGTCGAGCTCGACGGCGCGATCCGTGTGCTCGCGCAGCGAGGAGACGCCCGCACCCTCCAGATGGTGAACATCGTCATCTCGGGCTTGAGCGATCGCGCGTTCGCGGAGGAGACCGCCCGCGAGGGCCTCGCCGCGCTCGGTCGCATGTTCTCCGATCCGGACCTGCTCGCGCCGCTCGCGAAGAACCTCCTGACGAACGAAGACGCCAACCGCGAAGCGGCCGCGGAGATCCTCGCCGACGCCCGCGTCGCAGGAGCGTATGCGCTCTATGGCGCGCGCACGAAGATCGCCGCCGATCAGCGCGCGCGCATCGCGTTCGTGAAGACGATGAAGTCGCTCGGGGAGTTCGCGCTTCCCGTCGTTCGCGCGGCGCTCGAGCGCATCTACGACGGGGCTATCGCGGGCGCGAACCCGACCGCGACGGAGGTCGCCGAGGACCTCCTCCTCTCGATGCCCAACGCGCCCGACGAGGTCGCCGGGCATCTCGTGATGAAGTATGCCGGCTCGCCGATCGCGAACCTCTGTCGCGCGGCCGCGCGTGCGCTCCCGCGTGTGTGGACGATGCGCGCGCAGCCGGTGCTCGCCCATCTCCTCGAGCATCACGAAGACGACAGCGTGCGGCTTGCGGCGATCGTGGGGCTCCGTGAGATCGGCGGCGTCGACGGCGCGGTGGTGAACAAGGTGGCGGCACTCATCGCAGCCGGCAAGGTGCGCACCGAGCAAATGCGCGCCGCGACGGTGGCCGCGCTGCGTAGCTCGACGGACGCGCGCGCCGTGACGGTGCTCGCGCAGCTCGAAGGTTGAGCCTCAGACTTCGACTTTGCCGGTCTCGGTCTGGGCGGGCGCTTTGGCGGAACGGCGCTCATCGCGCTCGACGCGGCCGTCGCGCAAGGTGACGACGCGCGGCATGCCGCCTGCGAGCGCGGCGTTGTGCGTGACGATCACGATGGTCGTCTTGCGCTGCTCGTTCACGCTGTAAAAGAGCTGGTGGATCTGCTCGCTCGTGCGCGAGTCGAGGTTGCCGGTGGGCTCATCGGCGAGGAGGAGCTTCGGCTCGAGGACGAGGGCGCGTGCGAGCGCGACGCGTTGCTGCTCTCCGCCCGACAGCTCACCTGGGCGGTGGAGGACGCGGTCCTTGAGGCCGACCTCTTCGAGGAGCGCGCGTGCGCGGGGCTCCATCTCGCGACGTGAGCGCCCTTGGATCAGGCCGGGCATGAGCACGTTCTCGAGGGCGCTGAACTCCGGGAGGAGATGGTGAAACTGGAAGACGAAGCCGATCGTTCGATTGCGGAGCGCGGCGAGGCGTGTGCCGGAGAGCTCCGTGAGCTCGGCGTCGTCGATCTTGAGCGAGCCGGACGTGATGACGTCGAGCGTGCCGATGCAGTGAAGGAGCGTCGACTTTCCTGCGCCCGATTGGCCGACGATGCCGACCATCTCTCCTTCGTTGATCGTCAAGTCGATGCCGCGGAGGACATCGAGTGTTCGACCCATGTGTTGGAAGGACTTCTTGACGTCCTTGGCGATGACGACGGGACGGGCGGCAGCGGAAGACATAAGGCTTGCTCGGCCCTCTTCTAGCACAACCTGCGATCGCATCGGCGCTTCGATGAAATTCATGCGTGTTCAAGGACCTAGCGTGGCTTCTTGGCGCCGCGCAGAGCATGCCTCCCGAGGCCGGGCGGCTTCGGGCCCAGCCGAGACAGCTTGCCCCGCTCGGTGAAGACAGCCACATCGGCACGGCTGTTCCCTGAATCGTAGATGAGCGAAAAAAAGCGGCGGGCCAGATAGAATCCAGCCCGTTCGGGCGCTCGTGACCGCGCGTCCCGGGTCCGGCCAAAGTCCTGCAATCGAAGCTCGTGCTATGGGAGACATCATGCCCGCGCCCAGCCAACCCAACCCCAACCCGAACGCGGGGTCCGCGTCCTCGCCGGACGACGTCGCGCAGCCACACTACGTCAGCGTCGCTGCCGTGACGCACGTGGGAAAGGTGCGTACGAACAACGAAGACGCGTTCGTCGTCGCCGATCTCACCGGCGGAGCTCTCCTTCAAGAGCAGTCGCACGCGCGCTTCGACGTCGGTGAGCGGGGCGTGCTGCTCGCGGTGTCGGACGGCATGGGCGGCGCGCAAGCGGGCGAGGTGGCGAGCGCGCTCGTGGTCGAGACGATCACGCGCGAGATCCAAGACGCTCCGCTCGAGACTCCACGCGACGCGACGCTCGCCGAGGCGGTACGCCGTGCACACGAAGCGGTGCGCTCGCAAGGGCGACGCGACCAAGCGCGCATGGGCGCGACGCTCACGGCGATCTTCGTTCGTGCGGGCCGTGCGTACATCGCCGAGGTCGGCGACTCGCGCGCCTACCTCCTCCGCGCCGGCGAGATCGCGCAGATCACGCACGACCAGAGCATGGTGCAGATGCTCATCGACAGCGGCGTCATGAAGCCCGAGGACGCGAGCCAGTCACCGATGCGCAACGTCATCCTTCAAGCGATGGGGCACCAGCGCGATCTGAAGGTCGCGCTCGGCCGGCTCGAGCTTCGCGCGCGCGACTGCCTCCTCTTGTGCTCCGACGGCCTCACGGGGCATGTCAGCGACGAAGAGATCAAGAACGTGATCTTCGAAGCGAAGCGACCCGAGATCGCTGCCCAGCGTCTCGTCGATCTCGCCAACGAGCGAGGCGGCAAGGACAACATCACCGTGATCGTCGCCGGCATCGGCGGTGATCTGCAGCCGCCTGCGCAGGGCGAGAACCCCGCTCAGGCGGTCGAGGTCATCCAGGCCTACGAGCCAAAGCCGCCGTCGTCGAGTCACTGAGTCGTCGAGAACGACGCGCGCGTCAGGCGATACGAGCGCGTCAGCCACGGCAAGACGTGGTGGCAAAGACGCGCGAGCATGCGGTGCCGGCGCGGCACGTCGCGCGGGAAGCGCGCGGCGATGTCGGCGAGCGTGAGGACCTCGTGGATCGTGATGCCTCGTCGCGCCGGTTCCGCGTCGTTTGGTGAGACCGGAAGCTCGGTCATCCAGAGCTCGATCTCGTGGACGTCACGAATGCCCCAGCCGAAGGGAGCGTCCATCAGGTGCTTCATCGAGTCGTGGTGGCTCTGGTTCCTCACGACGAGCGGCGAGATCGAGTCGAACGCCAGCGTGCTGCCCGGAAACGCCTCGCTCATCCGCGTGAAGAGCGCCTTGACCTCGTTCTCCTGGAGGTACATGAGCATCCCTTCCGAGACGAAGAAGTAGGGGGCGGGCGCGCGGCGCACGAGCGCGGCGATCCACGCGGTCGTGTCGGTGACGGAGATGCCGATCGAGGCGCGCCGCTCCGAGATCTTCGAGGCGGACGACGCCGGCGCCTGATCGAGGAGACGCTCTCGAACGGCGATCACCTCGGGCAAGTCGATGTCGACCCAATGCACCTGCGCGCCGAGATCGCGATCGAGCCGCTCGAAGCGCGTCGTGAGCCCTGCGCCGAGCTCGACCACGGTGCCGCGAGGATGGGCGCGCACGAAGTCGCGCGTCCAGGCGTCGAAGAGGAGGCCGCGGACGACGCAGCCGAGCTGGGTGCCCCACGCGTGACGGTAGATCGAGAAGTCGAAGCCCGCGTGCTCGGCGATCGCGTCCATCAGCTCGCGTGCGTGCGGGTCGCGCATGATCGGCCGCGGCTTCGTCGTCTCGACGGCGCGCGCCCACAGCGGAATGGTCAGCGTGCGCGCGACGCCTTGGAGCTCGAACGGCTCACCAAGCACCGGTTGCGACGCGCGACGCTCCGGAGCGGACGAGGTCGGGATGGGCTCGAGGAGATCCTGGAGGGGAATCGCAGACTGCACGCTCGAATGCATACTTGGTTTGAGCTGCAAGTAAATGGTTTGAGCTCAAACGAATTTGAATGTTTGACGCGGGGTCTCCATTTGACGGGATTTCGAAGGCAAATGCGGCATCGATGGCGTTGTCGGCTCTCTGCTACGATGCCGAAGAAGCATGCGTGCGGCACGCCAGCGGTCGGTCCTGTCTCTCGTCGGGCTTGGGGGCCTCGCGACTGGCGCGTCGCTTTCGCTTGGCGTCGCATGCAGCACGTTCGACGCGGCTCCGGCGACGATCGATGGCGGACCTGACGCGTCACCCGGCGACGATGGCTCCACCGTCTTCGACGTCGCCCAGCCGGATGGCGGTGACGCGGGCCCGCCAGGCTCCGAGGTGGTGGCGACAGGCCAGATCGACGTGACCTCGTTGCTCGTCACGCCCAACTACCTCTACTGGAGCGAGAATGGTGAGGGGAGCATTCGACGTGTGCTCCTCACCTCTCTCCCGGGAGGCTCTCCTGAGCTCTTCGTCCGGACGCTCGGCACACCTCACGCGCTCAGGTTTCAATCGGACACGGGGCGCGTCGTTTGGGCCGATGGCTCGAACAAACAGCTCGCGAGCGCGCCGGAGTCGACGGCGGCGGCGAGCATCCTGTTCACTACCGCGGAGGCGCCGCTCGATTTCGTCAGCACCAGCAGCGGCGCCTGGTTCATCACGGCGAACGGCGACGTTCACCTCAAGACGGTCGACGCCGACGTCGTCAAAGAGAGCGCGAACAACCCTTTCGCGATCACGTCGCTCAACGACGTCGCGTATTGGTCGCAGTCGGGCGCGGCGACCATTCGCTCGTCGACTGGCACGAACGTCGGCACGCTGGCGTCAGGCGAGAACGACTGCCAGTCGATCACCGCGACGAAGACGGGCATCTACTGGGCGAAGGTCCTCGAGGGAGAGATCCGCGGAAAGGTCCCCAACGGTGCAGGGCCGATCACCGTCGCGAACAATCAGACAGGCCCGTTCTCCGTCACCGGTGAGCCGACGAGCGAAGACCTCTACTGGCTCACGATATCGGGTGAGCTTCGCACGAAGACCACGACGCAGACCGATCCGCCGCGCACGATCACGAGCGGGCTCCATCAGGTCGCGCAGGATCAGAGCGCACGCGTGTGGGCGTACGCGAAGAACATCGCGCTCACGCCGACGCATGTCTATTTCGTGAGCTGGGCGGACCATACGGTCCTCCGCCGCCCGCGCTGAGCATCGCCCGCGAGCTCGCGGAGCTGTCCTACTCGTAGCGGAGGCCGTCGACCGGACGGAGTCGCGACGCCGCGAACGCAGGGTAGACGGTGGAGAGCGTGCAGATCGTGAGGGCCGCGGCGGCGACGGTGAGGAAGTCCCAGCCGTTCACGCTGATGGGCAAGCGATCGATGTAATAGACCTCGGGATCGAGCCGCAGCCCGAACCACGAGAGGCCAGTGCACATCGCGAGGCCGGTGACGACACCGAACACCGTCCCGATCCCGCCGATGATCATCCCTTCGATCATGAACGTGCGCAGGATCGATCCATCGGACGCACCTATGGCCTTGAGGATGGCGATCTCTTTGCCTTTCTCGGTCACCATCAAGAGCAGAGTGCACACGATGCAGAAGCTCGCCACCATGATCGCGATCGACAAGATGATGAACGTCGCGAAGCGTTCGAGCTTGAGCGCGCTGAAGAGGTTCTTGTTGATCTCGCGCCAATCACGGATGCGAAGCTCGGGTCGATTGACCGCGGCGACGACGGCGGGCGCGATGCGGTCAGCGCCTTCGGCGTCATCGACCTTCACCTCGATCGCGCTGATCTTGCCTTGGGTGGCGAAGTACTCCATCGCCTGATCGAGCATCGTGTACACGTACGTCGCGTCGTACTCGTACATGCCGCTGTAGAAGATCGCGGCGACGCGGAAGCGCTTCGTGCGGGGCATGACGCCCATCGGCCCGAGATCGCCGAGCGGAGAGACGAGCGTCACCTCGTCGCCGACGTAGACATGAAGCGTCTTCGCCAGCTCGCGACCGAGGATGAGCCCTGGTCGATCCGGTTTGACGATGATGACGGAGCGTACGTCGGGATCGAGATCGTCGGAGAGGGCAGGGAGCTCGGAGCCCTTGTAGTAGTTCTCGCCGCCGGGCCCGATGCCGATGACCTCGTTCGCGGGGAGCTTCGTGAGCTTCTCGGGGTGCTCGAGGTAGTCGAGCTTGCCGACCTCTATGTTGTGCTTGAGATCGATGACCTCGTTGATGCTCTTCGGATCGATGCCGCTGACGATGACGCCGGCGAGGTTCGACGCGCTCGAGGCCATGACCTCGCCGTGGACCACTGGGGTCGCGCCGGTGACGCCGGGCACCTTGCGAACGGCGTTCAGCGTCGCGTCGTAGCCGTCCCACGGCGTGGCGGCCGTGGTGTCGATCACGATGTGAGCGTTGTTGCCGAGGATCTTGCGCTTCAGGTCTTGGCTGAAGCCGCCCATGACGCTGACGACGCTCGAGAGCGCGCACGAGGAGATCGCGACGCCGCAGATCGACAGGACGCTGATGACGGTCAAGAAGCCGCTCTTCTGCGACCGGACGTGGCGCGCCGCGACGAACGACGTGAAGCGACGTCCCTCGAGGCGGTCGAGCATGTATGGGAGGAGCAGCGCGAGCACGACGACGATGACCGCGACGGACGAGAGGATCGCCGCCGCGCGAATCGCGGTGTCCGTGATCGACCATGCCGACCCACGCAGCGTCGGCAGCGCCTTGACCCAGAGGACGAGCGAGCCTGCGGTGATGCCGAGCGCGGCGAGCGTGACGCGAAGGAACGTGCGGATCGACTTGCTCGCGAAGTCCGCGCTGTACCACGACAGATCGTTGCGGCCGGTCGCGCGCACATAGCCGTAAGCGAGCCCGAGCCACACGAACGCGAGCGCGACGACGCCCACGAGCGGCGCCAACACGAGCAGCGCGATCGGCGCGAGGGCGATCAAGTAGAGGAAGACGTTTCCGATGTACTGCTTCGACACCCGCCAGCTCTTTCGCATCGAGGCGATGAGTGAGGCGTTGTCGTCCACCATGATGAACGGCGCGAAGCCAAACGCGACGACGAAGCCGAGCGCGAGCGCAGGAGGCGGAAGAAGCGCCGCGAGCTCCCAGATGCCGTGTGGCTCGGGCTGATCGGTCATGCGCGCATACGCGAAGGGGACGCCTTCGATCAGCGCCGGGATGATCCCAACGACGACGATGAACAGGAGCTGCCAGCCAAAGAACCGCGGCGCTCGCTTGAGCGCGCGACCAAAGCGACCCGCCGGGACGCGCTCGTCACGGACCGCGCAAAGCGCAGCCTCGGCGAGGAGCGAGAACGTGATCGACGCCGCGATGAGCCCGATGACCACGCTCGTGACGATCGCACCGACGAGCATGCCCGGCGGAATGGGCGGCGGCGTGAGCACACCGAACGGCGATGACGCGAGCGGAGGTGGCCCAAACGTCGCCATGATCGCCTTGACGCCGTAACGGAAGACGAAGAACGCACCCGGTCCCGCCATCGCGGCAAGCCCGATGATCTCGAGCAGCACGAGCGGCAGCGTGAGCGACGCGAAGTGGTTCTTGACCGCGCCCATCGCGACGCCGATCGCTTCGCCAATGCTCCACGGCTGGTCGATGTCTTCGGTGCGCCATCGGCCTTTGCCCATCGCCGGGCCGATCGGGCCGGGCGGCGAGGCGTTGGCGTCCTTCTTGGCTTCGTGCTTTGCGTCGCTCTTCGCGTCGCGCTTCTTCACGTCGCTGTCGACCGAGCTGTCTTCCTGCTTCGACATGTTTCAGTCGATCTCTTTGCGAAGGAGCGGGAAGAAGATGACGTCGCGAATCGACGGCGCGTTCGTGAGCATCATCGTGAGACGATCGACGCCCATGCCGAAGCCTGCTGCGGGCGGCATGCCTTGCTCGAGTGCCCGGATGTAGTCCTCATCGAAGTCCATCGTCTCCTCCGCCCCTGCCGCCTTCTTTCGCACCTGCTCGCGAAAGCGCTCGGCCTGATCGTCAGGGTCGTTGAGCTCGGAGAACGCATTGCAGAGCTCACGGCCATGTACGAACAGCTCGAACCGGTCAACCAGGTCGGGGCGCGCATCATTCCTGCGCGCGAGCGGAGATGTCTCGAACGGATAGTCTTTGATGAAGACAGGCAAGCTTCGCTTCCCGTCGGCCGCCTTGTAGTCCTCGATGAGGAAGGGCTCGCCGAGGTACTCGTAGAGCGCAAAGAGCCGCTCCCCGTCGTTCTCGCACTTCATCCAGCCCTTGCGGAGGTTGCCCCAATCGATCGCCTTCGCGCGCGGAGACGCCTTCGACCACTCCTTCATGTTCCCGCCGAAGTCGCCGAGGCTCGTGAGGTAGGCGACCATCCCGTTGCCGCCGCCTTTTGCGACCGCCTCATCCCACGCGGGGATCTTCGTCGCCTTCGCGGCCGATCCGACCGCGTCGTTCATCGGCAATCGCACGAAGGGCTCATCGAACGTAAAGGGCCGCTCGGCGACCCAGCGGATGTGCGCCTCGGGCATCGCGCGCGCGAGCTCCGCGTCGATCGCGCGGATCATCTTCTCCGTGAACGCCATCAGATGCTCGTACGTCACATACGCCCAATAGAACTCGAGCATCGTGAACTCGGGGTTGTGGCGCGTGGAGATGCCTTCGTTGCGGTAGCAGCGACCGATCTCGTACACGCGGTCGAGCCCACCCACGAGCAGCCGCTTCAGATAGAGCTCGGGCGCGATGCGCATGAACAGATTCATGTCGAGCGCGTTGTGGTGGGTGGTGAAGGGCCGCGCGACCGCGCCGCCGATGAGCGTGTGCATCGTCGGCGTCTCGACCTCGAGGAACCCCTCTTTGTCGAACACCGCGCGCATCGCCCTCACGATGTGGCTGCGCGCGCGAAACACGTCTGCGACGTGGGGGTTCGCGACGAGGTCGACGTAACGCTGGCGATACCGCGTCTCGACATCCTGAAGGCCATGCCACTTCTCGGGCGGCGGCCGGAGCGCCTTGGTCAAGATGCGGACGCGCGATGGCTCGATCGACAGCTCGCCACGCTTGCTCGCCGTGAGCGTGCCCTCCGCCTCGACGATGTCGCCCATGTCGATCTCTTCGAGCCGCCCATACGCCTCCGCGCCGAGGCTCGCCTCGCTGATGAGCAGCTGCACTTCCCCGGTGCGATCACGAAGCCGAAGGAACGACAGCCCGCCGGTCGACCGAAACGCGATCACCCGCCCGCGAATGTGGAAGACCGCTCCCTTGGTCTCTTCCTTCACGCGGTCTTCCGCGTACTTGCCGTCCTCGCCGCGAGCCAGCGTCGCCTTCGAGCGAAGCTCGGCGATGTCGACCGTCGCTCCACCCGATCGCGGCACGACATCGTTCGCAAAGGGATTCTCCCCGCGCTTGCGAAGCTTCTCCGCCTTGGCGCGCCGCGCCTGCATGAGCGTGTCCTCTGCGGACGTCGATGTTCCGTCGGCTTTGCCCGGGCCACTCGTGTCGGATGCCATGGTCTTTCGGCAACGTTTAGTCCGCCCTTCGGCCCACGTAAAGCGACGAAACAACGCGAAAAGAAGCCACCGCGCGCTTCGGTTCGACCCCGCGAAGTCGGGCGCCAGCAGTGGGCGCCAGCGAGGTCGTTTGCCTGACCGACGTCACGCTCCGTCCGTTGCCCGACGTCCAAACACGTGGATTGACCAAGGTAAACTTCGTGGGGCGCCAGCACGGGCTCGCTCCCGGCTCGACCGATGCCGCGGTCCGCTGCAAGAGAGAGCACGCGCGGTCTGCTGCACGACGGATCGCGTCCCTAGATTTGCCGAGGTAAGCTTCTCGCGGTCCGTTGCCCGACGGCGACCGGTCTGCTGAAGGCGCCAGCCTTGGTTGGCCCAGGTAGTGGAGCGTTGCCAGCGCTACGGCGCGCTGCAAATGCCTGGGTTGACCAAGGTGAAGTCCGAGTTGCTCGCATGGGGTGGCCACGGAAACTTGGTTGGCCAAGGAAACTCGGTTGGCCGGGGTTGCGTGGAGGCGCGCCACCAACTTCGCACGTGGACGAAGAGCACCTTGGCTGACCAAGGTAGATTTCGCGCTCCGTCCTCGACAGTCAGGTCTCGCCAGCGAAGTCGCGCGCCGGCGGCGCGTGCGTCGGTGCGAACACCTTGGCTGCCCACGAGCGTCGGTCGCGCGACAAGATCGCGGTTCGTTGCCCGACCGAAGTCAGGTGCCAACACCCCGTGCGCGAGCACCGAGCACGAACACCTTGGTTGACCACGGTACGTCAGCCCACGAGCATCCGTCGCTCAAGGATCGCGGTCCGTTGCGCGACCGAAGTCAGGCGCCAGCGCCGCTGGCCCGACCGATCGGCGTGCCAACCCCGGGGCCAGACGGCTGAAAGTTCGGCGGCATGCATCCGAGGGGCTGCCCAGCGGCGCGCGAACACCGTGGTTGACCAAGGTGAAGTCAGCTCACGACGAGCATCGGTCGCTCGACAAAGATCGCGGTCCGTTGCGCGACCGAAGTCAGGCGCCAGCACAGTCGGGCGCGAGCACGAACACCTTGGTTGACCACGGTAACGGCCAGCCCGGTCGCTCGACAAAGATCGCGGTCCGTTGCGCGACCGAAGTCAGGCGCCAGCACCGCGTGCGCGAGCGCGAACACCTTGGTTGACCACGGTAACGGCCAGCCGGTCGCTCGACAAAGATCGCGGTCCGTTGCGCGACCGAAGTCAGGCGCCAGCACCGCGTGCGCGAGCGCGAACACCTTGGTTGACCACGGTGATGTCGGGCGCCAGGGGAAGGGACGAGGCGCTGCGCGGTGTATCGTGAAAAAGAAACGCTCTTCGAGGACCGAGTCGGCGCGGGGCTGCGACCTCAGTCTTTGAGGGCGAGTGAGCCCAGGCACGCAGTGTCGTAGAGCGCGACGTCGATACCGCACTTGGTCGTGTCGGCGTTGCATTGGAGTGCTTCCCGGGGGTCGCATTCGTCGCCGCGTTCGCAGGCGGCGCCGATGGTGCCGAGTGGTTTGCAGAGCGTCTTGTTGGTGGCTTCGTCGTTCGCGCAGTAGGCGTCGATGGTGCACTCTTCGGTCGACGCGCACTCTTTGCCTTTGTCGGTGCGGGGCGTGCACTGCTTGGTGGAGGAGGAGCAATACGCTTGCTCGACGCACGCGCCGTCGACGAGGGAGCAGTCCGAGCCTGCGGAGCCGCGCGGCTTGCACTGCTTCGCCGTCTCGTCGCAATAAAGGTTGTCGTTGACGAGGCAGATCGCTCCGCCTGCTGGCTCGCTTGGGAGCTGCACGCTGGTGCGGCCGTCGAAGCGGGTGCCGATGCACGCGTTGTTCTGAACGCCGCGCTTCACTTGCTGGCACTTCTTCGCGAGGCAGAGGCCGTCGACGTCGGGGGCGTCGCCGTTCTTGCACTCTTCGTGGGTCGTGCAGTCGGCGCCCGGGGCCTTCGCGCCGGTCGCTTTGAAGACGGCGCCGCAGGTCATCGTGTCGGGTGCTTGGACGCAGAAGATCTCGGGACGCTTCTTTTGCGATTCGGTCGACAGGCCATCGAGGCAGGTCTTCGCGCGCGCGAGGTCGAATGCTTTTCCGAGCGCGGCGGCCTTCGTCTTGTCGGTGCACGACTCCTTCGTCGCGGCCGAGTTGCAGCACGTCGCGTAGCGCGCGCACAGGCTGGTGAGGAAGCTCTCTGCTTCGGCCGAGAGCGTGGCGCCTCCGTCTTGGCTGCCGGCGTCTGCGGCTGGCCCGGCCGGCGGGTCGTCCTTGCACGCGGCGCTGCTCAGCGCGAGCAAGAAGGCTGCACAAGGAACGAGAATGAGTGAGGAAAAGGCGAAGGCTCGCATACCAGCGCACGATGATAGAGGAGAGCCGCGTTGAGGATCGAATTACGCACTGGCCGCAAGTAAGAAGCGGAAAGGCATCACACGCGAAGCCCGATGGTAAGGCGCCGCCATGCTGTCGCGATCTGGCTCGAAATCCCGTGGTTCTGCTGGTCTCGGCGCGGGCGGTGGGGTCGGGTTGGTGATCGCCTTTGCGCTCTCTCTCGCGTCTGCATGTGGGTCTTCCCGCGCGCCGTTCACCGATCAGGCGGCGACCGATCCGGCCGCGGGCGGTGGACCAGGTGGGCTCGGCGGAAACGGAAGCCTCGGCGACAAGAAGTGCTCGCCGGGAGGGACCACGTGCGTCGGCAACGACGTTCACCAATGTGCGCCCGACGCCGGGGCGGGTGCGTTCGTGAAGAGCTGCGACGCGACCGGTGAGTTCTGCCTCGACGGTGAATGCGCGGCGAGCTGCGCGGCGGCCGAGGCGTGGGGGTCGAACGTCGGCTGCGAGTTCTGGGCGGTCGATCTCGACAACGAGTACTCGTCCTTCAACGACGCGGCAGGCTCACCTTGGGGCGTGGTGGTGTCGAACTTCGGCAAGACTCCAGCGAACGTCGTCGTCGAGAAGAACGACGGGCCGCCGAATGGGGCGGCTGCGATCTCGACCGTGCTCACCGAGAGCCTCGCGCCTGGATCGCTGAAGGAGCTCACTCTCCCTACCCGTGAGGTCGACGGCAGCACGCAAGCCGACAACGGGCCGGGCACGATGGTGTCGTCGAATGCCTTTCGCATTCGATCGGACGTCCCGATCGTCGTCTATCAGTTCAACACGCTGCGGCACTCGTACTCGAACGACGCGTCGCTGCTCATCCCGAAGAACGGGCTCGGCAACGTCTATCGCGTGCTCGGCTGGCCGACGACCAACCCGATCAAGGCGTCCATCCCTGGCGCGCCGGACATCGCCGGGATCCCCGATCACTCGTTCGTGACGATCATCGGCACGCAGCCGAACACGGCCGTCACCGTCACCGTGAGCACCGCGACGGTGGCAGGCGGCGGCGTCGACGCGAAGAAGAAGGGCGACGTCATTCAGCAGGTCATCGGCCCGTTTGATGTCCTCAACATCGAGTCGTCCGGCATCCCGGGCGACATGACCGGCACGGTCGTCGAGTCGAGCGCCCCGATCGTCGTCTTCTCGGGTGGCGAGCGCGGGATCGCTCCTCTGAACGCCGGCACCAATGGCGGTCCGCCTGCTCCGCCCGGCTACGAGTCGAAGGATCTGTGCTGCACCGACCACCTCGAAGAGCAGCTCCTTCCGATCACCTCGTACGGAAAGTCGTTCGTCGTCACGCGAAGCCCGATTCGCTCGACCGGCGGATACGTCGAGCCCGACATGCTCCGGTTCATGGGCGTGGCGGCGCCGACGACGGTGAAGACGAACCTCCCTCCGCCGAACGACAACTTCACGCTTCAGCCTGGTGAGATTCGCGATGCGTGGACGACGACCGACTTCGTCGCGGAGGCCACCGAGCCGCTCGCGATTGGGCAGATCCTCGTCAGCCAAGGCTTCACGAACGGCGCGAGCGAAGGTGGTGACCCGTCGCTCACGATCCCGCCGCCGGTCGATCAGTACCGGCGCAATTACCTCTTCAACGTGCCGTCGTCGTGGTCGAAGAACTATGTCGTCATCGCGGCGCCCTCCGGCGCGGCGGTCTTGATCGACGGTCAGGCGCCCGCGGGCTGCGTCGTCTCACCGGCGGGGACGCTCGGTGGCCAGTCGTGGGAGTCGCGCCGATGCGTCATCGGCGAAGGCGCGCACCAGATGACGGGCGATCAGGCCTTCGGCATCATCGCCTACGGCTACGGATCGCGCGGCTCGTACGCGTTCGTCGGCGGCGCCAACGTGAAGCGCATCTACGACCCGCCGCCGATCCCGCCCGTGAAGTGAAGAGCCAAGTGAAGAGCGAGCGACGACCTCTCTCCGGAGAGACCTCGCGCGCGCTGGGTCATTGCACCGCGCCGCGCGTCCACGTGCCGTCGGCCGGGCGGATGCTGCTCCAGAGATCGGTGCGGACGCCGCCGTAGACGGGATCGCCCCAGACGTTGACGGCGTCCTTACGGGCGGGGCTCGACGCCTTCGGGACGAACGAGTCGCCGAGCACGTCGCGGACCGTCCAGGCATTCGTCGTGTCGTCGTTGATCGACGCGCGCGGCACCGGGACGATTGTATTGTGCATGAATCCGAAGACGAGGTTGCCCGAGCTCTCGGGGATGTCGACGTACGAGGAGCCCTTCGGTCCGACGTTGATCGCCTCGCGGCCGCCGGTCGAGAACACGACGTTGTTCGTCAGGCGCCAGTGCGCTTTGCCGCCGCCCGCGCCGACCTCGCCGACGATGCCGTCGGTCTCGCTGTAGACGGTGTTGTTGGTGGCGACCACGTCGATGTCGTGAAGCCCACCCGAGAAGCGAACACCGAGGACCTGGCGAAGCCCGAGGGCGACGTCACCGTGTGCCTCGATCACGTTGTTCGTCATCGTGACGCGTGCGTGAGCGCCGGGCGTTCCGCTCGCAGAGCCGCCGATCGCCTCGGCCGAGAGGATCCCGCGCGAGCGATCGACGCAGACGCGGTTGCTCGCGAGCTTGGCCTCGCCGCCGAACATCGAGCCGGCGCCGTCGTAGGCGATCGCCCTTACCTCGAGGCTCGGTGAGGACGAGACGCCTTCGCCGCGCACGTAGACGTCGTTGCAGTAGAGGCGCGTGCGATGGCCTTCGGGCGCGCTCGCCACGATGCCGTAGAGCGCGTGCTGGTTGCCGTCGGCGCGGTAGGCGATCTCGACGTAGTTGCGGATGAGCGTGCCGCCCGAGACGACGTGGCGCGCGTCGATCCGTGCATCGCTGCCCTCGGTCGCAGGTCCGCGGCCGACGAGATGAAAACCACCAGCGATCGCTTGGTCGTGCGCGAGGGAGAGCTGTCCGAGGACCGTGGTGGGATGGGCGTCCGGGTCCCAGGCGTTGAACGACGCGTCGAAGCCGCCTTTGAGGATGATCGCACGATCGACATGGATGACCGCGCTGAGGTACTGGCCTTCGGCGACGCGGATCGTGCTCTCCGCCTCGGCGGCGCGGACCGCATGAAAGAGCGTGGCCCAGGCGTGCTCGGGCGAGGAGCCGTCGTTCGCGTCGCTGCCCTTCGGGCTGACGTAGTAGACGCGCCCCGACTCGGGGATCGCGCACGGCAGCGATGCAGGCGGCGGGAACGTTTGGGAGCAATTCGATCCGATCCCCTCAGCCAGTCCTTCCGGTACCGCGACGGTGCGGTCCTCGGCTGGTGCACGGCCGACCCCGGTCGCGCCGCCGTGGCCGTCGAAGGGGATGATGTCATCGCTCGGAGTCGCGATTTGCGCGCTCATCGGGCGTTTGCTGGGCGATCGATCGGGGTCGGCGTCGCCGTTCGCGCACGCGACCAGTTGCGAGGTGAGGCCAAGAGCGATCAAGCCGGCGAGTGCCTTCGTCTTCATGAATCCTCACTTCAGCAACGCCGGTGCCACCGATGAGGATGGAGAAAAACGTGATGGATGGTGTTTGAGCCAGCCATGCGACCTCGGATGAAAACGCTGCGGCTTCGTGAAGAGCGCAGCGCGGCTGATGCGAGCCGCCCCCGCCGATGGCCCGGCCTGCGCTGGATGTGTGCATCGCGCGCGCGTCTCCGCCTCGAGACAGGCGTCGTGCGCGCGCGAGCTGGTCGCGCGAGCGAACGCCTCCACGCAAAGCCAGTCCCGAGGCGCGGGCATGGTGACGCATCGTCTCCCCGGCCCTTCCTGTTGGCTGGTAGAGTGGGGGCAAGACAGGCAGCGCGTCGTGGATCTTCCTCGAACCCTCATCGGTCGTGACAACGACATCGCGTCGCTTCGGGCGCTCATCGCGCAGAGCGCGGTCGTGTTCGTCTACGGCGCTGCGGGTGTTGGAAAGACTGCCCTCGTCCGCGCCGCGCTCGACGCCGCCGCCGATGTGCGCGAGGTCCCGGCCGTCGTCCACGTCTCGCTCGAGGGCGCGCTCGACGCACGCGAAGCGATCGACCGCACAGCACGTGCGATGGGAACGCAGCGGCCGCAGCCTTCGGCTGGGGCAGGCAGCAGCGAGGACGACGATCTCGCGCGTCTCCTCGGCGCGATGCCATGTGCGCTGATCTGGGATGACCTCGAGCCGGCGTTGTCTCGCAAGATCGCGCCGCTCGTCGCCCGTTTCTCGCAGCAGCAGCGATCGACCTCGCGGGTCGCGCTCGTCTCGCGTCGCTTCATGAGCGCGAAGGAAGTGAGCTTTCGCGCGCCCGTCTTCGAGGTGAAGCCGCTCTCCGTCGACGCGGCGATCGAGCTCGTTCGCGCCGTGGAGGAGGCACGCGGCCGCTCGCTCGCGCGAGACGTCGCCGAGGCCACGGGCGGTAACCCCACCTTGATCCACCTCGCGATGGCGGGCGGCGTGCTCGGGGCGCGCGTCTCTGGCGATGCCGAAGGCGCGATGCGGCGCGCGATCGAAGAGCGCGCAAAGGACGAATCCTCGAGCGAAGGCGAGGTGCTCGCGATCCTCTCGGCGGCTGCGTCGCCGCTCGACGAGGCGGAGCTCGCACGAGCGGTGAAGAACGCCGAGGCCGCGATCGATGAGCTTCGCAAGAACCTCATCGTCGTACGCGACGAGTCGGCGAGCCGGGCGCGTCGACCCGGATCGTTTCGCATCATGATCGCGCGCGCGGCCGCGGGGATCGTGCGCGAGGTGCTTGGCGAGCCGAAGGTGGGCACCTGGAAGGCGCTCGGGCGCATCGCCGACCGCATGCTCTCGGCGTCTCCGAACGACGACGTCGCGGTCATCGCTGCTGCGCGTGCGCGCTACGAGCTCGATGACGTGGCGGGCGCGCTCGAAGTTTTGAAGTCGCATCCGATCGCGCGCGCCGCCGCCGATCCTGCGAAGCTCGAGCGACTGCTTCGTGACATCGCCACGAGCAGCGACGACGATCGCCTCGACGCGCTACGTCTCCTCGCGCGCGAGCAGCTTCGCGCGGCGGACTACGAAGCCGCGCGTCGTACGCTCGACGACCTCCCGAAGCCGAAGACACGCGAGGACGCCGAGCGCGCTGCGCTCCTCCGCGCGGAGTGCCATGTTCGTGCGGGCGAGCCGAGCGCGGCGCAGCGTGCGATCGACGCGTTGCTCGACAAACGAGGCAACGCGCTCCCTGGCCCGGCGCTCGCGCTCACGCAAGCGCAGCTCGCGATCCTCCGCGGTGAGCTCGCCGACGCGCGCGCGCTCGCCGAGCGCCTTGCGCCTGCCACCGCGCGATCACCCACGCTCGAGGCGCGCCGCGCGGTCGAGATCGCGGCGAGCTACCTCTACGAAGAGCGCTACGAGCTGACCCACGAGTGGATCACCCGCGCACGGGCGGCCCTTCGCGCGGCAGGCGTGCCCCTCGAGCCGGTGGTCACGATCCTCGAAGTGCACGCGCTCCTTGGCCTCGGCCTCGTGGAGCGTGCCGAGGAGGTGATCGAGCGCGAGGCGCGTGGCGGTCCGCTCGGTCCGATGCTCGAGGTCGCGCTGCTGACGCGACGTGGTGACATGCTTCGCGCGCTCGAGGTGGGAGACGCCGCGATCGCCGCGCTGGGGCGTCGCTCCGATCTCCTCTTTCGCTCGGTCGTCGCGCGCGACCTCACGCGCGCCGCGATGGCGATCGGCGA
This sequence comes from Labilithrix sp., assembly GCA_044227045.1. Lineage (GTDB taxonomy): Bacteria > Myxococcota_A > Polyangia > Polyangiales > Polyangiaceae > Labilithrix. Next base: position 150,186 of record JBGAFW010000017.1, read on the forward strand.
CCTCGGTCGCGCCTCGAAGATGCTTCGACTCGCGGAGGCGGGCGCTGACGAGCCTGGGCTCGCCGTGCTCCGCCCCATCTGCGACGCCGAGGACGCGCGGCTCGCGCTGCTTCGTGGCGAGCTCGATCGCGCCTCGCAGAAGATCGAGCGCGCGGCGGCCGCGATCCCTCATTCGCCGTTCTTCGCGATCGATCGCGCGGTCATCCACGGACGTGTGCCCGAGATCCCCGAGGATGCCCCGCCGATCGTGCACGCGTACGCGTCTCTTCGCGGCGCAGAAGGCGCCGTCACGAGCGGTGACCTCGAGCACGCGGTCGGCATGGCGGAGTCGGCCGCGCACTTCTACGGCGAGGCGATGCTTCACGTCGAGGCCGCGCGCGCGCAGCTTGCGCTCGCCGAGGCGCTCGCCCGTCTGGCGATTCGTAGCGCAGCCGCCGGACCGTCCGCCCCCACGAAGAGAGGCGCGAAGGGCGCGATGAACGGCGCGACCTCCCATGGCGCGCATCTCGGCGACCCTTCACGCTACGAAGAGGAAGCTCGCCTCGATCTCCTCACGCGTGCGGATCGCGCGCTCGATACGTGCGTTGGCATCGCGCTGCCGCGTGGCTATGCGGCGATCATCGTCGGCGCGTCGCTCGTGCGTGCGGCGCTCTCGGAGTCGCGAGGCGATCTCGACGCGGCGTCGTCGGCGCTCGGGGACGCTCTTCGTGTCGCCGCCGACGGCGCCGACGCTACGTTGGTCCTCGCCGC